>NZ_JAPNLE010000007.1:0-600000 GCF_026627925.1 Cupriavidus sp. D39
GCCGTCTTGCTCGGTAAAGTACGCTGCCTCCGGCTTGATCGTCGCCAGGATACGCTCAATGACCTCGCCCACCTTCCCGCCCCTGACGAGAACGTTGAAGGGCTCATGAGGAAATTCGACTGTGAGTAGCATCTTCATGATCCACCTTCTCCTTACATAGTCGCTGCCCGGTAGCCAGACTGTTGCCTCAGGCGCTCCTGCCGCTTAACGTTGTCGCTGGCGGTGGGTGGGCAAACCGATGCCGCCGCTCGCCGGCGCGCCGATACTACAAGATAGCACCGGCCACTGAAAAAGCTAGTTGGCGGCCCGTCCAAGCGCGCCGCGGACATTCTTGAACGCTTGAGCACGCGATCCTCCTTGGCAGTGGCACAGCAGGAGCGACTGCGTTGTTAGGCCGAGTGGCGTTCGGCGCTGCTTCGGCTGCTAGCCAACTCCGGCTTGATGGGGCGCTTGCATTCGGAACCGGATCGCCGACTGGGTAATGCTCGAGGCTTGGCCGGGATTCGGGGTGAGACGCTCATGCCGTCTTCTCCGAAGGCGCAGGTTCGAAGATGAAATTCGCGGCGGCGTAGCTGGCGTTGCAGTCCCAGACTTCCTTGCCGTCGCGGAAGAAAGTGCACCAGCGGCCATCACTGACACAGCGCGCCCGCGGAAACACTTCCTCGTGGCCATTCACAATGGCCAGCATATGGCTGGTCGGCCACCACCACCACCGCAACCGGCGCCTGGTCGTGCTGTGCCTCCGCCTCGCTCGCCTGCAGCACCACCTCCGTACGCAAAGCGGCCAGCTCACCGGCGGCGGCCGGCCTGCCAGATAGACTGCACGGCATTGGCGGAGATCGACTTGAGCGCACCCGGCAGTTCAGGGAGCGCGATGGTCACGCGCATCTTGTCGCACAGGTCCTCTCAGAACTGTGCCAGGACCTCGGCTGGCGTGCCCATGCGGGCCATAGAGCTTGTTGGCGGTGGGGGTGATGCCGTACCTAAAAAAGCAAGGCACAGACCTCGCGGGTCTCGGGGAACTGCGCACGGACGGCGGCCACGTCTGCGGAGAGATGCGGTTGGGAGAATCAGGAGCCGAGCGCTGTGAGGGCCACTCAGACCGCGGCATGGCCGCAGTGTCGCGCTGTCGCCTGACCGCACTAACCGTTCGATGTCCAAGCGTCGTCCGTTGGCGCGAGGCCAATTTGATTGGCCGCCAGATAGGGCCCCAATCCGGGAAAGTCGAACAGCCGAGTTGGCATACCTGCTAGTACCAGTTGGGCACGGTCATCGAAGATAGCAACGCTAGGCTCCCCGCCAGGCGTGACTGAAAATACAAGCCGTCGATCCGAGGAAATGCCGCGTGCAGCGCCGAACTCCACAGGTTCGGGCCAAGGTAATCAGTGACCGAAAACACGCGAGCGTCCATGCCAAGGGTAGTCAGCGGGCCGGTAAGATCAGCGAGCACTAAAGGTCGCCTATCGGCCACGGCCAGCCGGCAAATGCATCGACTGCTTAGTTCATGCTCATCGAGCAGTAGCGGCAGGTGTTGTCCTTGGAAGCGCTCCCGAATGACCGCTTCGGCCATGCACGCGGCAAAGCTGGGAGCTGCATAAAGGACGCCGAACTCGCCGCCGGCTGCATCGAACCGGTAATGGGTCACGCCCGGCGCGCGGCGGTTGTAGTAAATAGGGTCCAGGTGCGCGCGATGGATCCGCCAGAGCGCTACCCTCTCGAGATCGAGCATCTTTGTGGTAAGCCGACGGTCGGCCAGGTCGGCCGGCGGCAGCGGACACCCCAGATCTTCTGCGCTAAAGGTCATGCGGCGCCCTGCTCGTCGCGGTACCGCGCGTCGACGAGCCGCACAACGGCGTTTATTGGGGCCGCTGCATCGGCGATCCAATCCGCCGGCGTGCGTCCCTCCAGGCCTTCTTGCGGGCGATGCAGAAAATTATGGATAACCCAACTGCTCGCGCCGGCAGCCACAAATGGTGCAAGCACAGCGGTCAGCCGCTCGGAATCGACGTGGAACTGCCACGACGGATAGCGAAACCCTCGCTCGCGCCCCGGCAGCACGAGGGCATAGAGGCGACCCGCCTGGCGGTCCTGGTTGATGGCGCGGTCCGAACGTCCTGCATAAAGCGCGGCGTCCTTAAGAGACAGGTTTTCTGGCTGTTCCCACTCCCGGGCAGCTGCCAGTCGACCACGTTCGCGCGCCTCTTGCAGCGGATCGGAATGCGCTGCCCCGCCGGCATGTGCCACAGTCTCCCCGGCAGCAATAAAAGGACGCTCGCGGACCGGACGATTTGGCTTCGCAAAGATGCGGACGATCCGACCGAGTGCCGCGTCCAGTTCGTGTTGGACTTCGACGGACAACGCGACCTCACGGGATGCGTCGTTGACGAGCGCCACTGCCGTCTCAATTAGCTCCCGGGGGTGGCGTGTTGCTGGTCGCGCGCTACCGCAGACGATGCAGCACGACGAGCGCGGGCACTCGGGAGCTGCGTAGCTTCGAGCCGGACAGGGGCGGCCGGGAAACGCGCGCGAAGAGAGATACGGCGGTGTAGGGTCATGAACATATGATAGTTCATGAAGTTCATGACGCCAACTATTTTGGCCAAGCGTAGCAGTCGAGCACCCCGCCCCTGGTCTATGGCGACTCCCCATCACTTTGAAAGATGGCAAATATGTCTTTTTGTCCACTTTCATGAGGCATTGTGCCTACCAGCACCCGGCTTAGACGTGGCTTAGACGGGAAAGGCGCTACGCTTGAGCCCCCTCTTTCGTCAGACAGAAAGTGAACCGCAGATTGGGTAGTCTTCAGGACTCCATACAACGGGCAGCCGGCTTTTCGCTAGCGTCCATAGCACCTTCGGAGATATGCCGATTCTGCAGGTGGCTGTGCATCGCCTCACAGCGGATCAACATCGTCGCCGCGGGTTCCCCGTCAGCGCCGGGACTGCCAGCTTCCGCGGCGCCCCGCAGATAGACTTGCCGGGAGACCACGGCGATGTTCACAACCGACGCCGAACGCTCGGACTGCAAGGAGGAGGTATTGCGCCATGGCGAAACTGCACCTTATAGCAGCGAGGAGATTTGGCGGTGAGGCTACACGAGGATGTCTCGGGACGGTGCCACGCCGTTGCGGGATTGACACAATCCGGCTCGCCGCGGCGGGTCGGATCGCGCGTTGCGTGACAGCGCATGGCGGTACTGAAGAGAATGTCCAGAAAAGCGATCGAGGCCTTACCGACCGGCCGCTACTGGGCCACGCCACGCGCGCCCTTCCCGCTGGACGGTCCCAATGGCCATGATGAGGTCTTCCCCGGCGCCCAATGCATCAGCGACGGCAAATGGGTCACCTTCTATAAGGACGGGGAAGAAGTATGGGCGTGCAATGCCGTGTATGCCGCCGCCCATTTCGATTTTGCACCGGTTCCAACCCACCGCTCGCCGACGGACAACTGAGGGTCGGACGGTTCCCCGGGCCGTGGGGTACGTTTCGACAAACAGTCGAGTCCATGTCCAGGCTAAATTCAAATGTCCGCCCAGTGGCTAGATCAGAATGTCCGGTTTAATGCAGGATGGTTTTGGTTCTTTTGCGTCTTTTTCTTGGCTGTTTCCGTAAGGCAGTCGAGCTGGCCTGAGGCGGTAAGGTATCTACAGGGTGGGGCGGTTGCGCCAGTTCATCGATGGCGCGACGCAAGTCTTCCGCATTCAGCTGCCGTTGTGGTTTCGTGCCCGGGGTCGCCTGTTCGGGCCGTTGCCGCGGTTTTTGACCGGTCAGCGTGCGCGATGGTGTCGCTAGGATGCGACGATTGTCGCGCTGGGCCTGCACGCGCTGGGCGATCTCCAGCACATGTCCCAGCCGCTTGTTTTCCACCACCGCACCCTGATTGATCTCGGACAGCCGGTCATAGAGGACGTAGGGCAGGGAAGTCCCGTCGGCCCACAACTCGATGCGGCCGTCCGGATACTCGGCCACTTCGATGTAGCGATGAATCAAGGAGCGCTGCTCGGGTTGGTCCGTGATGAGGTACAGCTTGCGGTCGTATTGCAGCGTCAGTCGGTTGGAGACTTTGCGCCATTCACGCCAGGTAAAGATGCGCTCGAGGTCCTCGTCGGGCCGCACGGGACGGTGCGCGTTGAAGTCGCTTCTTGGCATCTTGGCGAACCGCACATTGAAGTCCGCCAGGAAGACCGGGGCAAAGGCATTGGCCTCGGCCAGCGTCGAGATGCCGCGCTGGCGCAGCTCCTTGACCAGCCGGTCCTGCAGCGTGCCATTCATTCGCTCCACACGGCCCTTGGCCTGACTGCTGTTGGCGCACAGGCTCTCGATGTTCAGCTCGTACAGCACGCGCCCGAACTGCGTATAGTCCCGCCCAGTCGTAACACCTTTGGCATTGACCCGAAAGATACTGGCCTTGTCGCTGTAGAACGCCACCGGCTTGCCATGGCGCTCAATATAGGCCCGCGTCGCGGCAAAATAGGCGAAAGTCGATTCGGTCGGCACGAACAGCAACTGCATCAGGCGGCTGGTGGCATCGTCGACATAGACCAGCAGCGTGCACATGGGCGCCCGCTCCTCGAACCACGCGTGCTCGCTACCATCGATCTGCACCAGTTCACCCAGGCAGGCGCGGCGCTTGCGCGGCTGGTGCATCTTGGGCGGGCGCAGCTTCCTGGGGACCCAGAAGCCGGCGTCAATCATGATCCGGCGCACCGTCTCCTTGGCCAGCTCGATGCCATGGCGCTCGCGCAGCTTCTCGCAGGCGAGCGTGGGGCCGTAATCGGCGTAATGCTGCTGGATTAGCGCGCGTGCCTGCGCTTCGAGCATCCGTGGCAGTTGGCGATGGCCTGGCTGCCCACGCTGGCGCGACAGCAAGCCCATAGGGCCATCGGCTCGCCAGCGCTGGACCAGCCGCCGGACTTGCCGCGCCGTCAAATCCAGGCGCTCTGCGGCGCGCCATTGCGCCAGGAGGCCCTCGGCCGTTGCCTGAATGACCTTGAAGCGGTCAACTTCGCGCAGACTCATGGTGATCAACCCTCGATCCTTCATGGCGCGCTCCCGTCCAACCCAGGCGCTACCAGTATAGGTCTATCCAGAGGACATTCTAATGTGGCTGGAAGCGGACATTCTGATTTGGCCTTTACAGTCCATTTTTCGCGGACCGGGCGTTATGTTAAACAAGGTGAATACGTTGGCAGAGCAGCTGCGGGCGGTGGCGACGTTGCCAGGCAAGGGCTGTGACAGGCCTGGATCGGCCCGGCATCAATCCTGGCCTTTCCTGACGCCAGTTGGTGCTATCTGCACTTGACTTGCAACACTGAAATAATCATTTCTCAACATTAGACATGCGAATGGCTGCCTCACCGGCTGCGAAGGTGGTCGTCAACGAGGCGATTTGGCAATGGAAACAGCGATGAGACGCCGTCAGAAGCGCGCGCGGGCAATCCTACGAGGTCGGTCGCGTGTCGTTGCGTGGCGTTGGCCACTGGAATTTCTGGGACTTGCGATTCAGGCCGTCGCGAAACGCAAGTCCGGTAAATTCCATGCGCAGCCACTGCGTGACCAGACCGGCCGTGACGGGCTGATTCATGCGCCATGGTGCGACCGCGTTCATCGGGAAGGTCTCGACAAGCACCAGACTCAGCAGTTGGTTCAAAGTCCAGGCCATCGAGCGAATTTGCATCCACAACTCCAGCACGGTGCGCGATTGCTGCCAGAGATTGCTCACGCCGAACCAGCGCTTGAGATTGTGAAACAGCGGTTCTATGCCCCAGCGGCGCGCGTACAACTGCACGATCTCCTGGGCGCTCAAGTCCGTTTCGCTCGCGAGCAGCAGACGGGGCTTGGTCCAGGCCTGTTTCTTCGCATCGAAGAACTGGCACCAGACGGCACGCACCAACGCGCCCTTGAGGAAGCGCGCGCGAGCCTCGGCAGAGCGCAGGCGAACCTGCTGGTCTTTGCCATAGAGCGGCATGCGCAGTTCGATCGCGGGCAGTGCTTCGATGGCCTCGGCGTTCAGGCGCTCGCCATAGATGCGCTTGCGACCACGTCTGGGTGTGGTTGGCGGTGGCGGCACGAGAAACAGCGCGGTGTCGATGCGCGCCTGTCCAATCACGTGCATTTGTCTGCGCAGCAAAGGCAATACCAGGCGGGCGCGCATGAACCACGAATCGAACAGTACGCGCACCGGCTTGTTGGCCACGCCCGCCAGAGAGCGGACCAGCACCAGCGCGATTTTCAGCTTGTTGCGGTTGCCGGTGTTTGGCACCAGCCGCGAGAGAATTGGCAGCACCAGGTTGACCCCGCCGTTGCCCAGCGCGCTCACGCCCAGCGTAACCCAGCACTGGGCCCGTATGAATTGCGGCCGATTGATCTTGCGGCTGTGGTCGTGGCGATACGCGCAACCGGGCGCCTGCTCCGAGGAGCGCGGCACCAGCGTATCGTCGATGACCAGTGTCAGCACATCGCATGGCAGCACTGTGAGCACCAGCAAGAACAATTGGCGGGCCAAACGCACGGTGCGCAAGCTGCCGCGCCCGAGAAGCTTGTAGTAGGTCGTCCAGTGCCTGCGTCGCGCGATGGCGCTGATAGCGCGCGTCACCCAGCCTTCTGGCGAAACCATACAGCCGCACAGCAGCTCGACAAAGCTCCCGCGAGAGCGAATTGGCACGGCCAGAAGCAGAAGGTTGATCCATTCGGACAGACACAGTCGTACACGGTTGGACAAAGACATGGGCAATCGCAAGAGGACCGAAAACGATCCTCATTGGCCGCCGCGCTGCTTGCGCTAAAACCCGCGCAAGCAGCGCGGCGGCCACACGATCATTGCCCCATGTCAAGCATTTTTCGATTTCTTGAATCCGTTTCCGACCCGCTCGTTGAGCGGGCCTGAATGTCTAAAGTTGAGTAATCATTTGTCAACGCGAAGAATGCCCCGACAACTACTGCTTGTCGGGGCGGGCGGTGAGTGCTGTCAAGAGAATCAGCTCTCCTTAACTGCCTCGATTACCTTCTCGGCAACCACGGTAACGACAGCAACCACAACAGCCTTGAACACTTCTCCCCACATGATGATCTCCTTCAAAAATTAATCTGTAGCAACACTACTGCCAGATGTTTTGGAACTTCCGCACGCCACAAGGGCTGCGCTTGGCGTGAACTATAAACACCCCCAATACCCGGTGCAATACTCGTGCACCAGTGGTGCACTGGTGCATAAGTCAGTGCACTTGCTTCGGGTTGGCGACCCCACCTATCATTGACCCCGTTCACAAAAGGGGCAGGACATGCACAAACCGATTACATCGCGACTAGCAAGAAAAGGTATTAATTCTTTAGAGGCACTTGCGCGGGAACTCATTCAGATATATCCCAGTGAATTTGCCGAACTTGAAGCACGTAGCCTCAGCGCCAGGATCGGGGCACTCAACAAAGGAAATCCGGTCTGGTGGGAAAAGCGGCCGGAACAATTAAAATGCCTGCTTGAATTATCAAACGGGCTCCTGCACCAGGTCAATCCCAGCTGCGCCAACCCTCAAGAAACGTTCTTCGGAAGGGGTAGAAGGCCGATGGGAAAGGTTGGCGTCGCTATCTGTTTCTGGCATATGGTTAGGTGGCCTGCTCGTCGTTCCGAGGCCGCCGATGGCGCCACCAAGGTCGCGTAGCATGTCCAACCTGAAACCGTCACCGCTCACGGTTCAACAGCGAGCGAGACAGGTCCGGAGTCGATCCACCTCGACACTTCATCCCTCACGCTGCCTGGCACCGTTCCGCTCAACACCGCGCCGGGCATCGCATCCAGCGCGAGCGACAAAGCTGTCGTGAACACCTCGTCAGCGAATCCGAAATGCGGCCCGGCGTCGATATTGGCGTCCGCCGTTGAAAGGCGGTCGATGGTGAGCGTCGGCACCGTGCCTTTCGTCGTTTGCGGATCGACTAGTGGCCAGGCCACGCCGGTGGCTTCGATCAGGGGCTCTACTCGGTCAGTCGGAGCGTGACTGTATGTGACGTCGAATCAGGACGCCCGACCGATTCCATAGTGGCTTCGCAGTGGTTAAGGTGGGACCACATCACACCTTCAGCAGTTTTTCGTGCGCCCACGGCAACTGCCGTTTGAATGGAACTCGCGAGCGCTTCGTTGTTGATCGAAAACAGCCATCCGCCTCGAATCGCGATCCCAACGGTAGAAAATGTCCCCGCCTCAACACGGTCCCCGATATTGTCCACCCGCTTGAGCTTTTCAGCGTTACCCGCGGTTGCGCACATGGCCTTAGAAGCCTTGCAAAGCGATGAGTTTTCCGCACCTGGAACACGAATTCGATCATCACCTACCGCCTCAAACAAAACACGTACTAAATCGGAAACGACGGCATTTGGGTCCACCTTGTTGGTAGATACCCGGCGGTTTCAAGTCCCAAGTGCAACACCCGCGTCAGTGAATTGAAGTTGGGGGTGAGAAACTTGTTTGAGCATACGAGCGAACACCTCCAGTGGGGAGTGGAACGCGTGCGTAGCACGAGGTCGCTTGTTCAAGCTGTCGGCAATTGCGTCGAGTTCTTCTTGTGTGTGCACGGACAAGTCGGTGCCCTTGGGCAGGTACTGGCGCAGCAGCCCATTGGTGTTCTCACAAGTGCCACGCTGCCAGGGGCTGTGCGGATCGCAGAAGTACACCTTGACGCCAGTGTTGGCGCTGAGCTCACTGTGGCGCGTCATCTCCTTTCCCTGGTCGTACGTCAGGCTCTGGCGCAGCGGCTCAGCAATCGAATTGAGCTTGGCAGAAAAGCCGGCCAGCGCCGAGGCCGCAGTAGCGTCATCCATCTTGGCCAACAGCACCAGACGACTGCTGCGTTCGACCAGCACGCCCACCGAAGACTTGTTGCCCGCGCCCTTGATGAAGTCACCCTCCCAGTGGCCCGGCATGACGCGGTCCTCGACCTCGGGCGGGCGCACATGGATGCTGACCATCTCAGGAATCTGCCCGCGTCGATCAACCCCGCGCTTGCGTGGCATGCGTGTGCTGCGGCCATGGCGCAGGCAGGCGATGAGCTGGCGGCGCAACTCGCCCCTGGGCTGCGCGTAAATGGCCGTGTAGATCGTCTCGTGAGATACATGCATGCTGGGGTCCTCGGGCCACACTCGCTTAAGGATACCGGCGATCTGTTGCGGCGACCACTTCCAATCCAACAAAGTCAGCACCGCGCCCCACCGAGCGTGTTGCGGATCGAGCTTCGCTACCGGGCGCGCCTGAACCCGCCGCGCCTGCCTCATGGCCTGCGCCGGCAGGCTCGCGTAGCCACGCAGCGCACAGCTGTTTCGCCTCAGTTCACGGCTGACGGTGCCCGCCGAGCGCCTGAGTGTGCGGGCCATGGCCCGCACACTCGAACCGCTCTGGCTCATGCTCGCAATCGTCATGCGCTCCTCAGGCTGAAGTTGTTGGTACGAAGTTCTGCTTTGCATCTGAGCACCTTACCCGAAGCAAGGTGTTGCACTTCAGATTTGAGGCCGCCCCCACTTCCTGCGCTTCAAGCAGCTCCTTGAGCTGGTATTGCGCCAAGCCCCAATTGCCACCGTTGGCTGCCCAATAGATATTAGTTAAACGGTAAGCCATCTCATGCATCACGGTCCCCAGCCCCGGCTGAATGGACGCGAGGGTCTTAACTCGGTTCTCAATGGGGCCTTGCTCAATGCTTTTTTCCGGCTCTGCCTTGGTCTGTGCTGCAGACCATGTTCCAAGGCCGAGACAAAGGAGAATGAATAGTCCGCGAAGCATGCCGTTCCCTCTCATGGGTGCTCAATCGTGCGTATATTGATATTCAGCTACGCCAGCCTCGCCGGCTTGCCGACACAGATTTTTACAATAGATCACGCTAACAAAAACACAAGCCCGTACGCGAGGGGAAGCCCACCGCCTCGAGGAAAGATTTCCACTTTGCGAGATACATAGACTTGCGCAAAGTTTGACACAAGGAGGCTTGCCGGCACTGAGTGGTTTGATTTGACCGGATGCACTGTGGGCGCGACGTTTCAAGACTCTCAAGAAGAAAAACAGAAGACGACAACTGTCATGCGGCCATCCCCATGGGATTGATTTGGAAGCCCAGTGCGGCGGCTCGGCGTTTGAAGGCGGCGATGCTGCGCTGGCGCTGTTGTTCTTCGTAACGCTGCCGGCCCTGATTGACGAAGGCCTCTCTGCGGGTCAGCATGAAGTACACCATCCGCGCGAGCTTGTGTGCGGCGGCGGTGTTGGCCCGCGGCTTGCCCATGCGGGCGCACAGCCGGCAGTAGAACGCGTCGAGTGCGGAGTCACTATGCGACAGCGCCATCTTCAACGCCTGCCCCGCCCGGTTGGCTGAACGTTTGGTACCTGAGGACAGCACCCTGCCGCCACTGTTCTTCCTGCCCGGACACAGCCCCGGCCAGGAACAGAAGTGCTTAACGCTGGCGAATCGGCGCAGGTCCGGGCCCATCCCCGACAGCAGCCATGCCAATCACGATGCCGGCGGAGCGGCGTGCCAGGTCTGTCGCCACCTCGACACGCGCGGCGCAGCCGGCATTCGCATCGAGGTCAACCAGTACTGTCTTGAAATCCATGCGGACGCCCTCGTGTCCCCGATTGCTGTTCAGATTTGGATTCAGACCCGCACCGGCGACCGGGCGGCCCAGCAATTCGCCTTGTACTGCGGCGCGTGCTGGGCGGGCGACAGCACGGAGCCGCCCCCGGCGGTGCTTGATGCCGCGCTGATCTTCGCGCCTGTCGGCGCGCCGATGTCGCTCGCGCTGCAAGTCGTGGCCAAGGGCGGTACGGTAGTCTGCGGTGGCATCCATGTGAGCGACATCCCTGCTTTCCCCTATCGCCTGCTTTAGGAGGAACGCCGCCTGCTCTCGGTGGCCAAACTGACCTGCACGGATGGCGAGGAATTGATGCGCATCGCCGCCGCCACGCCGCTGCGCACGCACACCACCGTCTATCCGATTGAGGACGCCAATCGGGCCCTGGCGGATTTGCGCGAGGGACAGCTTGCCGGCGCCGCGGTGTTGCGAATCCGCAGCTAAGCACCCCGCTGCGCTTGACATACGTCAGACCCTTAACGGCGTCATCCGTTACACTCAAAGCAATACAACGAGCCGGCGCCCTTCAATACGCTTGACCACCTCAGGAGACACGCCATGTACCAGAGAATCCTCCTTGCCGTCGATGGCAGCCGCGCCTCGGAACTCGCCTTGAGGCAGGCGGCCATCATCGCCCACGCGACAGGCAGCGAGGTCGAAGCGCTATTTGTAGCCGACAACAGCGACGTCTTCTTCGGGCTCAGCTTTTACAACCCAGCGAAAGTGATGGAGGGCGTCCTCTCGTTCGGGCGCGAGGCGCTCGCGGGCGCCGCCGCGTGCCTGGAGTCCGCCGGCATCAAGAACACCACAGTACTCCTGGAAAGACCCTTGGCGCCTGGAAAGATCTCCGCCACCCTCGTCGCCGAGGCCGACGCCTGGAACGCCGACCTGATCGTAATGGGCACGCACGGCCGGCGCGGAGTCGGGCGGCTGGTCATGGGCAGCGTGGCGGAAGGAGTGGTACGCAAGACCAACAAGCCCGTGCTGCTGATTCGCAGCGAGAGCGAGGATTAAGCGGCTCGCATGCGAAGCGAATGAAACCGGACTCGATATCATGAACCGCGCATTCAAATCGTTGTGCATCGTCAGCACCGCCTGGCTCGGTCTGTCGACACTTGACAGGCTAGCGCAGAGCAGCCCGTCCCAGTCCGGCAAGTCCTCCGCCCCTGCCGCCGTGCGCGGGGCCGACCTGCCAAGCAGCAACGAAAAGGCAGATTTCTGCGCCCGTATGCAGGCCGCCAGTACGCCAGAAGAATGCCGGGAGATCGCGCGGCGCATGCGCGATGTCATGCATACGTGCATCCTCTAGAATTTCCTCTCGCAGCATTGTTGCCTGCGCCGACGGCCAGAAAGGTGCATCGGCAACCATAACATCGGCTGGCAGGGGTAAGCGCGCGACAAGAAACTCACGGATACCATCTTCATTTGCAGGCGAGCTTGCGCAAACAACTCAGAGGGCTTTATCGCAGTAAGCTCGGGGTAGAATTCACCGGTGTCGAACTCAACGCGTGCGGGCAACGGTCATGAACCCGGAGATTGCACTGGTAGGCATGGCGGACATCGGGATCCGGCCCGGCGGTGCGCAGGCACACCACCTCGTCGGCGCTGGCGCGGACCGCCGCCAGCCCTTGAGGGGTGCCCACGGGAACCGCGCAAACCAGCCTGGCAGGCTGCTGCCGGAGCACTGCGTGGATCGCCGCCATCATGGTGGCGCCAGTGCAGATTCCATCGTCTACCAGAATCACGATGCGGCCATGCGGGTCAAGCCGTGTGCGATGCGATGTGTAGATCGCGCATTGCTGCCGCAGCAGATCGAGCTTTGCCAGCCGCTCCTGGGCGAAATGCATAGGATCGGGCTGCCCGCCCACCGGGTTCTCCACGCGGTAGGTCCAGCCGTTCTCGGTCACGGCGCCGATCGTGGCGATGCCATTGGCCGGGCCGACCAGCTTGCTGACCAGTGCCACATCGAGTTGCCCCTCCAGCGCGTCGGCGAGTCCGCGACCAACCGGTACGCCGCCCTTCGGAATAGCAAGGATCAAGGGATGCTGACCCCGATAATCGGAGAGCGCCTCGGCTAGCTGCGCCGCGGCCTCCTCCCGGCCTGCAAAGCGGGCAAGTGGCGGATTCATCGATTTGCCTCCCATTCTTCGTGCGCCGGCTGCGCGCTGCGAGCTAGTTCCGGCTTGCGCCCAGAATAAGCCGTTGGCGAAGCCAGTCCTTGTGCTATGTCAAGGGTTGGGCCACGGATCCCTGGATAGCGCCTCAGTCGATCGCAAACCGCCGGATCAGCCATCCTCGCAGCGCATAGGTCAGGCAGCAATAGCCGAGGATGATCGGCGGCAGGAATAGCCAGAGCGTGCCCGGCGGAGACAACAGGCCCAGCGGCGCCGCCAGCGGCGAGTACGGCAGCCAGATGCCGATCAGGCAAATCGCCAATGTGGTGGCAATCAGCGTGGTGCTGCCACGACTTTGCACAAAGGGAATGTTCCGAGTGCGAATCACATGAACGATCAGGGTCTGCGACAGCAGCGATTCCAGGAACCAGCCGGTCTGGAACAGGTGCTGCTGCGCGGGCGTGCTGGCGCCCAGTACCCAGTAGAGCGTCGCAAAGGTGATGTAGTCGAACAGCGAGCTGATCGGGCCGATGCACAGGATATAGCGGCCGAGCTTGCCGATCTCCCAGCGGCGCGGGCGGCTGACGGCATCGTCGTCCACGTTGTCGGTAGGCAGCGCAGTCTGCGAAAAATCGTAGAGCAGGTTGTTGGTCAGCACCTGGATCGGCGCCATCGGCAGGAACGGCAGCCAGGCACTCGCGCCGAGCACGCTGAACATATTGCCGAAGTTGGAGCTCGCACCCATGCGCAGGTACTTGAGCAGGTTGGCAAAGACCTTGCGACCTTCGATCACGCCGTCATGCAGCACCAGCAGGCTCTTTTCCAGCAGGATGATGCTGGCGGACTCCTTGGCGATATCGGCGCCGCTGTCCACCGAGATGCCCACGTCGGCCGCCTTTAGCGCGGGCCCGTCGTTGATGCCATCGCCCAGTACGCCCACCACCCGTCCGCGTGCCCGCAGGGCCTTGACGATGGCCGCCTTGTGCGCCGGCGCCAGCTTGGTGAACAGCTGCGTGCGCTCCGCGAGTTCCCCAGCTCTTGCGGCGAGAGCCCGTCGAGTTCCGCGCCGAGTACGGCCCGATCCACGTCAAGGCCGACTTCCCGGCATATCTTGCGCGCGATCACCGGGCTGTCGCCGGTCAGTACCTTGACCTCGATGCCGCTGTCGCGCAGCGCGGCCAGCGCCGGTGCCGCGCTATCCTTGGGCGGGTCGATGAACGCGATATAGCCAAGCAGGATCAGCGCGGATTCGTCCGCCACCGAGTACGGTTGCATGTCCGGCGCCGGCGGCAAAGCTTGTAGGCGATCGCGATCACCCTGAAGCCATCTTCGTTGAGTGCATTGCAGACCGTCATCAGCGAGTGGCGATGCGAGTCATCAAGCGCCATGGCCTGCCCGCCGAGTTCGGCGCTGGCGCATGTGGCATAGACTTCCTCCACCGCACCCTTGCAGACCAGGAGCCTGCCCTGCGGCCCGTCCACCACAACCGACATGCGGCGCCGCTCAAAATCGAACGGCACTTCGTCGATCTTGCGGTAGCCGCCCTCCTGCCGCAGCGTTTCACCCACCTCGTCATGCAGCAGCACCGCCTTGTCCAGCAGGTTGTGTAAGCCGGACTGGTGGTAGCTGTTCAGGTAGGCGAATTCCAGCACGCGCGCGGTCTCCTGCCCCGCCAAGTCCACATGCTTCTTCAGGATGATGCGGTCCTGCGTCAGGGTGCCGGTCTTGTCGGTACACAGCACATCCATGGCGCCCAGGTTCTGGATGGCGCTGAGGTGTTTCACGATCACCTTGCGGCGCGACATGGCAAGCGCGCCTTTTGCCAGGTTCACCGTCACCAGCATCGGCAGCATCTCGGGCGTCAGCCCCACGGCGACTGCCACCGCGAACAGCAGCGCCTCCAGCCAGTCGCCCTTGGTCAGCCCGTTGATCAGGAACACCAGCGGCGCAAGGATCACGATCAGGCCGATCATCAGGCGTGCGAAACGCTGCAGGCCTTGCTCGAACACGGTGCCGGACGTTTCCTCGGACAACGAGCGGGCGATGCTGCCGAACACGGCGCGCGGCCCGGTCAGCACCACCACGATGGTAGCGCTTCCGCTGACCACGGCCGTGCCCATCAGCACGATGTTCTCCAGCGTGCCGGGTCCGTCGCCGCTGGCGCTCTCCAGCGCGAACTTTTCCACGGGCAGCGATTCTCCGGTGAGGGCCGATTGGTTGACGAACAGGTCCTTGGAAGCCAGCAGCCGGGCATCGGCGGGAACGAGGTCGCCTGCCGACAGGTGAACGATGTCGCCCGGCACCAGTGCGCCGATCGGCAGTTCGCTGGTGATGGGCACTGCCCCTGGCTCCGACCGGCGCTGCGTGGCGGCGGTGGTATGCACCATGGCGCGCAGCGCCGCAGCAGCACGTCCGGAGCGCCGCTCCTGCACCGTGGCCAGGCCAACGCTGAGCATCACCATCACGGCGATCACCGCGGCGGCGTCGTAGTCGTGGATGGCTGAGGATACCGCTGCCAGGGTCAGCAGCATCACATTGAGCGGATTGAGCAAACGGCGCAGCAGGTCGAGCACCGCCGGGCGCGGACGCTCATGTTCCACCAGGTTCGGGCCTACGTTTTGCAGGCGCGCGATGGCCTCGGCGCTTGTCAGCCCCTCCGGGCTGGTATCCAGTTGCTGGAGCAGGGTCGCGGGCGGCATGCCGGCGGCCCGCAGCAGGGCGTCCGGCACGCCGCCGGACGAAGCCGGCTTCTGCCTGGCAGTCGGCGCGGTATCTGCCGCGCCTTGCGTCGATGCGGGAGGCTGGCGTCGTAGCCGGCCCACCGTCTCGCCCAGGTACTGGATCGCCCGGCCAATCATGATGGCGGTCTTGCCTGTGCTTGCGCAGCGCTGGCGTCCCAGCCCCCGCCCAGCGCCAGGAACAAGGCCACGGTGTCCTGCAGCCGCTGGGTCCTGGCCTGCAGGTAGCCGATATCGGCCTGGTGGTACTGCGCGTCCGCCACCAGCACCTGCAGGTAGCCGGCGGTGCCGGCCTGGAAGTTGGCCTGCAACTCCTGCAGCGCCTCGTGCGCGAGGTCGCGCGCCTGGCCGGTGGCGGCGACCAGTTCGCCGTCGTGCTCCAGGGCGCGCAGCGCATCGGCCACCTGCCCGAACGCAGCCAGCACGACCTGGCGGTAGCCGGCCTGCGCCGCTTCCAGCTGAGCCACGGCGGCTTGCCGCCGGTAATACAGTTCGCCACCATGGAACAGCGGCGCCGTCAGGCCGGCCCCAAGGCTCCACACCGCACTATTGCCGCCAAACAGTGAGCCGATCTGCAAGCTGTCGCGGCCATAGCCCACACTCAGGGTAATGGCGGGAAACATGGCGGCGGTGGCCACCCCACTTCAGCATTGGCGACGTGAAGCTGCGCTTCGGCCAGCAGCACATCGGGACGGCGCCGGACCAACTCCGCCGGCAGCAGCCGGGGAATGTCCGCCGGCAAACGCGAGGTCTCCAGCGTCACAGCAACTGGCTCGCCCTCGGCAGGATAATGGCCAGACAGGGTCGCCGCCAGATGATCGGTCTGCTCCAGCTTTTGCCGTAGCGGCGGCAGCGTGGCCTCCAGCGAGGCAAGCTGCACCGCCAGGCTCAGTTCGCTGGCGTGCGCTGCCGTGCCTGCCTGCACCTGCGCGCGTGTGATCACCACCTGCTCGCGCACCAGGGCCGCCAACTCGGTGGTGGCCTGGATCTGGGCCGCGTAGCCGGCCTGGGCGACCACGGTGTTGACCAGGTTGCCGGTCAGTGCCAGGTAGGCGGCCCCCAGCGTCTGCCGCTGCAGGTCGGCTTGCGCGGAGAGCGCCTCGACAGCGCGACGGTTCAGGCCGAACAGGTCTAGCGTATAGCTGACCGTGGCGTTCAGCGCGAACAGGTTGAAGATGCTGGTAGGGCCGGCCTGGCCAAAGCGGACAGGCGAGGCCGCCTGCCGCGTGGCCCCGGCGGCGGCGTCCAGTTGTGGATAGAACACGCCGGCGCCGGCACGCAAGGCGGCCTCGGCCTGGCGCAGGTTCGCCTGCGCCGCCTGCAACGTGGGGTTGGCTGCGAGGGCGTCGGCCACGGCGCCGTCCAGCGCGGCGCTGCCGAACATGCGCCACCAGTCCGCCGGCAGTGCGGACACGTCGGCAAAGCGTTGCGAGACGCCATCGCCCGGCGTCGTCCGAACCGCGTCTCCCCCGCGCGTGAAGCTGGCCGGCACCGCCGGGTCGGGCCGCACGAAATCCGGTCCCACGGCGCAGCCACCCAGCAGTGCAAGGACGGCCGCGATCCCGGGCAGCGCAAGACCCTTCACGATGCACCGCCCACGTAGACATCGACCAGCTGGCCCGGATATACATTGACGCCGGGCGGCGGACTGAACTTGAACAGCAAGGGCAGCACGCGTACGTCCACGCGTTCGGTACGCTGGTCGGAAAGCTGGATCTTGGGGGTGACATAAGGCTGCATGCGCAAGAACTCCAGCGGGATGCTGGTGTTCGTGCCGCGCACGAACATCCTCGCCTGGATGCCCTGCCCCGCCTTCGCGCCGGGCAGGCGTTGCAGCAGGATCTCGTCGACATACACGCGCACCGCCAGCGTGCCCGGGGCGCTGCCCATTACCATTACGGGCGTGTTCCCCTGCGTATAAGTGCCATAGGTGCCCTGCGAAGACACGAAGGCGCCCACCGCCGTATTGACCGACATCACCACGCCGTCCACCGGCGCGCGGATCACATACTTGCCAAGCAGCGCCGTCGAGGCGGCAGCGGCCTTGCGCAAGGCATCCACCTGCCTTTCCTGATTACGGATATCGTAGACCCAGGCGCCGGCACGGGTCAGCTCCAGCTGGCGGCGCGCCACGTCGAGGTTGCCTCGCGCTACGCGCACGGCGTTGCTCGCGTTGTCCAGGGCGTCCTGGCTGACGGAGCGGGCGTTGAGCAGATAGGACCGCTGCAGCTTGTCGAACTGGTCCTGCACTGTCTTCAGGCCCGCGGCACTCGCCTCGGCCTGTGCGCGCGCCACCTCCAGCGTCTCCTTGCGCGGCTGTGCCTTCAGTTGCGCCAACTGGGCCTCGGCGGCCTCTGCCTGCGCCTGCTGCTGCGCGGCCAGCGCGCGCTGGACCGAGTCCTCGATCACCAGCAGATCCGCCCCCTGCCTGACCTCCTGCCCCTCGTGCACTGGAATGCGCGCCACCGTTCCCGCGACTTCGGGATAAAGGTTGATATTGGAGCCGTTCTCCTGGTAGCTCTCGATGATGCCGTTGGCGTAGATACCGTTCTTGTATGGGTTGGCGGCCGGCTGGAACACCGGCGGGAGCGGCGGCTTCTGCTGGGCATACAGAATGGCGGCCACCACGCCAACGACGACGCCGATCCCGGAGAGAACAAACAGCCAGCGGTTCTTCATCGCGCCTCTCCCCGCTCGATACCCTTGAGCTTTCCATCTTCCATATCGAGGATGCGGCTGGCCATGTCGAAGATGCGCGCATCGTGGGTGACAATCACGATGCAGCGCTTGTCGTTGAGGATATGCAACTTGACGAACTCCATGATGGCGTGGCCGGTGTCGCCATCCAGCGATGCCGTCGGCTCGTCGAGAATCAGGATGTCCGGCTGGCTGACGATGGCACGGGCGATTGCCACGCGCTGCTGCTCGCCGCCACTGAGCTTGATCGGCGGCAACTGGGCGCGGTTGGCCAGCCCGACGATCTCCAGGTAGTGCTTGGCATCGTTCAGCGCGTCGTTCCAGTCGCGGCCCTTGAGGATCAGCGGGATAGCCACATTCTCCAGCGTGGTCAGGCGCGGAAAAAGATGGAAGTCCTGGAACACGAAGCCGATCCTGGCGAGGCGGAACGCGGCCAGCCCGTCGTTGTCCATGGTCCAGATGCTGGTGCCGTCGATCATCACCTCACCGCTGTCCGGGCGCAGGATGCCCGAGATCACACTCAGCAGCGTAGTCTTGCCGCTGCCGGACGGACCCACGATAAACAGGATCTCGCCGAAATAGGCTTCGAAGCTCACCTGCCGCAGCGCGTAAGTGCGGGCTTCCTCTTCGCCGAACCACTTTTCCAGCGCCTTCGCGGCAATGGCGACACGCGGCATGCTTACCCCCGGAAGATATCGAAGGGTTCGATGCGCAGTACCTTGCGCACGCCGATATAGCCCGACACCCCGGCGATCGCGATGACCATGACCAGCGCCAGCCCCAGGTTATAGAACGTGATCATGGCGGCGTAGTCGGGAATGCGCAGCCGCGCCAGGCTGATCAGGATGGCGCACAGGCCGATGCCCAGTCCATAGCCGGTCAGCGCGGTGAAGGGTGCCTGGAACAAGATCATCGCCACCAGTTCGTGCCCTTTGGCGCCGATGGCCTTGAGCGCGCCGAACTTCTCCAGATTCTCCAGGATAAAGGTGTAGAAAGTCTGCCCCGAGATCGACAGCCCGACGATGAAGCTGATCACCGTCATCAGCAGGATATTGGTGCCGAGGCCGGTCTGGTATTTGTAGAAATCTGAGATGCGCTGGATGAACTGGTCCTTGGTGAGTGCGCGGTAGCCCAGCCGCTGCACTTCGCGCTGGATTCGCGCGACGTCCGCCGTGGACTTGGGCTCCACGAGAATGTAGGAGATCGTGTAGCGCGTGGTCGGCAAGTATTGGATCGCGCGCTGGTAGGTGGTGTACAGCGTGGGCACACCAAACAGGCCCGAGGTGGAGACCTGCGCCACGCCGACGATGACGCCGCGGTTGTCGTTGATCTCGAACTCAGTGCCGACAGCCGGGTTCTCCAGCTTCGCGAACTCGGCATCCTTGACCACCAGGAAAGCATTCTCGGCGTAGATGTCCTCAATCTTGCCGTTGAGTACCTCGGGCCGCCCGAACAGGCTGGCATCGTCAATGCCAACTACCGTCACCGGCTGGTAGGTGCCACTCCTCAGGCGCACCGACGCGCCGCCGGAGTACAGCGGTACCGCGAACTTGACGCCTTCTATGCTGCGCACGGCATCGAGCATGTAGTCCGGCATGCCGATGGTATTGGCCACGGTATTGACCGCCGGGTCCATGACCCAGATGCTGGCGCCAATGTTGTACACGGTCGATGACGAGCGGTTGAGCACGCCTGCGAACAGCGAGGTCATCTCGATCATCAGGAACACCGCGAAGGTGATCCCGACCAGCAGGCCGGTGAACTTGGCCCGGTCGTTGACCAGTAACTTGTAAGCGAGCTTGAGAATGCCAGGCACCATGGTCTTGCTCTCTTATTCGTGTGCTGCACTGGACTGCACCGCCGTCCGGTCCCGGCGGGGTCTGGGAGAGACATCGGGCACGGGCCAAGCCGCGCCCGCCTGCGATTCAGGCGTGCAGCGGTGTCTGCACGCTGCCGGAACGTTCGCGCTCCCGCTCGTTGTGTAGCACGCTGGCGAGCATGTTCCACTGAGAGCCCAGGGCGTCAACGAGATCGTCCAGCGACAGCACGCCAACCACCGCTTCGGCATCCGTTACCGCGAGGCGGCGCACGCCGTGCGCCAGCATCGCCTGCAATGCATCGTCGATGCCCGCATCCTTGCCGATAGCCACCACGCCGCGCGTCATCACGTCCGCCACTGTCGCCTGTTCAGGCGCCGTGCCTGCGGCGGTGCTCTCTAGCACGATGTCGCGATCCGTAACGATGCCCATCGCGCGCTGGCCGCCTCCGAATGGCTCTGTCACCACCAGCGCACCAACGTGGCAGTCGCGCATCTGCACCGCAGCGTCGCGCAGCGTGCACGTATGCGGGATATGAACGGCGGACAGCGAGCAAATCTCTTCGATCCTCATCATGCTTCTCCTGGCTTGACCTGGGTACGGGCTGATTAAGACGCCCATGGAGTACATCGGCGATGCGCAGGGGTCGAGGGGTTGTCAAGGCACGCCGGTGCCGTGCACTCAGTCTAGTGTCGGGCGCACGGCGGCCGTTGATGCAGATCAATCGCACCTGCGGCGCGGAGCGTCCGCCCCGGACTTGATGCCGATCAACTGGCGCGCCGGAGCCCTGCCTATAGTTGGAGATGCCATTCCGCTATCCCCCATGGCGGATCCGACACATCTCACCCCACCGCATTCACTTCATTTAACCCGCCGGGAGAACGCCGTGAACGACCTCAGATCCGCCCTGTCCGCGCACCGTGCCACGCTGCAGCACGATATCAACGTCCTGTTGTCCGATGTTCAAGCGTTGCTGCGCGACGCCGCCGCCTTGACAGGCGAGCAAGCCGGTCAAGCCCGTGAGCAGTTCAAGGCGCGGCTGGAGACGCTGCAGCTGCGCCTGCGGGAGCTGCAGGCACAAGGCCGTGACCAGGTCCGCGATTGGGCCGATGCCGGTGAGGAGTACGTGCGTGCGCACCCATGGCGCACGCTTGGCGCGACCGCGGCTCTTGCCGCTGCCTGCGGGGCGCTTTTCACTATCGCGCTCACCCGCCGCGATTGATCTTGACATGGCGCTTCCGGAGCTTCGCCACCACCGCTGGCTCAATATGGGGCTCCTGGCGGCCTCCGCAGTCACGCTAGCCGCGGGATCGCTGCTGTATTGGTTCGGATCGGCAGAGCTCGCCCGCACCGTGTGGCTGATCGGCATCCTACCGGTGTTGATCGCCCTGAGCGCCAGCACAGTCCTGGCGGCATGGCGCCGCAAAGCGGGGGTCGATGTCCTTGCGCTGCTGGCCATCGGCTTCGCATGGTGGCTTGGCGAGCACTTCGCCGCGGCAGTGATTGCCCTGATGCTGGCAAGCGGACGCGCACTGGAGAGTTACGCGGAAGCGCGCGCCTCAAGCGAGATGAGCGCACTGCTGCGCCATGCCCCGCGCGAGGCGAGCCGCTATGAAGAGGGCGAATGGCGGCCGGTGCCCCTGGACCACGTGCATCCGGGCGACCGCCTGCTGGTACGCGCTGGCGAAGTGGTACCTGCCGACGGGACGCTGATCGAGGCCGCCGACCTGGACGAATCCACCCTGACCGGCGAGGTCATGCCGCAGCGCCGCGCGCCGGGCGAGCCGCTGCGCAGCGGCGTGGTTAACGCCGGCGCGCCGTTCGAGATGCTCGCCGGCGCCACGGCGGCGCAAAGTACCTACTCTGGCATTGTCCGCCTGGTGATGGAGGCGCAGCAAAGCCGCAGCCCGTCGATGCGCATGGCCGACCGCTATGCCCTGCTGCTGGTGCCGCTGGCGCTGGCCGTGGCTGGTGCGGCCTGGTTCATGACCGGCGATGCGCGCCGGGCGCTTGCGGTGCTGGTCGTAGCGACGCCCTGCCCGCTGATCCTGGCGGTGCCCGTGGCCATCGTCTGCGGCATGTCGCGCAGTGCCAGCCGGGGCATCCTGATCAAAAGCGGCGCCGCGCTCGAAAGGCTGGCGCAGGGCCGCGTGCTGTTCTTCGACAAGACGGGCACGCTGACCGTCGGCCACGCCCACGTCTCGGCAATCGAGGCAGCGCCGGGACACGCGCCCGACGAAGTGCTTCGCCTGGCGGCCTCGCTGGCACAGGCGTCGGTGCACGTGAGTTCCCGCGCGCTGGTGGCTGCGGCACGCGAGCGCGGCCTGGCGCTGGCGTTGCCAGTCAAGGTCAGCGAGGAGCCCGGCGCCGGCCTGAGTGGCACCGTCGAAGGGCACGTTCTCACCATGGGGTCCTTGGCCCATGTGGCTAAGACAACCGTGCCCAAGCCGTGGAGCACGGCGTTGTTGCGGCGCATGAGCCATGAAGGCACGTCGGCCGTCTTCCTTGGCGTCGATGGCGCCATGCGCGGCGCGCTGCAGCTCGCGGACCAGATCCGACTCGAAACGCCCCGCGCGCTGAGGTTACTCAGGCAGGCCGGCATCCGGCGCATCGTAATGGTGACCGGCGATCGCGACGACGTGGCGCAGATGACCGGCGCGATGCTTGGCGTGACGGAAGTGCACGCCCAGCAGACGCCCGCGCAAAAGCTCGCGGCAATCCGCGAGGCGCAGTGCCACGATACGGTCATCATGGTCGGCGACGGCGTCAACGACGCGCCCGCGCTGGCGGCCGCCGACGTCGGCGTGGCAATGGGCGCGGCAGGCGTGGCTGCGTCGGCGCAGGCAGCGGACGTCGTACTGCTGGTGGACCGCCTGGACCGCTTGGCCGAGGCCATCCAGATCGCCCGGCGCGTGCGCCGCATCGCCATGCAAAGCGTCGTGGCGGGCATGGCGCTTTCCCTGGCGGCGATGACCGCAGCCGCATTCGGCTACCTGCCGCCGCTGGCGGGTGCGCTGCTGCAGGAACTGATCGATGTCGCGGTGATCCTGAACGCACTGCGGGCACGCAAGCCGGGGCCGGACTGGCGGCCCGCGCAGATCACGCCGGCCGAAGCCACGAAACTGAAGACCGAACACAGCGAACTGGGGCAGGTGCTCGACCAGGTGAGATCGATGGCAGATCGCGTAGCCAGCCTCTCCGGGGAAGCCGCCGCCGTGGAACTCGCGCAACTCAACCGCGCACTGCGCCATCAGTTGCTCGCGCATGAGCTCCATGACGACACCGACCTCTATCCGGAACTGGCGCAGCGGCTCGGCGGCAAGGACCCGCTGGCCGCGCTAAGCGGCGGGCACCGCGAGATATTCCGCCTGGTGGGCATGCTGGAGCGCATCGCCGCGGATCAGCCCGCGGACGGCATCGACCTGGAAAGCGCGCAGGAGGTCCGGCGCCTGTTGTATGAGCTGAATGCGATCCTGCGCCTGCATTTCGCGCAGGAGGACGAGCTGTATCATGCGCTGGGCGACGCCTGACCGACAACGCGGCCGCAGGGCAAAAGAACGGCCGGCGGCCCGTGCCACCTTGCGCGGCATTGCGCTGGATCAAGCCACGCGCCGCGCCACCGACAATACTGGAACTGCCGGCGCCCTGTTGACGCAGGCAGATCAACACGGACCAAAGCCATCATGGCTAGCAAGCGTGTCGTCGCCTGTCTCGCGGCAGCGGCGTTGATCGGGCTCGTCAATCCAGCGTTGCCCGTCCATGGGGCGCAAGCGTATGCTGATACCCCGCTTCAGGTACAGGAGATGAACGGGATCACCTATGTTTCCGGCGGTGTCGGCGACGACGAGGTGAAAGCCATTCGCTCGATAGCGGGTCGCTTCAATGTGCGGCTTGGCTTCTACAACGCGAAGGGCGGCGAGGCGCTGTCCGACGTCGCGGTCTCGGTGGTGGATAGCAACGGCAAGCGGCGTCTGCGGGTCGTCTCGTCCGGTCCCCTGCTATACATGCGGCTGCCGGCGGGCGCCTATACCTTGCGTGCCGAATATCAAGACGACAGCCAGGCGCGCCGATTCACGGCCGGGCATACCCCAGTCAGCTACGTATTTCGCCTGCGCGTCAATGAGATGGAAGACGACTGGGTCTATTGCGAGTCGAAGTGCCCGCGACGCGGCCGGTGACACAGGAGCCGTTTAACGGCGCGGCGTGCACGCCAGCGCTAATGCGCGTCAAAGTTGCCGTAGATCAAAGCCACCGGCAGCCATCTGGCTATATTGGGCTCGTGCAGCCGCCGGAATGCGAATCAAACCCGGCGACGCCACACCTGTATTTAACGGGCTATCAAACGGAGGACGCTGTGCAAACCAATATCGGTACGGTTGACCGGACTCTCAGGATCGTCGTCGGCCTGGCCTTAATCGGCCTTGCCGTCACCGGCACGATCGGCGTGTGGGGATGGATCGGGGTGATTCCGGTCCTGACAGGGCTCGTCCGCATCTGCCCCCTCTACAGCCTGCTCGGCGTCAGGACCTGCCCGGCCTCGGGCGGAAAGCCCGGCTGATCCGGCCGACGCCCGCGGTAACGCCAGGAGCCGCTGCCATTCCCACTGGCGCCACGCCATAGGAGGCCAAAGCTCGATGCGGATCAACGAGCGCGGCCGCCACGCTTCAGAATCATTTCGCAGACGAGTTGCCTGACATGCATGCCCTGCACTCGTCCTTTCCAGCAATGCCAATCCAGGGTTCTTCCCGCGTGAGAGTACGCATGGCATTGCAGCGGCACAGGGTATGCGCGCCAATCACGGAGAGACACCATGACAGACCAGACTGACGTCCCACTCGCGTTCTTCAGCGCCAATTGCGAGGTGGGCCTGCGTGCGCTGACCCTGCTGCAGGAGAGCCGCCAGCGTTTCCTTGAAATCCAGCTGGAAGCCATCCGCAAGGACATCAAGACAACGCACGAAGTGGGTGCGCAGCTTGCCAATGCAAGCAACTTCGCCGCGCTCGCCGCGCTGCCAGTCACCTTCCTGCGCAACGAAGCCGAGCATTGCGCGCACCTGATGCAAGCGTGGATGAGTCTAGCCATCCACAACCAGACCGCCATCGTCGAACAGATGCGCGAAATCGGCGAGTCCTGGCAGCGATGCCAGGCGATGAGCTTGCAGCAGGCGGGGAATACCGCTTCGATGGTGGCGCCGGTGCAGGATATATTCGAGAAATTCAGACAGGGCACGGCGTGGAGTCCCGCGTTGAACGGCACCGGCGCGCAGGCGGGAGGCGGCGCCGCAGCCAGTCCGCGAAAGGGGCCCGTCCATGCCAGTTGAGCACGCAGGCGAGGCGCCGGCCAGCCTCTCTTCAAGGCGGATCGCGCTGGTGACCGGCGGCATGGGTGGACTGGGTGAAGCCATTGCGATCCGCCTGCACGACGCCGGCTACCGCGTGGCAGTCACCCATTCGCCGAGCAATGACCACGTGCAGGCCTGGCTCGACCGCCAGGGCGCCGCCGAGCGCGCGTTCAGCGCGTTCGCCGTCGACGTTGCCGATTTCGCCGCCTGCCAGCGCTGTGCCGCGCAGGCCCTTGCCGAGCTGGGACAGGTCGATATCCTGGTGAACAACGCGGGCATTACCCGCGACATCACTTTCCGGCGCATGACCAAGGCCGATTGGGACGCCGTGCTCAGGACGGACCTGGACTCGATCTTCAACATGACCAAGCCCCTGTGCGACGGCATGGTCAGCCGCGGATGGGGCCGCATCATCAATATCGCTTCGGTGAATGGCTCCAAGGGCGCCTTTGGCCAGACTAACTATTCCGCTGCCAAGGCGGGGGTGCACGGGTTCAGCAAGGCACTAGCGCTGGAAGTGGCCAGCAAGGGAGTGACAGTCAACACGGTATCGCCCGGCTACCTTGCTACGCACATGGTCACGGACATCCCCGCCGACATACTCCAGACCAGGATCCTGCCGCAGATCCCTGTCGGCAGGCTGGGGCGGCCGGACGAAGTGGCCGCGCTGATTACCTTCCTGTGCTCCGATGACGCAGCGTTTGTCACCGGCGCCAATATTGCCATCAATGGCGGGCAGCACATGCAATGAACGCACCGACACCCGGCAAGGAACTCACCGCCGCGCCCGAGGCGGAATGTGGCTGCGACCCCGTCGCGGCGGAGCCTGACCAGCTCGACGAGCAGGTCCGCTCGATGTTGGCCGGCGCCACCCAGGGCATGTCGCTCGCCTCGCTCTGGCTGGCCGAGCTGGACTGGGTATTGCACCTGGCCGTTTCCCCCGGCAAGGTGGCCACCGCCCTGGGCCAGTGGGTGAGCGGCGCGGTAGCCGCGACCGCCGGGATGTGGCCCGGCCCGGCGGCCGCGGAGCCAACACCCGGCGTGCCGGCACCGCCATCGGACCTGCGCTTCGCTGACCCCGCCTGGCTGCAGTGGCCTTACCGCTGCTGGCGCGACGCGTTCCACAACCACGAAGCGCTATGGGAGTCGCTCACGCGCGGCCTGCCCGGCGTATCCCCGCACCATGAGCGGCTGGTGTCGTTCTGCGCGCGACAGGTGCTCGATACCCTATCGCCCGGCAATGCGTGGTGGCTCAATCCCGTGGTGCTGCGGGCCACCGCAGCCAGCGGCGGCGCCAATCTGCTCAATGGCGCCCAGCACTGGCAGCACGACATGCAGAACGCAGTGGCCGACCTGGCACGCGCGCCGAAGCTGCGCCGCGCGCCCGCCTTCAAGGTCGGACGGGACGTCGCGATCACGCCGGGCAAGGTGGTGTTTCGCAATGCGCTGATCGAGCTGATCCAGTACGCGCCTGCCAGCGCCGAGGTGTGGCGGGAACCGGTGCTGATCGTGCCCTCTTGGATCATGAAGTACTACATTCTGGACCTGCAGCCGCGAGACTCAATGGTGCGCTACCTGGTCGAACAGGGCCATACGGTCTTCATGATCTCGTGGAAGAACCCGGGCGCCGAAGCCCGCGACTTCGGGCTCAACGACTACCTGCGCCTCGGCGTGCAGGCAGCCTTGCGCGCGGTGCAAGAGCGCTGCCCCGATACACTCATCCACGCCGCCGGCTATTGCCTGGGCGGTACGCTGCTGTCGATCTGCGCGGCGGCGCTTAGCCGCGACGACAGCGGCTTGCCGTTGCAAAGTCTGACCTTGTTCGCCAGCGAGACGGACTTCAGCGAGCCAGGAGAACTGGGCCTGTTCATTGACAGCAGCGCCTTGTCCACGCTGGACGCGATGATGGGCCAGCAAGGTTACCTGGACGGCACCCAAATGGCCGCAGCCTTCCAGATGCTGCACTCGCGCGACCTGGTATGGTCCCGCATGATGAGCGAGTACCTGCTCGGCAAGCGGCTGCGCCCGAACGACTTGGTGTCATGGAACCGGGATGTCACCCGCCTGCCCTTCCGCATGCATTCGGAGTGCCTGCACAAGTTGTTCCTCAACAACGACCTGGCGGAGGGACGCTATTGCGTGGATGGCCGCCCCGTCGCCCTGTCAGACATCGGCATGCCGATCTTCGCAGTAGGCACAGAGCACGACCATGTCTCGCCCTGGCGCTCGGTCTACAAGCTGCATCTGCTGACGTCGGCGCCGTTGACGTTCCTGCTGACCTCCGGTGGCCACAATGCTGGCATCGTGGCCGACCCTCGCATCCCGGCCGCCGATACAGGGTGGAAACGCGCGCGGCGCAGGCAACCTATGGCAGCCCCGAACGCTACCTCTCGACTGCGGAACGGCATGATGAATCCTGGTGGCCCTGCTGGCAGGGCTGGCTGGCGTCGCACTCGACTGGTCGGATCCCCGCGCGCGACGCAGCGCACGGCGCACTCGCCGACGCACCCGGGAGATATGTGCTGGAGCGCTAGGGAGACCGTTGCGATGCGAGCCCGCGCGCACCGCACCTACGGCGTGCGGAAGTCAGCGCATTAACTGCTGCACGATCTTCCAGCTGGCGTCGGGGTTGTACTCTGTCATCTGGCGCGCGATGACACCCGTTTTCGGGCCAAGGTTTTTCTCGAATACGATACCGTGGTGATTCACCAGGAGGGTCATGACGCCCGAATCGCCATACTTCGCCGGAAAAGCAACCATGGCGAATCCATCCGTCATTTTTCCGTCGGCCACGTAATCGCGGGCGCCGCCTGGCGCACTCGTGCCCTGCCGCGTCAGGATACGGTACAGATAGCCGTGGGACGGCGCTAGCCCTTCGCCATTCGCCGCGCCATAGCCATGAGCACGGCGGCGGCCAGCGGGCCGAGCGGGCTTTCGTCCTCGCGCGCGGATGCAGGCCAATGAGCCCGGCGCGCTTGCCCGGGGTACTCGCGACCTTGTGTGCGTACTCGTGGCGTCCGTCGGCCAGCCAGTGCATCGCGGCTTAGAGGTCTGTTGCGCCTCGACATAGGTGCGGCAGACATCGATGGCATTGGACTCGTTGCGTCCGATCCGGCGGTCGATGATCTGCTCCGCGCCGGCCTTAACGTCGAAGCGCTAGCCCGTCTCCTCCCTGGCCGGCGGGATCGGGTAAGGCCCGTTGCCGCAAGGTCGGATCACTATAGGGCACGCCGGCGCGATGCACTGGCGCATGCTCCCACACGGCTGCTGGCGGCGCGCGATTACCGTTCAGGCTGGCAAAGCGGGGTGCGGTCGATATCAATGCGATGATGACCCCAATCCCAGTGACTCCAACCCGACGAAGCGGCCCGACGATCGCCACGCCCACCCACCCGAACCCAACACCGAAGCTACCCACGATCACATCGTCAAAGTAGCCGGGAAAGTAAAACGGCGGGAAGGCAGGATAAGGCTAGACACCATACACGAGCTGCGGATCGTAGACCGGGATATAGACCATATCCGGCCTCGCCGGCTCGATCTCGATAGCCGAGACTTGCGTCGTCACCACGGCCTGCGGCGTCGAGGAGAGGCCACCGGCCGCTTTGGCCCGGTGGCGCAGCCGCTGTATCGAATCCATTACCCCAGCCTGATCGGCTAGGAAGGCATCGCCGAGGCGCTCCATCCAGTCGCGGTTGCCGTCCATCAAGCGCAGGATCTGCGGAAAGCGTAGCAGGGATTTCACGCTCGGCTCCCACGGGAGCCTATCCAGCGCCGCTGCCAACTGATCGCCGGAGAGCGCAGCGTTGGCGGGATCCTGCAGCCATTGGTCCGCCTGGACCACTTCGAGAGGATAGGTGGCCGCCAGCAGGATCTGCGAAACCAGCGCGTCCGGATACTGCGCGATCGGCGCCAGGATCTGATCCAGCACTTCGGGCGATGACCCGGGCGGCCGTAAGGCCTGTGAAAACGCATCGGACACCAGGAGGATCAGGACCGCCAGGGCTACCGCCATCGACCGCATCATGCTTGTTTTCATCGCCTGCCCCAAAATCCCGGAGCGCGACACGCTTCGCTCTCCCCTATTTTTCATTATTGGGTTAGCCCCCCTGCCGGCACTTGACGCACATCAACACCACGGGACGCACTCGCGGTGGCGGCTAGCGTACGATCTGCGGATAGATCCTGGCGCTCAGGATCACCATGCCGAGCATGGGTAAGCCCGAGCCCTGCCCCATCCATCGCCAGGCCGATGTGATTGCCGGAGCGTCCCCCGGCAGCAGCAGGATCCGCAACGCATCCACCTAGTAAGTCAGCGGATTGAGGTGGGAAATGATCTGCAGGCTGCGCGGCATCAGGGAAGTCGGGTAGATTGCATTGCTGGCGAAGAACAGAGGTATGGTCAGCAGTTGCCCCACACCCATGAAGCGCTCCCGCGTCTTTACCAGGCAGGCGATGATCAGCGAGAAGTTGGAGAATACCGCCGCGCCGAGCAGCACGAACACGATCAGCCCCGCCAGCGCGGCCGGGTCCAGCCGCATCCTGACGCCAAGCACCGCGGCCAGCGCCATCACCACCACGGCCTGGACCAGTGCGCGAACGCCGCCGCCAAGCGCCTTGCCCAGCACCAGTGACGCGCGCGGCGTCGGGCTGGCGAGAAACTTGTGCACGATCCCCAGGTCGCGTTCCCAGATGATGGAGATACCATTAAAGATGGCAATGAACAGCACGCTCTGCGCCAGGATGCCGGGAACAAGAAAATCGAGATACGGCACGCCGCCAGTATCGATCACCCGGCCATGGCTCATGACCTGGCCGAAAATCAACAGCCAGAGCGCGGGCTGTACCGCGCGCGTCGCCAACTCGGTGGGGTCATGGTGTAGCTTGCGCACCATCCATGTCGGCGATGGCAAACGTCTTCGCGACAAAGGCCACGACCGGCCAGGGCCTTGCGGCTTTGCGTTCCGGAGCAACACTCTGACATGGCCTCAGGCGAGGCGGCCGGCTGAACGGCGGGTCTGAGAGGTTTCATCGTAGGCACCTTGCTGGACAACATCCGCACTTGTGTAGCGTTCGAAGACTTCCTCGAAACTGGCATTCGCGCCGACGGCGGCGATTCGGCCGTGATTCATGATCCCGACACGGTCGCACAGGCGCTCCGCCTCTTCCAGGTAATGCGTGGTCAGCAGGATCGCGCTGCCGAATTCCGACTGCAATTTCTCGATCTGTTCCCAGACGGAGATACGCGCGACAGGATCCAGGCCGACGGTAGGCTCGTCGAGGAATAGGACTTGCGGCCGGTGCAGCGTGGACTGTGCGATCTCTAGGCGCCGGATCATGCCGCCGGAATAGGTCTTGACCAGCTTGTCGCCGAAATCGGCCAGGTCCACGAAAGCAAGCGCCTCGCGAATCCGGCGAGTACGCTCGGCACGGGGAATGTCATACAGCTTGGCGAACACGAGCAGGTTCTCGAAGCCGGTCAGGTCGCCATCCACCGACAGCGCTTGCGGCACGTAACCGATAATGCGCCGCACGGAAGCGGCCTCCCGCACGATATCGAAACCGCCGACCGAACGTTGCTGGCCGCAACGCGACATTCCGGCATCGTAGCCCATGTGAGCGGGATTGCCCGCCTCAATGATTTTGGCGGGACCTGAGACAACTACGCAATCCGAAGCTTAAGCAGCTTGAATCTAGCCGCGGACCAATAGCACAGGCAGATTGGTATGTCGGACCAGCCCCTCCGCGACGCTGCCAAGCAGCAATCGACGCGTACCGTGACGGCCGTGCGTGCCAATTACCAGCAACTCGACTCCTTCCTCTTGGGCAGCTTGCTCGACAACCATTGATATGTCGCCCATGGCAACCGGCTCATCAAGCAGCCGTGTCTTGCAGGGGATCTGCTGCGCCTGGACTTGAGCGCATGCGGCTACAAGCAGCGCCTGGCCAGCCTCTTTCAGCGCCGCGCGGACTTCCGCAGGATCGATATAGCCTTGGTCGTATTTCAGATAACTGTTATCAATGACATGCGCGACTGTTACCTCGCTCCCGCATGCCTTCGCCAACTGAATCGCTTCGGCTAGTGCGAGTTCGGCGTTCTTGCTGCCGTCTACCGCCACCATGATCTTTCCGTACATACCTTCTCCTAATCGCCCATGAGGTTGGAGACTCAGTTCCTTAGTCCAAGTAGTAGAAGCTGGCAACAAGGAGCGCTCCAAACACTACACCGCCCAAGGAGAGCGCGGTGACGAGGCCCACCGCTTCCTCGATGAAGGTTAGATCCGCATCGACACGCCGATGTGATCTGCGTCAAGGAATGCAGCCGCGTCCCAAATTGAGCCGCGGTGGTCATGACGGCGAGCGGCCCGACAGCACGCTGTGCCGCCGCCTGCAGCAGGAGTTGCCAAGGAGAAGGCTTGATCTGGCTGAAGGCCGGCCCCAAGTGCCCAGCATGCACTCAGGGTTCCCCGCCCAGGTGTGACGTGGACGAGCCGACTACCTTCAGGAGAGGAACAAACACCGTCGGCGTCTGCCCTTTTTGGGAGGCTTTCAACGCCACTTACCGACCACATTGAGAATGCGTTGGCCCTCTCTGGTCAGGCGAAATTGCCTCCGATCAGGCCTCGAGGTCTCGAGCCGCGCCAGCTGGCGCTCGACGAGCGCACTGATGTCAGCCGGGTCCAATTTGCCGTCTGTTCCGAATCGCTGAGAATCATAAGCGCTGCGATCTCGTGGGGCTTAGCATCTCTGTCTCCGGCAGAGGACACGTGGGGCGCTGCAAGACGGAGCCGGATGGGCCACGCGTTGCATGCAGCAACTGAATTTTAGGGGCCGCTGTGTCAGGGCGTGGCCCTGAGTGCGGATCTTTTGAGGTAGGTCAACTCGGCCTATCGTTCGGCCAAGCTCCGGTCCCGCCGCTCGCGATAAGGAGGCTCGCGCTTGCGTACGCCTAGGATGACCCCGCCTCTAGAGCCGCCAAGCAAACTGATGTACTGACGGCCCGGTCGACATTGGATCGCCGGGCGAGGATAAACCACATTCGTTCAGTTTTTGGTCTGGCATGCACGTTCACAGACAAGGGATTTGGTGCGCCGCAGCAGTCCGGCAGATCCGGACTGGGTGTGAGGACCGGCTGGTTCCAGTGGAGTGGCGCGTTGCTGAAGGCCCGCCGCTGGTAGCCGTCCAGCGCGAGGCGCGGCTGGACGAACTGTTCATCGTGGGTCACGACGACCCCGACGAGCCGACGGCGTTTGTCGCAAGCCAGTTCGTGGAGACGATCATCCTGGAAGCTAGCCGTCCGGTGCTGGCCATCCGCCGGCTGGCTCCGCGAGATCGGCAGGCGCGTCATGTGGAATGGCAGCCGCGAATCCGCCAGGGCGATCCCTTCGGCGGCGCAAGCCAGTCATCGCGGCGCTTGCCCACCACAGCGCATGACACCACATCCACCGAATCGGCACGCCGCAGTCGCAAGGAAGGCAAGGCATCATGGCACTCGGGCCTGAATGCCATGCCTGGCCAACCAGGCGTCCGGATACGTTCGCGAGCAGCAACTCGTGTAGTCGGACCCATACGCCCGCCTTCTGCCAGTCGCGCAAACGCCGCCAGCAGGCTGCGCGAGGCCGGCCAACTCGATTTCTCACGTGCGGCCGTCGATTGGTCGTCGGTGCGAGCTGTTGGGGCGGGCGAAAAACGGGTCAAAACCCAACGGATCGCTCGCGACCAGGTTCCAAGCATCACATTCTCGTCGACGCGAATGGAGTCCCCGTCTGTGCACTCCTGACCGGCGCGAACCGCAACGACGTCACCCAACTGCTGCCACTCGTTGACGCGATTCCACCGATTCGCGGCGTGCGTGGTCGACCACTTCAAAAGCCCAAAGTCATCTACCCCGATCGCGGCTACGATTCCGAACCGCATCGTCCGCGACTTCGCGAGCGCGGCATCAAGCCAGTGATCGCGAAGCGCCGAACCGAACCGAACACGGTAGCGGTCTTGGCAGCTTTCGCTGGGTGGTCGAACGCACTCATGCGTGGCTCCACAATTTCCGTCGTCTTCGCATTCGCTTCGAGCGTCGGGCTGATATTCACGAAGCATTCCTGAAGCTTGGCTGTTCCCTCGTCTGCTGGAATATCTTCAGGCGTCCGTAGCAGTCTTTTTGAAACGGTCTCTAAGGTTCCCTTATGGCCCTGACGATCATCGCAAAGAGGCGGCCGAAATCTGCCTCTACCTTGACGCCGCCGAACGGATCGCGGTTTGAGCCAAACGCCTCATCCAGTGCGTTCCAGTCCTCCTCCGTCAGCCATTGACGCGCGGCAGGCAGAATCACCTCTTCTTCCAGACGCCTGTGATTTGCGGAGAACGCAGCGTATTCTTCGACCAGCTTGCGCAACGCCGGGAGCGCGGACTCGTCAGCCAACTCGTATCGGGTGAACGCATGTTCGATGTCTCGGATTTGCGCTTTGCCCTGAACGTGCTGTTCCTCTAGCTCGTCGATGGTTTTGTCGAGGTTGTTGGCACGGTGCCGCAAGCGCGCGAACAGATAGCGCTCTTCCTTGGGATGATGTAGCCGCTCCGGATATTCGCTAATGTAAAACAGCATGGACCGAAACATCACTGGCCTAGGCACATCTACGCCGGCACCGAGCAGTTTGACAAGGCGTTGCATGCCAGTGACAACCATCGATAGCTGCTGATGCTCCCTCTGGATGACTAGTATGGCTTTTCTCTCTGCCGGCGTTTGCATATCATCCCCCTTACTTGTGGACGCGGCATCTTCAACCTGCAATCCAATATTAGTATAGAGGGCGCGACGCGTAACCCTATGATCTGCATCAAAGGCTGTGACGACCAGATCCAGGTCAACTATCGGCCTCAACATGTCGGGATGCTACTGAAATTGTAAGGAACCGGAATTAGCTAGACTACGTACGGTTTTGCTGGACTGGAAATCCTGAATTAGTTGGACTGGCGCGCAGCCAATCCCGACGCACGGCGCTCAACAAGCCACTGCGGGAGGCCATGACCCGGTCGCCGGGCTGGGATTCCGGTCCCTGGGTGGAGCAAATGAAAAAGCGGCGGCCTCCGAATGTGGTGGTCGTTGCGCCGGCCAACAAAATGGCGCGCATGATATGGGCGGTACTGGCCCATGACCGGCCGTACCAGAAGGATTAGGTGAGCATGAAGCCGGTTTGAATGGTGAGCACCACGTTGGAGATTAACGTCTTTGCAGGGTGAAACGTCGAAGGTTGCGTTGGTAATCGAGTGTGATGACAAGTCAGGTAGGACCGGGACCTGCTAAGCCTGCGGGGTAATACGAGCCTTGAGCTCACAGTACGAATGAGGCGCGGGTCAGCGCATTTCATAGGGGCCAGCAGCGGTGCTACCGGCTGCAAGAAGGCCGGATATAGGCTTCGCCCGGCAGGCTAGTGTCATCACGCAATGGCGTAATGCCCGGCGGGAATCGGAAAATCCAGTCCGGCTAGATCAAGTGCGCATGGGCACCAAGTGTCCAGGTTGTCACACCGAATGCGTTATGTCGTACAACAATGGCGTGTAGGTCAGTGGGACCAGAAGATAGGCACAGATCTTGTCATACTGGTCCAGAGGATGGGCGCGATGACGAAACAGATCAGCAAGGCCTGCCAATTCCCCCGAAATCGAGCCGCCGTGTCAGCAGCATCACGGATGAAGTCTCCGATCCTGCCAGCTTTGCCATGAACTCCTGCATCAGCAGTTCGTAGCGCGCGAACCACTGCACGATCGTCCCGAACAATTGCAGGTGTTGTGGTGTGAGACAGTCTTGCGAGCCACTTTTCATCATTCCGTGCCTCCGCTGGCTAGTCCAGCGAATATGAACGAAGATACTCCGGCATCGTGACCGGCCAGCGCAGCTTCCGCTCAATCCGCTGCCGCAGGGCGTCGCTCGCAGCCGGCTCGCCGTGCACCACGAAGGTCTGTCGTGGCGGGCTGCCGAAGCCGCCAAGCCATGTCATCAGTTCGTTGGCGTCCGGATGTGCCGAAAGCGAGGTGATCTGCTCCACCGAAGCCTGGATGGCAACCTGTTTGCCGTGGATGCGCAGTTCACGCATGCCCGAGGCCAGCGCCGCGCCGCGCGTACCGGCGGCCTGGAAGCCGGATAGCAAAATCGTGTTGCGCGCATCCTGCCCATATGTCTCCAGGTGATGCACCACCCGCCCTCCGGTTGCCATGCCGCTGCCGGCCAGGATGATCTTGGGCGCGCGGTCGCGGTTCAGCCAGACGGACTGCTCCATGCTCTGCACCAGGATGGCTAAGTTGCACGCTGCCGTGCAGGCCGCGCGGTCGATTCGAAGTTCGTCCGGGTGCAAGCCAAAAACCGTGGTGGCGTCGATGGCCATCGGGCTGTTGAGGTAGACCGGCACGTGCGGAATACGGTTTTGCTGGCGCAGCTTGTAGAGGCAGTACAGCAGCGCCTGGGTGCGCCCGACGGCAAACGCAGGAATCACCACGCTGCCGCCGCGGCCGATGGTGCGGCTGACGATTTCACCCAGCGTGTCGAGCGGATCGTCCGCGGGATGGGCGCGGTCGCCATAGGTGGACTCCACCAGCAGGTAATCCGCTTCGCGGATGATCTCCGGGGCGCGCATCACGATGTCCTGCTGCCGCCCCAGGTCGCCGGAGAAAACGACGATACCGATGACTTAGTAGCCATGTCAGACAGTCCGTGCCGCGAAGTGAGCTTAAGGACACGTAAGGACGGCTTGCGAGTGTATGTGCATCGCGTATGATGGACGCTACAATATCGAGTGCCCTGCTAGGCTCACCGCCAAAGATTGGGGCAGCGAAAGGAGGTGCGTTGTGGATGAGTCATCGGCAGGCCAATTTTCGGAGATCGAAGACAGGGTATTGTTGTGCATATACTTGCTGTCGGACACGACTAAACCAGCGAAGCGCGAACTACATGACGATTGGGACTCCGCTCATACATGGTGCTCTCGCTATGTCCACGATGGGTTTACGTTAGGTGATGGTTCCGCGCAAGATCGATACCCGCCGCATCAAATCTACAAGATTAGGTGCGTCCCTGTGAAGCGCGTCACGGAGGGATTTTCGGAAAGTGAAACTCACGAGAATCTGGATGACCGCATCACTCATTTTGAAGATGACGACGGCCGCAGGATTGACATCTGGACTATGTCAGTGTGAGTCGCTTGAACTCTCCAATGAGAAACTTATCCCTCATTGAATCGTGCTTCTCGATTCAACGCCCCGACTACCTGTCAGATCGAGTGCTGGCCCATCTGCCGGTCCGTGACCCCCGTTACGCCGAACCGGCGCACGTGCGCCTCATGGGCCACGCGAAAACGCACCGGAATCAGGTCCGCCAGAGGGCAGCCGATCATGTCCGCGGCGGCGTAGCCAAAAAGACGCTCCGCCGTGGGGTTGAACAACACGATGCGCTGCCCTTCGTCCACCGTGATGATCGCTTCCATTGACGAGCGGATGATCCCTGCCAGCCGGGCTTCGCTGCCCTGGGTACGCGCCAGGTTCTCTTCTGCGTCACGCCGCAGCCGCCGCAAGCGCACCAGCAGCAGGGACAGCATCACGGCCACGGCCAGTCCCCAGGCGCCTAGCATCGGCGCGGCCAAGCCGCCAGGCCGGGGGCAAGCGCGGTGATGAACCACAGTGCCAGCAGCATCAGCAGCACGAGCACGGCGCCGCCCGCCGCCAGTTCGCCAAGCGTGGTATGAAACGATGTCTTCGGCGCAGAAGGCAGATTCGGTGAAGGAGGCTCTTTGGTCGCCATGGCAGGTCACGGAGTGCTTCTGGATGCTCAGCAAGTCCTGCGGGGGACCGCCGGAGGCTCTGCCGTAAAGGTAGCCGATTTGCGCGAAATGCACACGCTAATTGTGATGTGCTCATAATTTGGCGAGGAGGGAGCGGCTGGCGCCATCAGTCGGATAGCCGACGGCCCTTGTCAGGCTTTCCTGACAAGGAGGTTCTCTTTCCGGACGACACTCTCAGCCGCCCCTTCTTTCGAGAGGCCCCGCCATTCACCATACTCGGAAGCATGAACCACCCGGCCCGCCCCGAACCCCTGACCGTACTGCTGCTCGAGGACTCTACCCTGATCGGGGCGCGGCAGACAAGGATGCTGAGATCGATCAAAGAGCTGGAACTGCTCGCCTTGGCCCGGGATCCGCGCGCGGCCCTGCTGGCAGCACAGATCCTCCTGCCCGATGTCGTCATTCTCAGCCTGAACCGGAATGAAAAATCCTGGCTGAACGTGCTGCAGGACCTGAAGCGGATGCGTCGCCACGCAACAGTGGTAGTGCTGAGCAACTGCTCGGTGCCGCCGATGCGCAGTGCCTACCTGCAGGCCGGTGCGTCGCTCTTTTTCGACAAGACCACGGAGTTCGACGCGTTGCGCCGCGCCCTGCTCCGCCTGGCTGCGGACAAGAGCGCGGCGACGGGTACGGTCCAGGAGTTCACAACAGCATAGCCAGCGCGGGGCCTTTGTGCCTCGCTTGGTGCCGGCAGCGAGAGCGAACCACAACAGCGGCCAGCCGATCCGGCTGGGCGCAAGAGACAAAGGAAGCAACCATGTCAGAGTATCTGCAGCGGGCAACACCGGCAGCAATGCCTTTCGCCCCCTCGGTGCCGAAGTCCTTGAGCCTCTGTCCATGTACAGGGACACCGCCCCGCCTGCAAGTGTGCCCCGCAAGGCAAATTGCTCAAGCTGCGCAATGCGCGCCATCTGCATGGGTGGCAACCTGAACGACGCGGATCGCACCAGGCTGGATAGCGTGATCCATAACTGGCGCATGGTGCGGCGCGGCGAAGCGCTCTATCGTGCCGGCGACGCGTTCCAGAGCATCTATGCCCTGCGTTCCGGATCGTTCAAGACGGTGGTGTCCCACCAGAACGGATGCGAGCAGACGACCGGCTTCTTCGTCACCGGCGAGACGCTCGGGCTCGACGGCATCTGCACCGAGCGGCACGCCTGTGACGCCATCGCCCTGGAAGACAGCGCGGTATGCGTGATTCCCTTCCATCTGCTCGAAGCACTCTGCCGGGAAATGCGTTCGCTGCAACAGCATGTGCACCGGATGCTAAGTAGCGAAATCGTGCGCGAATCAGGCGTCATGCTCCTGCTCGCCAGCCTGTCCGCGGAGCAGCGCGTGGCGGCATTCCTGCTCAATATCTCGGCCCGCCAGCAGGCGCGCGGCTACTCCCGCCGCGAACTCACGCTGCGCATGACGCGCGAAGAGATCGGCAGCTACCTGGGCATGAAGCTCGAGACCGTCAGCCGCACCTTGTCGCGCTTCCAGCGTGACGGCCTCATCGATGTCAAGGGAAAACGCGTGACCCTGATGGATCTTGACGCGCTGGACCGGATCTAGGGTCCTGCAGTGGGGCTTGCATGGTGCGCTTGAGCAGCACCTGCATCGCCGCCAGCGAGCGGGTATTGGCGGCCATCTGCGCGGCGGCGGGCCTGCCGCGGCCCAAGACGTCGCATTCTCTCCCGCCGCCACCGCCGACGCAGCCATGGAAGTACTGGCCAGGGTCGCGCTGAGCGCGAGGGAGATGCGCCACTGCGTGGCCGTGCACGCGGTACTCACGGGCTGCGCCTACACGTAACAGCATGCAGTTGCCTCCGACATCGTCAATTGCGACACCATTGCCCATCCGACGAACGTGATTGCACTGACTGCGTCGCTGGCTGACGCGGTTGCTGCAATGGCGTCACGGTAAGTGCAAGCCCCGACCATTAGGGCCGGCTTGACGTGGGTCAGGAAACCCCGCGGTTCGGCTTGCGGCTGCAACGGTAGCGCATAGACTGGCAGAGCAGAGAGCCGCTGCGCGCGCTTGCCGCTTTGTGCTTTTCCTTGCCCTGTCTTTTCTTCGCTCCGGGGGTCGATGCCATGACCATCAAACAGATCTGTTTCCCCAAAGCCAGCCCCTCCTATTGCCCGGCCGATCTCTCTCTCGAATGTCCTGTCAGCGTGAACGGTACGCCGGCTAGCTACGCAATTACGGCCGAGGCACTGGAAGACCACTTTGGCGCGCGTTCGCACCGGCCGGAAGACCTGCTCCAGGCTTTTGAAGGACATCGCGAGGATATCGAAGGCGTGGCGCGGCAGTTGTTCGAAATGACTGAGGCCCACAATATCGTGCTGCACAGCGGCCATTTCCGTTTCGTGATCTAGCGCGCGCCAACGCCCGCAAGGCTGGATCATGACCGGCATTGTCACGATCACGCTGAATTCCCGCCGTGGATGTGGCGTTACTGTACATCGGGATTGCCAGCAAGACGCGCGAGAATTCTTCCGTTAGCGCGACATCCAGCGGGAGCGAGTTCCGGTTCATTTCAGCTTCGTGCTACCGGGTCCGACTGTCATCCAGGACGAATGGAAGCGTTGCCTCGGCCAGTGCGCGCGACACGCACTACCCCGAGCCCCCGACCACGATGAGCATCCGTAACCTAGAACATCTGTTCCATCCGCGCTCGGTCGCGGTGATCGGCGCTTCCGCAAGACCGCACAGTGTAGGGGCCACAGTGTTCGCCAACCTCCATGCCGACGGTTTTGCCGGCCCGGTGCACGCGGTGAACCCAAAGTACCGTGCACTGGATGGCCGGCCTTGCTACCGCTCCGTCGCCGCGCTGCCCGATACGCCTGAACTGGCGGTGATCTGCACGCCGCCCGACACGGTGCCGGGCCTGATCGCCGAACTGGGCGAACGCGGCACCCTGGCCGCCGTGGTCCTGACCGCGGGCATGGCGCGCCCGGCCGGCGCGAGCGGGCAAACGCGGCAGGATGCGATGCTCGGCGCCGCCAGGCCATATCGGCTGCGTATCCTCGGCCCCAACTGCGTGGGGCTGCTCGTACCAGGACTGGGGTTGAACGCCAGCTTTGCGCACGCGCCGCCCCTGCCCGGCAAGCTGGCCTTCGTCTCGCAGTCCGGCGCCCTGACCACGGCGGTGCTCGACTGGGCGAGATCGCGCCAGATCGGCTTTTCGCACTTCGTCTCGCTGGGGGACAGTGCCGACGTCGACCTGGCGGACATGCTCGACTATCTCGGCAGCGACCCGGGCACGCAGGCGATCCTGCTCTATGTGGAAGCGGTCAGGTCCGGCCGAAAATTCATGTCTGCCGCGCGCGCCGCTGCGCGGAACAAGCCAGTACTGATCATCAAGGCGGGCCGCGTTCCCGAAGGCGCGAAGGCGGCCACTTCGCATACCGGCGCGCTGGCCGGTGCCGACGATATCTATGACGCGGCGATACGCCGGGCCGGGATGCTGCGCGTGGATACCACCGAGGAAATGTTCGACGCGGTTGAAACGCTCGCGCGGGCACGGCCACTAGCAGGCGGTCGGCTGGCGATCATGACCAACGGCGGTGGCGCGGGCGTCATGGCGACCGATGCGCTGATTCTTGGCGGCGGCCGGCTGGCCAGGCTGGGAGACAACACGTTGAAGCAGTTGGACGCGGTACTGCCGCCAACCTGGTCGCACGCCAATCCCGTCGACATCGTCGGGGATGCTCCCATCGAGCGTTACGTCGACACCTTGAAGCGACTTGCGGCAGACCCCAGCAGCGATGCCATCCTAATGATCCACGCTCCCACCGCGATCGTGCCAAGCAGTGATATCGCCACTGCGCTGACCTGCGCCATCATGCCGGCCACGCCGTTGACGGCATCGCTCCCCATCTTCACGAGCTGGCTCGGCGGCGACTCGGTGGCCCGCGCCCGCGACATCTGCCGGCACGCGGGCCTTCCCACCTACGACACGCCGGAACAGGCCGTGCGCGGCTTCCTGCAGGTTGTGGCCTATCGCCACAACCAGGAACTCCTGATGGAGACGCCACCATCGGTTCCGGCAGGCCCCGAGCCCGACAGCGAGCGGGCGCGACAGTGCATCCGCAACGCGCTCGCCGCCGGCCGTTCGATGCTGACCGAGCCCGAAGCCCGCACGGTCCTGACAGCCTATGGCATCCCTTTGGTAGAGACCCGGACCGCTGCCGATATCGATACCGCCGTCGCCGCCGCCGAAGGCATCGGCTTTCCGGTTGTCGCCAAGATCCTGTCGCGGGACATTACGCACAAGTCCGATGTCGGCGGCGTGGCACTGGACCTGCAGTCTGCCACCCAGGTACGGCAGACCCTGGAGCACATGGAAGCCCGCATTCGCGGCGAACGGCCCGGGGCTCGCCTGGACGGCTTCACGGTACAGCGCATGATCAGCCGGCCGGGCGCTTTCGAATTGATCCTCGGCGCCGCCACCGATCCGGTGTTCGGCCCGGTGGTGCTGTTTGGCCACGGGGGCACCGCCGCCGAGCGTATCGCCGACCGCGCCATCGCCCTGCCGCCGCTGAACGTCAACCTGGCGAAGGATCTTGTCGGCCGCACGCGCGTTGCGAAGCTGCTTGCAGGCTATCGGGACCAGGCGCCGATCCGGCATGAGGCCCTGTACCAGGTCCTGATCCAACTGTCGCAACTGCTATGTGACCTGCCTGAAATCACCGAACTGGATATCAATCCGCTGCTGGCCGACAGCGCGGGCGTGCTGGCCCTGGACATGCGTATCAGCGTGGCCACGGCCACGCAGCCAGGCGCCGCCCGCCTTGCCATTCGCCCCTATCCCAAGGAACTGGAGGAGACTGTGACGTGGCACGGCGCACCGTTGCTGCTGCGCCCCGTGCATCCCGAAGACGAGCCCGCCTACCAGGCCTTCTTCGCCGCCATGACGCCGGAGGATATCCGCATGCGCTTTTTCTGCATGATCCGGCAACCGCCGCACAGCCAGCTCGCGCGCATGACCCAGATCGACTACGCCCGCGAAATGGCGTTCGTCGCGGTCGGTCCTGCGACCGGGGGCCGCCGCCCATCCTGGGCGAAGTACGGGCCGTGGCCGACCCCGACAACCTGCGCGCCGAGTTCGCCGTGGCGGTGCGCTCCGACTGCAAGCACCAGGGCATCGGCAGCTTGCTGCTGGGCAAAATGGTGGCCTACTGCCGCGCACATGGCACGCGGGAACTGGTCGGCACCACGCTGGCCACCAACACGGCGATGCTCAGGCTCGCCGAAAGCAGCGGTATCCAGGTTCTGCGCACTGGCCGGCCGGCCAGCGAGGGCGTTGAACTCCGACTCCCGCTGGCAGCGCCCAACCCAGACGATGTGCGGTGGTGAGTTCTATCGCATGCGTGCCGACATGACGCGCGTGTAGGTCGCGCACGGCGAAGTGGTCGCCATTGCCATCGAGGGCGACTGGCCCGATGCCTGGCGCGAACCGCATGGTCCGGGGCAAGGGCAGCGACGACGCGTAGCGCGGACCTCTGGCATCAGCCCCAGGAGATAACCATCAGGGCAGTGCACCAGGTCGCGGCGGCGGCCAGCACAAGCCCGCTGCCCACGCGACACGCGAAGGCGCGTCCACCTGCCGCGGCCACCACGATCTTGGTCATGGTGTTGGAGGAAAGTGCCGCCAGCACCGGCCAGACCGCAGCCTCGGGGGACAGTCGCCCGGCTGCTACTTGCGCCGCGACCGATACCGTCGCGGCGTGCGCGTCGGCAAATCCGCCGGCCACCGCAACGCCAAGCAGTAGCCCGGACCCGGCCCATGCCCGCGCGGCGGCGTTTGCGAGCAACAGCAGCGCCATTAGCAGCACGAAGCCCGCCGCCACCCGCCAGTCCATGGACCGGCCGGCCGGTTGCGTGCCGTTCTGCGCGGCCGGTTCGCGGGCCGAGCGCCACAGCCAGGCGCCCGCGTAGAGGAGCATGGTGGCCAGCCCAGCGGTGAGGGGCAGTGCCAGTTCCCGGAATGCAGCCGCACTGGTGGCGGCAAGCAGCAACAGCATCTGCACGAAGGTGGCCACGCTGGAGAGCGAGGCGGACGCCACTGCCGCCTCGTGCGTGCCAGGTGCCTTGCGCACCATCGCCGCCATCGAACCGATCGTCGCCACACTGGAAATGAAGCCGCCGAACAATCCGGTCAGCGGCAGGCCAGCCTGTTCGCCGAACAGGCGCGTGGCGATATGCCCGCCCGCCCCCAACAGCATGACCAGCACAGCCACCAGCCAGAGCGTGCGCGGGTTCCAAGCATCGAACGGCCCCATATACCGGTCTGGCAGCAAGGGCCAGATCACGAGGGCGGCGGCGGCGAGCGTCAGGGCATCGCTCACCTCCTGCCGGGTCAGCGCATTGCGCACCAGCCGGTGCAGGGTAGCCTTGCCGTGCAGCAGGATTACAAGGACCGTGGCGATGCCGGCGGCTAGCGCAGGCTGTGAGACGGCGAGCGCGCCGAGCAGTACCGTGCACAGCAGCGCAATCTCTGTGGTCAGCCCCGGGTCGCTGGCTGCGGTGTGGCGGTATCCCATGGCGGCCAGGGCGGCCACCGCCAGCAAGACCGCCGGCAGCAATCCGGCAATCGGCAGGAACGCGCCGAGCGCGCCGCACACGCTGGCAATGGCAAACGTGCGCAGGCCTGCGGAGGCCTCGGCGCCGTCCGGCGCCTGGCTGCGCTCCCGCTCAAGCCCGAACCCCAAACCGATAGCCAACGCGACGCAGAACACGACCACCGTTTGATTCATGCCGGGATTCCCTAGGCAACGAACAAGAGGTAAGAGCGCGAGAGCGAGTGCAATGCCAACGCCCGCCTTTCAGGCTGGACATGCAATCGGTGGGGGGATATGCCCATCGGCACGCCGCCGCGTGGGATAGCCAACACACGGGAATCGGTGTCAGCGTACTTGGAAAGCGCTTCGGCCAGCCGCGTGGCAGCTTCGTTCCTGACCTGGAAAGTCATAACATCTCCCGTTGCCAGTTGACGCTTGGCATTTTTCAGGCTCGCGGTGTTCAATCGCGGTGCCAATGAACATGCAGGGTCTCATCGGCGTCGGGATAGTCGACTTCCAGCTTGCCCCGATACGCATGGTGCACGGCAGAGCCGATATCGCGTGCCAGGTGAAAGCCCGTGGTCGTAATGCTGACACGATCCTCCTGGGTCTGCGTGGCCATGATGCGCTCCATCGGATGGCTCTCCCTCATCAGGGTTTCGCGGTGCCGCACCAGCGCTAGAATCTCTTCCTGGTGCGCTATCTGGAACGCCCCATCCAGCGTCACTTGCGCCGCGGGAACATGGTCGGCGACACGATGGCAGGCCGGGCACATCAGTGCCTTGGCGCCGGGCGGCACGGCCCGCCATTGCCAGCGTCCTTTCAGGAAGACCGCATGGCAAGTGGGACAGGATGCGACCGCAGGCGCCTGCACCGGCTGCTTGTAGGCATCGTGGTTGGGATCCTGGGGAAGCCGGTCCCAACGGGCCGGCCTGACTTGGCTGGAACGCTCACGTACTTTCATGTCAGACTCCTGAGATCGAATCCGGCGGCACCCACGCGGAGGACCTCCTGTATTGCGGACTCACCTGGCGGGTCCGACCACGGGAAAGCCTGGCCATGCTCATCGCATACCGGTCGGCGTCCGCAACATGTGCTCGTGCTTGCGCTGGCATGGCGTGCAGCGCTTGGCCGTGGGATACGCTTGCAGACGCGGATAGGGGATAGGCTCGCCGCAGTCCAGGCACACGCCGCAGCTCAGCTCGGCGATCCGCTCACGGGCCGCCGCTATGTCGGCCAGTTCCATACGGTAGTGTTCCGCCACGGCATCGTCCATGCGCTCTTCGGTGCCATGCCCGGCAAGATTCGCATCGTCGCTCGGTTCGCTTTCGGCGGACAGAGTGCGGGAAACGGCAGCAGCGTCCATCTGGCCGCGGATCCTCTGCTCTCTGCTGTCCAGCAAGGTGACCAGGCTGGACAACTGCTCTTTGGTCAAATCGGACATCGGGGGCTCCCGGGCATGTAAAGGTGGATCCTCTCAATGCGGCGATGAGATCGGGCAAGCGGCTTGCGCAAGGTCAAGTGTCGCGATCCGGATCTTGTCGCCCTCAGCCGCATTGCGGGCAACGCCGGGCTCGTTAGGTACGGTGGCGTCTGCCCTGGGCTTGGGCGGCCGGAACCAATCCGGTCCCGACGCGCAGCCGGCGCAGAGCATGGCGGCAAGGCAGGCTGCAAGGCCACGCGAACGCGTGGAGCCGCCACCCAGACCCTCTTCAGAATTCCTCATTCTCATCGCTACTCTCCCGTCGCAGGCGCATGGGCCGCCGGCAAGAAGTGCCCGCAGCGTCGCGCGCCGAACCTTCATTCCGCTTCAAGCTTCAATATAGGCGGGTGGCTGCCGGCCAACTTGATCCGCGTCAATCCAAATTCCGGCCACGTGCATAGCATGGGCATATGACCTGCCCGATCGGGGAGGCAGGCACCTGGAGAGCCCGGCATGGAACCGGCGGTACTCACGCAAGCGTTGATGCGCCCCACGGCCTACCCACATCCCGTGGGCAAAGTCAGCCTCATCGAGACGCACATCTCGCAAGTGTTCCTGGCCGGCGCCTTCGCCTACAAAGTGCGCAAGCCGGTGCGCTTGGATTTTGTCGACCTCTCCACGCTGGCTGCGCGCAAAGCGGATTGCGAAGCCGAACTGGAATTGAATCGCAGGATGGCGGCGGCGCTCTACCTCGGCCTGGTACCGATCGTGGCGGGCCCTGGTCAGCGGGATGTCCGGGTAGGAGGCACTGGCGAAGCGCTGGAGTATGCGGTGAAGATGCACCGCTTCCGCCAGCGAGACCTGTTCTGCGCCATGGCAGAGTCGGAGCGGTTGACCGCATCGCATATCGAGACGCTGGCTCAGGGGCTTGCCGCGATCCATCTGGCTGCACCCATAGCCGGGGCCGGCAGCGGGCACGGCACGCCGGAGCGGATCGCGGCGGTGGCGGAACAAGCCATCGCGCGCGTTGCCGAGCTCGCCTCGGCCACCGATGCAACGGCACACCTGGCGGCGCTGCTGCGCGAGCGCGCCGCTTCGCTGCACCCCGCCTTTGAAAAGCGGCGGGCGAGCGGGCATGTCAGGGAGTGCCATGGCGATTTGCATCTCGGTAATATCGCCTTGATCGACGGCGTGCCTACGCCTTTCGACTGCCTTGAATTCGATGCCGGGCTGCGCTGGATCGACACGATCAGCGATATCGCCTTTCTCTTCATGGACCTGTTGCACGCCGGCAGGCAAGACCTTGCCTATCGCCTGATCAATACCTACCTGGAGTGCAGCGGCGACTACGCCGGCCTGGCATTATTGCCGTTCTACACGGCCCTGCGCGCCGTGGTGCGCGCCCGCGTGCTGCTTGAGCGGGAGCACCAGCGCAACGTGGCGGGCACGAGCACCGCCGCGGAAATGGCAACGATGCAGATGCGCTGCGTCGATTTGCTTGCGCTGGCCAGCGTCACCCTGACGCGGCCTCCGGGCGCGATCACCATCATGCATGGCCTCTCGGGCAGCGGCAAGAGCACCGTTGCCCAGCAGCTCGCGCTAGCCGCAGCCATGGTGCGCGTGCGCGCGGACGTTGAGCGCAAACGTCTTCCACACAGGCACGTCGCTGCACAAGGCGATCTTTACACGGCTGAACACACCGCCCGCGTCTATGGGCGACTACTGGCAATCTGCCGGCTTGGCAGTGCCGCTGGCTTCCCCATGATCGCCGACGCGACCTTCCTTGCACGCGAGCAGCGGCTGCGGTTTGCGTCGCTGGCCGCGCGCCGGGGCGTGGCGTTCTCCATCGTTGACTGCAATGCCGACCTGGCTACCCTGCGCGAACGCATCGCGGCGCGCGCGCGCCAGGGCGGGGACCCCTCCGATGCTGACCTTCAGGTGCTGGAGTGGCAGCGGCGCGTGCAGGAGCCGCTGGGCAGCGATGAATGGCGCCATGTAGTGCGAATTGGCGACGCCAGATCAACCGGCTGATGCAGATCAAGCTGTGCCATCGATGCGGAACTAAGCTCGAATGACTCCGGCGGTGCGCGTCGCAGGCCGGTCCGCAAATCCCGAGCTCCAGGAAGAGGTAGGACATGAGCGAAGTAAAGAGGCTACAGTACCAGCCGATCACCGGCTTATTGCCACGCCCCGCAAGCGGCGAGGCTGACAAGCACATTGACCTGCCCGCACCCGATATGTCTGGGGGCCTGCCCTTGATGGGCGCGCTTTGGCAACGCCGGAGCACCCGGTCGTTCACAGAGGAAGCGTTAAGCACCCGGCAACTCGGCGATCTGCTGTGGGCCGCCGACGGGGTCAGCCGGGAGGGCGGCGGGCGCACCGCGCCCTCGCCTCATGGCTTGAACGAGATCGACATCTATGTGGCGCTGCCCCAAGGCCTGTATCGCTACGACACGGCCCATCACCGCCTTATCCTGAAACGTGCGATTGACGTGCGTAACCCGACTGGCTATCAGGATTTTGTCGGCCTCGCGCCGCTGGACTTGATCTTTGTCGCGAACTATAGCCGGATGACCGGGCTCGTGCCACAGCAGCGCGAGGTATTCGCGGCGGTCAGCGCGGGCGCGATTGCGCAGAATGTCTACCTGTATTGCGCCTCGGCGGGGCTGGGCACAGTAGCACGCGGATGGCTGAACCACCGGGCGCTCGCCGAAGCCATGTCGCTGAACGAGGACGAGGTGCCGTTGCTCGCGCAGACCGTGGGCTTTCCCGTCGACGCCGTGAAACCACAGTAGCGCAGTAGCCGGCCGGCCTGCAACCACAACTGAAGGATGTGCGGGCTTGGCCGGGTCCTCGGCGTGTGCCGGTTCAGGCTTCTCTAGGTGATAGCCATGCAGGCCGCTGCGCGGTGCCGGTACGTGCATTCGCCGCCTCTACCTGCTCTGCAAAAGCACGCAGCGCCTCCAGCGCTGCCCCGCTGGTCACATCGCTCTGGCGCAGCGCAATGACCGGTGACGGTGCCTCCGAGGCCAGGCGGGCGACTTCCTCTGCCGCATTGAACCCACCTTGCCGGGCCATCACGCAGATCACCGACGTCTTGCAGGTCAGTGGCAGGCTGTCACGCAGGAAGCTGCGCATAGGCGCGGCCAGGTGGCCAACCCAGATGGGCGCGACGATGACAATCTGCTGGCACTCGTCCAGTGAAGGGCCGGCGTAGCGGTAGCCTACATGCCGCTGCAACAGGACATCCAGTACGCAGCGGGCATCGCCCAGCAAGACCCGCGCGGCTGGCCTGGTCGCCGACTTCCGCGATCGGCCAGCCGGTATGCGCCGCCAGTTCTTCCGCGGCTTGGCGTGACGTGCCGGTACGTGAGTAATAAACGATCAGGATCTTTTCCATCGATGGCTCCTCAGCTCTCGATCCGCGTTATCCGCGTGCCGACCAGCGACAGGTTGATCATGATGCCGCTGTTGGTCAGCACGAAGCCCACAATGTCGCCTCGCACGGTATTGCTGTCTACGCTGGCACCGATGCCCAGGCTCAGGATCGATACCGATCCGTCCACACCCACGGTCCAGCCCTGGCTGGCGCGAAAGCGCTCAAGCGCCTGCTCTGTCAGGAACACCAGCACCACGGCCTTGGATCCCATGCCCGCCTGCACCCCGAGCGAGGCGCCGACCAGCCGGTAATAGGCCTTGTCTCCGCCGGCGCCACGCATCATGCCGTCACCCTGCTCCACGCCTGCCACCGCGCCGCCGGCCAGCACATCGGGAAAGACCAGCACACCGCTGGACTTGCCCACCAAGGCCCGCGCGCCGGGATTGCGTACGTACAGGCGCGCCAGTACGGCTTCGCAGCGTGTATCGAGCTCGTCGGCATCCAGCACGAGCTTGTCGGCGGCACCTGCCCACGTGGCCGCCGGCAGGCCTGCGGCGCAGCACAGCACGGCAGCCCCGGCGAGCGCTTGGCATACCAGGCGCCGCTGCATGGCGGCAGGCGGCAACGTGCGGGTCATGGCCCCACCATCATGCGGTCCACCATCTGGGCCACGCCGGGAGCGGACCACGCCGTCTCGCGGGCGGCGCGGATCTCGGCCCAGTTGCGCAGCGTGCCGGACAACGTGACCGTGCCGCCGGCGACGGCGATGCGCAGGCGTAATGCATCGGCGATCGCCTGGCGCGAAAGCGCAGTGGTAATACGCTGTGCGAGATCTGCCCGGACGACCGTCGGGCGCACGCTGATGCCGTTGGCAATGCTGGCCGCGCCGCGCACCTGCCGCACCGTGTCGGCGGCGGCCGCGCGCTGGTAACCGTGGTCCACCTCGCCCGTCAGCGTCACCGCGCCCTGTTCCACCATCACCTTGACGGTGTCGGGGAGTATGGCGGCGTTCCACATCAGCGCGTTTTCGATCCCGAGCGCGATATCGGCATCCGGCCGCTGCCCCTCGGGCGACAGGCGCACGTCGAGTTCGACCACCACCGCGCCGACGCCGGAAACACGCCGCACCGCTTCTTCCACTGCGTGCTTGGCGGCAAAGCTGTCAAGCTGGCCATTCAAGGTCACCACGCCATCGTTGACCTGGACACCGATGCCCTCCACGCGGATTTCGGGATCCCACTCCAACTCCTCGCAGACGTCCTGCTTGAGTTGCGCATCGCTCTTCATCCTGTTCTCCGGTGCGCTTGTATATCGTCGCGGCGCCGTGCCGGCAGTTAATGTGACATCAGTACCGGCACCGTCATGGTGTCCAGCAAAGTCGCGGTGACACCGCCCAGTACCAGCTCGCGCAGGCGGCCGCGCCCGTAGGCGCCCATCACCACCAGATCGGCGCCGAAATCCGCCGCGCGCGAGAGCAAGGTCTCGCCGATGGCGATGTCCGATCCTTCCTGGCAGTGTTCGATGTCTGCGTGGACACCATGGCTTGCCAGCGCAGCAACGGCATGGCTCGGTGGGCTCGCATCGGGCCGCGCGCCCGCGCCTTGCGCGCAAAGCACCTTGGCCTGGCCACCGGCGATCAGGGGCATGGCGTCATGCAAGGCACGCGCGGCCTCGCGTCCGCCGTTCCACGCCACCATGGCACGTGCGCCGGGCACGGCGAACTGGCCGGCGAATGGAATGACAAGGACCGGCCTGCCACCGTCGAGGATGATGGATTCCAGGAACTGGGTCGCGACAAAGCTGTCAGGGTCGGCGGGATCGTATTGCCCGGCAACGACAAGGTCGGCCTCGCGCACTTCGCGCAGTGCCATCGTCAATGGATCGCCCTCCACCGCTCGCCACTCGGTTTCCACCCCCAGGTCCTGCGTTGCGGCCGCGAAGCGGCGGCGCACTTCCTCGCGTGCATCGCTGCGCCGCTGGCGGTCCTCGTCGATATAGGTCGCGGCACCCTCCATCAAGTAAAACCAGGCCGCATCCGGCATAAAGCCGGCAAACAGCCCGATCAGCCGCGCATGGCGGGCCACGGCGAGCCGGGCAGCGATTTCAAGCCGGTCCAGCGCGCGTGGACTGGTGTCCAGGTGGACCATGATGCTGGCGTAATCCATGACATTCCTGTGCGGTTGGGAGGCCTGTATCCAGTCTAGGAAACGCCAGGATACGGCTATTGACTCAGGTCAAGCCGATGACCCCCGCTTACTTCGGCTTACGCCGACTTTGCGCCGGCGCTCCCTTCTGCCAACGGCGCGTGCACTAGCAATACCGGCTGGCGGCATTGCCGGACCAGTCCCTCCGCCACGCTGCCCATCAGCAGGCGCCGCACGCCGCGGCGCCCATGCGTACCCAGCACGAGCAACTCGGCGCCCGTCTGTTGCGCCACCTGCTCGATCGCGTTGGCGACGTCGCCCAGCGCCAGCGGTTCGTCCACCATCAGCGCGTTGCATGCCACCTTCTGCGCCGCAGCCTTGGCCTTGGCTTCGTCGAGCAGGATCTGACCGCCCTCAAGCAGGCTCGCGCGCAGGTCGGTCAGGTCGACGTAGCCCACCTCGTACCTGAGATAGCTGTTATCGATCACATGCACCACCGTCAGCTCGGAGCCTAGCGCAGTCGCCAGGCGAAGCGCCTCCTCCAGTGCCCGATTGGCGGATTCGCTGCCGTCCACGGCAACCAGTATCTTGCTGTACATCATGCACCTCCTGCATCAGGGAAATCTGCGGATGGCCGGCACGGACACGCCTGCGCGCCGCCCTTGGATGCATCTAGTGTGTATGCCCGGACGCGCTCGGTGTTGACGCGGATCATGGCATCCGCAACTTTATGGGGCGCCCGCCTGGCGCACGCCATTGACGCGAATCAAGCGGCGGCGGCGGGCGTCGCCTAGCATGAATGCTGGGCGCCTCTGGGGGCGTTCGCGGAGGATGGCAACATGCAAGATACGATGCGCGCGATGATCTTCGACGGCACCGGGCCGGCCCTGCGCCTGGCGCGCGTCCCCGTGCCGGTTCCCGGCCCCGGCGAAGTGCGTATCGCTGTGAGCACCTGCGGCGTCTGCCGCACTGACCTGCACATTCTCGACGGCGAACTCGCGCACCCTAAGGCGGCGCTGATTCCTGGACACGAAATCGTCGGCAGGGTCGAGTCCTGTGGCGCAAGCGTGACGGGCCTTGCCCCGGGCGACCGGGTAGGCGTGCCCTGGCTCGGGCAGACCTGCGGGCACTGCGGCTATTGCGCGGCGCATCGCGAGAACCTGTGCGATGCGCCGCAGTTCACCGGCTATACGCGCGACGGCGGCTACGCCGAGTACGTGGTGGCCGACAGCCGCTATTGCTTCCCCATCCCGGAGCACTACAACGACGAGCATGCGGCGCCCTTGCTGTGCGCGGGCCTGATTGGCTACCGCACGCTGTGCATGGCGGGGGACGCCCGTGACGTCCGGTCTATCGGCATCTACGGCTTTGGCGCGGCTGCCCACCTGGTGGCGCAGATCGCAGTAGCCCAGCAGCGCAAGATCTTCGCCTTCACACGCCCCGGCGACGCCGCTGCCTGCCAGCTCGCCCGCGACACCGGAGCCTGCTGGACCGGTCCGAGCGACCAGCCCGCGCCGCAGCCGCTCGATGCCGCGCTGATCTTCGCGCCGGTGGGTGCGCTGGTGCCGATGGCGCTGCAAGCCGTCGCCAAGGGCGGCACGGTGGTTTGCGGTGGTATCCACATGAGCGATATTCCGGCCTTCCCCTATCGCCTGCTATGGGAGGAGCGGTCGATCGTGTCGGTGGCCAACCTCACGCGCAACGACGGGCTGGAACTGATGCGAATCGCCCGGGCCACGCCGCTGCGCACCACCACGACGGTCTATCCGCTGGAGCAGGCCAATGCCGCACTAGCCGACCTGCGCGCGGGCCGCCTGGCCGGCGCGGCGGTACTGCGCATCGCCTAGCCTGCCTGCTGCCGGTGCTTGATGCAAGTCAATACGTCATCTGGCCCGCCCCCTATGCTGCAGATGACGGTGGCGCCCATGCGCGCGCGCCTACTTATATCCAGCCAGGAGGACGAACCATGTATCAGCGAATACTGCTCGCGGTGGACGGCAGTCACTCTTCCGACCTCGCCCTGAGCCAGGCCATCACCGTCGCCAAGGCCACCGGCAGCGAGGTCAAGGTGCTCTTCGTGGCGGACGACAGCGATGTCTTCTTCTCTGCTGGCAGCTACGATGCCAACAAGCTCATGGAGAGCATCCTGGCCGTGGGGCGCGATGCGCTGGCAGCCGCCGCCAAGCGCCTGTCGGAAGCGGGTATCCAGCATACGACGAAGATTCTCGAAAGGCCCGTTTCCCCCGGGCAGATATCCACCACCATCGCGGAAGAAGCCGATCGCTGGAGTGCGGATCTCATCGTGATTGGCACGCACGGCCGCCGCGGCTTCCGGCGCCTGATCATGGGCAGCGTTTCCGAAGGCGTGGTGCACAAGAGCAACAAGCCTGTGCTGATGGTCCGCAGCGAGATCCCGGAATGAGCGTAGAACGCGCACGACAGGCGTCGTGCTGGCGGCGCGCGGCTTGATGCGAGGCGTCTCGCTGATCCGCCGCGCCGGCACGCCCAGAATTGTGGCAGGCTTGCTGGCCGCATGGGCCTTGAGTTGGCAAGCGGGAGCGCTGGCCGAGGACGCCGCGCTCTGGTTTTCGCAGGAGCGCCCCACTGCCGACGCGCGGCAGGCCGCGGATATCCTGGTCGCCGCCGCGGCCGACGGGCTGGAACCCCGCGACTATGACGCCGACGGCCTGCATCGTGCGCTTGGCCAGGCCGCACAAGGGCCGCCACTGGCGCCGGAAGCCGTGGCGCGGCTTGACGGCGATCTGACCGCGGCAATGCTGCGCTATCTGTCCGACCTGCACGGCGGCCGCGTCGAGCCGCGTCAGATCCACGAGAATTTTGCCGCCGCACCGGATGGGCAGTTCGATCCTTCGGCCTACCTGCACGCAGCCGTCGCCAGGCACAACCTGCCCAAGGCCGTCCAGCAGGCCGCGCCGTCGTTTCCGCTGTATGGCACCCTGCGCGAGGCGCTCGCCCGTTACCGGGCGCTGGCAGGTGATCCGGCCTGGCAGGCACCGCTGCCGCCGCTACCGGGCAAGAAGCTGGCGCGCGGCCAGGCCTACGCTGGCGTGCCGGTGCTGACGCAGCGGCTGATCGCGCTGGGCGACCTGCCCACGGGCACGCCCGTCCCGGAGCGCTATGAAGGCGCGCTGGTGGAAGGTGTCAAGGCATTCCAGGCCCGCCACGGGCTGGAGGCCGACGGCGCTATCGGCGCCGGCACACTAGCGCAGTTGAATGCCTCGCCCACCAGCCGCGTACGACAAATCGAACTGACCCTGGAGCGCCTTCGCTGGACGCCCCTGCTGGAGGGCCCGCGCATGATCGTGGTCAACGTGCCGGAGTTCGTGCTGCGCGCCTATGAAGTCCACGACGGCAACGTCCAGGTCAAGGTGGAGATGAAAGTCATCGTCGGCAAGGCGCTCGACACGCGGACACCGCTCTTCAAGGAGGACATGCGTTTCATCGAGTTCAGTCCGTACTGGAACGTGCCACCCTCTATTGCGCACGCGGAGACCGTGCCCAGGCTGCGGCGCGACCCCGGTTATTTCGAGCGGCAGGGCTTCGAATTCGTCGGTGCCGACGGCAAGGCGGTGACCACGCTGTCGGCGGCCAGCCTCGACGCCGTCCAACGCGGGCAAATGCGCATCCGGCAGCGCCCAGGGCCGATGAATGCGCTTGGGGACATCAAGTTCATCTTCCCCAACAACGACAATATCTACCTGCATCACACGCCCGCACCCGGGCTGTTCACGCGGGACCGGCGCGACCTGAGCCACGGCTGCATCCGGGTCGAAGATCCGGTGGCTCTGGCCAGCTTTGTGCTGCAGGACACGCCCGGCTGGACCGAAGCGCGCATTCGCGAGGCCATGGGCAAAGGGCAGTCCAGCACGCTGCGGTTGCAGCAGCCGCTGCCGGTGGTGCTCGCGTACGGCACGGTCATCGTCAAGGCCGACGGGCGCGTGTATTTTTCTCCGATATCTATGGGCTCGACCGGGTGCTGGACGAGGCGCTGCGGCAACGCTCCGCCAGCCGGCGGACTTTCGCCTGGACGAAAACGCGCGCAAGATTGAGTCGTTGAGCCAACCGAGAGCGCGTCCGATGACCAAACCGTCCAGCGACCCTCGTCGCCTGTTTCTGTGCAACACTGGAAAGCTGGCCCTGGCCGGCGCGCTGCTGCCGCTGTCGGCCCGCCCTGCCTTTGCGGCCCTGGCAACGTTGCCGGAAGCCCGCAGCCTCGCCTTCGACCATACCCACACCGGCGAGCGCATTGCCATCGTCTACGCCGTGGGCGAGCAGTTCGTGCCCGAGGCGCTGGCCGCGCTCAACCGGTTCCTGCGCGATCACTACTCCGGCGAAGTCGGGATGATCGACCCGCAACTGTTCGCGCTGCTTTACCGCTTGAAGCAAACGCTGTCCTGCGAGTCACCCTTCCAGGTCATCTCCGGCTATCGCAGCCCGGCCACCAACGCGCACCTACGCAAGACGCGCGGCGGCGGTGTGGCCAGCCACAGCCTGCATATGGATGGCAAGGCCATCGATATCCGCCTGCCGGGCGTGTCGCTGGTGGACCTGCGCGATGCCGCCCTGTCGCTGCGCGGCGGCGGTGTGGGCTTCTATCCGCAAGAGCAGTTCGTGCATGCGGATACGGGACGCGTGCGGAATTGGTAAGTGGCAAGGTTCTGTCGCGTTCGCTTGCGCGCGCTCGGCCCGCCGCAGAGCGGCTTCCAATTTGGTCAGCAGGCGCCCCCGCTCTGCCTGCCCCTGCATGCGTGCCTGCTCCGCTGCTCTCCACTGCCGGCTGAAGGTCGCGCCGGGCTTCAGCCTCGCTCACCTGCAGCCGCGCCGCGGCTCGCCAGATCGACTGCACCGCATCCGCAGCTCACGCTTCCTGCGGTGCCCTAACAAGCATGACAGGCATCTTGCACTGGCGTACAAGCGCTTCGGCCACACTGCCCATCAGCAGCCGGGTCACCCCGCGACGTCCATGGGTGCCGATCACGACGAGTTGAGCGTGGCTACCTTCCACGACTTGCCGGATCTGGTTGGCAACGTCACCGAGCGCCACGATGTCGTCGAACAGGACGACATGGCAGTGCAGGTTCTTGGCTTCGGCCTTCGCCTGTGCCACCGTCAGCAGTTCCTGCCCCCTCCTGACCAGGCCTGCCCGCACCTCTGCCAATTCATATCCGCTGTCAATGACGTGAACAATCTCCAGCTCCGCGCCGCAGGCACCGGCAAGATCGATCGCCTCTTCCAGGGCCTGATCGCTGCAGTGGCTGCCGTCGATCGCCACCGAGATTTTCTTGTACATGCGCCATCTCCTTCAGGATTGCTGCATTGTGTTCAGCCTGCGGCTAAGCGCCACGCCCCCCGAGGCCGCATCGCCCCATCTGCTGGCCAATCAGTCCGACAACAGCACTGGTATGGTCATCGACTCCAGTAGCGGGCGCGTTACGCCGCCCAACACAAGTTCGCGCATCCGCCGGCGCCCGTAGGCACCCATTACATTACGATCTGGTCTGCGGCCCGGGTGAACTACCTCTGGCCGACATGATCGCCGCTTACTGTCGCAGACTCAAGGAGATACGCCTCGACACCAGGGCGCGCTTCCTGCGACTGGATGGTGTAATAGCCACATTCCGTGAGGGGCAGGCGCCGCGGCGAATCTGGTTTTCCGCATTCATCCTAGGTTGCGCGGATAACAGGTATCTTGATTTCCCTCAACAACAGGTTAGTCGCTCGCACATAGGGTCTTCCAGACGACATGCCAATTGCAGTCAGGTTCGCTGAACCACATGCTTGGGCGCCTCGGGGCGAGGCATAAAATGATTACAGGGTGACCGCGTGGAGGAGGTTTGACATGCTGACCTCGGAGAAAATTGCGCTCAACGTTTCGAACGCACCATCACAGTGGGACGTGCGCACGGAGATGTGCGAGCACAAGGGTGTTGGTCATCCGGACAGCATTTGCGACGGGGCGGTCGAGGCTGGCGCCCGCGCCCTATGCCGGGCTTACCTCGAAGCGTACGGGGCAATCCAGCATTTCAATCTGGATAAGGCGCTACTGATCGGCGGCATAAGTGCGCCGAAATTCGGTGGCGGCGAACTGCTGCGTCCAATGCGATTGATAGTCTCCGGCCCGGTTACCGAACTGCCGTCGGCCAAGGCTGAGGCAGTCGTTGGACAGGCCATTCGCGAGTACTTGACAGCGAGCCTTGGCGAGATTGGCAATCAGATTAGCCTCGAGCCCATTCTGCGCCCCTCGGCGCCGAATCTCCGCCGGGTGACCGGCTCCTCCGTCCCACTGGCCAATGACACATCTTTTGGTGTCGGCTATGCACCCCACTCCAGCCTTGAAAGCTCGGTGCTGTCTGTCGCACACCTTCTCGACTCAAGTGGATTCAGGGACTCTTTCAAGGCGGCAGGCCACGACTACAAGGTCATGGGTAGTCGACTGGATGCGCATCACCGCCTCACCGTTGCCCTCGCGTTTGTCGACCAATATGTGCACGCCGTTGAGGAATACTTCGCGCTGAAGGATGAAGTCACGTCGCTTCTTGCCAGGCACATCCGCCCTTTGTGTGAGATTGAAGTCAATACCCTGGACGACCTCAGTGTCCGTGACGAAAGCGGAATCTATCTGACCGTGACGGGCCTGAGCGCGGAGCACGGTGACGACGGTGAAGTTGGTCGTGGGAACCGGGTCAATGGCCTGATTACACCCTATCGGCCAATGTCGCTTGAGGCTGCAGCGGGGAAGAACCCGGCTTCGCATGTCGGCAAGCTCTACAACGTGTTAGCCCATCGGCTGGCAGCATATATTGAGGCCAACGTGGATGGCGTGGATGTTGTCATCGTCCGACTTCTGTCATCGATTGGTCGCCCAATCGACCAGCCGCAATTGGTCGCCATCGATGTGGCAGCGGCAGATGGGCTCTCGGCCGCGCGCCAACAGCAAATCCGTTACCTCGTCGGGCAGCAACTGGCGGCGCTTCCCGCCCTGGTAAAGGAACTGGTCAGCGGGACGGTCGCGGTGTTCTGATTCCGCAATTGCTGGCCAAGTCTGCCCGCTCGGGGTGGCGGAAGTACCGGGCGGGCCACTTCAGCGTCTGCTACCTGTTCATGCACTGTTCTGCACTCTCCTCCCCTCACCCGCGACACTAGATCGCCGCGGCCGCGGCATTCCTTGATTGGCGTCAAGAGCAGAATCAGGTGGGAGCCGATACTCAAAATGCAAATGATGCATTTCCGATTGCTACTCGCCAAAGGTGAAGGGTGGACCGGCTCCCCCTTAGGAGTAAAGACAGGGGCACCGACGCGCAGACAGCCCAAGCGACCGCCGGTGGCACAGCGGCGCGCAAGCAAACTTTGCAAAGAGGGTCCATCAATGAACTCGCTTACACAGAATCCGGCATGGCTCCTGATTGCTGCGGCATTGGCGTTATTGATATGGCGCCTCTTCATGGCTCGCCGGAACAGCGAGCACAGGGACGCCTCGCACACAATCCAGGAGTACGGACAGGTTGAACACGACCCCGTCACCGGTAACAAGGTCGATGCCGCCCACGCCATCACGGCAAACTTCGAAGGGAAGACTTTCTTTTTCGAATCCGAAACTTCGAGGACGGTTTTCCAGCAGGACCCCGAACAATACGTCCGCAGGCACCACCGTGACCACGGCTGCTGTTAGCTGGAACCCAACAGTGCTAACTCCATCGGAGGCCATTCCCCCAAACACACCACAGCCCGCACAGTAAATTCATGAAGCCAGGTGACGCAAAGTCATTGACACGTTCCGCTACTCGGTGGCCGCGTCGCAGAACAAATTGCTTTCGGCGATGTCTCGGCCGGCGCGCAGAACGATTTGCGGCGCGCCACAGACATGGTGCGCCAGATGATTACCCAGTTCGGGATGAGTGAACAGCTTTGACTTGCAACCTATGAGGAAATGCGAAATCCCATGTCATGGGCGCTGGCATGATGCCGCGCGAGTGCAAAAATGCAGTGAAAGCACGGCGCAGATGATTGATGCCGAGGTCAGACAGATTCTGGCCGATGCGAACGCGCGAGTGAAGCAAACACTCCTGGCATCTCAAAACAAACTAGAAGCACTGGCGAAGCTACTACTTGAGCAAGAAGTTGTAGACCGGTCTGTTTAGACCTGCTGCTCTCCGACAAAGTTACCCCGCTAACACCAGGGAAGTCGTCTGCAGAAGTTTCCAGTACGCCAGATTTACGGAAGTGGAATCATGAAAATGACGGCAAGTAGCAAAGATTCCCAGCGCGAGGTCAGTGCGCTTTCCCATCAGGAGTACGAGGAAAGCCTGCACCTACTGCAAATTGAGCTAGTAAAGCTGCAGAAGCACTTCCTTCGCTGCAACGACAGAATACTGGTAGTTTTTGAGGGCCGAGATGCCTCCGGGAAGGACGGAACGATTAAGCGCATCGTTGAGCATCTCAGTCCGCGTGAAACTCGAGTGGTCGCCCTCGGGAAGCCTTCCGACCGCGACCGAGGCTCATGGTATTTCCAACGCTATACGACGGAACTGCCTGCCGCCGGAGAATTCACGCTCTTCAATCGCAGTTGGTATAACCGGGCAGGTGTCGAGCACGTGATGGGCTTTTGCACCGGCGCCGAATATGAGGAATTCATGTCAAGCGTCCCTGAATTCGAGGGAATGCTCGTGCGCTCCGGAATTCGCCTCATCAAGTACTACCTCGACATCACGAAAGCGGAGCAAGAGAAACGTCTTGCCGACCGCCGCCGGGACCCGCTAAAGCAGTGGAAAGTGAGCCCCATTGATGAGCAAGCGGTTGCACTCTGGAGAAAGTACAGCAAGGCTCGGAACGAGATGTTTGCCCGCACCAACACTACTGTGCCATGGAACGTCGTGAGCGCAGACGATAAGCGCCTGGCGCGCCTCAACGTCATCAAGGATTTGCTGAGTCGTCTACACTATGCAAACAAGGATGAGGGGTTGATTCGGCCAAGTCGGCAGATTGTGTTTCCCTATGCGGACGAGCACCTCCTGAACGGAGCCATTGCGAAATGAATCGTTGGCCGGACATTGTCTTTGTGCTCGCGGCGGTCGACATTTGCCGCGCGGTCGATACTGAATGATACGTCGCAGCGCAACGCCAGGCACTGTGCGCTTGCCATTTCCACTGCCACGCGCGCTTACTCCAATCCCGGCATGTCGATGTCACAAATCACCAGGTGCGCGCCCGCTTTGGCGAGGCCGACCGCGATGGCGCCCCGCCCATGCCGCGACCGGCGCCGGTGACCAAGGCGACACGCCCTTCCAGATTCTAGCTTTGATTTTGCATCATGATTCGTTACCTTGTCGTTTGTATGAGTTGAATGTCGATGGCCGGTTGCTTGCACGTAGCGCGCGCGGCCAGCAGCACGTGGGTCAGCGGCGCGGCGGTGCCGCTCGCCTTGAGAAGGTCGCTGGCGACGCCGACCGTCATGTTGCCGATGGCGATCGCGAACACATTGATGCACAGCATGCTGAAGCCGGAGATGGTGGAGCGCATCTTCTGCGGCGTTATGCCGGTAATCGCCGTATTGGCCGGGCCATAGAGCGCCAGCGGCAGAAAGAAGCCCGTGCACATGCCGGCATAGAACAGCGCGGAGCCCGCCGGCGCAAAGCGGTAGGCGATCATCAGCGGCGCGCAGGTCACCACCAGCAGCGCCATGAAGCTGGCATGGCCGCCCGGCAACTTGCGGGCCAGGCGGTCGCCGAGGATGCCGCCCGCCAGGGAGCCCAGCGTGCCGAATAGCAGTTGCAGCACGCCGATCCGCGTGGCGATGCCGGCGCCGTCCATGCCGCGCTCGTTGACCATCCAGAGCTGGGTGAACGAGAGCGCGGCAAACACGGCATGCACCAGCACGAAGCCGACGATGGTGAAGCGCAGCGCCGGGTTGCCGCCAACTACGCCCAGCACCGCACGCACCTGCTGCAGGAACGGCGCGCCGCGTTCCTGCGCCGTGGCCGGGCCGCGGTCTTCCTTCAGAAATGCCAGCGCCACGGCGATGGCGCGACTCCGATTCCGCCCAGGACAAAGAAGCTGGTGCGCTTGCCAAGCGTCGGAATCCAGCATGCCTGCAGCCCTCCTCGAATTAACATAAGAGTTATTGTGCTTTTTTAGGACTGTAGCGGCTAAGTTGTAATGTCCGGTTGAATCCTCAGGCCGATAGCTGCCTTCGAAGGAAGTGCCATCCGGCCCCAGAGGAAGCTGCTGACCGAGGTCCGAGTTCGGCCAGAAGGAGTCATTCGACAAGAGCTGCCGGGTGATCGACAATCAGTGTTCCGATACGACCACGCGAAAAGCTCATGAGGTGCCTGTTAAAAATCAGCTTGTTGCGTCAGGTGTTCGCGATCGGCCTGGCCGCAGCGGTTGCGTTACCCGTACTGTCTCATGAAATCTACAACAACCTCGCCTCCGGGCCGTCTGGGAAAATCTATTTCAACAGCGTCACCCCGAAGAGCAAATGGGAGCTAGTCCATCGTAAGTACGACAGAAAACCAACGACCGTTTGGGGCATGCTGTACATGCCCGAGAGCGTCGAAGGCAGAGTTCCCGCCATGGTGATCTCCCACGGGTCGGCGGGCGTACAGGAAAAGGACATCGACCGCTGGGTACGTGCGTTCAACAAGATGGGAATCGCAGCGTTCGTGGTCGACTCGTTTGGCGGACGCGGGATAACTGGCACCATGAATGACCAGTCGCAATTAAGCCCCGCCGCCAATGACGCCGATGCGCTATTTGCCTTGAAACTGCTGAGTACCGATCCGCGTATCGATCCGCGAAGAATCGGGCAGATCGGATTTTCACGGGGTGGGCACGTTGCGATGGATCTGGTGCTCGAATCGTTCCATAAAGGTGTCATCGACGACGATACACGGTTCGTTGCGCTGATTGGTTTTTACCCCGGATGCACTCAACTCTGGTGGGAGGTCCCGCCACCTCCGTTGACAGGGGCACCGTTGATGCTGGCCGTGGGCGAGAAAGATGACTACACACCAGCGCAGCCGTGCCTCAATGTCGCGGACACCATGAAGCGAGATGGGCAGTCGGTGGAGGTGCACATGTACCCCGGGGCTTATCACGATTTCGACAATACGCACGTCTACTTCAAGTACTTTCCCGGGGCCACGACGCTCCGCGATTGTCCCCAGGCTATCCTCGACGTTCGGCACGATGCGTATTACCGACTGCTGACCGGCGAGAAATATGCCAGCTTCCAGGCTATGGACGCTGAATACAGGCGCTGCATTGCTCGAGGCGTCTCAGCCGGCTCCAGTCTCGATCAAGGCAGAAAATCCGAGGCTGATGTAAAAGCGTTTTTGACGAGGGCAATGGGGTTGTAGCGATGGCGCTCTGTTCCCGTGGAAGCGGCAGGTTCGTTGGCGGCAGGCGACCGGCAGTTAAGGGTCGGAAGTCGTCTCTGGCGCCAAGAAGACCATGCGTGGGTTCGTCGAGGGTAGAGACCGGCCAGCAACGGACCTCAACCTGGAATTTGCTCGGTGTCCGTTCTCCGGCCGTTTCCGCGCGTTCTAACGCTGATGTTCATCAGAATCGATGCCGAAGACCCGCGCCGCCGCCTATTGCTGCCCTTCACGTGCCCATGAAGCATTTGCAATGCATAACGGCGCGCATTTGGGTAAGACAACTTGGCCGCTACATAGGCCGGCGCGCCGGTGGGCTCTCAGTCCCGCAGCAATAATGTCAGCAGCGAATCCGCCGTTGCGCGCATACGTTTCTCGTCGTGATAGATACGCTCGATGATGACCAGGCCACGTGTCATCGTGACGATTAGCCGAGCGGCCTGGCGTGCCGGCAGCGCAAGTTGTCCCTCCACGTCAGCGCGTGAGAGCCGTTCAAAATCGCGGCTTCGATATCGTCCAGCAGGTCCTTGAGTACGATCTGAATCGCGCCATCCAGATCTTCCGAACCCACCGCGGTTTTCGTACTAAGGCAACCACGCGTCGGCGTCCCGCTCGTCATCGACGTAATGACGAAGCCGAAGAACTTCCGCAACGACTCCCGTAGCCGCGCCTCGCCCAGCGCCTGGCGCATCTGGCCGACATACTTTTCACGGTAAAGCCTGAAGGCCCGCAACAACAGGGTCTCTTTGTCGCCATACGCGTTATAGAGCGAGCCACGCTGCACGCCTGTCGCCTCCGCAAGCTGCTGCATAGTCGTATTCGCGTAGCCCTTGCTCCAGAACAGCATCAAGGCCTTATCCAGCACGTCATCCTCTCCGCTGTCCTTTCTCTGGTACTTCAGTTGGCGCTTCATCTCAGGTGTGGCGGGCGGCGTGGTCATGGTGCTGGTGGCCGGCACGATCCTCCCGCATGTGCCCCAAGCACGTAAGGGCGCTGCGGGAGGCGCCATATTCCTGGGGCTCGATCCGACAGCCGGATATCGGTTGGGCGTCTGGAAGCCGCCTCAGGGGCCGCTCGGAGCACAGCAACCGCTTCGGGTCGTTCTGCGACCCTCAGTCACCCCGCGGATCGGCGAAGAACCATTTCTTGCCTCTCAGAACTTTCGCTCGATGTTGCCATCTCTATCATGAGGGGCCGCCCATGCCGGCCGGCTGCGTCGGTTGCCCCTACAGCATGGGCAACCGACGGGGCAAGGGCGCTGTCCGCTCGGTCGCCCTTTCCAACTCAGCGATACGAGTCGGGCGAGTTCCGCAGCCGCCGGATGGCCTCGAAAATCTCTCTTGCAATGCGGCGAGCAGTTGCGCCTTGCTCCTCGCCTATTGGTTCGAGTTTCACCCCATCCCGGCCATCGACAAACAATGGGCCGCCAATGTCGTCGTCATAAGGTGATCCATTCTCGTGGATGGCTACGTAGTCATCCTTCGTCAAATCGTTACCGAGCAGTTCCGCGAGATACACCCATGTCCAGCATCGTTGCAGGTCTTCGCTGTCATGGTTCTCGATCAACTTGAGCATGGCGTCGGTGTCGCCCTGTTTCGCCGCCTCCGTTAACCACTTCCTTGCATCCTCCGGTCGTCCCATGCGCTCCGCAATATCGGCAAGCCCTGAAGGATCGGCGTTCACTTCCCCGGTCGCCTGGTCAAAAAACGCGGGGTCGTCGAAACGATCCGCAAGTACCAACACTGCCTCTTGGTGCCCAAGCTTTGCTGCTTCTCGCAGATGCAGCGCAAATTTCTCGTCTTTTGCCAAACGAGCCGCATGAGCGTCCGCCCATTCCTGTTCCACACCCATCAGAACACGTCCGTTTCTGACCTGCTTATACCAGTAGTCGCTGCCGACTTCTGGGGCATCGAGCTCGCCTTCAGTTGGGGCATGGATCAGCGCCAACGCATAGTGAGCGGCAGCATGGTTGTTGTTCGCTGCCGCGTTGAGACCATCGACCATGAGTGGTGAGACCAATTCGTCCGAGGACGTCCACCACCTGACTTCGTTCTCGTTCCCTTGCTCCTCGTCAGGGAATGAACCGTACCCTGACTCGTCCCGCAGGCAGGCGATCAGATCCTCAATCGAGACAATCCCGATTCGTTGCTCGGTCAACAATGCCGGAAGCGCGATAGCTACCTTTGATGTCGTGTCACCCTGGTAGCCGATCGCTAGGCAACGACGCCTCAGATGCTCGCCAAAATTTGCTGGACGCCGACTTGACAGCGACTGCCTGGTAAAAACGGCTTCTGCACAGAGAGCTGCATAGGAATTAAAGCCAAAAGCTGCGGCCAGCAGTTCGTAGATGTGGGCACGTTTGAATTTCGTGCCGGTGGTGGCTTGGAGATGGTGCTGCGCGGTATACGCGAGTTCCTTGATCGTCATAGTGAACCTTCCTCAACGCCACGCCGAATTCGGGTCAGGCGCACACGTTTAAGTCCCCGACGACGAGGCTCAAAGAGAGGTCTGCAATGACGGAAGCAACGCCTTTTTTTACTCGTGTGCAAGTAGGGTGGGCACCCGGACCAAATTCTAGCCGTGGAGCCCCGATCCGTCTACAGCAGCATGCAAGCGAGTTGTTCCATAGCAGTTGCTAAGGACGGCGCACGACATGCTAAAGAACACGTCTGGCGTTGTAGCCAGCCTCCCCCAAACATCCTGCGCACCAATTGGGATAGTCGCCGACGTCTGGCACCAACTTCCTTTACTCGTCGAGCAACCGTTGCCTGTGCTACGTCAATCCAAACTACACGGATTTTCTTTGATACTGGCAGTTTTGCAGCAGGTCAGCCCCTTTCTCCTTCCATTTCAGCGGAGCTTGCTGATCAGATTAGCCAGACACCTTCAAACTGTGGAACAGCGCCAGTTCGTGTCTTGCCCTTAGCGCCGGATCGTACGCTTGAATACAACCCGGTCGGCTCGCCACCGACGGAGGTCCCTTGCCGGCCAGGAACCGTCATTCTCAGCAGCAAAGCGTATGGCCGCTACGAGGTGTACATCGGCCGCCGAGATAGCCGATGTTGACGAGTGCCAAAGGTCTGCCAGCGTCTTTCCCAGATAGTTTACGAGAGCGCGCGGCCGGGTTGGCTGCGCCTGCCCCGCATCGACCGCGGGCACCAAACTCTCGTATATTAATTTCTCATCGTCTACAGAAGCATGCGTCCAAAGTAGAAGGTGGGAAGCAGCCAGGAGGCGTTCAATATCACCCTCTGGCCTCCCCGCCCATGACTTAGCCCTGGATTCCTCAGGCGCCCGCTCGGTGGCAGTTCACCATCTCGAGAAGGCGTTGCACCGCTGCAAGGGCGAAGTTCAGTGAAGTCTCATCTGTCAGCATCGCGTTCGTGACCTTGCCGCCGATGCCGCCGATTGCTACAGGAGGCATGACGACTTGATTGGCCAATGTGGCCGCAAATAGCTGCTGCAGGTGCGCATGGGCCCGGATCCCGCCGGCTGCACCAGGTGACGCCGTAATACACACCACCGGCTTTCCTTTTAGGGGTGATTCAAAGGCCGGGCGCGACGCCCAGTCGATGGCGTTCTTCAGTACTCCGGGCAAACCACCGTTATACTCGGGCGTGACGACGATTAGACCGTCACTGCTTTCCACTGACGATCTGAACGCAGCCACCTCGGTGGGGCGCCTCTCATCATCGTCAATATCCTGATTGAAGAATGGCAGTTGACCGATTGCAGCGTGTTCGATCTGCACGTTGCCCGGCACACGTTCACTCAACGATCGAAGCACCGCCGTCGAAAATGACTGCGAGCGGAGGCTTCCTGAGATTGCTAGAAATGAGTAATTTTCCATGGCGATATCGCTTCTGTATGATTAAATCGAAGAATCTAATAGTAGCTTCTGAAAAGCAGCATACATCGGCGGCGCTTGCAAAGAACCGCCGCCGGTGCGTCGCCGAAATTCACCGTGCTTCACGCAGCGTAACGAACTCCTCAGCAATAGTCGGATGGACGCCAATAGTCGCGTCCATATCAGCCTTTCTTGCCCCGGCTTTAATCGCGATCGCTAAACCTTGAATGATCTCAGCGGCATCGGAAGCGACGATATGTGCACCGAGCACTTTGTCGGTGCTAGCGTCAACAATGAGCTTAATGAGCGCGCGCTCATCTCGATACGACAACGCTGCTGTCATTGGCCGGAATGAGCTACCGAAGACCCGAATATATGGATACGCCGCCTTCGCCTCTGACTCGCTCAATCCCACGGAAGCTGCCTGCGGCTGACTGAAGACTGCGTTGGGGACGTTTTCATGTAAGACTGCTCGCGGTCGTCCACCAAACACCGTATCTGCAAACGCATGTCCTTCTTGGACGGCGACGGGCGTAAGATTGATGCGATTTGTCACATCGCCGACCGCATAAATGGCAGGGTTCGTCGTGCAGGAAAACTGATCTACCTTGATTGCTCCATCACCGTCGACTTCTACGCCGACTGTGTCCAACCCGAGGTTGCTGGTGGCGCATTGGCGCCCTGCGGCAATCATTACAGTGTCGACGTCCAGGGTCGAGCCATCAGACAAGTAGACGGAAAAGTGATCGTGCGCGCGCTCAACGGCCGTAACCTGGATCTCGCAACGAAGGTCAACACCTCTCCGAATGATCTGGTCCGCGAGGTGGTCTCTTAGTTCATCGTCGAACCCCGGAGGATTTGCTTGCCTCGATGAAGCTGGGCAACCTGCGCCCCCAGGCCGCGCAAAATCCCCGAAAACTCGCAAGCAATGTAACCTCCTCCGACGATCGCTACACGGGTTGGGGCTTTACGTAGGCTGAAGATGTCGTCAGACGTTGCCATGAAATTCGCGCCGGGGATATCAGGCCTAACTGGTGCAGCACCGGTCGCGATAAGAATGGTTTTCGCAGTGACAAGCTGATCATCGACGTAGATACGGTTGGGACCGTCCAGTGCCGCTCGACCTGGGAACACTACGACACCAGCTCTATCGAGCAGCTCTCGATAAATGCCTTCTAGCCTATCAATCTCCTTGTCCCTAGCAGTAACCATGCGGGGCCAGTCGTGAGCAAATGACCCTTCGATGCTCCACCCATATCCCAGAGCATCCTCGAATGCATCCCGAAACTGAGACGCATACATCATGAGCTTCTTCGGAACACAGCCCCGGATCACACAAGTACCGCCCAGCCGATATGCTTCAGCAATGCCAACCCTGGCTCCGTGCGAGGCCGCAATACGACTGGCACGAACTCCACCGGAGCCTCCGCCAATCACGAATAGGTCAAAATCAAAACCATGCATGCTCTATACCCTCTTTGACTAAACGATCTTCTGCCATCTGCGGTTACGCTATAATTCATCAAACAAATACAACGATCTTTAATTGAGGATTCGCGTCATCTCATCAATATCTTGACGCGCCTCCCATCCATCCTTTATTTCGACTCATAGATCAAGCGGCAGCGTAAACTCAAGCCAGATTCTGTCGCCTTTCGGACGGTTGTGCACTTCGAATTCGTGCTGCCACTTCAATACAATTCCTGACCGCTTTGTAAAATTGAATCGCACCTGTGGGCCAATAGCGTACGCACGCCCGCGGAATCCATCGCCCGGCAATGCCGTCCCATTTTTTGAATCGTCGGTAACCTGTTGCAGCATATATCCTTGCACGCCCAACTGAAGATTCGGGAAGACTGAATACCCAACCATCCAGTCCACCACGGCGACATCCCCTGAGTGGTATCCGGTCGCATTGTTGCGGGAACTAATTTCATAGATGAAAGTTCCAGACACCTCGGCGCCAGGGATTGGGAACAATGTAAACTTGAACCCTGGGAGAAACGCATACGTATTGGAACTTGTATTTACCATCCTCTTTGGATCGTATGAACCAATAGGAAGTTGAAAATCTAAAGCGAGCAATCCAAAAAAGGTCTTTTCCGGATTAGAGTAACCAATATTCGCTGCATGAACCGTAAGGCTACTTAGGCCCCATCTGTTATCACTTCCAGAAGGCAACCTTGTCTGCGGATGCACAATGGTGAGTGCAAATCCCGAGGTTACCGTGAATGGACCGAGTGTTTTGCCCCACGTATGCAGCACACGGGGCGCAGTTGCGAACGTGTTAGCTTGGAAATTGGGAACGGCACTTTGCCCGCTCGACCCCGCAAACTTGCTGGCCGAATAAAATACCGTGTACTGATAATATTGCGTTTCCCCTAGCGCTGGGACAATTCCGTTTAGAACTGTATCGAGGCCGATCGGATAGTGTTGCTGTCCATTTTCCGTGGAGAGCGCTACACCAGGAATTGCAAGGCAACCGCACAGCGCGAGGCTCTTCACCACAGTCGTCCAATTCATCTCTGTCTCCAAAATAATAATATTATTTATTTTTATATTTTTAATCATCCTGGTTGCTGTTTAACGCCGGCTTTGGCTCCGGTGATTAGGCGGATATATTCGCCACTGGCCGTCACCATGTCTGAAGAAAAATAAAGAGATCGAGCCAGAAAAGCGGGTAGCCTCCACGCATACGTAGAATTAGCGCTTGGAACGCCGCCTTTTATACTGATGAATACTGCTTGTCGGATTAGCAGAAAACCGCCTCTCGACCAACGTGCGCAGGGATCCCTTTCGAGATTGACATTTAACGCCCTTTCCAACGACAGCCGCTTCCCGGTTTTGCGAATATTCTCTTCGATCTCTCTTATGCGACTTATCGCACGTTATTCTTGGTTAATAATCAGTTATCCAATATTCCCACTGCGCGAGTCCAGCCCGCGGAGGCGGATCGAATTTTGAAAGGAAAGCAGGCGATCGTAAATCCGTTCGCCGGAAGGGCCTCCAGATTGTGGAGTTTCTCTAGGTGACAATATCCGACTTGGCGTCCCGCCTTATGTCCCTCCCAAATCAATTTGGAATCACCTGTCTCCGCGAACTTCGTCCTTGTATGGACAAATGGGGCATCCCAGCTCCAGCCGTCGGTGCCCGTCACTCGTACGCCGCGTTCAAGTAAATAGAGCGTGGCGGCTGCGCCCATCCCGCAGCCCGCACTAACATAATCGTCCGCTCCGTATCGCATCCCGGCTGACGTATTTACCACCACAATTTCCAGAGGCTTCAGTTCATGTCCGATTCGCGCTAACTCAGCCTCGACATCCTCGGGCTTTACCACATAGCCATCAGGGAACTTCCGAAAGTCGAGTTTCACGCCAGGCTGAAAGCACCATTCCAGGGGAACTTCGTCAATGGTGATTGCCCGTTTGCCTCCGTCCATCGTCGATGCAAAATGATATGGAGCGTCAAGATGCGTGCCGTTGTGAGTAATCAGCTCAATCCGTTCGATTGCCCAAGCCTCTCCATCGGGGAGGTCTTCCGGCAGGAGCCCAGGGAAGAAGCTAACGAGCTCAGGGAGGGACTTGGTGTGATCAACGTATTCGATCTTTGGCCGATACACTGGCGGATCGGAAACGACGTCATTTTCCAGGAAGATTGAAAGATCAATGAATGTCTTGCTCATTTCCGAACTCCCAAAGCTCCGGCCTCAGCAAAAGTCTCGCTCACCCAATCGGCGATGTAGTCTCGCGTGCTGGTCATGTTGTCCGCAGCGCAATGTTCGACGCCCCCTTCCCTTTGGGTGAAGAATTTCAGTTCACGCTTTGGGCTGTTCACCGCGCCGTTGTATTGAGAATGTGCGTACTCGAGCGGAATTTGACGGTCGTGTGCTCCGTGCGTAATGAGAAATGGCACGGTAATTTTGTCGACTACATGCTCCAAGGAGATTCGGGAGGAAAATGATATGAATTCCTCGAGATCGTTCTTCCCCCAGACCCACTGCACGTGCTCCCAATAGTGCGGTACCGGGCGATCGCCTTCACGGGCCAGCCGACGCTTCTGGAGTTCCCCCAGTTGTAGTTGGCTCCCCATGCGACGCAGAGGCGATAGCGTTTCTCAAATGCCACCACGCGCGGTGCATAGTAACCGCCGAGCGACCAGGCGCTGACTCCGAGCATCTGAGGATCGACATCCTCACGAGTCTGCAGATAGTCAGCTACGGAACTTCCCCACACTTCACTCTCCACGACTGCATGCAGTCCGCGCAGACGCAGGGCCTCACCTACACCAGGCTGATCTACCATCAGGGTGGAGATTCCACGACGGGCCAGGGCTTGCGCGATGCCGGATCCATAGATCATCTCCTTCGTGCTATCCAGGCCATTGAAGTGGGCGATACACGGAGCAGGCGAGCCGTCCGCTCGATTGGCCTTTACGAATAGCCCAGCGAGAACTGTGCCCTGAAATGGAATTTCTACCCGCTCGCAGTTCTCCTCGTGGAGCACTGTGAACTTTGCAAAGCTATCCAACATCTTTGCGTAGGCGGCCTTGCGTGGCTCGTAGTCCCGGTTCTGCATGCGCTCGGCCGTTAGGTAGTATGTCGACGCCCGACCGAACTTCGCTCCCGCGCTGAGGCGGCAATCCTTTTTCAAGTCATCAGCGGCGAGTTCGACGAGACGGTCCGCCTGTTCGCACCACGCGTTGAAAAAGCTCTCCGTACCCTCGCTGTCGGAGAGTTCGGACGAATCGACAATCTGCCGGCAGATTGCATCAACCTCTCCGATATTGCCCCCCATCGCCAACGCGAGATTTGCGGAAAGATTCCACACGTAGTTCTTCGGAAAATATTCAATCATTTTTGGTCTTCACTTTTATATAGCAACGTTCTCGGCCGTACCAACTGATCCGGCGCGAATCGTGTGTCGAGAGGACAGGGTTAGAACGACGTCGAGCTTCGCCCTTTCAAGCTCAGCATTTCGCGAGCCTCATCCGGGGTTGCAACGTCGATAGACAGTTCTTCGAGAATTCGACGGATTTTGCGAACCTGCTCGGCGTTCGACGTCGCCAACTCTCCTCGTCCTAGATACAAGCTATCCTCGAGGCCAACCCGAACGTTGCCGCCCATGATCGCTCCGAGCGTAACGAGGGGCATTTGGTGGCGCCCGGCACCAAGAATTGAGAATCGGTAGTTTTGCCGACCAAACAGCCGATCAGCCGTCGTACGCATGATCGAGAGGTTCTCCGGATCCGGACCCATCCCACCCAGAACGCCGTATATGGATTGGATGAAAAGCGGTGGCTTGATCAGTCCTTCGCTCACAAAATGCGCCAGGTTGTAGAGGTGGCCAAGATCGTAGCACTCGAACTCGAACCTCGTCCCACACCCCTCTCCAAGCTCAAGAAGAATCTGGCCGATGTCACGGAAGGTGTTTCGAAAGATGATGTCTTCCGTTCCCTCGATGTACGGCCGCTCCCATTCATACCGCCATTCCTTGATCTTCTTGGCGGCGGGATGAATCGAGAAGTTCATCGAACCCATGTTCAGCGAGCACATCTCTGGCTTGGCAATGAGCGGGTAAGCAAGTCTCTCTTTCAGAGTCATGCTCGTGCTGCCACCTGTCGTAATGTTGATTACGGCATCGGTACTCTCAGCAATCCGCGGAACGAACGACGAGAATACCGCAGGGTCGGCTGTTGGACGACCGTCAACTGGGTTGCGTGCGTGCAGATGCAAGATTGCGGCGCCTGCTTCCGCAGCTTCGATGGCCTGGTCTGCGATCTGTTCGGGTATGAGGGGAAGATACTTCGACATCGACGGTGTATGAAGGGCCCCCGTCACCGCGCAACTGATAATTACCTTGTTCACGTCGTCTCCTTGGGAATAGACTTTATTGCCAACTACAACTACTCAAGCTTGAACGGCATAGAGTCCACTTTTTTGCTCAAGCCAAGACCGGACCTAATGAGCGACAGTCTCGTCGCACCCAGGCTCCGAAATTCGTGGTCAACGAAGTGATCGTGTTCAGAGCCGCGAGAGGCAGTTGCCCGCAGCAACGCAAACATCCCGAAGTTCTGCGACCTTTGGACGCTGCGGGCGACACAAACCGCTATGGCTCCGCAGTGCCCACGCCTCCCCGACTACAGCGACGAAGCGCAATCACGCCGGACCTGTACGGCAATGATCGGATCCGATAGACGTTTTCTCAACTTGATTCTTTGAATCCCATACATTCAGCAAATGAATGCATCGTGGGATGGGCGGCGAGGCCAGGTCTGTGATCTTTGCAGATGCACCTGCTCGGCAGCTCGTGTCGCTGCCCCGTTTGGCATCGTCTTGGGATTTGCGTGTAGGGCTTCCTGATATCGGAGGAAGCCATCATGTCTCGCGACTCGCACAGCGTGTTCGCATGTAACGCGCCGTATCGTTGACCAACAGAAATCATTCACAGGCCTGATAGATTCATGCCATGAATCAACCATATTGAAACAATCAAGTTGAGAAACGTCTAGAGTCAGTCGATCATGTAGTCACCCAGAACGCGCGCCGACCGCACCGGTAACGACGCCACAGGAGACAACTTCATGATGTGCGCATACCTTCACTGGCTACCGCGGCTCTAAGCGACAGCCTGCACACGGCCTTCGCTCGATTGCCGGCTTCCCACAAGGATCGCCGGCGACGCGCATCCCGCTTGCGTTGTTTCAGCTAATTCACAGGATCTCTATGCCGATCAATGGTATTAAGTCGCTCGTCTACGGAGTGGAAGACATTGCGTTGAGTACCCGATTCTTCCTCGACTTCGGTCTCCCGTTACGCGAAAGCGACTCAAACAGTTCGACGTTCCAACTTGATGAAGGCTCGACTGTTGTGCTGTTTGCATTGTCAGACCCGCGCCTTCCGGCCTCGGCGCTCGTGGGGCCCGGCGTTCGGGAAGTCGTGTGGGGCGTCGATTCCTACGACGAACTTAGCTTGTTAATCGATGATCTATCCAGCGATCGCGACATCACGTACACGGATGATGGCGTGGCTCATTTCCTGAGCGATTGCGGCTTGCCACTGGGGCTACAGGTCTTCAAGAAGGAACCTGTTGTGAATGCGCCAGATGTCATCAACGCACCAGGTGTCATCCGACGGCTCAATACTCATAGGAAGTGGCGAACGCGGGCTCGCCCGAAAGTTATCCAGCACGTTGTATTCGCTGTGAAGGATTTCCGGAGGTCGTTTGATTTCTTCCGTGATCGGCTTCATTTCCGACTATCCGACTACCAGCATCACTTCGGAATCTATTGTCGTGCTGCCGGTAGCAACAGCCATCACAGTCTTTTTCTCCTCAACGCGAATTCGCCGGGGATGGACGGCAATCCGTGCTTCCATCACGCGAACTTTGGAGTGGAGGACATTGATGAAATCATGATTGGCGCAAACCACATGGACCGCAAGGGATGGCAAAAGTCCGAATGGGGCTTGGGCCGCCATCGAATCGATTCGGCGCTCTTCTACTACATTCCATGCCCCGCAGGCGGAGAGGCCGAGTACGGCGCGGACGGTGACTATATTGACGACAGTTGGGTTCCCCGTGAATGGCCAGTACCACTGTTTGCGTTCGCCCACTATGTTCACAATCTTCCGGCTTGGTTGCAAGAATCGCCAGCGTGGGAATTCAAGTATCTCGAAGATGGAAAGTTGAAGGACGACTAACGTTTCACCGCCATTCAATTTTTCACACGAAGGCAAAAAAGAGGACCGGAGGATCAACATGCCCACTATTAAGAAGGCACTCATTGTAGGTGCCGGGATTGGCGGCCTAACTGCTGCGATCGCACTACGGCGCAAGGGAATCGAAGTTGAGATGGTAGAGCTGAACCCAGAGTGGTCTGTTTACGGGGTAGGTATTATTCAACCCAACAATATGCTTCGCGCACTGGATCGTATTGGACTTGCACAGGAATGCGTAAAGGTGGGTGCCGGTTTCGCGGGATGGCGTATCCATGACAAGGACGGCAATCACCTAATGGACGCGAGGTCGACGAGCGCAGCGGCGCCGCTCTTCCCTGAGAACAATGGCATCACCCGGCCACGCCTTCACAAAATTCTCTCGGATAGTGCGTTGGCGACTGGCGCCACAGTCACCCTTGGAACTACCGTCGATGCGATTCATGAAGATGAGGATGGGGTCCACGTGACGTTCCCTGACGGAACCTCCCGAAACTATGACTTGGTAATCGGTGCAGATGGCATCTATTCTCGAGTTCGCGGAATGGTCTTTGGCGAGAAGTATCAGCCGACGTTCATCGGACAAGCTGTTTGGCGCTACAACCTCCCTCGAGTATCGGATGTTGCTTGGGGCGAATTGTTCTTTGGCCCAGACAGTAAAGTCGGCTTGGTCCCAATGTCCGACCGCGAGATGTATATGCTTCTGGTGACTGCGGAGCCCGGTAATCCTTGGATGGAAAAGGAACTACTGGCAGACAAGATGCGGCAGCGATTAGCCGAATATACAGGCCTAATCGCCAACCTTCGAGAACTCATCACAGATCCTGCCGGCGTTGTTTACAAGCCGATGGAAACCATCCTAATGCCTGCGCCGTGGAACAAGGGGCGCGTCCTTCTGATCGGCGACGCAGCACACGCGGCCACACCCCATCTCGCCCAAGGCGCGGCGATGGCGATCGAAGACGCCGTTCTGCTCGGTGACTTGCTTGCAAACGACACACCCTTACAGGATGCCTTGAGCGACTTCATGCGGCGCAGATTCTCGCGAGCACGGTTCGTTTACGAATCCTGCAACCAGATCTCCGCCTGGGAGCAAGAGGAGTGGCGTGGGGAGGAGAATCCGAACGCCAAGCCAGGGGAACTGCTTCATAGCGCGATCCTTGAGCTGATGAACGAGTACTAGCTCGCTTAAGACTTAGAGACCGGTCGGATAATGTGCCGACCTATTTTAATTGGCTTATCGAGGAGATTCAAATGACGCAGATTGTTCTGCATTTCGCACCACATACTTGCGCCAGAGTGCCCATGATCGCGCTTGAGGAGATCGGCCACCCTTACGGGACAGAGCTCGTTTCGTTTGTACGGGGAGACCATCTCACAGCACGTTATCGCTCGCTGAACCCGAAGGGCAAGGTACCTTTGCTGGTTATTGACGGAGTTCCGCTAAGCGAGAACATCGCGATATTGACGTGGCTTGCGCAACGTTTCCCAGAAGCACGACTGCTTCCCCAGGTAGCCGATTCGTATGCATCTGCCCAGATTGTGTCAGATTTGGCCTACTGCTCAGCCACGCTACATCCCTTAGTAACGAGGCTGAGGGTTCCACAGTACTTCTGTGACATACCGGAAGCGATGCCCCGCGTATTTGCCATGGCAGAGGACACGATGCGATCCAATTTCGCTTTGATAGATGATCGTCTTTCCGAGAACCAATGGTGGTACGGGGACAAATGGTCGATCGTTGACGCATACCTGAACTGGGTCTGGTTCCGCGTCGCTGGGACGGACTTTGATACGTCTCCTTACCTCCATTTCGACCGGCACGACAATGAGTTGGCGAAGCGTCCATCGGTTCAACGAACGCTCGAAAGGCACCAGCAGGCCGCTGATTGGTTGGCGAGCCAAGGCCTGGAGGTGAAGTTCACTGGTCCAGGTGCCTTCCAGATTAAGCATCCGGGATAGCAAAGAGGGGCTCTGGTGTTTTCCAGCACCCTTGAGAGGTCCCTTCTTTCCTGGCATTCGAGATTCTCTTGGCGGGGGCACGCACTTGTGACCGGCTAGGACCGAATCGCCCTGAAACCCTCTCGGAAGCACCATAAGCGGCTTGCGCCTCTCCGTCTAATGGTCCTTCGGGGGCGCGGCCTTTCTCTTCCCGCTACGTTGGCTGGCTGCTATGGATGTGGTGCCAAAGGACTGGGCGACGCGCATGAGTAGTCCCCTAAACCAGGTGATGGCTGGATCCCGCTCCTGATACCTATGCCACTGCACCATTTCGACGATCTGCGGTGTAGGGACCGGACATGGCAGTACCCGCATGGGATAGATCTCAGACATGGCATTTGCAAGTCTGGTCTGAATGGTGGCTATGCGGTTCGTCCCTACAATTAACCGTGGAAGCACCGTGAAGCTTGGCGCAACAAGCTCGCGCCGTCGCAGAAATCCATGCTTCGCCATGAACTCTTCCTCTGCTGATACCAATTGTCCTGAACCCCATTGGACCGCTACATGGCCCATTGCCATGTATTTGTCCCTAGTTAGTCGAGAAGCGATCTCCGGGTTACCGTTCCAAACCACGCAGGAGAACGTGTCAGAAAATAGGATTTCTGATGGATGATTCTTCGACGCAAAGAACTCCGGTGCTAACAGCATCTCCACTTCACCGCTGTCGAGGTTCTCGTGAGACTGGGTACTGATCAAGCGAAGGTCAAACTGCATGTTCGGTGCTTCTTTCCAAGCGAGTTGCAGCACGTCCGCCAGAAAGACATTCATCACGTAGTCAGATGCCTCAATCGTGATCCGTCTCGTCGACGTAGAGGGATCGAAATTGGGGCGGGTGGTCGTAATTGCCTGCACTTGTAGCAGCACGTCGCGAACCGGCTTGACGAGGCTTTCACCCAGCGGGGTGAGGACCAGGTGCTTCCCTATTTGCTGAACTAGCTCGTCATCAAAGTAGTCACGCAGTCTAGCTAGCGCATTACTCATAGCCGGTTGGCTCAAGAAAACGCGATCTGCGGCACGCCTGACGCTGCGTTCAGCGAGGATCGCATCAAGTACAACCAATTGGTTCAAATCTAATCGATTAAATCGCACCGGCAGGCCCTCCCATTGGGTGTGACAAGTATAGCGACTGTAGGGCCCTAAAGAGGGAAGTTACAATGAAGAGAGATTACCCGTTTGACTGCGATCGTTGGTCCAGCATCGCGAGTTTGATCTGCCAGGCAAACAATCGGTTGAGCGCGTGGATAGATCAAGATCTAAAGCCGTTCGGCGTATCGTCTGTACAATTCGCTATCTTGTGCATTCTATGGCACGAGCGGTGTAAGACGGCGTCTGAGCTTTGCCGGGAGCTTGCCTAAGCCTGATTCATCGCCTTCCCCACGCCAACGATCCGCGGGCAACTCGTCTTGACCTCACGGAGAAGGCTAAGGAGTTGGTACCTGCTGTCCTTAGTCGACCCTCCGCCGACATCGTTCGCATTATGGGTCTCGATAGCAACGACGAACTCTAACATCTTGGTAGTCTGCTCACGCGAGTTTTCCTGAGCGATTAAATGCAAGCAAGCGATGTTGCAGGTCCATCTCCTCACTTCCCCCCGTGCCAATATGACGTGTGTCACCTATCCCTGATAGATTAGTGAGCAACGAGGTAGGTATGACCGTCAACAACTCATCCAAGGCAACGATGGCTGCCGTCAAGAATGTGTCCGATCCGGGCGCAACGCAAGGAGCCCGTAGGGCGACTGAAGAGGCGCCCGGATCGGCGACGCTGGCGTCAGCGTCCGGCACCGATTCAGAGGTCGTTGCTCGCGCTCGGCGCAGGCAATTTTCCAACGCCGACAAGCGCCGCATACTGGAGGCGGCTGACCGCTGCACCAAGCCCGGAGAGATCGGCGCGCTGATGCGCCATGAAGGCGTGTACTCGTCATCCTTGAGCACGTGGCGGCGCCAGCGCGAGGCTGCCGAACTGGCTGCCCTTGCCCCACAAAAGCGCGGACCCAAATTCGACGAGACTCGGGCCGAGGCGCGGCACATCGCGCAGCTCACGCGCGAGCGCGATAATCTCAGGAGGCGACTCGACAAGGCGCTGCTGGTGATCGACGTCCAAAAAACTTGCAGCCTTGCTGGGCAATCCGATCGACGACGACACCGACAAGCCGTAATGGCGGCTGTGCAAGAGCTCACTCCGGCCCTGGGCGCGAGCGCGGCCTGCCATGCCCTGGGCGTGCCGCGCGGCACGCCTGCCCGGCAGCGGGCCCACCTGCGTCGCATGGCCTTCATCGGTCCACTGCCACGGTCCACGGCCCGGCCCCGGCCACCGTTGGCTCTGGACGCCCTGGAAAACCAGGTGCTGCTGGACACCCTTAACAGCGAGCGCTTCGCCGACACCGCGCCGGCGGCGCTACACGCCACGTTGCTCGACGAGGGCCGCTACCTGGGCTCGGTGCGCACCATGTACCGGTTGCTGGCGGCCAATGGCGGCTCGCGCGAGCGACGCAACCAGCTTGTCCATCCGGCCTACGTCAGGCCTGAGTTGCTGGCGCGCGCGCCTAACCAGGTGTGGTCGTGGGACATCACCAAACTCAAAGGGCCAGCCAGGTGGACGTGCTTCCACCTCTACGTCATCCTGGACATCTTCAGCCGCCATGTCGTGGGCTGGTTGATCGCCGGGCGCGAGAGCGCGGAGCTCGCTGAACAGCTCATCGCCGACAGCGTGGCACGCCACGATATCGCCCCCGGCGTGCTCACGCTTCATGCCGATCGCGGTGCCAGCATGCGCTCTAAACCGGTGGCCGCGTTGCTGGTCGACCTGGACATCACTAAAAGCCACAGCCGGCCTCACGTATCTGACGATAATCCCTTCTCGGAGTCGCAGTTCAAGACGATGAAGTACCGTCCGGACTTCCCCGCGCGCTTCGGCTGCATTGAGGATGCGCGCGCCCACTGCCAGGCATTCTTCGCCTGGTACAACACCGTGCATCGGCACTCGGGCATCGGATTCATGACGCCGCACAGCGTTCATTATGGGCTCGCCCAGGAGCTTGCACCTCACCCGTCAGGCAGCACTCGACACAGCATTTAGGGCCACCCCTTTCAAGGTGACGAAAATTAGGGCACCCTCCGTGCTCTCGAACAGAAACCGGAGTCAATGGCGTGATAGTGGACGCAGTGGTGGAACGCTTTCTCGAACACAGCCCGATCAGCGTGATGGCGCGCCTGGGGTTGCAACGCGCCCTTGATCCGGCCTGGATCGACCAGTTGTTCGAGCAAGAGCGTGAAACGCAGTACACGCGGGAGCTATTGTTCTCGACGACGGTGGAAATCATGTCACTGGTCGCCGTGGGGCTGCGCCCGTCGGTGCATGCGGCGGCCAAGGCCAGTCCGGCGTTGCCGGTTTCCATCACCGCGCTGTACGACAAGATCAGCCGGACCGAGCCCGGACTGGTTCGTGCCCTGGTGCAAGGCAGCGCGCGGCGGCTGGGGCCGGTCGTGCAACCGATGTTGCGCAAGCAGCCGCCCTCGGTGGACGGCTATCGCCTGCGCATCGTGGATGGCAGCCATTTGCCGGCGAGCGAAAAGCGCCTGAAACCATTACGTGGGTTTCGGGGCGCGGCCTTGCCGGGGCAGTCATTGGTCGTCTATGACCCGGACACAGCGATGATCGTTGATCTGGTGCCCTGTGAAGATGCGCATGCCCAGGAGCGGGCCATCATGGAAACCCTGCTCGCATCGGCTCAGCCGGCCGAGCTGTGGATCGCCGATCGCAACTTCAGCACCCGGGCGATTCTTGCCGGCTGGCAGCGTCGCGGCAGCGCCTTCATCGTGCGGGAGCACGGCCGCAATCCGAGCCCCAGCGAGCTGGAGCCGTTACGCGAAATGGGCCGGGTCGAAACCGGCATCGTGTACGAGCAAGCGGTCAGCATCCCAGATGAATCGAACGCGCCGCTGGTGCTGCGGCGCATCGAGCTACATCTGGATGGCGCCACCGAGGACGGTGACACCGTCATCCGCCTGCTGACCAATGTCCCGGCCGCCCATCTGACGGCCGAGGCCGTCGCCCGGCTATACCGGCGACGCTGGAGCATAGAGAATATGTTTCAGCGGCTGGAATCGGTGCTCAACAGTGAGATTCGTTCGTTGAGCCAACCGCGCGCGGCGCTGCTGGCCTTCGGCGTGGCGGCGCTCGCGTATAACGTACTGAGCGTGATTGCGACTGCGGTGAGAATCCGGCATGAGCTGGATACCAGCGACATCGAGCTCTCACCGTATTACCTCGCCAGCGAAATCCGGGCAACTTATGCCGGCATGATGATCGCGGTGCCGCCCGAGGTGTGGCAGGCCTATGACCTCCTCACCCCAGCTCAGCTCGGTCGCGAGTTGATCAAGATGGCGACGCACGTTGATCCCCGCGCGATGCGCAAACATACGCGGGGACCGAAAGCGCCGAAGAAGAAAGGCTATGTGGCCGGATGCGTAGCACGGCGGCATGTTTCTACCGCCCGTGTCATCAAGGCTGGACGTGTCGTCTAATCACCTTGAAAGGGGTGGCATTTAGGGCGTCCCCAAACAGGTTTAAAGGGCGTCGCCCTGAACCACCGCGGCTGCCCACAGCAGTCTGGATCAACCCGCCGCCATCGGAGGCCATTACCCCAAACACACCACAGCCCGGCACAGTAAATTCATGAAGCCAGGTGACGCAAAGTCATTGACACGTTCCGTCCAAGCGCGGCAGGTTTCAACAAGAGACAGCGTGAAGAACCCTCGCAGAGAATTCCCAGGACCATCGCCGGAGGCCGGCACTGGCAGGTCTGTAGATTGGATCCAGTTGCGCATGTTCTTTGACTGGCTCGTAGGGTCGGTTGGGCTTCCTCTAGCCGCTTGCCACGTTGTGCATGACGTCCAACAGTATCCGTTGGGCAGCGCCGACGAGATTGGTGTTGAGCAACCATTAATGATGGTTCTGCGGAAGTAGGCCCCGTGGTCAACCATTGACCTCGACGCCCGAGCGGCTGCATTGCGTCAGATTGCTGCCATTGGTTGTGTGGAACCGAAAGACTCAGATGGGTCGGGAACGGCCTTCGGCCCAAGCTATTCCTCTCGTTTGAGGCGAAAATGCTCAATCGACTGCCCGGCATTGACGGGGCGCTGCAGCCAATCTGGCAGTTCGCCAACGCCATTCCAGGCGTGCCCATCGGCATCCCGGAATCGGATGACGCCCGTGGCAGGGCCTCCGGCCACGCCGGGCGCCTCGAAACAGCCTGCCGCCAGGAGGTGTTCGTAGGTCAGCCCGAGGCGGGTCATCTGGGACTTGATCCACAGGACAGCGTCAGCGCGCTCGCGCAAGGACTGAGCCCCGGAGATTTCAGGAAAGGCGGTTGGCATGGAGGGTGAAGAAAACGGCGGGAGGTCTGCTCACCCGTAGACCGAACTAAATGTGTCACCGTTGCGGCGGTAAATCCGTCGCCCGCCGGGCGATTTCGGTTAAGTTCGCGCCCGCCCTTGCTGGACAATCGTTTGCACGTTGCGAACTAATTTTTGTCACCGGCAAGCTGGGGCCGGAGGGCCAGTTCACTTCAGTATCGGCCGGGAGAGGCGTGCGCTTGCGAACGAGCGCGCGTTAACAGGCTGCTGAAATACCTCCGACGGAAGTCAGCGCCAAGTCTGGTTGATGCGTTGAAATGAGAACCTCACACGACCCTGAACATTCGATGCGCGGCGCAGATACTTTCACTGAGCTCGTTCAACATGCGACGTCTGGAAGACTTCGTCCCCCAGTCGCATCCGCTGCGCTCGATTCGCGCCATGGCCAATCAGGCGTTGGCAAAGATGGACCGCCTGTTCGCCGAGGTGTACGAGGCAGATATCAAGGGCGGTCGCCCCAGCATCGCGCCAGAGAAGCTGTTGCGGGCCATGCTGCTGCAGGTGTTTTACAGCATCCGATCTGAACGTCAACTCATGGAACAGACGCAATACAACCTGCCGTTTCGCTGGTTCATCGGTCTGGCCATGGACGACGCGGTCTGGGTGCCCACGGTGTTCACCAAGAATCGAGAACGGCTGATCAAGCATGATGCGGTGATCGAGTTCTTCAACGAAGTGCTGGCTATCGCGCAGAAGAAGAGCTGGCTGTCCGGCGAACACTTCAGCGTGGACGGCACATTGATCCAGGCTTGGGCTGGCCACAAGAGCTTTGTGCGCAAGGACGGTGAGGACGACGACAACGGCGGCGACTTCAAAGGCCGTAAGCGGAGCAACAAGACCCACGAGTCCAAGACGGATCCCCATGCTCGACTGTTCCGCAAAGGCAATACTGCCAGTGCACTGCGCTACATGGGACACACCCTGAGCGACAACCGTCATGGCCTGGTGGCCGGCGCCATGGTGACAGTTGCGGATCGTTGCGCAGAACGCGAGGCCGCCAAGGTCATGATCAACGATGCTCGGCAGGCCGTTGAGGATCCAAGCACGGTGCTCCCGCTCGGTGCAGACAAGGGCTATGACGCAGCGGAGTTCGTCGAAGCGTGCCTGAGGATGAGGGTCATGCCGCACGTGGCTCAAAACACCAACGGGCGACGCTCCGCGGTGCCCGATCCGATTGCTGCCAGCGCAGGCTATGCGATCTCTCAGCAAAAGCGAAAGCTGATCGAGCAAGGCTTCGGCTGGGCCAAGACGGTGGGTGGCATACGTCAAGTGATGGTGCGCGGACTGAAGAGAGTCGACCAGATGTTTGTGTTGACGATGGCCGCCTACAACCTCGTGCGGATACGATCGCTGGGACAAATCCGCCTGCAGCAGCGATAAAGGCGAAAAAGCGGGCGGAAAACAGGCGTCAGGCGGTCGAAAAGCCGACGAAATTACGCCTGAGTTTCAGGATGTGGAAAAAACAGAGCCGTCGCCACGCGAGCGGGAAAACTCGCGCGTTGCGCGGGACGTATTTCAGCTGTTAATCTTACTGTGTCACAAAAAATAGCGCATTATATGTACTTCTTCATTCGAAGTGGAGAGTGCATGAGCACGAGCGACCGATTTGCGGAGTACATGAACTACTTGGCGGAAGGATTGGGGCATGCAGATCGCCGGGCCGGCTTGGAAAGCTATTGCACTGGGCTGATGCTGCCGTTGTCACGCAAGAGTATCGAACCGATGGCGGCACGGGTTGACCCACTGCATGCCAGTGCCCGGCATCAGTCGCTGCACCACTTCGTCTCTAAATCTGATTGGTCGGATGCGGCGTTGATGAGGCGCGTCCGGGAATGGGTGCAGCCTTTACTGCAAGCGCCAAGCGGTCGTTATTGGATCATTGACGACACGGGCTTTCCGAAGAAAGGCAAACATTCTGTGGGTGTGGCGCGCCAATATTGCGGCCAGCTTGGCAAACAGGACAACTGCCAGGTGGCAGTCAGCCTGTCGCTGGCCACGGAGCAAGGCAGCCTTCCCATTGCATATCAGCTTTATCTCCCCAAGGAATGGGCCGACGATGCCGGTCGTCGCCAGAAGGCGGGAGTGCCAGACGAGATCTCATTTGCCACCAAGCCGGAAATTGCACTGGCGCAGGTACGCGAGGCGATTGCAGCCGGCGTGCCTGCCGGGGTCGTGCTGGCCGACGCAGCGTATGGCGATGAAACGGGGTTTCGCGAAAGCCTGACCGAGCTGGGTATGCTTTACGCAGTTGGGATTCGCTCCACGACGACGGTGTGGCCGCCGGGTATCTCGCCGTTGCCGGCTAAACCAGCCACCGGTCGCGGCAGACCACCGAAGTTGCTGCGTCGCGCACCGGGCCATGAGCCTGTTTCGGTGAAGACCCTGGCTATGACTTTACCCGCGAGTGCTTTCCAGGCGGTGACTTGGCGGGAGGGCACCAACACTGCCCTTACGTCGCGATTTGTGGCCGTGCGTGTTCGCCCGGCACATCGGGACTATTGGCGCAGCTCCTTGCGCGACGAAGAGTGGTTGCTGGTCGAATGGCCTGAAGGTGAATCAGAGCCAACCAAATACTTCTTGTCCACCGCACCGGCCGATGCGCTGATTGAACAACTGGTATTCGTGACCAAAATGCGTTGGCGTATTGAGCGCGATTACCAAGACTTGAAACAAGAGCTCGGTCTTGGTCATTACGAAGGGCGAGGCTGGCGCGGATTCCACCATCACGCGACGCTGAGCATTGCAGCCTATGGCTTCCTGATGGCCGAGCGACTCACCGCCGACAACTCTGAAGGGGTAAAAAAACTTCCTCGAACGCCAAGTCCCTGCGCTTCCCGCGGATTACATCCCCCGTGGCAGCCCTGCGCGCGCAGCGACACGTGACAAATTCGATCACCACACTCCGTCACCACCTTAGCTTCCACCTGATGCCCAGCCTTGGGCTTTGCCCATGCTGCGCTTCAATAGAGGGTCGGTTCAATTTATGACACAGTAGAACTAACTGGACGTTAGTAAATTAGGACACCAATGGCAGAGAAGGGGCGATAGGGGCCTGTCGCATCTCTCTTCTCAAGGTTTGTGGACACAACCATAGCCATCGCATCTCTATCCTCTGCATTCCGGATTCTCCAGCGCCAGCTAACACTGCAAGATGGAGAGCTTACCAAACGTCGATGGACCCCGGCACGCCCCTCCGGGCATTCGCCCCCGGCCCGTTTGGAAGCAGCAGCCGCCTCGAAGAGGCGGTAGGTGGTTGCGAAGATCGACTTTCAGTATATAACTTCTGGAATGAACCAAATCGACCGCCTCTGGCTAACTAATCCGACCCTCGCCTATGCCGACTGGCAAGCCCGCGAGGCCGCCGGCGCGGACCGGCGCCCGTTCTCCGCGCGCTCCATCGTCCAGCACGAGGCGATGTTCGAACGCTTCCGACGGCACCTGTTCGCGGTCGACGAGACCCTGGCCACCTTCGGCTCCGACCACATCGCCGCCTTCTGGCAGGTGCCGGAGGCTAGCAGCTACAGTGCTGCCACCCGCATGCGATACCTGAAACTGCTCGACCGGCTGTGCCGCCACCTGGTAGCCATCGGCGTGCGACAAGGCAATCCTGCCGAGAAATTGGTACGCGACGGTCAGTGGCCAAAGGACGATCCTGCTCCGATCTTCCTCCCAGAAGACGCCGATGCGCGGCTGCAGGCCTATGTTCAGCCGCATGCTGGCGACGATCTCGCGATGCTGCGCAGCAGAGCAATCGTCGCGTTTTTCCTGGGAACCGGTGTCACGGTCGCGGAGAGCCGAGTTGCCCAGGTGGTCGACCTGCAGCCCGCGGCCGCGCCGCCCTATCTTCATGTTCCTGCGCATGGCGCGCGTGTCACCCGCACCGTGCATCTGGACTCGTTCGCCGTGCCCATCCTTTCGGCATGGCTCGAACGCCGTGCCTCCCTGCCCTACTCCGGGGATCTGGTGTTCTCGCTCAAGCCTAGCGGCATTCCGATCGCGGAGATGAGCTTGGGAAGGATCGTGCGCGCAGCGCTCGGGATAATTGATTTCGAGGCGGACGATATGAGCCCCCGGATCCTGCGAAACACGTTCTGCCGACGCCAGCTGCTAGCTGGCCGCTCGAGCGAGGATGTCAGCAAGCTGATGGGCTTGGTCAGCTCAAGAACCTGCGACCGAATCGCCGCCACGATCGAATAGGCGTCGGCGCCTGATCGAGCCTGCAACAGTGTTGGAAACACGACGGTTGGTCACAGTTTGCCTAGATTTTGCTATCCTCCACGCAGCGCCAATGCCGCCGGCACGCTGGCGCCTCACTTAACCGACAACGAGTACCCGTCCATATGGCAACCAAAACTAAACCTGTCGCGAAGAACGCCACGCCTGTGGCCAAAAAGGTAGCACCGGCCAAGAAGGCGGCACCGGCCAAGAAGACTGCAGCAACAGCTGCACCCGTCGCCAAGCCACTGGCGGATAAATTCAACAAGTCCAGCCTGCTCGCCCACCTGGTCGCAAAGACCGAGCTGGATGCCAAGACCGTGAAGACCGTATTGGCTCATCTGGAAAACACGGTCCTGAGCGCCGTGCACAAGAAGGGCGCAGGCGAGTTCACCCTCCCCGGCCTGTTCAAGGTGGTGGCCACCCAGGTACCGGCGACCAAGAAGCGTTTCGGCAAGAACCCGTTCACCGGCGAAGACCAGTGGTTCGCAGCCAAGCCGGCAACCGTCAAGGTGAAGGTTCGCCCGCTGAAGAAGCTCAAGGACGCCGCCCTCTAAGCAACGCATCGCGCCGCCGGATACCCTTGCAGGGCATCCCGGCGCACGACAATTAGAACGTTTCGCAACCCACGGTCGCGAGACGCGTGCTGTCCGCCGAATCCGCCTGCCAAATCGCCGCAGAAGCCGCTATGATTGGAGCTGTCGCAACAGCGGCAGGAAGCAAACAGTACACCGACCCGTTGACAGATCAACCGCTCAACGCACCCCGCCAGCTTTGTCCATAGAGCGTCTGCCCATTCCAATTGGCATCGGCATGCGCCTCTCTTCGCGCTCATCTCCTTTTTAACGCCGAGATTTCGGCAGAAGGAGAAAACGTTGAATACCGCAATCGAAACTCAACCCGCCGCGCGGGTAGCAGGCCAAAACCAGATCTTCCGCCTGGAGGAGTTCGCGTCCGGCCGCTACGATGTCTACTCCGCGATCAATGGCCTGCGCGCCGGCTCGCTCATTGGCGGAGACGGTCAATGGTGCGCCGAGCAGGGCAGCAAGCCTCTGGGATATTTCGGGACCAAGGACGATGCCGCCATGGCGCTGATCCACGCCCGAGGGTTCCCGTCCCAAACGCTCTTCGAGCAGATGCGTGCCTTCGTCGAAGGTCCGCTGAAGCCGCTGCAGCACTACCAGGACGACTTCTACAAGCACGATCGGGCCTATCTGGATGAGTGGCAGAATGCCACCGACATGCTCTGGTTCGTGACCGCCACGGCGACGCATCTCGTCATGCTCGACCTGGACGAAATCACAAAGCGTGAGGGTAACGCCGTGCTGGAGGCCAGGGATCCGGCCATCACCGGCCATCCCCTGCACATCCATCACCTGGACGTTGGGACCGGCAGAATGCGCCCATGCACACAGGAGAAGGCGCTCGCGCTCATCAACAACCAAGCGCAGACCTACCGATTTGTCTCGGGCACCATCAAGAAGAACGGCGAGACCTTTGCGCGCGTGACGCTCACGGTGGAGCGCCGACCGGCACAAAGCCCGATCGCCAACATCGCAATGGCGGTAGCGCGCGAACCCTCCCTGAAGGAAATCGCAGTGCTACGCCGCTTTGCCGCCTACGCGGCCGTCCGCCACTTTGGCACCCTGTTCGCCGCCGTCGGTCATGTCCGTATCGCCGACGCCGAACGTGCCTACTTTGACTCGGCGAGGCCCGCGCCGAAGTCGTAACCCCTCTCCGCCCTGGCCTGCGCCAGGGCGGTACACCTGCTAGGCCGTTCGGAATCCTTTCGCCAGGCAACCGCCTTGGGACAGGGTTTCCCCTGCGCTTCTTTCAACTGCGTCGTATGACGCAAAGGAGCGAACGATGGACCTCAACAATACCCAGCTCGGCGACTGCCAGCCCCTCGACAGCCTGCAGACGGCCAGCATTGGCATCTGCCTCACCACCGATCCGCGCATCACGCACTTGGAAGACACGCCAATCACCGGCGCCGTCATCGTCTACGGACGCCCGGCCAAGCAAGTCTGGGCTTCGCAAGCGGCACGCCCGTTTGCCGACCCAGCTACGCCGTTCGTCCGACTGCAATAGGATCACTGCATGATCAACGAAATCCGGCAGGCTATCGTCGTCTTCCCAGGAACGTATTCGGGGAGTACCCTGGCTCCTCTACCGAACTCCCGATCATCTGGGACCAGACCGGCCACCACACCAATCTGACCGCACTGACCGGCCATCCTAGTCGCCAGCTTCCGGCGAGCAGCGCAATCGAACTGATCTGCCGGCTTCGGACACCCCTTACCGTGCGGGGACGGCTTCTGCAATACGGCCAACAGGTGAGTCCGGAGAAATAGCTGGCCACTTGGCGAACTGCCGTCCGGGTGTGCCACACCCGCATAGCGAACCTGCAGATCGCTGTCTCCGGCGTCGCCACCTTCGACCTCACCGTCGAGCGCTGCAATAAGGGAGGCTACCTCCTCGAGGAGTTGGGCATCGACGACATAGATGCCCTGCTTTCTCAGTATCCCGCGGATCCAGTCGGCCAACAGTGGCGAATCGAATTCGACCTCGCCTCACCACGGGCATGGCGCGTGTTCGCGCAATTCGCGGCCAGGAGCTACTACGATGCCGAGAGAATGACCCAACCCGCGCAGTTTCACTCCGGACGCGCGCACTGGCCGGAACCGCCCTGCAGCCCGACCTATTCGGAGAACTGGCATGAGCTACCGCATCGAGTATGCTCATCGCACCTTCAGAGTCGACGGTAGCGAGTTCCCGGATGCTCAGGATCGCTACATCGTCCTGGCGGAAGGTGGCGATAGCAATTGCTACGGCTTCGACAACAAGCGCTCGTGGTCATGGGGTGCCATCGCGATCGGCAGGCTAGAGGAAGTGCTCGAGGACGGCTGCCTACTCGCGGCCTCTTGCGAGAGTGAAGGCCTGCGGCTCAAGGGCCGCACATTGCGACCGGAGGGGTATCTGCGAGTCCTACGTGAGCAGATGCGGAACGCGCAACCCACCTCATCTGCGATGCAGCGGCTCGGATTGTACTGTCGCACCGAAATGGACGACGAGACGGACGTGCTACTGCGCTCGCTGCCGGGCGCCGGGCGGACCAACGAAAGGGACTGGAACAAAAGCCCGTTGTCGTCTACCACTTCGCAGAGAACGGCCAGCCGGATTTCCGCTTGTTCTTCTCGGTCTACCCCGCGATCCGGCGTGACAATCACGCCTGGCATTTTGTCGACTGCAGCAACCTCTGATGTACCGAGCCACGCCCTACCCGGGCGTGGCCTTTTTAAGGAGCTTCGCCGAATTGCCGGATGGTTAGAGTCACGCTGACAACCTGGCGCAGAATGGGGGCGACGGCCGCAGCCCCTTACGGACATTCGCCACCTCCGACCTGAAGGGCTGGTTTGGCTGGATAGTGTTGAAAAACTCGATACGAGCGGGTCGCCGTCCGTGACTGCCAGAAGTCGACCTCTCAGATCGGCCTGTATTGCACGATCGTCGATCGGTTGGGGGTTCGGGTACCCCTGAAATCTCGCCGGAAATGGGGTCTACAGAGTTTCTCAACACTATCGCTGATAAGCGGGCATCCGACGCTGGGCCGTCAAGTGTTCGCTGAAAGGCGGCAAGCGGCCGTTGGTGCCGGCCTCTAACAGGATCCGACTTTGATGCGACCTCTCGTCTTCAATCAAACGAACTGTCGTTTCAAGTTCGCGGCCCGCCAGCCCCAGGGTGTCATGCCAAACCGCGCCACGAACCAGCGCGCGAACGTTGCCTGGTGACTACAGCCCACCAGCGAGCCAACCCGTCCAATGGGTGCCGGCACCGCGGGTGGTCCTTGCTGCAATCAGTAGCGAGGCTGATGATCTAACCCGAATCCTGCTCCCCGTTCACTGACATGCTCAGGGCGTTTGCACAAGGATGTATCCACAGTTCTCCACCGTATCGAAGGTACTCGAACCAGGTTCTGCCTCGGCTGGATTGGCCGAGGAGAAAGTGATTTAACGGTTCGAACCAAACGGACTTCTACGTATGCGCGTACGTGGCGATGCCCGCTCGCGGCTAGTAGCGCCAAAACCTGGCAAGCCGGCCATCACATCTTGCGGCGATAACGAGTGGCAGCGTGCTCTTGCCTGAAGTTCGGCAACATCACAAGCCGAGCCGCGTCATATTGCTGCCATTGCTCAAGCTCGGGCAGCGTTGGAATCGTCACCGTCTCGCGGTTGTCGAACCCAACCAGTGCCGCATCCACCAGTTCATCGACCTCCATCATGCCTTCGATCTTGTTCACGTCCCGCCCGGCGTGTTGCCAGATTTCGGTGCGCGTCCCAGACGGCAGAACGGCCTGCACATAGACGCCTTTCGGGCCAAGTTCGAGATGCAAGCCTTGAGAAAGAAAAAGCACGAACGCCTTCGTAGCGCCGTACACGGTCATGCCTAGCTCCGGCGCGAGCCCGACCACCGAAGCAACATTGACAATTGCACCCTGTCCGGCGCGCCCAAAGCGCGGCGCCACCGCGCTCGCGAGCCGGGTGAGCGCCGTGACGTTCAGTCCGATCAGCCGCGTCACGTCGTCACTGCTCTGTTCGATGAAAGTGCCAGGCAATGCGGTGCCAGCATTGTTCACCAAGACGCCGAGGTTCGGGTCATCGCGCAGGCGCGTTTCGATCTTCGCGACGTCCGCGGGGTCATTTAGGTCGGCCTTGAGAATCTCGATCTCGACGCCTGTCTCAGCGCGTAGCCGTGCTGCGAGTGTCTGCATCCGCTCTGTATCGCGCGCGACCATCACGATCGGGTGACCGCGACGCGCAAAACGATCTGCGTATACCGCGCCGATTCCAGTAGACGCGCCCGTGATCAGGACTGCCGGCTTTTGCTGCATGATGTTGCCTCTTCGGTAGGATGTTTGGCAGAGGCCGGCCGCCCTATTACATGGCAGCCGTTTTGTGAATCAGGGTCACGTCAAGTTGCGCTCACCTGACCGGCGCGACGAGCGGTGCCCCTTTCTTGACGATGTACGTCGCGAGCTCCGCCGCCTTGCCACCGCCGACATTTTTCGCCGAGTGGGCAGTTCCGGCTGGGATGAACAGGTCGTCGCCGGCCTTGAGCGTGACCGGCGGTTTGCCCTCAAGCTGATACTCCAGGCTGCCTTCGAGGACATAGGCAATCTCTTCGCCTGGATGCGAATGCATGGGTGCGACCGCTTCCCGGTCGAAGTCGACACGCACCTGGACGACTTCGCGCTCGGGTACACCTAGATCGCGCTGCAGAAGATCGGTGCGCTGGATTCCCGGTTGTTGCGCCTGTGCGATGTGCAGCACCAATCCACTTCCGACGACCAGCAATGCCGCTGCGATGATGCGAGTCGATTTCATATGAACATCCTTGCGTAGTTTAGAAACGTGTAAGTGAACGCATGAGACCGACAAGGTCCACGCTTCGTCCCGAAGCAGGAGTACGTCTTGCTTCCGGAACATCAGCATCTACTGTCTGTCAGCGGGCCAGGTCGCCCAACATCCGGGCCAGCGTCATTTCCGCGTCTCGTGTCTGGAACCCGCGCTCCATTGCGGCTCGGATCCGCCCCTGCGCCTCCGGGCTTCGCATGCTCTCGCCGAAGAGATCGAAATCGCGGCGGAAGTCCTCGGCGGGCGCGAGCGCGATTGCATTGACCCGTTCCTTGACGACAACATGGCCGGCGGCCGGAAACCTCGCGATCCGACGAGCCAGCGATCTGACGAAATCGCTGATCGCGTCAGCCGGCATTGCTCGATTGATCCAGCCATACCGTTCAGCCAACTCCGCGTCGTAGTCCTCCGCGCTCAACATGACCTCGAGAGCCCGGCCGCGACCCATGAGGCGCGCGAGGTATTGGGCGGCGCCGCCGCCCGGGATCAAACCGAAAGCCGGCTCCATCTGACTGAAAATCGCCGACTCCCGCGCGGCAAAGCGCATATCGCACGCCAGCACGAACTCGCTGCCGGCGCCGCGTGCCCGACCTTCGATCTGCGCGATGGTGACGAGGCGGCTTGCGCTCAGATGGCGAAATAGGAGCGCGAGTGACGCTTCTCCTGGCAATTTTTCCGCCTCCTGCCGGTACTCCTTGACCCGCGTCACATCGACGTGGGAAATGAAATAGTCAGGATCGGCGCTCTTGAACACGAGCACCTGGAAGGCGTCATCGGCCTCGGCTCTCTGAATTAGGGTGACCAGGTCGCGGACCAGTTCGGGCCCCAGAAGATTCATGGGCGGAGCGGCAATCTCCACGAACAGAACCGCCTCTTCGCGGGCCACCTTGAGGGTCTCGAAGATCATGTGTGAGTTCCAGTCAGTTGCGTTGGTGCGTAGCGGCTGAAGGCATAGTCGCAATCCTTCACGACTGCAATCAGCGGAAAGACAATTCGTTGCATACGATGGCTCCGTCAGGGTTAGCGAAGCGATCGGAACGCCGCGCGAAGTTCCTCGGCAAAGAGCTGCGGCTGTTCCCAGGCAGCGAAGTGGCCGCCCTTGTCGGCCTCGTGGAAGTAGATCAGGTTGCGATAGGCGCGCCGGACCCAAGTCTCCGGGGGCCGATAGACGTCCTCGGGAAATACCGTGACGGCCACGGGCAGCGATATCTCGGCAGTCTTCTGTGCGGCCGCAAAAAGAGGGCTTCGTCCCATATTCTCCCAGTAGAGCCTTCCCGCGGAGGCTGCGCTGTTCGTCAGCCAGTACAGCGTAAAGTCGTCAAGCACCTCATCTTTCGTGGGCGACGTTTTGGCGTCGGCGCCGTACGTCCACCGGGCAAAGCCCGGATGCCCCAGCATGAAGGCCGCGAGGAAGGCCGGTGAATCCGTCACGCCATAGCCGATCGTCTGCGGCCGCGCTCCCAGCATCGTGCTATAGGCCGAGTTCCCCTGTTTGGCGAACGTGAGGAGCACGTCGAACGTCGCGCGTTCCTTCTCGCTCAGTCCCGCCGGCGCGGGCCCGCCGACGGTAAGCGCCGCGGCCTCCTCCGGCGGCACCGTTGCCGGCAGGTTGACGTGGATGCCTGCCAATCCTGTGGGCGCCTGGCGCGCCATTGCACTGGTGATGGGAGCACCCCAGTCGCCCCCCTGGGCGACGTAGCGCATGTACCCGAGGCGGTGCATCAGCTCCGCCCAGACTCGAGCGATGTGGTCCGGGTCCCAACCGGTGCCGGTCGGCTTGGCGGAGAAGCCGTAGCCAGGGATGGACGGGATCACGACATCGAATGCATCCCCGGCCTTACCCCCGTGCGCGCCTGGATCGGTGAGCGGGCCGACGACCTTGACGAACTCCAGCACGGAGCCTGGCCAGCCGTGGGTCATGATCAGCGGCAGAGCGTTCGGATTGGGGGAGCGCACCCAGATGAAGTGAATATCGACCCCATCGATGGTGGTCATGTACTGCGGCAAGGCATTGAGTTGGGCCTCGGCCTTGCGCCAGTTGTAGCTCGTTCCCCAGTAGCGAACCAGCTTCTGCAGCTTGGCTAGCTGCGCACCCTGTGACCGATCGGCAACCGTCTCCTGGTCCGGCCAGCGGGTCGTCGCTATGCGACTGCGCAGATCCGCGAGCGCCGTCTCCGGAACCTGGACGTGGAATGGACGGACGACCCTGGCGTCGTCCGCGGGGGCCGGGCTGGCCATGACCGAGAAAGAGAATGCAAGGGTGGCCGCAAGGGCTGCGTACGTACGCTTCATGTTTATGCCTCTAGTTCGGGGACGCGATGAGTTCGTCCGTGATCAGAATGGCGTGAGCGAAGGTGGGGCCGTTCAGCTCGTGCGCGGCATGCATCATTTCCGGTATTTGCGCCGCGGTCGTATCGCGCACGAGTGTGACGTGGTGGCCGAGTTCGGACGCGTAATGGGCGGCGCAATCGATTCGCCTGCGCCGTCAAGACCCATGACGGTTGGCTGTTACCGATGACGTGGGCCTTGCGCGTTCGAATCCTCCGCCGACGCAGCCGCGCTGGACCACCGTGAGAACCGGGATCTCCAGCCTGGCGAGGTGGTCGAGGGCTTTCTCGAGCACAGGTCCGCGAAGTCCTAGACTCGCATGATTACCCGCCCATAGGGACGGTCTTCGATCAGATACCGAACGGCCTCGGCGGCCTCTGTCAGCGGGAAGACCTTGGCGATCTTTGGCGCCAGCGCGCCCTCCTTCAGATACCCGAGGATCGTATTGTTGGCTGCCGCAACCGTTTCCGGCGCAAACAGCCTGAAGGTGAAACCGCGGATCGTCGCGGCCTTCCAGATGATGTCGGTGATGCTCACTTCCGCCTCTCGCCCACCGGCGTAACCGACTACGACGACCGTGCCGCCGAATGCGAGCGAGGCAAGCGCCTGGCCGGTCAGCTTTCCGCTCACGCCGTCAACCACGATATCGACGCCTTTCCCCTCGGTGATACGCAGCACACCGTCTTTAAGGCTCTCCTTGGACAGGTCAATCACATGCTCGTAGCCGTCTGCGCGAGCCTGCTCGGCCTTTTCAGTCGTACCGGCGGTCGAGATCGCGAGCGATGCGCCCAGGCGGCGCGCGATCTGAACGGTCTCCATGCCGACGGCGCTGCCAATTGCGGGGGCCAGCACTGTTTGGCCCTGCTTGAACTTCGCGATCTCCGTCAGAGCCAGGTAGCCGGTCAGATAGCCCGCGCCCGCGAGAAACGCTGCAGCATGATTGTCGTCCACGTCTGCAGGTACGTGGGCAAGCCCGGCTGCTGGCGTAGCCACGTACTCGCGCCATGTGCCATCGGCCACCAGACCCGAACCCTGTCCCCTGACGAAGACGCGATCGCCGGCTTTGAAATCAGCATTCCGTGTCTCGACCACGACTCCCACTCCCGACTGACCGCCAATGCGGGGCAGGTTGTCTGGGGTGGAAATGTAGATGTGCCCGGAGCGGAACGTATTGTCGAGAGGGTTGATCCCGACAGTGCGCATTTCCACGAGCACCTCGCCGTCCTTCGGTTGCGGACGTTCCAGGTCGACTAAACGGTTTTCTTGATAGCTACCGTAAGCTTGATATTGGATGGCTTTCATAGCGCTTCTCCATCAGTGGTTTGGCTATTGGGTCCGGCCGCCGAGCTGAAGTGCGCGATGAGAAAGCCCGGCTTGGGGCAATCGAGCACCGCGATACATAGCTCTGAATCAGACTCCGCGAGATGTAGGAGTTGCTCTCCAACTCCTGGCACGGAGCCGGCGTTGAACACATTGATCGGGGGATGGAAGGTCACCCGCCAGCAGGCGAGGGTTTCGCGGGTGATCTTGAGGCTGCTTGTAAGGGCGCATTCATCGGGTGTCTCCCAACATGGTTTGATATTGAAACAGCGCGATTACAGCTCGCGTGTCCGCCCTGCCCGCACGTGCCCATGCACAAACACCTGATTGTGTCGAAGTGCTCTGCCGCCCATGAAGTAGTTGCCATGCGGCATGTCCTGGGACATCACCTGCGCGAAGAACGTATTCGCGCAGGTGACCTGATTGTGCGATGCGGTAATCGAAGCCGCGAGTTCTTCCTTTGCCCGCGACGAAAGCAGTCCTGCGGCGGCGGACACGATATAGGTCGGCATGAATGTCTCCTTGATGATCAGCTGGAAAAAATCTGTCGGATGGCGGGACACAAGGGCACGAGCTTTCAGGTGACCTGGCGAACCGAGCGGGTCTGGCCGAACTCGTCGCATTTGGCTCCGAGTGATTTCGTCTTTGCATGCGTCCGACTTTGCAACAGATAGACGCCACTAAGGATGGCGGCCATGGCTACCGCGTCGACGGGCCGCAGCGATTCGCCCGCGATTGCCGTGCCCATCAGCAATGCGACCACCGGCGGGATGTAAGTGACGCTCGAAGCTCCCAGTGCACCAAGTCGCCCGACAATGAAGTAGTACTGGATGAACGCGAGCCCTGTGCCGGACAGACCGAGACCCAGCACGAGGCCAAGGAGCGCCCGGCTGTCGCCAGCAATGCGTGCGATGCCATGGAAGTCGGTTAGGCATGTGGCAATGACGAGCGCAAAGCCGATTTGCCATGTCGAAAGGGCGAGAGGCGATAGATCCAGGCCGGAAAGGAAGCGGCGCGCGTACACGAATGAGCACCCGACGCTCAGCGCGCCCGCGAGCATGTAGGCGACTCCAAGCGGATTCACGCCGGCATCGTTCGAGCCCCACGGCTGGGCGATCAGCAGAACACCGACGAACCCGCAGAGGATGCCAGCCAGCATCCGACGCGTGGGATGCTCCTGCCGCAACAGCGCCCAACCGCAAATGAACGAAACGAGCGGAATCGCGCCACTGAGCATGCCGGCCACGCCGGACGCGAGGAGCGCCGATCCTTTCGCGAAAGCGTAGTAGTAGAGCACCGTCGCAAGCAGCGACATCACGACAAAGTGATGCGCGTGCCGCAAGTGGCGCCATTTCAGCACGCCGGTGAACAGCGCGCATGCCAGTAGCGGCAGGAAGCCGAAGAGCACGCGCAGGAAGACGATCTGACTGGCGGAAAGATAGACGCTTGCCCACTTCATGAAGATGAAGTTGGTGCCCCAGATGAGGCCGCGGAACGTGTCAATGACTTTGCGTCACCTGGCTTCATGAATTTACTGTGCCGGACTGTGGTGTGTTTGGGGTAATGGCCTCCGATGGCGGCGGGTTGATCCAGACTGCTGTGGGCAGCCGCGGTGGTTCAGGGCGACGCCCTTTAAATCTGTTTGGGGACGCCCGGAATGCTGTGTCGAGTGCTGCCTGACGGGTGAGGTGCAACTCCTGGGCGAGCCCATAATGAACGCTGTGCGGCGTCATGAATCCGATGCCCGAGTGCCGATGCACGGTGTTGTACCAGGCGAAGAATGCCTGGCAGTGGGCGCGCGCATCCTCAATGCAGCCGAAGCGCGCGGGGAAGTCCGGACGGTACTTCATCGTCTTGAACTGCGACTCCGAGAAGGGATTATCGTCAGATACGTGAGGCCGGCTGTGGCTTTTAGTGATGTCCAGGTCGACCAGCAACGCGGCCACCGGTTTGGAGCGCATGCTGGCACCGCGATCGGCATGAAGCGTGAGCACGCCGGGGGCGATATCGTGGCGTGCCACGCTGTCGGCGATGAGCTGTTCAGCGAGTTCCGCGCTCTCGCGCCCGGCGATCAACCAGCCCACGACATGGCGGCTGAAGATGTCCAGGATGACGTAGAGGTGGAAGCACGTCCACCTGGCTGGCCCCTTGAGTTTGGTGATGTCCCACGACCACACTTGGTTAGCGCGCGCGCCAGCAACTCGGGCCTGGTGTAGGCCGGATGGACAAGCTGGTTGCGTCGCTCGCGCGAGCCGCCATTGGCCGCCAGCAACCGGTACATGGTGCGCACCGAGCCCAGGTAGCGGCCCTCGTCGAGCAACGTGGCGTGTAGCGCCGCCGGCGCGGTGTCGGCGAAGCGCTCGCTGTTAAGGGTGTCCAGCAGCACCTGGTTTTCCAGGGCATCCAGAGCCAACGGTGGCCGGGGCCGGGCAGTGGACCGTGGCAGTGGACCGATGAAGGCCATGCGACGCAGGTGGGCCCGCTGCCGGGCAGGCGTGCCGCGCGGCACGCCCAGGGCATGGCAGGCCGCGCTCGCGCCCAGGGCCGGAGTGAGCTCTTGCACAGCCGCCATTACGGCTTGTCGGTGTCGTCGTCGATCGGATTGCCCAGCAAGGCTGCAAGTTTTTTGGACGTCGATCACCAGCAGCGCCTTGTCGAGTCGCCTCCTGAGATTATCGCGCTCGCGCGTGAGCTGCGCGATGTGCCGCGCCTCGGCCCGAGTCTCGTCGAATTTGGGTCCGCGCTTTTGTGGGGCAAGGGCAGCCAGTTCGGCAGCCTCGCGCTGGCGCCGCCACGTGCTCAAGGATGACGAGTACACGCCTTCATGGCGCATCAGCGCGCCGATCTCTCCGGGCTTGGTGCAGCGGTCAGCCGCCTCCAGTATGCGGCGCTTGTCGGCGTTGGAAAATTGCCTGCGCCGAGCGCGAGCAACGACCTCTGAATCGGTGCCGGACGCTGACGCCAGCGTCGCCGATCCGGGCGCCTCTTCAGTCGCCCTACGGGCTCCTTGCGTTGCGCCCGGATCGGACACATTCTTGACGGCGGCCATCGTTGCCTTGGATGAGTTGTTGACGGTCATACCTACCTCGTTGCTCACTAATCTATCAGGGATAGGTGACGCACGTCATATTGGCACGGGGGGCCGAGCGCCGCGAAGGCGAGATGGGCGGGGTTCATGGCGAAGAATCTCGAACTGTGTTGCGAGTCTTCATTGTGGTAACGCCGCCGATGAACTACAAATGATTTAAATTTCCCCATGCAATAGAAAAACTGCATCATGCGACCCATTCCACCCTTGAAGGCCTTGTTTGTTTTCGAGGCGGCAATGCGACTCGGTAGTTTTACTCTTGCAGCCGATGAACTCGGGGTGACGCCCGGTGCGGTGGGTCAGCAGATCCAGAAGTTGGAAGACTGGCTCGGCGTGGCGCTGTTCGTCCGGCAGATCCGCCAGGTGACACCCACTGCGGAAGGACGCGCGTATATGGCGCAGATTCAACCTGCCCTTGCCGAAATCGTGCATGCGAGCCGGCGCTTGCGGGAGCGCAAGCATAAGGGCGTACGGCTATCCATGCCGCCCAGCTTCGCGGCAAAGTGGTTTGCGCCGCGAATGGCCGACTTCCTGCAGGCACATCCGGGCATTGCGCTGAGCCTGAGCACCTCAACCACGCTCGTGGATTTCGAGCTCGATGCAGTTGATCTGGCTGTTCGACACTTCAATGGGGTCGATTCCCAACTCTCGATACAACTGCTTTGCCCTGACGAGGCCCGCGCGTACTGCAGTCCGGCATATGCAGCGAAATGGGAACTGAAGCGGCCCGACGATCTTCAGGCGGCTACGTTGCTCCATAACACGCTTCATCCTCACTGGTCGGCCTGGCTGGCTCGCCACAGCGAACTCACCGACAGGCAAATCGAAGCCATCGCCGGCATCCAGTTCGACCAGTCCCTGATGGCGATCGGGGCGGCAGTCCAGGCGCAAGGGGTGGTGCTGACCAGTGCAATTCTTGTCGAGGCGGAAATTGCGGAGGGATTGCTGGTCGAACCGTTCAGCGAGGCGTTTCCACTATCGCTTGGGTACTACCTCGTGCACCCGAAGGCGGTGGAACTTCAGGAAGGTGGAAAAGCGCTGAAGCAGTGGTTTGCAGAAAGGATGGCGGCAAATGCATGGGCGCGTTCGCGCGGGACGTACGCGCGAGCAGAAAACTGATCTCCTGAAACGCATCGTCGAGGGCGTGAGCCAGATCGCCAATGTCCCCAAGGTCAATGTTTGGGGCTATGTCTCCGAGCTACCGCCGAGCCAGATGAATGGCTGTCTGAGCGCGAAGGCCAACGTCCGCAGCCGAACTCGGCCGTCCGATCGTCCCCTGAACTATACCGTCACCGCCGCAGCCTCGGCTCCCCCATCCCGCAAGCCGCCGAAAAACAAAAAAGCCGCCCCCACGAGGGGAGCGGCAGATTGCAGAGGGTCAGCCTCTAAACTACTAGCGCGTTACGCGCATGGCGCCACCGCTGGACACGAGCATCACCCGATCGCCAGGGGCAAACGGTTGATCGGCCTCTTACGTGACAGCCACTAGACGCCCCATGTCGGTACGGACAACGATCTCGTAGCCAGGCCGAGCGGGGTTCGACGCGCGCGCAGCAAGCTGCTGCGCTGCGAGACCCGCGACCGGGCCAGCGACGGCCGCGGCAACATACCTGCCGCGACCGCCGCCAATGGCTTGCGAGCCGATGACCGATCCCGCGATCGCACCGCCAATGCCGGCGATGCCCGAGAACGCGCCACCGTCTTGCGTCATGCCGCCCTGGATGACGACCGTACGCACCCGTACCACCGAGCCTTGCTCAATTTGCCCGCCGCGCAACGCTTCCATGCCTTGGTAGACATTTGAGGAGGTACGTTCGACGGCGCAGCCTGAGAGCGCAGCGATTGCGGTAAGGACTGCGAATAGCTTATGCATGATTTCACCTTTCTTGAGGGCGGGCGAAGCCATGCCATCGGGCATCGACATTCGCCCAATGGGTCTTGAGGAAACACGCCACAGAAAGTGGCGCGGGTTACTGCATTGCTGTGTTCAAACTGCAGTTGCCTGCGCCGGACCATTGCGGCCGCGCGGCAACTTGCCCTTCTTGCTGCTTACTTTCTTGCCCGGGCTTGGAGCTGGCTCAACGTACCCAAATCTCGCCCAGGCCGCCGGGTCCAGCGCCAGCGGATTGGTCCGGCCGGTAGCCAGGTTCACGAACACCCCCGAATACGGGAGTGCGCCGGTTCGATAGAACGTCCACAGCAGGTTGAAGGCTTGAACACCAATCGCCTGGTTGATGACCAATGACTGCTTGCGCAGTGCGTCGGCCATCGAGCAGGACGGCGCGGTGTCTTCCTTGTCGCCAGCCGGGTCGACCAGATCCGGGAACAGGTCCCCAACGTGGGGCAGGCGCCCCGGATGAGGTTGCCTGATTTCCCCCAGGATGACCTGGCCACGATCCGTTTCGTTGCCGCAGTCGAGGTAATAGGCTCCCCGCCCTTTCCGGTCGCCGACAGAATCGCTTCTCGCGCAGCACGGGTATCGACGCACCCGATCACCAGATCGGCGTGCAATGCCTCGGAGGCGGCGAGTTTGCGGGGTACCGCGACCCATCGTGTGCCCATGAGGACGTTGAGCCGGTTGACCAGCAACAGCGCCTTGTAGCCGCCGACGTCCTCAGGGTAGAAGCCCTGGCGGCCGACATTGGTTTCGCTCACGGTGTCGTCGTCGTAGACGGTGCAGTCAATGCCACCGGGATGTCCGAGCTCGAGCATGGCATGATGCAGTCGCGCCAGGTTCGGCAGCAGGGCGCTGCCCGTGCCGCCGGCACCAACCACGACCACCTTCCATGCCCCACTGATCATGCACGGCGGGATCCTATGTTGCAGCAACGTCATTGGCTTCTCCAACGGCATCCAACCAGGACACCGGAATGTTGTGGGAACGCTCGAAGATCCCCTTGGCGCAGAGCCGCAAGGCGACATCCATGCTTCGGGTATGACAGCGGCCAAGCACGACCGCGAACTTCACGTCGAAGCGATCGTCTTGGTCATCTGTCGTCGAGAAACCAGCGGCGAAGCACCCGTGTGAGTGGCAATCGACCACCAGGACTTCGTCGTCGGGGAGTTGCGGTCGGTCGTAACGGAGGCTGGCGCTGTCATGCGACAGCACGACCACCGGCACCAGGCGAAACGCCTTGGTCCCGGGGTTCCAGACAATCCACCCACCAGTTTCATTGGGGCACGCAGCCCTCGCCTGCTCAGCAAAGGCGCCGATCAGCTCCGGCGGAACTCGGCCGCACAGCAGTTCGGACACCTCCTCGACAACCCCATAGGGGATGGCCGTTGAGACCGCGTAGCTGCTGATGCGGCGGATGAGCCGGATCCAGGGCCGAAAGATCTCGATGAATACGCCGTTGCTGGCGACAAGCAAGCGCTCGCCTGCTGTTGTCATCCCTGCGACGGGCTCCCTCGTTGGGACCATGATGGTCGGGAAGGAGCGTTGCAAAGTGGAATCGAAAGGGTTCATGGTCATGTGAGCTCGTTGGCAATCAGATCGCCGAGAGTGTGTTTGAAGGGAACGAGGACGTCCTTTGGGTATGCCTTCCCGAACGCGCCGTCCAGCATGTCTTTCCAGAACGCGAACACGCCGCGCTTGTAGGCAACCCGTTTGCCGCCGTGGTTGGGGTGCGTGAAGGCCGAGTTGAAAAATGCATCCTCCCAGCCGGGAATCGCGCTCACGCCGATCTTCGCAGGGACCTTTGCGGAGCCAACGCAGATCTCTCCGGCGTCCCAGGTGTTGAAGTAAGGAGGCTCATAGAGCTTCGTCTTCGGCGTCGGCCGGCATTCGTCCCGCAGGGCGAACACGCGGAATCCGTCGACCGCGGCCTGAAACACAAGGCCGGGGTGCGGCACGATGCTGCTGCGATTGCCAAGCTCCTTCCCTGCAACGCGCCGCCGGCACCGGAGCTGGCCTTTGCCGACGCGGAGGAGAATTCCGATTGCGATGAGCCGGAAGAGCGATCGGAGGAATTCATCTATCACAACCTGGACGACACCGCTTCGATGGGTGCTGGCCTATCCTACTTCCGCAGCAAGCTTGCCGCACTTGGCGTCACCGTGCCGGAGACCATGTTCACTCAGGTCCTGCGCGACAAAGCACTCAACATCGGCAACCGCTATGTGGTCTATCGACCGGATGGCACCTTCGAAGGCTAAGCCGCGCCCGGCCCGTCCGCAAGGCAGGAAGCACGGCACAGACACCAGGCGTTCTCCGATCCCGGATCGGTACACCTGCACTGCCGCGTTTTCGGACTGCTGCTGCAGTCCCAAGGCGCGAAGCGTCTAGATGGTTTTCACAGCCGCCAGAGCGGCAAGTTAAGCCCAAGAGGGGAACCACTCCTTCACGGGTGGGTTCCCTCGCTATAGGAGAACCCACAATGCAAGAATCCGCAATGCTGCTCGAACAGCCGACTCTACCCTTGAGCCGGATCCGCACGAGCCGCTTCAATCCACGCCGGTTCTTTGATCCGGTGAAAATGGCAGAACTCGTTGCCGGCGTACGTGCGGCGGGATGCATCATGCAACCCATCGTTGTCCGCCCGGTTGAGGACGACCTCTACGAGATCATCGCCGGCGAGCGACGCTACCGCGCGGCGACCGAGGTGTTTGGCGTCGAGTACGCGATGCCCATCGTGGTGCAGGATGTCGACGACGAGACGGCGGAAGCCATGGCGATCATCGAGAACGTCTCCCGCGACGACATCGCGCCCTCTGAGGAGGCGGTGGCTGCAGCGAGGATGGTCGGCAAACTCAAGGGCGACCGAGACGAGGCGGCGCGCCTATTTGGCTGGTCCCGCGCGCAGCTCGACAGGCGTCTGGCACTGATGAATTGCAGCACTGCGGTGCTCAATGCCTTCAATGAGCGCAAGATCCTGCTTGGTCACGCCGAGCTGCTGGCTGCTCTCGCCAAGGACAAGCAGGACAAGCTTCTGCCGGTCATCATCTACGAGGCGAAGTCGGTCGCCGAGTTGAAGAAGACGATTGAGGCCGCTGCTTGTAGCCTCGCAACCGCCATCTTCGACAAGGCGGATTGCGCCACGTGTGCCCACAATTCCGCGCTGCAGACCGAGATGTTCGCGGAATCCATCGCGACCGGTAACTGCACTAATCGCGGGTGCTTCAACACCAAGACCGAAGCGCAGTTGACAGTGATCGCCGACGGCCTCAAGGATGACTTCCCTGAGGTTCGGATCGTCCGGCCCGGCGACAAGTACACGCGGATCCAGCTCGTCGTGGACGGGCCGACTGGCGTTGGCGAGGAGCAGGCCAAGTCTTGCCATGCCTGCAAGAGCTTTGGCGCGGCTGTCAGCAGCTTGCCCGATTCGATGGGGAAGACCTTCCGTGGCCAGTGCTTCGATACGGCCTGCAACTCGCGCAAGGTAGCCGCCGTTTCGGGCAATTCTTCGGGAAGGGCGAGATCCACCCCACCCTGGTCGTCTGGGTGCATTTTCATGATTGTTGGTTTTCCTTACTGTGTCTCGCCAACGCACAGGGCGGCGATCACGCTGCGGATGAGCTGTCTGCTGTATTCCAGGCGACTGCCGGACTGCACGCAGAAGTCGACGAGACGATTGGCGCCGTCCGTGACGATCGTGCCGTAGAGCACGAACGAATCCGGAGTGGCCTTGTGGAATTGATGGATGCGACCTTCGCTATCAAAAAAGCGCTCGTGATATCGCAAAAACGTGCGCGCGATGAAATCACGATGGTCGAATACGGGGAGCGCGCGGGCCAAATCCCGGCGCTGCAATGCGCCAATGGAATGGATCAGGCCAAGCTCGTCTTCTGTCCGGCAAGTGGGCGAAATGATCCGCGCAATATGCACGGGTTCGTCGCACTCGCGCTCGGGTTGAAGCTTCCCGAGCAGACGCATATATCCCCTGCCTACTGCTAATTCTGTCATTTCACCCCTTTCCGGTACATGCCGCTGCTGCGGCGATTTGAAAGCGGGGTAACGGGTTCAATTCTGCATCGTTTTCGGGGTGGCGCGCAAGAGAAACACCCAGAAAATGAATCGGAATTTGCGGTCGCACTCGCGAGATGCCGCCAGGAATCAAAGTGATGCAATTGACGGAAGAACAGGAAACCATCATCGCGGATCCACTGGGTAGCGACCTGGTGATGGTGATCGCCTTCGCCGGCGGGGCGAAGACCACGACACTGCGGCTCAAGGCCGCGGCGCACCCGAAAAAGCGCGGACTCTATCTGGCCTATAACCGGGCCGCTGCCATCGCTGCCCGCGAAACCTTTCCTCCTAACACCACCTGCAAGACAGTGCACGCCCTGGCTTATCCGCGGTTCGGCAGTCGCTACACCCACAAGCTGGTCGCCAACCTGCGCGTCGGAGACGCGATGCGGCTAATGGGGCTGGGCGAGGACTGGAAGCTGGGGCGCGAAGTGGTCGAGTGCGTTCAGGGCTACATCTGCTCGGCGCTCGACGAATTTCCGCAGCTGGCCGGCGTAAGCGGCGATCTCTCGCAAACACCGGCGCGACGCAAGCTTATCGCCGGGACTGCCAAGAGCCTCTGGCAACGGATGGCAGACCCGCGGGATGATGCGCCAATGGTGCATGATGGGTACCTGAAGTTATTTCAACTCTCCCGCCCGACCCTTCCCTTCGACTTCGTCATGCTGGACGAAGGACAGGACAGCAACCCGGCCACGTTGTCGCTGTTCCGCCACCAGAGCCAGCCGAAGATCATCGTCGGCGACCCCTACCAGAGCATCTATCAGTACCGGGGCAGCGTCAACGCCATGGACCCAGCCACGGCGTCTCGGGTCTACCATCTGAGCCGCAGCTTCCGCTTCGGGCCACAGATTGCCGACATCGCAACGAAGCTGCTGCAGGAGTTCTACGGGGAACAGCGCGTCATCGTGGGCGGCGGGCCCGATACCCAGATTCAAGACTTCCACCCGTACGGCCCTCACGCCTGGCTATGTCGTACCAATGCCGAGGTGTTCGCTCAAGCAGCCGCTGGTGTCCAGGCGGGTGAGTCCCTAGCCTTCGTCGGCGGCATCGATGGCTACAACTTCGCCCAGGTACTCGACGCGTATTGGCTCTTCATCGGGTGCCCCGATCAGATCCGCGACCCGCTCGTGCGCCAGTTCCGCTCCTTTGCAGAGATGGAGCGCTATGCCGATGCCGCCGAAGACCCCGAAACGAAGCGGCTCATCAAGGTGGTCGGTATCTATGGAGGCGACATTCCCGCCCTCATTCACGCGATCCGGCGCTCCCTCACGCCGGCGGGGCAAGCCGCCGATCGGACACTGACAACAGCCCATAAGTCGAAGGGACATGACTTGTCCCGCGTCGTCATGGCGGACTATTTCCCCGACCTGACGGATGACGATCTGGACCTGCAGGAAGCCAACCTTGCCTACGTCACGGTCACACGCGCCGTGCATTCGCTTCGCCCAAACAGCATGTTGCACGACTGGTTGTGCCAACTATCGTCTAGTCGTTAGGCCAGCGCTACTCCAATTGGACATTGAGAGCCGAGTCCCGATAGGCGCCTCCGGCGCGATGCACAGTCCCACTACGCGCAAAATCCGCTGGCACCAGATGACGATGAAGCAGTTGGGCATCATTGAACGCGTTGAAGGCGAGCGCGGCCTTTGGCGACTGAGCGAGAATGCACGCCAGAAGCTGCACAAGGCCAGCGCCGGTGTTCGGCTAGTCGCCTTCAGCACGGATCTCGGTGTAGCGGTCTGGGCCCGCTCACGGGACGTTTTTCCGCGCCTGGGAGAGCCGATCTCGCTCTGCGTTACGTCGCCGCCCTACCCGCTCCGCCAGGCGCGAGCCTACGGCAACCCGAACGAAGCGCAGTATGTCGACTTTCTCTGCGAGGCGTTGGAGCCAATCGTCCGCGAGCTGGTACCGGGCGGCAGCATCGTGATTAATATTGGGAATGACGTCCATCTGGCAAGAAGTCCTGCGCGATCCCTCTACGCCGAGCGATTGCTTCTCGCGCTGCATGATCGGCTCGGTCTCTCTCTCATGGACCGCATTCCCTGGGTCAACTACAGCAAGCCGCCCGGCCCAACCTGGTGGGCCTGCGTCAATCGCGTGCAGTTGAGCAGCGCGCACGAGCTGGTCTACTGGCTGACGAATGACTCGACCCGTGTTCGCTCGGACAACCGTCGCGTGCTGCAGGCGCATACCGAACAGCATAGGAAGCTGATCGCCGCCGGCGGCGAGGCGCGGACAGCAATCTATGGCGATGGCGCGTACCGTTTTCGACCCGGCTCCTTTGCCGGCGACACCGCGGGCCGATTGCCGCGCAATGTCATCGAGCGTGGCCACGCCTGCGCGGATACCCGGCTATATCGGAAGCGCGCGAAGGAACTCGGCCTCCCGATCCATGGCGCGATGCAACCCACGGACATCCCCGACTTCTTCGTGCGCTTCCTCACCGAGCCGGACGACCTGGTAGTGGATCCGTTTGGCGGCACGGTCCGTACCGGGCTGGCGGCGGAGAGGCTGGGGCGTCGGTGGCTAGTAACCGACTGGATACTGGAGTATCTGCGCGGCGCCGCCGAGCTCTTTCGAGGCTGCTCTGGCTTCGGCTTGCATCCGGCACTTGCATCCGCCAACTGGTCGGTATCCTAGGTTGGCCACAGCAAGCTCGAGCATCTCCACGCGAACGACCGGCGCGACAGCATCCTTGCGGTCACTTACGACCCTGGCTTTGCCACGATAGGTGGCAAGCCCTTTAAGCCCGTCCTGGACATCCATCCGGGGATCGATTGGGACGCCGGGCGGATCTTTCTCGATATCGGTCCGAAGCCGATGGCACCGAACGAGGACCTGGACAAGCTAAAGGCATTGGTCCGAGACTACTCCGAGGCCATCGGCTTCGTATTGCTCGCCTTGCGCAATACCCATCTCACCCCAGAGGCTCGATTGCAGGCAATCAGCCGCACTGTCGCGGGAATTCGCTGAGCACCTGGCCAGGTTCGGTGGCCGCAGTAGCCGCCCATGCCTGTGCCCGGGGCAATGAGTCGGGTTGCATCGGCGAAACGGTCCGTATCCTGGCCAAGGAGCCTCGGCATTGCGCCGCGGACATAGCGGAGGAGCGAGAGAGAATGGACCCGTGGCGCCCTATCCAGTTTATGCAAGGCCGCTCGCTCGTCGCGCCGGCAATGCAATCGAGGTCCAGCGCGACCGATTCGCCGGTCGCCGTAACGCCGGAGGTTCGCGCCCTCCTCGCCAAGGACTGCGTCGTCGCGATCGGTGTCAGCGGCGGGAAGGATTCCGACGCTTGCGCCATTGCCACCACACGCTATCTGGACCAGATTGGCCACGCAGGTCCGCGCGTGCTGATCCACGCCGATCTCGGCCGCGTCGAATGGCGCGATAGTCTACCGAGCTGCGAGCGCCTCGCCAAGGCGATCGGCTGGGATCTCATGGTGGTCTCGCGGAAAGCCGGCGACATGCTTTCCCGTTGGGAAGGCCGATGGGCAAACAATGTGGCCCGCTACGCAGACCTGCAATGCGTCAAGCTGATATTGCCGTGGAGTACGCCGTCCATGCGCTTCTGCACCAGCGAGCTCAAGGTCGACGTGATCACTGCCGCCCTCAAAAAACGGTATCCCGGCCAAGAAATAGTCAACGTTGCAGGGATCCGGCGCCAAGAGAGCGCCGCCCGAAGCAAGATGCCTGTCTCGGCGCCAATGGCAAAGCTCTCGCGGAAGGGCATCATCGGGCTCAGCTGGAACCCAATCATCGAATGGGATCTCTCCCAGGTATTCCGCACGATCGCCGGCGCCGGCCTGACGCTGCACGAAGCGTACACGCGATACGGCGCCAGTCGCGTCAGCTGCGCGTTCTGCATCATGTCCGCGGCAGCGGATCTGGCGGCAGCCGCGTCATGCGCCGACAACCATGACCTGTACGTTCGGATGGTCGAGCTGGAGGCCGTCAGCACATTCGCCTTCCAGGGCAACAGATGGCTTGCCGACGTGGCTCCCAGCCTGCTGCCGGCAGAGATTCGCGAGCACATTGAGCTGGCGAAGGTGGCGGCTACGGAGCGCCAAGCGATGGAAGCCATGCTGCCCGGCCACCTCCTGTAGTACGGCAGGATGGCCGACGTCGGTACCGACTCACGCCGAGGCAAGCCTGATCGCCCGGGTGCGCCGGCGCGTGTCCAGCCTGGTCGGCATCGACGCGCGGCATGTGACGCCGGATGCCGTCAGTGCGAGGTATGCACGCGAAGGCGGTGCTGTTGGTTCGGCCCGCATGTACACGCCAGACCTTTTCTCAGAGATCGCGAATCGGGAGATTTTGTTGTAATAACCATACATCTTGGTGGCATCTTGATTGACCGGAGTTCGGGCCGTCCAATGCCCATCTCGCGCGATCTCAGGAACTCCCGTCGCATGCCGCCAGAGGCTCAGAAACGCGCTGTAGGAGGCCCTCTACCCACCCATCCGCGGGAAAAGAGCCGCATTAGCCCTTCCGAGCAACAGGGCTATCTGGTTTTCGCTTTGTGCCCCGTCTGTCACAAACCTGCGGGACGCGGACATTCGAACCCCTCCCTACTCTTCTATCGTTTCTTCTTCATCGAGAAGCCGGGGTGTAAAGTCATCGCGACGCTCAAGCCGACGCAGTCTGTGGCGCGATCGCAATGCGGCGTTGGTGCAGCGGATTTCACTTTTGGAAAAGATGCCGGCGGGAGTTGATAGACCGGCATAACTAGGCAGGGAAAGCGATGACGGGTCAGTTTCACGACATTCTGACGGCAAGCAGTTACAGCGACAGCCGCAGCTATAAGCTAGCGTTCCACGGATATCGGGGAGTGTGGCAACAGGAACTTGGCCGCGCTAGCAACACATCCTTGAGCGCGAACATGGGAATACCCGTTGAGCGTGTTCCTCTCGCGGAGAAGGCCTGCTTCTTCGACACCGTCGTTCTGCAGCGCATCCCCTCCACATCGACCAGTCCGGTGCCCCCCGCAACGGTGTGGCCTGGCGTCGAGACACAAAGCACGCCCACCACTCCAGTCACACCCGCTAGGCAAGGCCTGACTGAGCGTCAACAGGACGTGCTCACCCACTTGCTTGAAGGGCTGCCAAATAAGCTCATCGCGCGCCGCTTAGGCCTGACGGTAAACACCGTCAAGGAACATGTCTCTGCCATCTTGCAGCGCCTTGGCGCACGCTCACGAACTCAGCTGCTATCGGGGATGAAGCCATTCCGCGCGCATGAGGTGCATGCCGGCAATGCCGCCAACTCGGCGGCGCATGATCAACCCGCCGGCGCCGCACTCAGCAGCACCCCAATCAAGCCGGAGGAGCTCGGCCTCACGAGCCGCCAGGGTACCGTATTACGCCATTTGCTCGACGGGCTATCCAACAAGGCGATCGCACAGCGCCTGGGATTGACGGAGAACACCGTCAAGGAACACGTTTCGGCGATCCTGGAACGGCGTGGCGCGCGTACTCGCATGCAGTTGATATCGCACATGAGGCAGGTCTTCACACCTCCGCCCGCTTCGGAGTCGGATAGCGACTGCCAGCAGGCCAGCTGAGGCGCTACACTTCGCAGCCGTCGCCTTCGGGGGATCTGGAAACCGTCCCGTTTAGCTTGGCGTTGTATGCGCGATAGGCTCGCTTCCGAGGCGCGCTGTTCGCTGTGATCGCCTCAATATCGAGCACCGTTCGGTAGCCGGCCGCGGAAGTCGTTCGCCGCGCTATCACGCACTTAACGCCTTGTTTGGCGGCTTCGGCAGCATCCAGCACCGCGCGAGCATTCCCCGGATCAAGCAGGAACGTTGCCTGCAGAGCACGCGCGAGCTGCTGTGCAGCAAGACGCTGTGGCGCCGAAAAGCGTTGCCCGGCAATCCACGCGTCGACATCGTCGCGGATCCCATTGGCCTCCGCGTCCAGCCCTCGTATGTCTTCGTCTTCCAGGCCGGCGCCGGCGACGACACACACTGCAGCTAAGGCGGCCGCGGCTACGATAGATTGCCAAACTTGCACCGTGTATCTCCCACAAGCGCCCGTGCGACAGAAGCGGCGACCAGCGTTGGTAGTGCGGCCGCCTGGGAGAGCTCAATTGACTAGCAGCTGCGAAACTGGCAATCCCGAAGACCAATCGACCTTGCGCAGGTAGTCCGGTCTCTGACAAGCCGTCACCAGTCTCTCGATCCCTGCGGCCTCCAGCCAACAACCGAGTGCCTTCCCTAGTTCATCGAACGCCAGCGGATCGCCCGGTGCGTCGAAGCCAATCAGGCAAAAGACCTGTCCCGTATCGTCGTTGTCCGCCCAGTCGATCCCATGGGCCAAAAGGCTCTGAACGGTCGACGTCACGAGCGCATCGCTGATCAGGTCGCTCAGATAGATCCCGACCGTTTCCGCCTCCTTTCTCAAGTGAGGCAACTCAAGATAGGGGTCGGCTTTGAGATAGCCCAGAATCGCCAGGGTGGCCCCGTCGCCGTCATTGTCCTGGGAGTGATCGACCACCAGCATCCCCCATTCGGTCCGGAGTGCACGCCGCGGGCGAAGCGCATCGTCCAATTGCCCAAAGTCGTCGCCGCCTTCGACGGCTGCCTTGGCCCTTGCAACGCCAATGACATATTCCGGCAACGACGTCAGCGGCCAGTTCTCCAGCGCCTCTGGGCCGATGCCCTTTGCCAGGATTCCGGCAACCTCTTCGGCCGAGTATTCGCGGTCCTCTCGCATTTCCTTCTCCAAGTTGATCGGCGACGATCAGTCGCCAGCGGGTGATCGATGGCTCGGGGCCTTCGCCAAGATGCGGTACAACGCCTGCCGTGAGATCCCCAGCTTGGCCGCGGCAGCCTTCTTCTCCTGGCCGCAGCTATCCAGCGCAGCCCTGACCTCCTCTCGTGACGGCGGTTGCCGGCGCGCCGGCGCATGCTTGCCCAGGTAAGCGTTGCTCTTGGATTCCCTGGAGTGGCCGGCGGCCTCAACAACCCGCTTCATCCCCTCACGGTGCAGGGCGTCCAAAGGCTTCGTTCCCCTTGGATCGCGGAAAATTCCCCGGTCACCCGGTGGTACAAGCCGTTGAGATATTGGTGCCGTAAGCCGTGCGAGGTGATCTGCAGCTCGCGCTTTGTCACCCCGTGGACCCTCAAGACGTAGTCATAGTGATTGCGCCACTGGTCTAGGCTGTACTCGATAGGAATCGTGGTGCCGCTCATGCTATTGGCCATCCGACATGCATCTTCGAGCAGCTTGTACTGCGCCTCGGTCTCGAGCTGCACCTTGCGTGGCCGCTTTGCTTTCGTTCCGTCGTCCACCCGCAACTGCCCATCTGCCGTTACTCGATGCGGCTTCAGCAGGAAGGACTCCTTTTTGCGAAGGCCGAAGGCGGCCTGAAGTCTCAATTGCGTCGCGACGTGCCGGTCGGACTGCTCGATCTTCCGCAACAGCCCATCGACATCTACCCCACTGGCGTCCCACGTCTTCTCAACCTCAGCAAAGTACGTGCGTCGGTAGTCATCAGGACGCTCAATGTAGTCGTCAAGCTTACCGACCAGGTTGTGCTTGCCCATCCAGGCGGCAATCGTCCGCAAGTACGTCAGCTTGTTCTCCACCGTCCCGGGCGCCTGCTTCAGCTCCAGCACCCATTTGCGCACAAGGTGCTCGATGTGCTTCTGCTTCAGGTTCCACGGACTGGTCAACTTGTAGCCGTCTTCCCGCAACTCCCGGAACGAGGCCAGCAGGTTGATGACACGCCGATACTGGGTCTCAAACGACACCGGCTTGTCGCTCAACCGATTTGGGCTGCGGATCTTCTTGAGGTGGTCGCCGGCGAGCAGCTTGAAGGCGTCGATAAAGGACGGCGGCAGGCCAGATCGCTCGGCGATGGCCGCGTAGTCGATTGTGATCACGCTGGCACTCCGAGGTCAGGGCTCGACGGGCGGATCCGTGCGGTCGCTGCGGCGACGCACCTCGATCTTCGCCTCGTGAAGCTCGAGGAACAGCGCACCCAGGAGCCCAACCAACAGCAGGGCGATCGCCGCAAGCTTTCCGGCCCGGTTGGGCCACAGCAAAAGGATCACCAATATGCCAACGGCAATCACGGTGCACAGTGCCACCACCTGCTTGACCAGGTTGGTTCCGTTTCCGTCCCTTTCTCTACTTGCCATCGAAAAATCCTGAGTACGTATGGGCGAAATGCCGTTAGTCGTCCGAGCTCCAGTCGCCGCTCGCCCCGCCGCCGTCGAACTGCCCGCCGTGACCAGTCACCTCGGCCGAGGCCCCAGCAGGGCGCTCGACCTCACTGGCGCTGGCGGAATCCGGCAGGCAGGCCCAACCGGCGTAGGTCGAGCCCACATCGTCCGCCGAACGTCAGGCTTCCCGACGAGGCCTCGCCCCACCCCGGGACTGCTGGCCCAGAGGCTTGATGCCGGCCTGCCCGCCCGGACGGCAGCGATTCGTGCCGCAATCGAGGGCGTGGGCTGGGCCACATCCGCGCCGTAGCGGAATCGGGTTCTCGCCATTTAGAACTCGCTATGCCGGATTGAACCTGACGGAAGCGGTTCCTGCGATCGCAGCCCCGGCCTTGGCGCAAGCTGGACGCCTTCCCAGTGTCGTTCCTGTTCGTACGCCGTCATGCCCGTGCCCCAGGCCTTGGGCCGCGGCGCAGGATCTGGCTCCGGAATAAGCGCAGGGCTAAGCTGTGGCCGCCGAGGCTCCTCGCCATCAGGCACCAGTTGGCCCAGCGCCCAGTCGAAGAAAGCCTCGGCCTCTGGCTTGCAGGACCGGAGTATCAATCTCCGAAGGTTGTACTCGCTAAGGAAGGTGATCTCCTGCGTGCCGCTAATAGTCTGGGTGGCCTTGCGCACGATACCCGCCGCAGGCAGGCAATGTTGAGCAACCATCGCGCTGCTGTTCAGAACGCCGAGACATCGGGCAACATCAAGCGCGCAATACCACCGACGGCCCTCGGTATCTCGGAACCCGCGGACAACCGCGCCAGCGCCGCCGAGTGGCAGAGGAGCAAACTCAACCTCGCCAGGATCAGAACTGCCTCGCCCCTCCCCGGTCGCTAGCCAGTTGTCCTCATGACGCACAACGGCGAGGCATACATCGGCGGCTACGCCAGGACGTTCGACGCCCCCGTCTTCGCTCTCCCGCGCGGCCGAGATTCGCGCCTCTGGCCCGCGCTGGCGCGGCGCCAGGTCGTCAAGCACCCAGTCCAGATATGCGTCTGCCTCAACCTTCTTGCACCGCGCAACCAGCCTTCGCAAATTGCCTTCGCTGAGGTACATGAGAGGCTCGCGCTTGCCACCGGTATCGGTGATCCGATGGCCAATTCCACCAGGCTCGCGACAAACACGCGTGATGGTCGCACGAAAATTCGTCAAACTGAGCGCACTCGCCGCGTCGATCGCGCAGTACCACTTTTCCCCCTGCGGGTCGATGAACCCGCGCACTGTCGCGCCCTGCCTCCCGAACGGAAGACGGCCTACTGGCTCGTTCCCCGCTTCGTCTGTCGCGTTCAATAGTTGATCTTCAGGGAGCTGTCCCATCGGCCACGCGCTCCTAAGCCGGCTGGTTGGCAAGTTGAAGCGCCACCAAGGCCTTCCAACCGCTCACGAGGATGTCGACCTTAGCTGCCTCGATGCCTAGCAGGTGCCCGATTTGCGCTGCTGTATTGCCCTTGTCGCGAAGCTCTGCGGCCTGCTTCATCTGCGCATGCCGCAGCTTCCGCGTGCTTTCCTGCCACTTTGCGAGATGCTCAAGCACCTTGACCTCGTGCTCCAGCTCGGCGATTCGCAGATCCTTCTCCTCCGCTTGAAGTCGGTACCGAATCGCATCCTGGCGGGCGAACGACAACTGAATTGGCAGCTTGCTCAGATCGGATAGCGCCTCCTCGAGATCTGGGCTCGCTGCGGGCAACTGCGGTGCTTTGCCTTCGTTCAACGTATACACGCCGCGCATCCGTAGCGCTGGTAACACCTCCCGCGTTACCCAGAGACGGAACGCCTTAGCTGCGGGCAGTTTGCACCCGAAGATGAGCAGGTACAAATTTGCTTCGTTCACAAACTGCAGCCTGCGGATGCCTCCGCTGGTGCTCGTGTCAAATTTCGTTACACCGCCATCATCCTCACAATGCGAACCGATGGCCATGCGGGAGTTGGCGTATCCGAGAACATCGCAGACATCGGTCGCACAAAACCAAGACTGCCCGTCCTTGTCAATCAAAGTGCGGACCGCATGTTCCTGATACATGAACTGGACTATGTCCTGTGGCCGCTTCGGCAGCCCCCCATCCCGGGCATCAAATACCCCATCATCCATACGAAACCTCCCTTCCAGAGCCGCTAGGAGCGTGTAATTCCACTAGCCCGCCTAGTGCGCCGAACGGCGCGCCACCCAATATTTATACAACGAAATTCTGGGCGAGCCGAAACCAAATTCGCTTGGATTTCCGATCCCATTCGGCGTCACCCAAATAAACCAAACAGCTCCGTCCTTTAGCGATTCCGCCGATGAGCCAGGCGCGTGGAGCAACGCAACCTGACCGTCGCAGCAACGTCTCCGTCACCGCTCCCACGCGCCCTACCGCTGGCCGTGGATTCTGATGGGCATTCTGTGCAGGCTGCCTTGGGCCTGTGTTGTCGGCTGAACCGCCGGGTGATTCCCATGCGGCCACCCCGTATGACCTCGCCATCCAGCCGCATCGCATCGGGCTTCGTGACCAGTGTCCCCGCCTCCTGGCGATCGGGATGTGTGTGTATTCGGTGTGCCGTTAGGCGTGTCCGTGTCCGGAGAAACTCTGTCTCATCCAGATGCATTTGCTAAAACAGACCGCTAAGCCAAGTGGTATCGCGTGTCCGGTGTCCTCAGTATTGGCAACCACAGGGCGCACCAGCTAATGAAAAGAAGCCAGTCACCGAAGGAATCGGACACGAATGTGCCGACCAACGACGAACTGGCTTTTTGGGAGGCACGCTGCGCGCAACGGGCGCAGGGCAATGCCTTGATCTAGGGACTACTGCTGATGACGCTCAGCAACGTTGAATTCGGGGCCCGACGTACGTTAGGCGTACGTCAATGATCGCGCATTTCAAGTCCTTGTGGAGTTCGAAACGTGCTGTTTTTTGATGAGTAATTGCTTTTGACCAGGTGGCATCGATAGGAAAAAATATTGCTCCGAGCATGCTCCGAACATGATCACTTAATTAGCAGTTCGTACTTCATTAGACACTCCATTTTTGCTTAATTTTTAAGCATGCTCCGAGCATGCTCCGAACAAGGAGAAAGCATGAAGAAAACCGATTCGATTTGCGTCGAAATCTGCATTAGTCCAAACGATGGCCCCTTGCACAACAGGCTGAAACAGTATCCAGGCTACGCTGGCAGCCGCGAGCGCGCGCAGTACGTCAAGTCACTGCTCATTCGCGCCTTCGAGACCCTGGAGCAAACTCCATACAGCGCCGTTTTGTCGGTGCATTCGCCAGTTGCGGCGAGCCAAACCGCATCCAGAATCGGGAAGCACGAATTTTAAGGAGAAGGGTATATGTCGACTCACAACGGCGCCCGCTTTGCGGTAGGGATGGATGTTGGCTTTGGAAACCTGAAGACTTGCTGGGGCGATGGCGAACTGATGTACCCCGCACGGACCAAGTCAGAGGGCGCTGCGCATAGGGGAGATTCGCATCGTCTGAATCGCAAGGAACATACCTTGGACGAGGTACGGGTTACCGTCGACGGGCAAACCTACCTCGTTGGCCCAGACACGCATCTCCACACCTGGGAACCGATGGTCGCGGACGATTTCTGCAACCGTCCGGGGTACAAAGCGCAGGTGATCGGCGGCCTCTATTACATGTTTCGAAAGACCGGCGTTCTTCGCCGCACTATCCCGGTTCTGGTCCTCGGCCTTCCGGTTTCGACCTTTAAGATCCACCGCGATCAGCTGCTCGATCAGTATCAGCACAAGGCACTCACCGTCCCGGTCCCGAGCTCGCTGCAGGGTACTTACGGAAGGGAGGTGATGGTCAGGGTCGAAGAGGTCAACATCCTCCCGCAACCGGTCGGCAGTCTGATCGCCTGGTCCGTGGACGAAGGACAAGATCGAAGTCGCGAGATTCAGGACGACCGCAACAACCTTACGATTGACCCTGGCGCCCGCACGTTCGATTGGTACGCCTCAAGAGGAACAAAGCCGGTCTACGACGAGTCCGGCGCAATTCCAGGTGGGGTGACATCGATCGTCTACTCGCTGGCCGACTACATGACCAAGGCGCTGGGAACCTACATTGATTATCGGACAGCCGAGATGTGCCTGTCGCGCCAGCAGTTGTCCGTTGTTGGACTAGGTAGTGTCGACATGCAGCCGTTCCATGTGCGAGCCAAGGAACTGGTCGACGAAATGGTTGACGGGTTCATGAACCGCATTAGGTCCTCTACGTTCGACAACGTGCTCCTCACCGGGGGCGGCCTGGGTCTGTTTGAGGAAGCGCTTCGCAAGCGTTTCCCGCCGGACGATATCCGCAAGGTTTCGAATCCGATCATGGCGAATGCTCGCGGCTACTACCGCTGGGGGATCTCCTGAGCGATAGCCGCGGCCGCCCCGCCAAGGCCAAGGATTCCGGCAAATAGTTGGCCAATTATTCGCCAGAATCGCCCGCATCAGGCAAGCAGAACGCGGTTGCGCTGGCCTCGAGCAAGTTGCCCACGTGGACAACTTTTGGCATGCTAACTCACTGATTCTATTGGGGACGAGTTTTCACAGCGGCGAAAAGATTGCTCAAATTTGGCCGATGTCAGATAGACTAGTGCACCATTTCGTCCAGGTTTCGGTGCTCTCGGCATATTCGCGCCGGCATATACTATCTCTATGCTGCATGTAGATTCCGGCAAATAGTTGGCCAATTTTTTGCCGGAATTCGGCTCGCCCCAAGGCCTTAGCGGTGGGAGTATTCTCCCCGCGGAACATTGTGCGCAGCTATCGATGCCGAGACGGTGCAGTCTCGCCTTAAACTATCCGGATGCCATCGCTATTTCCCCCACCACCTCCTCCTGATCGGTACTTTACGGTCGCCCAACTGGTAGAGCGCGGTTGGAACAAGTCACTCATCCAGAGACTACTTGGCGATGCCGATGATGCCTTCCGCCTCACGGATGCGGGCCGACCGTCGCTCATCTACTGGCGCTATCGCGTCCTGCATGTTGAGGCGTCGGCCGCATTCGCCAAAGCAAAAGAAACGGCCCGCGAGCGATCAGCTAAAGTCGCTCCGACACTCGAGCGCAAGCGCGCTCTCATCATGGAGGTATCGCAGCAAATCGCCATCGATGTGCCCGAGATCGCGATGCGGGAATTGCTCGTTGGTCGCTCCTATTTGCTATCGGACGCCGAGGCCGCTGTAAAAGCACTGGCGCGGAGGATGCGGGTGTTCGAGTACGAGATCGACCTCTATCACTGACACATCGGCATAAGGGAAGCGCGGAAGGCGTTGCGCCTGCGCATCCTCGCCGCTATCTCGGAGAAATACCCTGACTTGCGTGCGGCGTGTGAAGCGCGGGCGCTACTCGAGTCGGGGGCGGCCGATGGACAGCCGTTCGAGAACCAGCCTTCCATCTAAAAGGCCCTGCTTAAGCGACAAAGATGCGCTCAAATCTCATCTTTCCATTCGTCTCTTGTACAGGCCGGTTTCTTCTTGACAGATTCTGTTTTACAGAACATCATTAGACATGATCCGATCGTTCGCATGCGCAGACACCGAGGCGCTCTTCCATAGCCGCGCCGTGCGGCGCTTCAAGAACATCGAACGGGTCGCCCGCCGCAAACTGCTGCAGTTGCATGCCGCATCAGAGTTGGCCAGCCTTAGGATTCCGCCAGGCAACCAGCTAGAGGCGCTAAAGGGTGACCGCAAAGGTCAGCACAGCATCCGCATCAACGATCAATGGCGTGTGTTTTTCGTCTGGCTCGAGGATGGCGCGCATCACGTCGAGATTGTGGACTATCACTGAATGGAGAGCACCGTGGCTGAACTGCTAGATGAGATTCATCCAGGCGAGATTCTACTGGAGGAATTCATGAAGCCGATGGGCATCACGTCTCGCCGGCTCGCGGCCGATATCGACGTGCCGCCAAGCCGCATTAGCGAGATCGTGCATGGCACGCGGCCAATCACCGCCGACACCGCACTGCGCCTAGGACTTTTCTTCGAGATGGAGCCGCGGTTCTGGACCAACCTGCAGAGCGAATACGACATGCGGATTGCCACGCGCGAGCTAAAGGACAAGATCGCGCCGCGCATCCGCGTTTTCCATCCTGAGCAAGCGTAGCGTGTGCTACCTGGCCCGCAGACGCTCTGACCTCTCCAGCCCAGAATGCAGTTGGGTATCTCGTTTGCGATAACACTATTGGAATAGCGAAGAGATATTAACCCCATCTAAATCAGGATTAAATATTTCGCCAAATCCTCTATGCTAGATTCGTCGCCAAGCTCCCCGTCTCGGTCGACACTACATTAAGTCGCCGATCCTAGGACGGCGACTTTTTCTCGCCAGTCACCCGTTGGACAACCCTGGCCGTGCGGCGAGCACGAGCTCTGAAGGCGATCCCAGGTCGTGGTCGTGCGAAAGCGCCGTCCGATAATAGACTTAGGACTGCCGGCCCAGAGCAAAGAATCTAAATTGCGCAGAATTTGTGAGATTTGCGCTCCATTATGGCTCCCGCGCTTGCAAGGCATTGCGTTGCGGACAATAGTTTCCGTTCGCCCCCAGCAAAATCGACATGCAGCCAGATAACCAGCCGGTTCGAATTTCGCTCGAGGAATTGAGGTCGTTCGCCTCAGTACTAACCGACGGCTCTCTCCTCAAGCAAGCTACCTTGCGCGTGATCGCCGAACAAGACGGTCGTCACCGCATTCAGGTGGCGAAAGCGCCGGAGCTGCACATGCAGCCCAATTAAGCAGACAAGACGTGCCGCGGGGATCGAGGATCCCCTCTCGCACAATCGGAGCCCACTGTGCTATTCGCAACAGCTGCTGCAGGATGCGTCATCGTACTTCTCGCCGCGCTTATTGGCGTGGTCCGATGGATCGTACAAAACGATCCGATCCTGCGCGACGACTGAGGGACTGCAGGATTCTAGCGCACCACCCCAACCCAGCCATCGACTGCGGCCTTAACCTTGGGCCAATACGCATCCCGGTACTCCGGCGTCTCCGAATGGTAGGCGCCGACGGCCAGCCACGAGTTGCCGTAGCGATCGATCTTCTTCCTATATAGATAGGCCGCGACCATAACGTTCGTGCAAGGCACCATGAGTTGCGCCGGTGCAATGCCGAATCGTTTCAGCTCGCCCAGGTGCACGCTGTTAATCTGCATTGCGCCGTAGTCGATCGAGCCGTCCGTGTTCCGGCTTACGCTGTCGGCACGAAAGCCGGATTCGACAAAGGCTATGCCGCGCAGAACATATGGGTTGACGCCATACCGCGCGGCGGCCTCGTCGAAGCAAAAGGCTTGGACAGAGCTAGCAAGCGCGAGAAGGCACGCTGCGACCGCCAGCTGCGCCCTCCCAGTTCGTCGCCTGCTCTGCCCCATCAGTAGCGACATACCTCGTACCATTCCGAGCTGTCATAGTTCCCGTTTCCTATGTTGCCGCCGCGATACGCGCCCTTGTAATATCCCCAGGAACTCAAAGTGGCGTCAATCCAGGCCCTCGTCCTTTGCAGATTGTCTGGATCAAGGTTGTTCAACGCGCCGCCGGGCAAATAATCGGTATTGTTAAACACCCCGAAGCCTGATGTACCCCAGGCTACGCCAATCCCCGTGCCTGAACAGCCGGAATCCGCCCCGTTACAATTCCCAGGTCCGACCACCACCATATAATATGGATTGCCATTCGCATACTTGCAGACGGGCCCTGTCGGCGCGGCGTTGTAGCAGGTACCGACTCCCGGCACAAAGGTGGAGCCACCGCCTTGGTTCGTGGTGTAGAGGCCGTGGTTATTGCAGGTGTCTACTGGGGCCGGTGGTTGGTCAGGAACGCAACGGGCAATGCCATTCACGCGGCCCCAATGGTCACCGGGTCGGCAATCCGCGACGGTTACAGGCACGGCCGGAAGCGTTATAAGTTCCGCCTTGGCCACGGGTATAGATAGTGGTATGCCGATCGCAATCAATAGTGAAATGGGCTTCAGACGACTTTTCATGCGAACTCCGCGAATCGAGTGGTAAGACTTAATGGGCCTGGCGCGAGTCACCACGACTCCAGGAAACCAGTATGCGGGCGCGTGCGTTCCCGCAGAGATCGAATGCTGCCCAATCGACGCACGGATTTCGGGGTCGCACCAACTGATAAATGTAGCGCTCACCAATCAAAGCCTCGGCTCCCCTCTAGCGAGGCAATCCACCCAAGTTAAGCATCAACAATTAGGCATCAACAGGCCTTATAAGCAGCATGTCGATGAGGTTTGTGGCGAGGCGGACGAGGCTTGGCGCGATCCGGCCGCACGCGATGGATACGTGTTGCGATCACGGCCAAGGTCTCATTCAGAGCGGCCTTGGCCCAGCGCAAGCCGAGCAGCGCCGCTGACAGGACAGGTTTGAGGGCGGTGATGGCGTAGGCACGGTTGATCCGATGCTCCGAGCCAATCTCATATTCCTGTGCGGCGGTGAGGCAGCACAGGGCGTGGAGGTTGTCGCTCAGGATTTTGGCGCCGAAGTCCTGCCTGGCAGCCAACTGCGACAGGCCGGACAGGTGTTCGAGTGCCATGCGGTGTTTGAGACGTTTAAACGCCTCCTCCACCTACTTCTGCAATCACTGTGGTGCCGGCAATGGCTACACGCTCTTACGCGCATTCACAGGCATGAGTGATCGCGAGGCGCTTGAGTTCCTGAAGGACGATGCATGCAGTCGCCCGGTAGGACGGCCAGCCGCCCGCCCCGACGAGCGTAGCCTCAAGGCGAAGGCGGAAGCCAGGCCAGAAAGAAGCGGGCGAAGCTGAACGCGGCCTGGTCGGGCTCGGTGGCCATCATGGAGACTTCGCCCGTGTGGGTCTACCTCAGTCGGCGGGTGCCCGGCCTGCAACTCGCGTGGCTCGCCCCCGACCTTCGGTATCACTCGGCCATGGCCTACTGGGATACAAACGATGAAGACAAGCCGGTGAATCGCGGCGACTGGCCGGTCATGCTGGCCAGGGCAAGGCGCGCAGATGGGGCACCCGTCACGCTCCACCGCACCTACCTGAGCAAAGATGGCTACAAGGCGCCCTTCGCCGATGTGAAAAAGCAGATGGCCAGCCCCCAGAAGCTCGCTGGCGCCGCCATCCGCCTGAATTGCCCGACCGCCCAAAACCGCAAGGTCATTGTTTGCGAGGGTATCGAAACCGGCTTGGCCCTGGTGGCCGCCACCGGCAATCGCATCGAAGTCTGGTGCCTGTTGAACGCCGGCAACCTGGCCGCCGCCGACATCCCGCGGGATCGCTTCGACCAGGTGACCATCTGCGCAGACCGGGATCCCCTTGATCCGAAGCACAGTTGGCGCCCAGGTGAACACTATGCCGAGTTGCTGAAGGCCCGATTGGTCACCAAGGGCTTTGGCGTGCGCTTGCATGTGCCGAGGAACGAGGGCGAAGACTATTCCGACCTTTGGCTCAGGGCCGCGCATCTGCGGCTTGCGGCCTAGGCTTGAGCGACACCCCGGACTGGCGCCGGCTGCGAAACCTGCTGTACTTCACCGGCCCGTTGGGCCGGTTTTTTTCGTACGCCCGCGGGACGATTTCTACCGAAATCTCCACAGGATTCATACCGCAAGGAGCGAGCGTTCGATGCTAAATTTGAGTCATCATTGATGCTTTAGCACCCGAAACCATGGACCCCAGACGGAACATTACAGCGGTACCACCACTGGATTCCCTGGCGTTCGCCCCCAGAACCGTAGTCCATACTCCTGAGCGCGCGTGAGAATTGCCCCCATAGCCGTAGTCCATTGCGTAGTTCATGCTGGTTTGTTGCCCCATGCCCGTAGTCCTTAGTGCACCGGCAACACAATTTATCGCCGTTGGCTTTGTGCCTCCCATATCCGTAGGCCGTCCCGTACAAACCAAGTTATCCACAGAGCATCTATGGGCCCCATCCATGGGTGTAGGCCATGCCCCACAACCGTAGGCTTTAGCTCCCACAGACGTAGGCGATAGGGGCCCCACAAACGGGGGCTTAAGCCGAAAAGCCTACGGATATGGGCAGCATACTCCCCATGCCTGTAGGCCGTTATCGCAAAAAATGTAGCTAAGTCAATGAGTTAGCCCACGTTAACGATTTGATTTGATTTTTTACTGCTATAGACTCGATCACTTGCGCGAGACCTAGCAACCGAAACCCGTCTCCAACCGACTGCCGCCTAGTTGACGATCAAGAATATGTGCCCCGATCAAGGCTCACCGCATTCACATAGTCCTTCCACGCTATCGACCACCAAGGTGTTCTTCATGAAGGAACGTGAGCGCATACTTACGCAGCAAGTTGCAACGTGAAATGCCATAAAGCCCTATAAATCAGTATGTTAGAGGCGACATGGTCTCATCCGACGGTTCTTTGGCCTACAAATACCGGATATACCCGGTGACGTCTGGAAGACTGAGCATTGGAAGCCACCCCCGGAATCTGTAGGCCATAGCTGGATTGAACTGCGGACTGGCGGGGCTCAACAGACCAAATGTTCCCGAATTTTGTAGTCCTTGGGAGCTCGCGCGCCCTTCCTAGACCATTTCCCTCGTTTCCAGGCCTGGTTTGCAGCACATTCCCATCGACTCGGCTTCCCTGCGCCTTATCCCCGGAGTTTGTAGTCCATACGACAAGAGCCTGGGGCAGAATTGTGATAGCCACTTAACGCTAGGCAATGCCGTGCCGGCCGGCTTAGGCGTCCCTCGGCCAGTGTTGGGTTGTGCGCCGGAATTTGTAGGCCATTGCGCATCCAAGCTGAATCCGTTCGACACTCTCGTTGGGCATACCTGATACGAACCAGCACTCTATGGCCTACGTCTGTGGGATGTGCGTGATTCGCTCTGATCGGAGGCACGTCGGTGACGAATCAATCGGGCAACAAACGGCTGTCGCGTTTACGCGTCGGTGATCATTATTCGCCATGGACTACGTTTCTGGGAAAGGTTGCAAAGGCCTAGAAACAGCTCTTTCACTGAGCTAGCGTACCCGAACGATCACTGTGCAAATACACAGCTTCCTCCATGGACTACGTTTGTGGGCAATCAGTAGCGCCTTGGTAGTCCATCGCCTACGTCACCGATTTGACTTTGTAGTCCACATTGTTCATAGTCGAATTCAATAAAAATTCCGCCAACCTGTCATGGCCACGAGCAAAGCAACTCCCAAGGCAGTACCGGGGACTGAGGTCGCAATCCCGCTTTCAATACCAAGTGCAGATTCGGCGACGTTCGAGCTCGTGCTCGCTGAATCCAAGCCACCCGTGCGCGGTAGACGCAAAACTACCGCCGCGGTAAACGGCGTCGAAGCCGAAGTAGTCACTCCCGACGACCAGGCGGCACTGGAAAAGGCACTTACCTCGAATGACTTGGCTCGCTTCTACCTCTCCAACGAGAAGGAGGCCAGGCAATACTACAGCCGTAGCCTAGATCTGTTCGACGAAGGCACGTCCATCATCGACGTCGAAGAAGAACTGCTTCTCAAGAAGAGTAGTGAACGCGTGCGCTTTGTCCGCCCCCTGAAGTTACTCCAACGGCAGCTTCACAATACGTTACTCTTCGTCGCACGTCCGAACATGACGACGCAGGATACGTTTTCGGTCTCCCTGGACTACTTGAGTTGGTCGGTCGAGCACAATCATAACGACACCTCCTATCTGAAAAACTCGGTCGAGGAGATGCAGCAGTCACTGATGCAGATTTCGGAGAACTCGCGCTGGTTCTCTACTCAGATTCTGCAGGACGTTCTGATCGACGGGAAAACCCTTTACTACAAAATTCCGCCCTTGCTGCGGAAGCTGTACAGCGCACCGGAACGTTACTATCACGTCTCAATGCGCATGAACGCGCGCTTTCGCAGCAAGTACGCTCATGCGATGTACGAGTTGCTGCGCGAGAACCTTTGGCGTCGCCAGACAGGAGAACTATCGCTCGAGGAATTCCGCGAGCGGATGGGGATTGAGGATTCCGAGTATTTGGAGTTCAAGCGACTAACCGCGCGCGTCATTGTTCCTGCGTTGGCAGAGCTTGAACAATCGAGCGACTATTGCGCGACTCCCAAGTACATCACCAGAGGCCGCAAGGTCATTGCAATCAAGTTCGAGATCTGGGAGAACACGAAGAACCTCTTGACCATGAACGAGGAAGGCACTCTCGATCCTGAGCGCTTCACCGTCCTACGCGAGCAGTTCGGCATAAGCAGCCCCCAGATCCGCGAGCTGACCCGAAACTTCCGTCTGAAACGGATTGAGGAAGTAACGGATGTCCTTTATTTCCGCTATGTTCTCGCGAAGCGGAAGTTCACCAAAGGCTATGCACTCGTCACTAAGGCCTTGAGTGATACGGAAGACCAGTATTTTCTTACTTCCGCGGAAAAGACGGAATTGGCAGTTCATCGCGAACGTAACCGGAATGCGGTCAGGGAACTCGAGATACAACGACTCTCCACCGACACCCGCAAAACAGCGCTTGAGCGATTTAACGCATGGTGGCCGCAAGTTCCGACCGCCGAGAAGGCGGAAATCTGGCAGAACTTCCTCTCCGATGAGGCTAGCGTTGCTGTGATCGGCAAGCGCAAGCTGAAGAACGATGCGCCGGAATTGACTCATCCTCTTGTTCAAAGCACCTTCCTTGCCTTCGTAGCTAAGGTTGGCCTGATTCCGAATATAGCCTGATGGGCAGGACCAAGGTTTGCGTCTCGGCCCAAAATGAAGATCGAGCGGACCGCGGCATCCGCTGGTAGTGATTGAGCAATGCTCACTCAAGCCCATGGATTGACGACAGGTAGCGTTGTAGTTACTGATAGGTATCTGGTAGCTACCAGATACCTATAGGCCAGGACGCAAGGTAGATCCTAGCCCCTCTAACTCAAGGTCCCGCGCCACGCCCGTTCGGGCATCGACAGCTCTGTCACTAGCGCGGGCTACTGCGGCGACAGCAGTGCACCAGTCGGATCGATTATTTTGATCCGGTGCGCGGCAAACCTCTTCCTTTCAAGGGGAGGAAGGATAGCGAGGACGGCATAGCCGTCCTTGCACGCGTGAAAGCTGCTGCTCGGCTGCTGCCTGAAGAGTTGTTGCATCCTACACCCCGGCCAACGCCGAGCCATGCAGCGACTGCAAGTCGTCGGACGGCGACGCTTGCGGCCCCCTCTGACGGGCCAGAAGAACGGCCGGAACAACGCAGCCCAAAACAACAAAGCCCCGCGCGGAGGCGGGGCGGATGGCGCCACGCCGACGGCCGGCTGCTGGCGCGCGGATCGGCGTTTTAGGCCAAATTATCTACCAGCAATAGTTATTGATTTTGCATAATTGCTTTATAGCGCCCTTTTAAGGGCGACCAGGTGGCAGCGCGCTCTGGCGCAAGACGCTCGAGGACCGCGCTCGCCGGCGCCACTATCCGCCGCAAGCTCTCCGCGCTGTCCAGCCTCTATGACTACCTGTGCGAGCGCCACGCGGTCGAAGGCAATCCGGTCGCAGGGACCAAGCGGCCGCGCATCGACAGCCACGAGGGCAAAACGCCGGCGCTGGGCGATGGTCAGGCGCGCACGCTGCTCGACGCGCCGGATCCCGCCACGGGCGGCAGGCCACGCCGAACTGCCCACCGCCCCGCTCTTCCAGCCCCTGCATACCCGCGCGCGCGCCGGCGCGGCGCTCAGCCCAATGGCGTCTACCGCATCGTCGGGCAAGCCGCGGCGGCCGCCGGCGTCAACGCAGAATCGGCCTGGGCGTGCACGGGCTGCGCGCCACGTCGTCCGACTGGCGGCGCCCGTGCGGTGACCGCTGATCGCCCGGGCGCCGGGCGGTGTAGCCCGAGTCAACAAAGTGACCGTTACGAGAATGGTAGCTGGTAGCTATCAGATAACCAAGCTAGAAGACCGGTTGTTTAGCGCTCAGCATCCTCTAGGGCGGCGAGAGCTTTTTCCAGGAGCGCTCCGGCCGGAATACCCAACGCCTCTGCCTTGGCATTGAACCGAGCGATCGTGTCGGCGGTAGCCTTGATGTTAATTTGCTGGTTACGGCCAGTCGTATAGCGTCGGCGGCGCTTTACTGCCGGTAGTGAGTCCATTGGCTGCGGTTCTTGCTTTTTGGATCCCGGCTAACGAAACCGTTCTCTTTAGCCATCTTCTCCACATCAGCGCGGTCGGACCGCGGCCTCTTATCTTTCGCCGGCTCCAGCTCGAAGGCGTCGAGGGCTGCCAGGGGATCTACTCGGGTCATGCTGCGCCCTCCTCCGTTGTCTGTGCGCGGGCTTTCAGCAGAAGCCCAATGAGTTCGCCCGCGAATGCCTCGGCATTCTCGATTGCTTTTTCTACATTCGATACTTCTGACCGTCCCAATTTGTCGAGTGTTTGACGATACGAGAACATTGCCTTAAAGGCCGCGCGCTCATTCAATTCTGTGTTGAACACTGGAATTCCTGCGGCAGCGAAGCTCTTCCGAATATGCGCCGTGTCCCTGCTCTGAATTGCTACGGACGTCCTAGTGAATAGAACGGCGTAGGGAAGCTTATAGTCCGGTTTGTGTTTTTGAATACCGCGCTCATGCGCTCGGATCAGCCGAAATGCTCTGCCGGCTTGCTCCGCGTCTAACTGAGACCCTTGCGTAGGGACGACCACAAAATCCGCCTCGTTGATGGCATGGGCGACGATTGTCGCGGCGGTGCCCTCCAGGTCGACAATCACAAAAGCGGATTTTCTGGCAGCCTCTTCGATGCTGTCGGCGATGGTCTCTTCTGTCACGTCCGAGACGACGCTCAAGCTCGGCGGCGCGGCACCATCTTGAGCCCAGGTCTTCACCGGATGATTCGGGTCGGCATCAATGATGGTGACGCTTTTATCGCGGAGCGCAATCTGCGTCGCCAGAACCAATGCGGAGGTGGTTTTTCCTGCGCCACCCTTCGGGCTTACAAACACGACTGTCGGCATATGAGTCCTCGACTGTACGGTTGGAGACTTGGAGCAATGCTGCAAGATGGGCAAACGGCTGTCGGCTACCATTTGGGTAGCCGAAATATACTAGGTAGCTACTATGCTATCAAGATGGTAGCTGTTTAGTATCGGCTGGATGTTGCCTCGGCGCCACGAAAGATCGTCCTCCGCCCGTCGCGGAGGAGGCCAGGGGACAGCAGTGCCCAGGGCGGAATCGGCTGCTTGAATAGTCGTGCGGCGGATGCCAACGACGCTTGCTGCTACCAGATAGCTATCCATGAAGGGGCGATATGGGACACCCCCGCCCCCTGGCAGATCCTACGATAGCTACCAGATGGGTATCCGCGACTAGAAAGCTAGCCGATATCGCGTCTAGGGTTCGTCGAGAGGTAATCTCGGGCGTAGGGCACACTGCCCTTCCCCGCTTTCACCTCACCAACGCTTGCAACGTGACCGCTCTTCTGGTGATCGTGAGCCTGCCTGGCCAACGGCTAGCTAACTAGTAGCTGACAAATAGCGGATAGCTACCGTAGGGGCCGCTGGGAATCGGTGAGACTTAAATCTAGGACGCGCTTTGATAGCTATCTGGTAGCAGTAAGAGTAGCTGGGAGCCGCACTATGCCATCACAACGAACCTCAGATCCGATAGTCGGCTTGCTATCGATGCCAATGAATAGCTGGTAGCTACTAGCTACTGTTAGGGGCGGCCAGGAAGCCGAGATTGATCGCCGCGGCTTATCGGATAGCTATCTAGTAACCGTGAGGGGCAGGTATCCCTCAGGCGACTCCGATGGAGCGGATTGGCAAGCCATCTCTAGTTTCCAATGAGCAGCTACAGCAGAGCCTGCCAGAAGCCGAGGCTTATTGCCGGTACTTATCGGATAGCTGTTTGGTAGCCGTGACGGAGGTTTCGGCACGCAGGTGATTCCGATGGAGTTGGGGTATTGGCTAGCGATCTAGTAGCCAATGAATAGCTGGTAGCTACTGCGGTGGCAGCCAAGAGCCGAGGCGTATCGACGGTACTTATCGGATAGCTATCTGGTAGCTGTGACGGAGGTTTCGGCACGCAGGTGATTTCCGGTGGAGCTGGAGTATTGGTTAGCTATCTAGTAGCCAATGTGTCGCTTGTTGCTACTGCGAAGGCTGCCAAGAGCCGTGGGTCATTGCCGCCACTTAACGGATAGCTGTCTGGGAGCCGTGATGGAGGCGGGTAGCCCCGCATGCCAATTCCGATGCACGGACATATCGGCTAGCTATCTAGTAGCCGAGTGGCTTAGCTACTGCGATGGCGGCCAGAAGGCCCAGATTGATTGCCATGGATATCGGATAGCTATCTGATAGCCGTGAAGGCGGCAGTTTGCCCCGCAGGCGATCCCAAAGCATCGGGCGTATTGGCTACCTATCTAGTAGCCAATGAATAGCTGGTAGATACCGCGGTGCGGTCAGGCGGTCGAGAATGATCCTGATGGCTATCCGATAGCTATCGGATAGCCATCTGGTTGCCTGAATGTGCAGGTACCCCGCAGGCGATTCGGATGCATCTGGCGTATTGGCTAGCTATCTAGTAGCCGGGGAGTAGCTCTGCGGGGGAGGTGGCCAGGACGCCGAAGTGATCGCCATAGCTCGGATAGCTATCTTTAGCCGGCAGGGAGGCATATAGCCCCACAGGCGCTCGTGGGATAGCTATCTAGTAGCTAATGGATAGCGGGCAGCCACTGCCATGGCGCCCAGGCGGCTGAGAGCGTTTGCCATGGCTATCGGATAGCTATCCAGTAGCCCCGCAGACTGGCTTGTGGGATAGCTGTCTAGTGGCGGGGAGGGATGGCCCCGCAGGCGATTCAGATCGACCTGGTTTGTTGGCTAGCTATCTAGTAGCCAATAGATGCTGGTAACTGCGGTGGCGGCCGGGGGCCGAGAGTGATCGCCATGTCTTATCGGATAGCTATTTGGTAGCCGGGAGGCGGGCAGCCCTTCTAGCGATTCCGCTGGCCCTACTTATTTGGCGAGCTATCTAGTAGCCGATAGCTAGCTGGTAGCTACTGTGGTGGCGGCCGGGAGGCCAAGAGTGATCGCCATGGCTTATCGGCTAGCTATCTGGTGTTGGGTGGCAGGTAGCCCTGCAGGCGATTCCGCTGGACTGACCTGCTCGTTGGCTAGCTATCTAGTAGCCAGTGGTTAGCTGGTAGCCACTGCGGTGGCGGCCGGGAGGCCGAGAGTAATCGCCACGGCTTATCGGATAGCTATCTGGTAGCGGGGAGGCAGGTAGCCCCGCGGGCGGTTCCGCTGGCTCATTGGCTAGCTATCTAGTACCCAGTGGATAGCTGGTAGCCAATGCGGTGGCGGTAAGGAGGCCGAGAGTGATTGCAATAGCTTATCCGATAGCTATCTGGTAGCTGGAGGGGGCTGTAGCCCCGCACTTCCGACGGACCTGAGGGGCGAGGAGTCAACGAGGCTGGTCCCCAGCCTAGGAATGGCCGCTACGCTCGCTTGTGGCTGCTCATACCGACACCAAGCCACCGTGACGAACCCCGCGAGCGGCAGTCAGTTGCACCCCTGTCAGCCCAGGGTTGCGCCGTGTGGGGTCGTGGCGACCGGGGCTCCATCTACCCCTGTGGGCCGGCGCTCGCCGTGGCCATGGCTCGGCACGAAGGGGGCAGGGTATGACGCCGAAACAAGCCAACGGCCCAGTTGCCCCGGCCCGAAGTCGTGGCTTGCCGCCAGTTCTGCTGGCAAGCTTGGGGCTACTACTCTTTCCCCACCGACTGGGGCGGAAACACCATCCGCTCCGTACAAACCAATGGTTCCGACCGACCGATGCGTCAACGACCTTCGAGGTCTATTTAGACCAGGTCAAACTCCAGGCAGCAGGACTACCTCAACTAGGCGACTGGTCAAGAAAAGTGGATAGTGCCTAGCAACGCCTCCTGCGCTAAGTGCTTGAATCTTCAGAAATTCGCTCCATTGAAATAATCAACCGGCCCAAATTGTACAGAAGTAGTTAATGCCGATAATCTTCCAAGGCCATCCGCCCGAGCAGCCAACCACCGCCGCGTGCAGGCTGAGCCTGAGGCCAGCGCCGCTGCACGCAGCAGCGCTGGCCTCGCGCCTGGGCATCCGCCGCGTGATCGTGCCGCAATCGGCCGGCGTGGGCTCCGCCCTCGGCTGTGAAATGGAGTAAAGGTGCGACCTCAGGGCTTGAGCGAAAATCTCAACAAATCAATAAGTTAGCGATCCCTGCGAGGGCGTTGGTATCAACATTACGGGTCTTCCGCACTTTGTGTGACGGCCGCGTCGAGGGCTTGATTTCGTGCCGATCTAGCCCTACGTTGATCGTTACCATGAGCCAAGTTCTCGGTGGGATCGATCGTATTCTCGCCCGTGTGGGTAAGCGCGTCGTCTCCAGCGACGCGCGAGGGGAGACCATCACTGTCGAAGCCTGCAGTACGGTTCGCGCGGCACCTTGTCCTGCCTGCCGTCGTTGGAGTAACCGACTCCACGGCAGCTATGTGCGCAGGCTGGAAGAACGTCCGATGCTTGAGCAGCGGGTCGTTCTCGCCGTGGAGGTGCGTCGCTTCAAGTGTGCGAATGCCGGCTGCCCCCGTCGTACGTTTGCCGAGAACATCCACGCCTTGGCCGGTCGGCATCAACGTCGAACGCGATCACAGGCTCGGGCGTTGCACGCGCTGGGCCACGCCCTCGGTGGTGAGGCGGCAGCCCGGCTTGCTAACGTCTTGGGCTTGCGCACCAGTGCCGACACCGTGCTGCGGGAGTTGCGAAGAGCTCCTGGGCGCAAGCGCAAACCACGACCGCGGGTCGTCGGCATCGATGACTGGGCGATCGCGCGCGGTCACCAGTACGGAACGATCATCGTCGACCTGGAGCGACGTGAGCCGATCGAAGTGTTCGCCGGCAGGGAAACAACTGCGGTGACCGCGTGGATGCGTGCGCACCCATCGATCGAGATCGTCGCCCGGGACCGGGCGAGGGCCTACTCCGAGGCGGTCGACATCGCGCTGCCGGCAGCCAAGCAAGTCTCCGATCGCTGGCATCTGCTGTGCAACCTGCGCGACAACGTCGAGAGGCTGCTGTACCGACTCGGACCGCAACTGCGCCAAGCCGCGCAGCAAGTCGAGGTGGGTGGCGTGACCCTGGGCACTCCGGTCATGGCAGCGCCTGAGCGATCAGCGACGCGCCACGCGGCTGGCGCTGTACGAGCGGGTGATGGCGCTACGCGCCCAGGGCGGCACGATGAAGGGAATCGGGCGCGAGCTCGCGGCGAAACTTCAACAGCGTCGTTGCGTCCGGCACTGCTTCGACCGCCAGGTCGATCCCGGCAAAGGTCCGCATCGCCAGGCTGTCGTACAGCGCGTCTTCCAGCGCCTCGTCCGACAGTCCGTACCACTGCTGAAGGAAGTAGATGCGCAGCATCCGCTCCAGTCCAATCGGTGGCCGCCCACGTCTGCCCTTGGGGCTCGACCACCGCAATCAGGCGCGACCACGGCACCACGGTTTCCATCTCCGTCAGGAAGCGCTGGCGGCGTGTCACTCGCTTCCTGCCGTGGCTTTCCGCTTCCGCAAAACTGATCTGTCGATTCATCTCCGACTCATCTCTTGGGCATACACATGACAACGCTTACAAGCCACTCAGCGATGACTGTCGTGCTGAATTAGCGGGTAAGGAGGCGGCATCACTGCCGCCCCCTCCCCAAAGAACCGCCCAAGCGACTTTCACCGCAAACGGCTCAAGCACAGCTAAAGCATCATCCGTTGATACCGGTCGCGCCAGACTGCACAAGACCTTCGCAAACGCCATTTCATTGGTCCATCCCATTGCTGAGACGAGGGCGCCGAACTGCACAATACAGCAGTCTCTTCCAAGCTTCCCTACGTCGAACCTCAAATATGGGCCTGCGACAGCCGCACCACGCGGAAGTCTGCGCCTTTTCGGGCTGGGGCAAAGTTCGAACCCCTATCCGTTCCATTACAGAGCGGCATTCGCTTTTTCCGCGTTCTCTTACCCGCTTCCCCAACAGCTTCCCTCGCGGGTCGCCTGCCACCGATTCGATGTTCTGAACCGTGGCAGAGAATCGGGCTTACCACGTTCCCGTTCTTGCCGGCCCGACCGTTCCCGGGCCTATCCGTTTAGCGTCTGTCTTTCCCCCGGCAGCGCTTGTGACGACGTGCTCCTTCTGATTAGAGGAGCAACCGGCTGCACACCTTTTGGTCAGGGCCTGTCAGCCGTTTTGGCCCTTCGGAAATGACGAGGTTTATCAACAATTCACTTACGTTACGCACGCGGAACTTGCCAGGCACCTCACACCGCACGGCGGCTGGCAGTGTCGACCCTCTCCGTCACCGGGGTGAGCCGTCAATCGAGAGGCACGTTGTCTCCAAAGCTTCATACCCAGCCGTTACCAGTTGAGCATGTCTGGATAGGCAACTGTTGGTCGCACAACAGGTCGCAGTTCCAAACGCTTTCCTTCGGCGCTTGGGATGCGACAAGACAAGAACGAGCTTTGCTGCCCTTACTACTTGGCGTTCGACACGCTATGGGCAGCAGCACGTGTCGCACAATCAGTCTTTCCCTAGTCAGAGGCAGAGCCGCGGCGGGGGCGGCCGCCGTCATGTATTTGGCGGGCCGGGCGGGCGTCACCGGTAGATCCGGGTGTGTCCTATTGGGTGCGGGCCTGATGATACTTGTCGGTCCCCGCTAATTACCTACAATGATTTCGCGCAGTGGTCGCGCGGCGCCCGCCCCAGAGTAGGGGAGGGGCTCGCCAGTATCGATAGTTATGTTTGGGGCACATGACAAGATCTGGAGGCAACTATGTATCGGCATGAGCGCACGCTGGTGGTGATCTATCCACTCGAAACGGGCGAATGGTTGTTCGCTGAAGTCACCGGGCCAGATGTAATTCACTTCGGGCCATTCGAGTCCGAAGATGTTGCGAAGGTTCTACTCTCGGATATGTATCCGGAAACGCCGATTGTGGAGCTGCCTGCGCAATCCACGAAGCTAGACAACGACGGTGTGACGATCTTGGGATACGCCGCAGCACAGCAGCCAATGGTTCAAGAGGAAGCCGGCGAGTAGCCGCGGCAGCAGCCCTAGTCCACCAGCCACCTTCGGGTGGCTATTTCATGCCCGCCGCGAGCGGGCTTCCTTCTTTGGGGGGCACATATGTCGGAACCAATCAGCGGCAGCGCCGCAGCGGGGGCCGCGGGCGCGGCCGCATTCAAGGCGATCGGCGGCACAGCCGGCATGGCGGCCGGCGCCAGCGGCCTGGCGGCGATCGTCGTGAAGATCAATATGCTGCCACGCAGCACAGCGGAATGGGCCGTGGCGCTCATCTCGACGGTGGTGTCGAGCGTTGGCGGCGGCGGCGGTGATCCAGCACTTCAGCCTCCATGCCTGGGCGGGCGACTAAATCGGGCTGGTCTTCGCCTGCGGGCTGCGCAGCTGGGCGATGGTGCGCCGGCTCTTCAACTTCATCGAGCGGCGCCGAGACAAGGACTTGGCCGACATCTGGGCCAGCCTGCCGGGCGCCGGCTACGGGCAAAACAAGCACTCGCTGGACTACCTGCGCGGGGTGTATGTGGCAGCGGGAGGTGTGCTGGCATGAAGACGATCAACTGGGGCGCTTGCGGTCTGTCGGCGCTACTCGGCGCCGTGCTCGCCCCGATGCTGGCCTACCTGCTGTATTTCGCACCGCGGGCGGACGCAGACGAAGACGAAGACGGTCGAGGTGCCTGTGGCGCTACCGTGCTAGGTGCAGCGCATCGAGCGGCCCGTGTGGGCGCTCGGTCCGGGACGATACCCGTATGAGTCAAACACCGGTTCCACGATCGGCACATCAGGCGATCAACGTGGCTCGGCACAGATGTTGGGAGTACGAGTGATGCTAGATGTCGACATCAAGAATTTCTTCGGCGGTATCGCATAAAATGGCAATGCTTGTGCGCATGACCCCTTGCCCGCCGAGCCAAAATCCGTTCGGCCCCCTGCGCCAAGTCCTCGCATTCGAGAGATAGGGGCGGCTAGATGCCTTCAAGAGGAAATTGAATGCCTCCTCCTTGAAAACCGGCAACAGATTGCCTATTTTAATTTTGCTCAGGCAGTCGCGTTGTTGCGCGCTGCGTGTTTCTGTTTGTTTGCCAGCGGCTTGGCAGGCGGGTGGGAGCGCGTTGCCCGTTCGCCTCCTTGCTGCATCAGGAGGATACGACCATGAGTGATCTCTTTTTCGGAACCGATCTGTTCAGCGAGTTCGACCGCCTGCAACGGCAGATGGTGAGCTTGTTCGGCGGGTTCCCGTCCAGCATCCGCTCCGGCCGCTTCGGGGCATTCCCAGCCGTCAACATTGGCACGACGGACGACTCGATCGAAGTCGTCGCGTTTGCCCCGGGCATCAAGCAAGACAAGCTTGAGGTCTCGATCGACAAGGGGTTGCTGACGATCAGCGGCGAGCGCGAAGCGGCGCAGTCGGAGGATGACCCCGAGGCACGGCCGTACGCACAGGAGCGCTTCGTCGGCACGTTCCGGCGCGTCGTCGAACTGCCGCAGAACGCTGATCCCGACAAGGTGCAGGCGCGCTACGCCAACGGCTGCCTGTCGATCAGCATTGGCAAGCGCGAATCCTCGAGGCCTCGGGCGATCACCGTCCAGTAATGTGAGGAGAAAGCCATGAGCGACACTACCCAAGTCGTTGAACGCGACCAGAGCGCGGTTGCAAAACGCCAGGAAGACAGGCCAACGCCCAGAGTCACGCTGCTTCCCGCAGTTGACATCTTCGAGGACAGCAATGGTGTCACCGTCTGGGCCGACCTGCCGGGCGTCACCAAGGACAAGCTCAATGTGAATGTCCACGATGGCAACCTCCATATCGAGGCGGAAGCCGTGGTGCCGACACCGTCTGGCCTGCGGGTGCAACATGCGGAAATTCGCGAGCCGCACTTCGCACGCGCGTTTTCTCTGAGTCCCGAGTTCGATACGTCGAAGATTGACGCGCACCTGCAGGATGGCGTGCTGAAGCTGACGATCCCACGCCGTGACGAAGCGCGGCCACGTCGCATTGCGGTTACCGCCGGGTGAATGCTGGAGGGCCATCCGCGGCACTGGAAAAGGTGGCGTCCGGGTGGGCGCCACCGTCGCCCCCAAGAAGACGCGGATGACCATATCGGCGGCCCCACCACCATGGCTGGGCCTTGCGGCGTCGCCGATGGCCGGGCGCGACCGGTCGTTGCCGACAGTCATTCGTACCCATCAAATGAGCATTTGGCAGGAGGGTAAGATGAAAACGGAACTGGGCAAATGGAACCCCTTCAAGTTCCTACGGAAGACGACAACTGACAAGCAACCGATGGGGGATGCTTCCAACGTTTCCGCGCCGAGGCACGGCACGCCCGACTGGCCTGACGTTTCGCGGCTGTTTTTTAGCGATCCCTGGCGCGCGATGGGAGAATTCCTGCACGAACCGTTCGCGGGCTTCGGTGGTTTGGATCGATGGTTCGGCGACTTCAGTTCGTCTCGCTTCCAACCTCGGATCGATGTGGTCGACGATGGCGAGGCCCTGAGGATCACGGCTGAGCTGCCCGGTATGGACCGCGAAGACCTGCAGACCACCATCGAAGATGGCGCACTGCTCTTGCGGGGTGAGAAGAAGCAGGACATTCGGAGCGAAGAGAACGGCTGCTACCGCCTGGAGCGAGCGTACGGCGCATTCATGCGCAGTATTCCTCTGCCGGATGGTGTCGACGTGGATCACGTTGATGCGAAATTCGAAAGAGGACTGTTGACACTACGTCTACCCAAGACGGGGTCGTCGCAGTCTGCCGTGAGGACGATCGAAGTGAAGTGAGCTGATGTCTGCAATCCTGAGGCATCGCATGTATTTGCAGCGAAGCTGCTGCCCGCAGCCGGGCAATCCTTGCGGTCGTGGAAGGGGGCGGCTGACGCGGAACGCCAGAGGCGGGCGCAGCCCCTTTGGCGTGCGCGGTGCTTGGGGGCTGCACGCTACTGGCTTCCAATGGGGCTCATTGCAGCGGCGAACGTAGGCGCGACGTTGCGTTCTTGAAATCGCCGGACTCGCCCCTATTTTGGCGGCAATGTACTGTCGGATGGAGACTTCCATGGAGTTCGATTCTGAGTGGCTGACGCTGGGCAAGCATCGGGTGCAGCTCAAGTGCGCGCGCGGCTTCCCTACCGAGCGAACGCGGAGTGTGGCGGAGCTGGCCAAGATGGCCATTGAGAACAACCTGAGCGCGGGGGCCCGCTTGGTCGAGGTCACCGCAGAAGGCGAGAAGGCCTATGTGATCAGTGTCGGCACGACCTTCGCGAAAGACAGGGAGGCGGCGCCCCACCTGGAAGTGGCATTGGCCACAATGTTCGGCTTAGCGCCCGAGCAGGTCAACATAGACGTCGTCGTGGTCAGTCAAACGGAGGTGGATATGCACTTTGGCGTGTATGAGCGGATGCTGGCTGAAAAGCTTGGCGCCGTGCCACCAATCCAGTGAAGCGCGGTCCTGGCATCCGGCGCTACCTGCTGCGCGCCGAGGATCGGCTCGTTGTGTGCACGCGGCCGTGCATTGTGCTATCACAACAGCGCGGCGGGGATGAACAGGCGCCGGTCTGGCTGGCCGAGTCAAGCTCGTCATTGCGCTGAATGGGGAACAAGGCCATGAACATTCGTCCTTTACACGATCGCGTGATCGTCAAGCGGCTGGACGCAGAACATAAGACTGCTGCCGGCCTCGTCATTCCCGATACCGCCGCGGAAGAGCCGGATCAGGGCGAAGTCCTGGCGGTCGGCAGCGGCAAGCGGCTGGGCGATGGTGGTGTCAGCGCACCCAGCGTGGGGGTCGGCGAGCGCGTGCTATTCGGCAAGTATGCGGGCACCACCGTCAAGCTCGAAGGCGCGGAACTGCTGGTCATGCGCGAGGAAGACATTCTGTGCGTCGTCGAATAGAGAAAGAGAGAAACCTAGAATCTCGCGAGGAGTTTCATCATGGCAGCCAAGGAGATCCGATTTCAGGAGTCCGCGCGCAGCCGCATCGTGGCGGGTGTCAACCTGCTGGCCAACGCGGTCAAGGTAAGCTTGGTCCCAAGGGACGCAATGTTGTTCTTGAGCGGTCGTACGGGGCCCCGCTGATCAATAAGGATGGCGTATCGGTCGCCAAGGAAATTGAACTGCGCGACAAGTTTGTGGTTCAGGAAGGCACAAAGGACGTGGTGATGGGCCTGAACCCGATCGGATCTGAAGCGCGCATGGACCTGGCCCATCTTTTCGCGCAGGCAGCCGTGGTCTGCACCGAGGTGGCCCAGCAGTGCTTGGGCGGCGGGCAGCGGCACCTGGTGGTCGACCACCAGCATCGCCTTGACTTCACACGGTACAGCCCCCGCGGCCTGCGGCTGGGCGAAGCGCCCCGCGCGCGCCAGCCACGCCAGCGTGTGCGCGTCCTGGGTCACGAGCCACGGGCGCGGTGGAGCTGGGGCGGACGGGTCGACCGTAGCGGTCGGCGCTGCGGCCCGTTGGAAGCGACGCCGGTGGGCGTACAGCAGCCGTGCCCGCAACGTCTCCGGGCGCGGCGTCTGCCCGGCCTGCACTGTGCGTAGGTGGCCGCGCTCCCAGTACTCGACCGCGGCGTCATGCGCCAGCAGGAGCTTGAGCATGGCCGGCTGCGCGGCCTTGGCCTTGGCCTCAGCGAGCGATCCGTAGCGGCGCTTGACGCGCGCCAGCGTCCAGTGCGCGTAGACCGGGTAACGCGCCGTCGACGGTCGGCGGCAGGTGTCGCGTCGGCACGGTCGCCGTGTCGACCCAGTCGGCGGGGTTCATTCCCGCCTCCCGCGCTTGGTGCCTGTCTTGGTCGCCGCCTTGGTTGCAACTTTGACCGGGGCTTTGGCCGGTCCGGGCTGGGCGGGGGCGCTGCGGCCGCCAGCGTCGCGCGCAGCAGCTCGTCGAACTGGGCGCGCTGGCTGGCATTGACCGCCTTGAGCGCGCTCGCCTCGCCGGCAGCGTTCTGGCGCGCGGCGCGCTCGCTCGCCAGCTCGGTCTCGATCCGGCTGCGCTCTTGCTCGAGCGCCCCAATACGCCGCCCGGCGAACTTCAACTGCGAGGCGTGATGCTGCCCACGCCGGCCTGGATCGCGTCGCGCTGGTGCGCGGTTTCCTGCAGCAACTGTAGTTTGGACAGGGCCTCGTAGCGCGCCTACACGGTGGCGATGGCCTCGGCCTGGGCGCGTTCCTCGGCCGCAAGCTGCTCGTGCGCGGCGGCCAGCGCCGCTTTCAACTCGCCAGTGCGCACGACCGACCTTTCCGCGCGGGCCTGCCGGGTCGCCAGGACAGCGCGGGCCTCGGCCAGCTCCGCTCCAAGCCAACGGAAAGTGAACCTGTCGGCGCGTTAGCGGCCGCCGTACTAAAGGCAGTAGGGGAAGCGGATTTCGAAGGTCGTGCCTTGCCCTTTCCGGGATTCGAAATGGATTTCGCCATTCAGGACGCGACAAAGTTCCTTGACGATAGAAAGCCCAAGGCCCGCACCGGGTATTTCGTCCCCTGCGGCGCGCTCGAATTCGTCGAATACGCGTACCTTATCTGAAGACGCAATGCCAATCCCGGTATCGGAAACGCGCAGGTACCAGTGGCTCCCTTCGCATCTACCCATCGCCAATTCGATCTCACCAGCCCCCGTGAATTTTGTCGCGTTCGACAGCAGATTCAGCGCAACCTGTTTGAGCTTCAGGCGGTTCGACATCACTGATGTCAGGCTTGCATCAAAGACTCCTGCCAGATGCAGCCCTTTTGCCTCGACACTCGGCCGCGACGCCGCAACGAGTTCGTCAAACAGCGCCCTAAGTTCGACCTGCTCCACGGACAGCGGATTGCGGTCTCCCAGGATAATAGAATATTCCACCATTTCGTCGACCAGTCGCTTCATGTCCTCAGCCTGTCGGGTAGCCAGCGCCAAGCCGACTTCCGCCTTCGACGGGGCAAGCGCGATCAATTGTAGTGCGGTCGAAAACGCGTTGAGGAAGTTGCGCAGGTCGTGCACCACGCTGCGGGTGATCTGCATCCGCGATTCATACAAACCGCTGACCAGCCGCTGCTTCTCGGTTAGCTCATGATTGGCCTGCTCCAGCCTGCCGGTGTATTCGTTGATCTTTCGATTCTGCTCGTCGATGACTTCGCGAATCGACGTCAAGGTTACGAAACTGAGTGCCTCATCGATCAAGTGTTGGGTGCGCGCCTCGTGGTGCCTTGTGAAATAGCTGTGGGTTTCTGCGAACTCCAGGACGGCACCGGTCAGCACCTGCCGGAACAGGTCCAATTCGCGCACCAACTCATCAAGGTGATAGCCCTGTTGCCAGCGCACTTCGCCATGCTTCTTTGCGTTGCGCTCTATCGCCCCCTCGACCCGTTCGAGATCCCCTTCGTCGAGAGCCGTGCAGATCCCTTCGAGGATGGCCGGAAGATGGTCGGCAAGCTGTTCATGTGTCAGCTTGTCGGCCTCCACGAGGTCGGCATCGGCGCAAACTATCGCCATCCATTTTGCTGTCAGGCGGGCTTGCTCGTGGCGGAGAAACACGGCAAAGGCGCGCAGCGGTTTCACTTGCGTGTCAATCATAGTTCCTCCGGATAGCAATCTACAGCGATAGGGGGGCTTTCACCGCTTTTAGCAAGGCGGGCAGCGCGAAATAATGTGCATAAAGGGACTTATTGTCAGCAGTATGGACGTCCGGGAGCAAGACTTGCGATCCAGCAGTCATGGGCATTCGCGCCTCGCGACGTTGGGTGAGCCATCTGGCTTACGCCGCGAAGCATCGTGATGGTCAGACGGGGTAGCTGCCGGGCTCGATGCCGATCTGTACCAAGCCTCTGGTCTTGATTCGTTGGGCCCAGGTATCCGCGTCCAGTTCGACGCGAATGCTGTCTACCTTGAACCGGTCGCCATACGCCACCAGCGTCACAGACCAGGGTTCAGGGCCATCATCTTCCACTCGTGTGATGATGAAGCGGTCCCGCGCGCGGTCCCTCCATACCGAATGAAGTTCAGGTTTTCTGGCCATGGCACATTCCATTCTCTATTGGTCGAATTGAACCATGCTCGAATAACGGGCGGTGGCGCGAGACGGTGGCCGTCTGCTGCCGATGTAGTGAAAACGCATCATAGCGCGCCGGGTCGCGCATCTCACGATATTTAGTATAGAGATTGGCGACCACGGTAACGAACAGATGCGATCGGCGCGGGGGAGGGCTACCCGCAAACTACGAGCGATATCGAAATCCGCGCGTGCGCCGAGGCGCGAGCCACGCGGCTTTGGGCTGGCAGACCATGCACATGACAAGGGCGCCAACACTGTCGTGCTGGTGGAGCGGTGCAAGCGATGGAAGCTGCGAAGCATGGCAGGCAGCGGCACAGCGTTTGCGTTTCGTACTCGATTTCGCCTCCGCATCATTGCGGTCGTTCTTGTTCGTCTTGACGAACGGTGCGACATATCGCGGGCCGATCAGCCGGACTTCGAAGCCCAGCGACTGAAAACGTCGTGCCCAGTGGTGGGCCGTGCTGCACGCTTCCATGACCACCACCCTCGGCTTGAGGGTGCGCACGGATTCGAACGGCGAACCGCGGGAGACCTTCGCCCGGTGTACTGGTCGCCCGCGGCGAAAGAAACTGGGGGAGGGCGCCACATTGCGACTAAGGTGATGATGTGTCCTATGCCTTGCAGGCGCCTATCTGGATGTGTTCGCGCACGAGCCGCTGCCAGCGGATTCGCTGCTGTGGACGCTGCCCAAGGTCATTGCCACGCCGCATAGCGCGGGCTTCTCGGATGGGAATGCCGCGCGCGTGGCGGGCATCTTTCTGGACAACTTGAGGCGCTGGCAGGCGGGCGAGGGGTTACGCAATCTGGCCTGCCTGAGCTGGCAGGCTGGCTACAGGGCAGTCATTCGGAAGCGGGACACGCCTCGCGCGGGAGTGGCCAAAAGGAGGGGGAGGTCCGTCAGGAAGAGAGAGTATTGTCTACTGACACTACACAGAGCCTCCATGTTCATGTCGATCCGGGCCTGCATTGAAGGGGAGGGAACGCAGCCCTCCAAGATGATCACGGTCACAGTGATACGCCTGACAGGCGAATCGAGGGATTTGCGGCTTGAATCCCAGTGTCATAGACGGCGTTCCCAGATTTGACCACTCCCCGCGCGTGCTTGGGTTGCGCGTACGTTATCGTCTGCTTGTCTGCACTCAAAGTAGCAGGGTAACGAAAACCAGCGGCCTCGGGGGTCAAGCCCTTGCCATGGTGACACGGGACATTGCGCTGCTTTGGGTTCGAGTCTGTACTCGCCAGCGTTTTCTGCACTAACGTGCCAAGTACGGGGGCAGAGTGCCAAGGGGAAACGTGCTTACTCTCCCCATACCGCATCCACTTCCCGCATCAAGCGCCCGGCGAGAATGTAGTCTCCCAGTTTTGATGCCTTTGCCTCCAGACTCTCCAACTCATCTGCCGGCAGTTCGCTCAACTCAAACTGACAATAGAGGTTTCGCTGCCGGAAGGTCGCCTTTGGCCGCATCAGGCCGGCGACCAATGCCGTCGGCGATTTGACTGCGATGTTCTCTTGTCCGCGATATTCCACGCGTATTCCGGCCTTCTGACCGAGCCGACCCAGTTCAATCGCGTCCTGCCAGCCTGCCTCATAGTCCAGTTCCACCACCGTCACGCCTTCTGTCCCCAGGAGCCTTAGTGCCTCCCCTTTGGTGCCAGCTCGAGCTGTCGCCATTGACTTCTCCACTCACATTCTCGGCGCAGATAGGCCACATCCTACCCCCCCCAATATTGTAATCGCCGGCGGAGCCGTGAGCCCAATAGGGCTTTCCGGCGTTTGACCTCCGCGGGCGTGCGGAATGTGGGGGCGGATCGCACCCTTCCTGACAGGGAAGAATAGCCCGGAAGGATGCATTCACAGAAGGCTATTTCAGCACGGGCTTAATATCCTTCAGTCGGGGCTGGATTCACAGAGTCGCTGTAAATTCGGCGAAGTGCTGTAGGATATTAAATTGTGATTAATAGACGGAGATTGAGATGGCTACCTACAAACAATTGCTGGCAGATAAGGAAAAGTTGGAGGCCCAGCTTGCCGAGGTTCGTCAAAGCGAGGTCGCTGGCGTCATTGAGAAAATCCAGGCTTTGATGGCAGAGTACGAACTCACCGTCGATGACTTAGCGCCGAAACGACGCCGTGGACGCCCGGCTGCGAGTGACAAGCCCAAGGCTCCGACGAAAGAGAAGGCCTCGCTGCCGCCAAAGTACATGGACCCCAAGACGGGCGCCACCTGGACCGGACGTGGCCGGGCCCCGGCGTGGCTGGGGAAGAATCGCGACAAGTTTCTGATTCCAGAGGCATGAGCCGTTGGTGGGAAGATTTGGCGGGGCGAGGAGATGCAGAGTTTCCATGGACTAGCTTGGCGCGCAACGCACTGGGATGAGCAAGTTTTCTTGCAAGTTAGTCGGATGGATAACCAGGAAATTGGACACGGTGCTCGCCAAGCCGGAATCTACATGGCATGATTCTCATGCATCGTTCATCATGACTGGGCGACAGCGGTGAGCCGGAAACTAGCGGGACACGGTCGCGGTGGCATCCGATTCGATGACTTGAATGCGGGCGAAGGTGAAATGGCTTGGCGCAGGTCCGTGGTTGAGTCGGGCTACTGCCTTTGGCTTACTTCATGGGCGGCCAGCCACCGTGAATGATCCGTCGGACGGGGATCTGCCCCAATTTCGGTGTGTGCGGATAAACGTCCGCGGGCGATGGTAGACGCATACTCCAGCCAAACGCCAAACGCCAAACGCCAAACGCCAAACGCCAAACGCCAAACGCCAAACGCCGGAGGTGGCCGATGGGAAGGCAGGCCGGATCATCAACGGCCGCCCGCAGCGCATTGATGTTGCCGGTGCAAAAGGCAGCATGGATCTTCTCAAATTGCCGGCGCGTATCACTCGAGGTACGGCGGCGCCTGCATCTGGGCATGAGGGTCAACTATGTCGGTGATGATCCGATGGGGCCGCTGCAACACGGTAGCGTGATCGAACTCAGGCATACCCAGGCGGTGATCGAGGACACCTCGACACGGCGGCGCTGGGCTGTCCTGTATGCCGCCGTTGTTCTTGACCGCGATGGTGCTCCCGTGCAGCCAGAACCAGAACGAACGCCGCAGCGCGCGAAACGCGATGAGTTCTCCATTGGCGACACGGTCGTCTTCACTGACAAGTACCTGCACGAGCGCATTGGCACGATCGTCAGGCTCAACCAGAAAACCGCGTCGGTTGCCTGCAATGACACGGAAGGGCACTGGCGTATGTCTTATGCTCTACTGCGACGTATCGTCGATGCGTAACCCGCTCCATTGGTATCCTCCGTCATGCCCAAGCCAAAGCCCAGATTCGACAGCAAGCGCGAACATCGGATCACGATGGAAATTGTCGTCGATGCCTACAACGAAGAAGAGCGAGCGATGGGGTGGTACTGCTATCTCGAAGAACAACTCAGGTTTCCATTCGAAGCTCGCATCCGCCAAGCCATGGCTGCTTCACCGCTGCGGCCCAGTGAAACGGTCTCGGTCACCGGACTTGCACATGATGACCTGTGTCGGGTTGGTATCTTCGTGTGGGTTCGGTGGAACCAGCGTGATCTGGTGGTGCCCTTAGCTCAGCTTGTCCCGCTGAAATCCGATGAGTCGACACGAGTGGCCGTCACCGACTGGCACTACTGGCATGATCAAGGCTACGCGTTCTGACGTCCGGAATGTCACAGCTCTTGCACCACGTTCCCAGTCGAACGGGATTCGCTGATGGATACCTTTTGTGGAGTTGACCCGCTTTTTGGACACCGCCTATCTTGAATCGAAGGAGGTGCCCACCATGCACAAGCATCGAATGCCGTATGCCGCGGCCTTCCGGCAACAGATGATTGACCTCGTCCATGCCGGCCGTACGCCGGAAGACCTGGCCAAGGAATTTGAACCCACCGCGCAGACCATTTACAACTGGGTCGCGCAAGCAGATCGCGATACCGGCAAGCGTCACGATGGCCTCACCACGGCCGAGCGCGAGGAACTGACGCGGTTGCGCCGCAAGGTCAAACAGCTCGAGGTGGAGAAAGAGATACTGGCAAAAGCCGCGGCCTGGTGTGTGTCACGAACGCAGGCGTGAGCCTGCGGTGCTGTACTGAAGATGGGAGTAGGCCTCCCGAAGCCGGCCTGCAGGGGCAGGCTTCAAACCGCCCGGTGCTGCTGCGTCCAAAATACGTGGTGGTGAGCGACCGTGGAAACGCTATCCGAGTCAGGGTGGCAGGTAAGGATTGGGAAGTTGAGCGAAAGCGAACCAGCCGATGACGCATCGTTAGTGCTACAAGGTACTGTCGAAACCGCAGCAGACCAGGTTCTGCGGGACAAACCGGGACGACACCTGCTTACGGGCCCGGTGGCAGTCGGTGTAAAGGCGGCAAGAGCCCAATTCAGGCTTCAGTATGGAACGTGAGAACCTTACTTCGGATGCGAAGGGAAATGACGAATGGCAAACACCATGAGGAAGAATACCGATGCCGGGGTGAGGGGCGGAGCTGCTCGTAGTAGTGACGAAGCCCTTGTAATGAGGGTGGAGCGAAGGGGCAGCGTTATCCCGTTGACGAAGGTCACCAACCTGCTAGGCGGGGATGAGTGACATGACATCAACAAAACCTTATCGCATTGCAAAGCGAGCTGTGTGGGATGCGTACCAGTTGGTGAAGGCCAATCGCGGTTCTGCCGGCGTGGATGATGAAACTATCGCCATGTTTGAGCAGAATCTCTCGGGAAATCTGTACAAGCTGTGGAACCGGATGTCATCAGGGTCGTACTTCCCGCCGCCGGTTAAGCAGGTGGAAATACCCAAGGCGAAAGGCGGAACCAGAAAATTGGGCGTGCCCACTGTATCTGACAGAATTGCTCAGACTGTTGCCAAGCTCATGATTGAGCCGATCCTCGATCCGATCTTCCATGAAGATTCCTATGGGTATCGGCCGGAGAAGTCGGCGAAACAGGCGATAGCGGTGACGCGCAAGCGTTGCTGGCAGTATGACTGGGTCGTGGAGTTTGACATCAAGGCGGCGTTCGATCAGATCGATCATGCACTGTTGATGAAGGCAGTGCGATGCCACATCAGGGAAGACTGGATCCTGTTGTACATCGAGCGGTGGCTGACTGCGCCGTTCGAGACGGCGGATGGGGAGATCCTGCCCCGGACGCGAGGGACACCCCAAGGGGGTGTCGTCAGTCCGATCCTGATGAATCTGTTCATGCACTATGCGTTCGATAGCTGGATGAGGCGGTCACATCCGCAATGTCCCTTTGCACGCTACGCCGATGATGCGGTGGTTCACTGCCGCTCGGAGGCACAGGCCAGGGCCGTAATGCAAGACATTGCTTCACGGCTGGGCGAATATGGGTTGACGATGCATCCGGAGAAGTCGAAGGTCGTGTACTGCAAGGACAGCAACCGTACGAAGGCGTATCCGACCGTGCAATTTACGTTTCTGGGCTTTACGTTCCGGCCCAGGGAGGCGCAGAGCAAGCAGGGCCGGCGCTTTACCAGTTTCCTGCCGGCGGTAAGCAGCGAGGCGCTTAAGCGGATGCGTGCGGTAGTGCGGGGGTGGCAGTGGTCGCGCCGAAGTCCGGCGACATTGGCTGAGCTTGCGGAGCAATCCAATCCGGTCATCCGTGGTTGGTGGAACTACTATGGTGCTTTCTATCGGCGGGCGATGCGCGGCTTGTTTCGCTATATCGACCGCGGGTTGCAGCGATGGGCCCGGCGCAAGTACAAAACGCTAGTGCGGCGAAAGCAGCGCAGCGTGCAGTGGCTACGCACGATGAAGGAGGTCGAGCCATGGCGGTTCATCCATTGGGGATTGGCCGCAGCGACGGTTGGATAACGGGAGCCGTATGACATGCGAGTGTCACGTACGGTTCTGCGAGAGGCTCGGGGTGCGACTCCCCGGGCCTACTCACCTTGCCCGGGAGACCGGAACAGTACCCGACAAGGGTTCGCATTCATGAAGGCGAATCAGGCCACTTGGCCCTTGGCCACCATGGCACGGCTGCTCAAGGTCTCGCGCAGCGGGTTCCATGCGTGGTGTCATCACGTGCCCTCGGCCCATGCACAACAGGATGCCGCACTGCTTACCCGCATCCGGGCCATTTACCTGCGATCGCACGGCACCTATGGCATGCCGCGCATTCACGCGGTCCTGGCCCGCGAAGGCATCCACGTCGCGCGCAAGCGCGTGGCCCGACTGATGCGCGAAGTGGGCCTGCGCGGCGTCAGTCGGCGCCGCTGGGTCACCACCACCCGTCGTGCCGCCCGTGCCCGCCCGGCGCCGGATCTGGTGCAGCGTCACTTCCAGGCTGAGGCGCCAGATCGGCTGTGGGTCGCTGATGCCACCTACATTCCGACCGCTGCGGGCTTCTTCTATCTGGCTGTGGTGCTCGACGTGTACAGCCGCCGCATCGTCGGGTGGGCTATGGACAGCCACTTGCGTACCGCCCTGATGCTGCAGGCATTGGACATGGCCCTCGCGCAGCGTCGGCCCGATGGCGTCATCCATCATTCGGATCAGGGATGTCAGTACACTTCGATCGCGTTCGGGCTGCGCTGCCGCGAGGCCGGTGTACGTCCCTCGATGGGCTCAGTCGGTGACGCGTACGACAAGGCTTGCGTTTCACACTACACCTCCTCGCGTCGATCAGAAACGACGTCGGGATGGCGACGCCGGCAGGACATCTTGACGCCCATCGCCTTTCTGGGCGGGTTATTGCCCGGTGGGTCGTATAGGCACTCGTTCTTGTCGCTGTAGGCGTGACCGCGGATGAGTCCGCGACGGTTCCATATCTTCACGCTCGTCGGCGTGACGTGCAGCGCGTCGGCTATCTCCTGCAGCGTCAGGAGACCCGCTTCGCGCAACCGATCATAGCGTGGCTTCAGACCGTAGTTGCGCTGCAGGCGTGCGACCATTTTTGCATTGAAGGGCCTACCCGTTCCGGACGGGACGCCACGTTCGTTCAGGATATTCGCGATCTGCAGAACAGTATGGTGATTGAGCAGTTCGTCAATCTCCTCGATCACCGTGGCGGGGGTGACCCAGCGCTGCCACGATTTCAGCGGCAACGGCAGCCTGAGGGTCCGGTGAGCGCCGCCCTTGAAGCGGATCTGTGCGGTAACCTGCTGGTCCCGGTTCAGGGTGACGTCTTCCAGAAGTAGCCTGATCATGCGTTTGCGTTCCCGGTCGGGCGTGGCGGGATCACGCCATAGCCGGGGGAAGTTGGACGCCAGCGAGACGATGACGGCGCGCTGCTCATCCGTCAGAATACGCGCGTCCTGTTCGCTGCGACGCCGATATTCCTCGTTAGCCTCAGTCAGTGCTCGAAGCTTATGGTTCCAGTCTGCTTCGAGTGAGTCGGCAACCAGCCGATTCTCCGGATCGACGCGCATGTAGCGGCGCTGCGCCAGATCGGCTTCGTACTGGGCGCGCTCCACCTGCTTGTGACGCAGACAGTCGGCTTCCTCGATGCGGGACTGGAGTTCGCGCTGAACCGCCAGGCTCACCTCAATAGCAAGCGGATTAAGCGCTTCGACGAGCAGTTCGCCAATGGCCTCGTCGATGGCAGCGCCGTGGATGCGCTGGCAGATCGGTTCGGCCTGCTCGATGCCTTCGCGCTGGCAGACGTACTCGGGACACAGGTAGCCCTGGCGGCTGTGGTAACGAACCGTCATGCGGTTCCCGCATCGACCACAGACCACGAGTCCCTGAAGAAGTGCTGGACCCTCACGCGGTGCGCCTCGGCGCCGGTCGGCTCCGATCGCCTGTGCGCTCTCATGCAAACGCTTCTGATTCTGCTCATACTCTTCCCAGGACAGATAACCGGCATGGGCGCCCGGAATCAGCGTATCCCACTGGTCCCGCGGGGCGCGAATCACACGCGTGCGTCCATCGACTGTCTTGCGTGTATGGGTGCGACCATAGACGAATGCGCCGGCATACCTCGGGTTGTGGAGAATGCGCACTACCTGGCTGTGCCCGAGGCTGCCCCACAGCAATTCGCCCTTGTGCGGACCTTTGCCACACCGTCGCGGAAACGCCAGCTCGAGATGATGCGCGGCGCGCGCGGTGGCCATCGCCGATCCCGTACCTCGGAAGGTGTCGAACAGCCACCTCAGGCAGTGCTGGACCTGCTGGTCCGGATCGAGAACGACCGCGCCCGCGGCGTTGTACACGAAGCCGACGGGCAGGCGCATCTGCAGTTCACCGCGCCTGGCTTTGCTTAGGATTCCTCCTTGCAGGCGGGCCCGCAGCACGTGCAATTCGGCCTCGCTCATGGTGCCCTTGAGCCCCAATAACAGCCGGTCGTTGAAGTGAGCGGGATCGTACTACGCCATCCTCGTCAAGGATCAATGTGTCGGTGATTGCGCAGATCTCGAGCAGCCGATGCCAGTCGGTGGAGTTGCGCGCCAGGCGCGACACCTCCAGGCCGAGCACGATGCCGGCATGACCCACACCAACTTCGGCGACCAGACGCTGGAATCCTTCGCGGTCCGCCGATGACGCGCCGGACTGGCCGAGGTCGCTATCGATCACAATAATGCGATCCTCGGACCACCCCAGGGCGACCGCCCGTTGGCGCAGCGCATATTGGCGCTTGGTGCTCTCGGTGTTCTCGAACACCTGACGCAATGTGGATTGCCGGATATACAGATAGGCGTTGCGCTTCAGATGGCTCGCCTGGACCTTCTGATGAGGATCGCTCTTCATGCTGCTGCCTCCTGACACCGGTGTAAAAGCATTGAAGCCAGAATCAACGTCGCCTCCTGATGCAGCGTGAAGGGGATGATCTCTGCCTCACCAGGCGGCGGCTGCCGCCGTACAACCGTGGTCGCGCACTGGGCCCATGCCTGCATCCACGCTCTCATGCCGCTGCGCATCAACAGCACGAGGCCCTGGCCGCGAGGAATCTCGCACGGCAATCCAAGTGCCTGTTGCCTCAGATCTTCATAACGCGAGATCAGTCCGTCATTGCACAGCGCACGGTCCGGCAATGACACGGACGGTTTCGTTACGGTTTTTTTGGCGCAGGAACTGCCGTTCGATACTGCGCGGATGAACCTGTACGCCGAAGGTCTGGTGCACCAGACTCGCCAGTCGCTCCGCTCGCACAGTTGGCTCTGCAACCCGCGCCCGGTTCAGAAACTCCATCACTGCTGGAGTCAATTTGTGGCCGCTGCGCGGCCCGGTCTTCTGCGGAATCAAAGCGGCCAGTCCGCCCTGTTCGAAAGCCGTCTGAGCCTGATAGAACGACGGCCGGGAGAAGCCGAACGCCCGGGCCGCTTCGCTGATCGGCCGCTTGTCCACGCGTACCGCGCGCAGCATCTCGTACTTGACCTGCAGCAGATCGTGGGGATCGAAGAACTCTCCGTCCCGAAACAGCGGATGCGTCACGGCATCTGGACGCGGATTGAGGCTCGCCTGCTGCCGCAGCGCGCGATGCTTGTCCTCTTTGCGTCGGTCTGTCGCCATGCACGAACTCCAGAGAAAGTGGCCAAATCAGTGTAAATATAATTATGTACCATATTTCTGAAGATGCAAGTTAGATGTCTGGAATACTCGTGGAAATATAGCTGCCTTACGGCGATAACTCGGCTTGCTCGGCATAGTTAGCTTTACATCATCGGCGTATTTGGCTTTACACATACTCATGCTATTCATGGCTCCAGCGTGGCGATCAAACGCCCCAGCTCAAGCAGCTCTTCCACGCGAAACAAGGCGCGTCCGGCAGCAACCGCGTTGAATGGGTCCTCACCGACGACGCTCGTCCAACTGGCTGGCAGCGCCCGCAGTCGGCCATTCGCGTCGTGAAACCAAACTCTGTCCTCATGCCAGTTCTGGGCGTGGAGGACCAGTTCGAATTCTTGCAAATGAAGGGGATGGTACGGATGAGTTACCTGAAAACGTCGGCTTCCAGCGTCACTCACGGGCGCAGTTGTCTGCGGACTCCAATGCCATGTGTGAATCCTTCTTTGCCACGCTCGAGTGCGAACTGCTGGCACGTCGCCGCTTCGCTACGCACGACCAGGCGCGTCTGGCGTTGTTCACCTTTATCGAAGGCTGGTACAACCCACATCGCTTGCACAGTGCCCTGGGCTATCGTTCGCCACACGAATTTGAACAGATTCACCGCTGCGCACAATCCGACGCCATCGCCAGCGAGTTGCCCACCGCCGGGCGGCGTCGTGGGCGACACAGGCGCCCCGCCGCCCGCCCGTGGACAACTCGCACGACGCCATCAAAAGGAACCCAACTATCGACATAAAGTTCAAATGTAAGACTGTCCAACGAAGCGGGGTAACCTCATTGTCGCCCTAGGGCGCCGGGCGGTCCGAAAATAATTGTTATTACAACGATTGATCCGGCAATCGAGCGACCTACGATCGGACTGGGAAGGTGCGGCGATTTATACCCGGTCCCTCAACAGGTAGTTTTAGGGAGTGGGAGTCGGGGTGACAATCAACGTAGCGATTTCGCCTGGCTCTGCGACCGTGGGCACGGCGAGCATAGTTGTGCATGGCGAGCATCCCCTTGATGCAGAAAATGCAATTAATCGCATTTTGATGATCAAAGGATGCTCGCGCAGCCAAGCGGAAAAATCGCCGCGTTGATCGTCGCCCCGACGCTCTCTCCCGGAAGCTACAATAGGGCCAGATCAGGCGACACGAAATGAAGAAGCCAGACATCAAGCGATGCGAGGGATACCGGCAGTACTGACCAGCATGAGAAGGGTGCGCGCTTGTTACCCCACGCTGCGCAATGCAATCAGGGCGATGGTCGCGTTACTTGGGCTGTCTTCCAAGCGGTGAGCTCGGAGGGGCGCAAGCCGTAGCGGGCCAGCACGCCCTCGTGCAGTCGCCGGAGTTCTTCCACGATCAGTGCTTGTACGTTGTAACGATCAGCGTCCGGCACTTTTGCTATGACGGATTGCTGAATTACGGAAAACGCATCCTGATTGGGCTGCATCACGACGTCCCGGATCGTCTGTTTGATCACATCACGCCAGGCAAGGCGCAGCGGGTCCGGTTCTGCCAGATCCTGCTTGATAGCCAGATACTCTTGCGTCGACCGCTCGTAGGCCCAAACATAGAGATCGCGCAGCAGCTCGACGCGGGTCATCTCATACATGCCGAGAATGGCGCGACTGTAGGCGTGCTCCGGCACATCGAGGAAAGTGAGCGGACAAAGGTTTGCACGGAACAGCGGCAAATTGGCCACCAGGCGCGAGGTGCGTTTGTTGATGTCGGCGAATGGCTGCAAGTATGGCAGATGTACCATCACGAAGAATGACTGTTCGAAGGGATCGGCAATCTGATTGACCTTCTCGAGCAGGACATCTAGCGCCTGGTCGATCTGCTGTGGTGCCGACAGGGGACGGTAGACACTTCTGCCAATGTCCACGGCATGCTGGCGAATCCGGCCTTCATCAGCAGGGTTAGGCAACAGGTTCTCCGACAAGGCGCTATGTAGGTTCATCAATGTGTAGCGGTCAAAACCGACCGTATCGATGTTCTCCACCAGCAACTCGATGGCGGTCTTGTGGTTGAGGATCATCTGGGTTTCGATGGCCGCCTTGCCTTGCGCGGCTTTCCCGTGCTCGATCAACTCACGGGTGTCCAGCCGGGAATAGGTGTTGCCCTCCAAATGGCTCGACGCCCATGATAGGTCGATCAGGAGCCGGTTCAGAATTGCCCTGCTATAGGTTCCAGCGGGTGCATTAGCCTGCGTGGTCTTGCCCATCTTGTGTAGCTGACGCCGAAGCGATTCCGACAGATACCAAGTGACATTGGGCCGATAGGCGTCAAGAAATTCGCGTTGGTAACCGACGGGCTTCCGCGCCTCCAGAGGCTGCTCGATATACGCCACGATATCGCGGCTGTCGGCGGAAAGCGGGATGTAACTTGGGAACTGGTCTTCCTCTGTGGCAGCCGGGGCAATCGCTGCCGTTTGTAGCGCAAGATAACGGCGGGCGCGCCCTTCGCCGACCGCTCTGATCTGCCCACTCTCGATCAACTGGCTGATCCAGCGTTGTGCTGTCCGTCGCGCAACGTCTGGATGCTGTGCCAGCAACTCCGCGAGCATCAATCCCGCGGAGGCTTTCCGAACACTTTCTAGCAGTGCATTTGCGGTGGACATGTGGGCTGTGGCGCAGTTCGTTCAGGCGATGGCGCGATTGTGGCGCAGTTTGGCTAACTGCGCCACAAATTGGCGCAGATGTGGTGCAGTACAGGCATCAGCGCCACTATAGTGATGTTTGGCTTGCCTGACTCGGTCGCCGGGCCTTGTGTGAGGCTCAGGGGCTAGCGTGACGCGACGGCGGCCAGTGCTAGCGCTTCCAGCCAATCCGATGGCGCTCCTGCGTGGCTTCGTGTCGCGCATCGTCTTCCGTATGCAGATAAGCGCTGGTCGTGGCGATGGAAGCGTGCCCGAAATTGTCCCTCACGAACCGCAGGTCCACCTGCTGGTCGGTCATATGCGAGCCCGCGGTATGGCGTAGCCAGTGCGCCGAGGCGCTGGCCAGTACCTCGGCCCGGCTTGCCCATTCGTGGCCGCGCGCGCGACCGCTGGGCGGATAGCGCAAAGATATTCTTGAGCGCCAGGTGCAGTGCGCCGCGCGACAAGGGCTTTACCTTGCCAATGATCGCTAGCCCGAACTTTGACGGGCTAGCACGATCGGGCGATCCTCGTCTGGCAATGGCATTGACGGCAGGCTGTATGCCTCGCGATAGCGCGCCAGTTCCGCCATCCGCTCATCCGCGTTCGGCCTCCGTTTGCTAGGAGGCCTTGCTCAGCGCCTTCCAGACCACCTTGGTGGCCACGCGCAAGTCCTCGGGGTCAGGCGCGTTATGCCCGGCCCGGCGCGCATAGATCACAAGGCCCAGCAGGTGCGAAAGAATCAGCGCGCCACGAAGGGAGCATTCGGCCGTTGACAGCGACGGATTCACCCTTGCCACCACGGTGGCGAAGATGTCCTGCAGTTCCGCGTTGATCTCCGCCACAGCCTCCCTTGCAAACTCCTCTTTCTCCGCCAGGCTCCAGCATTGCAGGGCAAACGCCCCCACGCTGGCATCCGAGCCGTCCAGCGCCGTGAAAACGTTGTCGACGATGGCATCGAGCAAGGTGTCCGGCGACCGGCTCCGGTCCTTGAGCAGCGTGCGGTAGAGCTCGAACGACCGCCTAGAGCGCGCTTCAATCGTGCTGCGCAACAGTTCTTCGCGTGTGCCGAAGTAGTGCTGAAGCGTGCTCAGCCGGATACCGGCTTCGCTGGCAATGCGGCGCTGCGTGAAGCCAGCACTGCCTTCCGCCGCGAAGACCCTGGTCGCGACCTCCAGGATTTCGGGGACTCGGGTGTTCCTGTTGCCACGGCGCCTGGGCGCGTTGTCTTCCTTGTTGCCGAGGATATCGGCAGACGTGATCGTGAGTTCCTTCATCGATTGAAATCCCAGTGTCCTCTCATCCCGGGCGGCCTATCAGGCCGTCGCGGCAAGCCTGAGTTGGCGTGCGTGATCGCGTGGCGCGTCCTCTTTTTCTTCGCAGGTTTCAAGCCATAGAGATCGTGCTCCGTGGCGCATGATCTTGGAGCCTAGCATAGGTCACGGAACCAAATAAATGTAGTACGGGAAGTACTAGGTAGCCCCGACATTGTCTGTTTTATTAAACACTTTTCTGTAAAATGTGTCGATATAAGCCAAAACATAGGGATTTCCCGGGCCAGTCCAGGCTTGATCTGGGTCAAAAACTCTCTATTATTGGGTCACCAGACCAATTATGCAGGCGCGCCGGCCACACAGCAGCGCAGGGGCAGCCGCTAGGAGGAGTCCAAGTGCCGAGCAGTACCCACCGCTCACATGGCCACGCGCAGCCAGGGTTCCAGGCCTTGCCGGGGCCGTGCTCGTCACGATCCGCCATCGGTCGTACCACATCGGATACGGTCATTGGTCTGGTGCTAGACAGCCATCGCTGCCGCGCTGTCCCTGGCCTCTGCGTTGGCCGCAAGCCGCCCTGAGCGGCAGGCCACACCAATTTTCCGTATCGCAGCCTTGTCTGTTGCGTGCCAAGCCGCTGGCATGCCGATGGCTTTCGTCCTTTGCACGTGGGAAAGCACTTGCGTGCCATCGTGAATGGCCAGCGGTCGATGCCATAAACGGGGCGCGCATAGGCGCTCTGACTACGCGCGAACGGATGCAGGAGGCGTGGTGATATCGGTGGCGCGACACCTTGGGATTGGGTCAAAAGCCCCTTGCAAGATCTAGGTAAAAACTCGGGGTATCCTGCAAAAAATTCTAAAGTCAAAATTCGTATCGCACATTAGAATTTGTGTGGAGGGGCATCGAGAGCGGCGCGGCGGTCTTCCGGCGCGCCGCTGACAGGATCCGGGCCACCTCGATACGAGCTTCGCGCTGGCCACGGCAGTAGCAGGGGGAGTGGGGCTGGAAGCGAAAAAAGAGGACTCGGCACGATCCGGCCGCGCGCGACCGACACCTTGGTGCAGGCCCGGGTGCGAAGCGACCTCACAAAAGAAAACGGGATGGAGACGGCAGATGAATAGGAGCAACAACGTTCGGTGCGCGGCCCTGGCGCCGCGGGCCATGGTGGTGGCCCTGGCCCTGGCATATGGCGGGAGCGCTGCAGCATTCGAAGTCGATACGGGCAACACGGATTTCAAGCTGCGTTGGGACAACACCGTGCGCTACAACCTGGGCATGCGGATGGAAGGGCAGGACTCCAGGCTGCTGTCCAACCCGACCTACGACGAGTCGGACAGCAAGTTTGGCAAGCACTCGATCGTCACCAACCGCGTCGATCTGTTGAGCGAAGCCGACGCCAACTATAAAGGCCAGGTAGGTGCGCGCATCAGCGCCTCCGGCTGGTACGACGACGCCTACAGCGACCGCTCGGTCAAATCGCCCGCAGGCTTCCCGACCAGCTATTTCGGCAACAACTACAACGCGCAGGTCGGGCGCTACATGAACGGGCCGTCGGGCGAGTTGCTGGATGCTTTTGCCTGGTCCAACTTCAACCTTGGCGATGTGCCGGTCAACGTCAAGGTGGGTCGGCACGCGCTCTCATGGGGCGAGGGCTTGTTGATTGGCGCGCACGCCATTTCGTATTCGCAGGCGCCGATCGACGGCGTGAAAGCGGTCAACAGCCCCGGCATCGAGACCAAGGAGGTCTTCCTGCCTCTGGGCCAGGTTTCGTTCAAGGCTCAGGTCACCGACAAGATCTCGTTGTTCGGCCAGTACTTCTACGAGTGGAAGCCGACGCGCGTTCCCTACGGTGGCACCTACCTGATGGGCGCGGATACGGCACCCTATGTCGATCGCGTTGGCGTGAGCCCCACCGCGTCCCTGAACAACGCGGGCGGCGGCAAGCCCGGCAACACCGGCAACTGGGGCGTGGGCGCCAAGTTCGACGTGGACCCGATCGATTCGAAGATCGGTGTCTACTATCGCCGCTTCAATGACTACACGCCGGAGACCGGTATTCAGCTCCTGCCGAACGGACAGTTCCGCTTCGACTATGCACAGGATGTGGAGTTGTACGGCCTGAGCTTCTCGCGCCAGTTTGGCTCCGTGATCGTCGGCTCCGACCTGTCGATGCGCAAGAACACGCACCTGAACTCGGCGACCACGATGACGACCGATACCGGCGCGCGCGGCGATACCTTGCACTGGGTGGTCAACGGCATGTACGGCCTGCCCAAGACGCCGCTGTGGGACACTGGCGTGCTGGTGGCCGAGTTCGCTTATAGCCATCTGCTCAAGATCACCAAGAACGAGAACCTCTACCGGGGCGAAGGCTATAAGGGTTGCGAAACCACCGCGACGCCCAATGCCTGCTCGACCAACAACTTCTACCAGCTAGCCCTGAATTTCACGCCGCAGTACTTCGCCGTCTTTGCCGGCTGGGACCTGAGCGTCCCGCTCACGGTCAACTGGGGCATCAAGGGCAAGGCGCCCACCGGCGGCGGCGGCTTCGAGAAGGTGGTGTCCTATTCCGTCGGCGTAACCGCGACCTATCACTCCAAGTACGAATTTGGCCTGCGTTATTCCGACATGTTCGTGCCGACCCGCTACAACTCAGCAGGTACTACCGCGGTGGGTGGCGGCGCGCTCAACAGCGCCGTGGGGGCCACCGACCGCGGCTGGCTGGTCCTAACTTTCAAGACGGCCTTCTAAGGCCGCTCTCTCGCAACAACAGACAGGAGACCCTGATGAAACTGCACTATGCAATCTGCGCTGCCTTGATCGGTGCCAGCGGCGGTGCCATGGCGGCCGTGTCGGCTGACGAAGCCAAGCAACTCGGCACGACATTGACCGAGTTCGGCGCCGTCAAGGCCGGTAATGCCGATGGCACGATCCCGGCTTATACCGGCGGCCTGACCAAGGCGCCCGCCGACTACAAGCCGGACAGCGGCTTCTGGCCCGACCCGTACAAGGACGAGAAGCCCTTGTTCCGCATCGACGCGAAGAACGTCGACAAGTACGCTGCCAAGCTTAGCGAAGGGCAGAAGCACCTGATCAAGAAGAATCCCGGCACGTACTACATCGACGTCTACCCGACGCACCGCAGCGCGGCCTTTCCGGAAAAGATCCTGAAGGCGACCGTGCGCAACGCCACCGGATGCCAGACCATCAAGGATGGCCTGGCGATCGAGAGGGCTTGCCGCGGCGGCATGCCGTTCCCGATCCCCAAGACCGGCAATGAAGTGATGTGGGACCACATCCTGCGTTATATGGGGGACACCGCCATGGTCTCCAACCATGGCTCGACCTGGGTGGTCGATTCCTCGGGCAAGCCGACCCAGGCCTCGGAACAGTACACATTCCAGGACTATGTCTACTACCAGGTCGACCAGGCCGATCGCGACCCGGACATGATCTGGCGCACTTACTCCAACAACAAGGTGCCCGCGCGCCGCGCCGGCGAGATGACCGGCCTGATCGACTACCTCGACCCGGTCGACAAGCCGCGAAAGGCCTGGAACTACCAGCCGGGCCAGCGCCGCGTGAAGCAATCCCCGGAGTTCGCATATGACACGCCGGTAGGCAGCATGGGCGGCGTGACGCTGTTCGACGAACTGTTCGTCTTCACCGGCAAGCAGGACCGCTTCGATTTCAAGCTGGTCGGCAAGAAGGAGATGTACATCCCCTACAACAGCTACAAGATGTACAACAGCTGCACGTCCGAGGACGCATTGCAGCCCAAGCACGTCAATCCGGCGTGCGAACGCTGGGAGCTGCATCGCGTGTGGGTGGTCGAGGCGACGCTGAAGCCGGGCCAGCGTCACGTGTACTCCAAGCGCACCTACTACTTTGACGAAGACTGGTCTGGCGCATCGCTCTATGACGCGTTCGACCAGTCCGGCGAACTGTACCGGGCGCTGTTCCAGGGAACCATCCAGCTCTTCGGCAAAAACCTCCAGCCGTATGGCGTGAAGAACACGATCTACGACTTCAACAAGGGGATCTACGCCTATATCAATGATGCGTCGAAGTCCGGCTACTTTGTCCAGCCCTCGCGATTGAGCGAGCGCGAGCTCAATCCCGAGGCCGTGGTAGCACGCGAGACCGCGCGTTGATGCCCCGCCATTGACCAGGAGCCGCAACGTGCAACCACTGCCTAGTTCCCTTGCCGCGCCAGAAGGGGCGCGATCCTCGCGCCGCCTCCCGTGGCGGCTGGCGGCTGCGCTTGGCGTCCTGGCTGCCCTGGGCGTCTATGCTAGCGAGAGCGTCCAGTACGCCCCGATGCGCGACGTGCTCGACCTACCTGTCCAACCAGGCAAGCTTAACAAGCGCGCTACCGCTAGCAGCGTGGCCCGGGAGGGCAAGCGGCTGGTAGCTGTTGGTCCGCGCGGCTTCATTGCGCTGTCTATCGACGGCGGCGCGCATTGGAGCCAGGTTGGCAGTCCGGTGCAGTCCGACCTGGTTTCGGTGAAGTTCAGCGGCGCGGGTATCGTCTGGGCCGTGGGGCACGACGCCGTCGCGCTGCGCAGCACGGACGGCGGCGCAAGCTGGCAGCGCGTGCTGGATGGGCGCGCGCTGCTCAAGCTGCTGCGCCAGCACTATGCTGAGGGCGCCGGCGCGCCCGATGCCGGCAAGATCCGCCAGGAGGTGGAGCGCTGGGCGGCGCAGTCGGCCACGCCGGACGTGCTGCCCACGCCGTTCTTCGATGCGTCGTTCACCGATGCCAACGAGGGCTTCCTGGTTGGCGCGTTCGGGCTGATCTTGCGCACCGGTGACGGTGGCAAGACCTGGACGCCCTGGATGGAGCACACCGACAACGACAGCCGGCTGCATCTCTACGCTGTGGCCGGTCACGATGCGCAGCGCTACATCGCCGGCGAGCAGGGGCTGCTGCTGAAGCTCGACCGCGCGAGCGACCGCTTCGTCAAGGTAAGCACGCCTTACGAAGGCAGCTTCTTCGGCCTGGATGCCAGCCCGGGCCGGCTGCTGGCCTACGGCCTGCGCGGCAATGCCTACATGAGTACGGACGAAGGACTAGCCTGGCACAAGGTCGAAACCGGCATCGACGCCAGCATGGTGGCCGCCGTGCCCACGGATCCCAAGGGGTTGCTTTTGGTCTCGCAGGCCGGACAGGTGCTTTCGGTTTCCGCCGATGGTCGCAAGGCGGTACCGCTGCAGGTGCCTTACACCAGCGAAGTGATGGGCGCCACGGCGTCGGAGTCGGGCGCCCTTGTGCTGGCGCTCGTCGACGGTCTGCGCGTAGTCGACATCTTGCCCTCGGCCCCATGAGCGCCGCATCTCGAATTAACCAAGGATCTCAACGATGAGCGCACCCATCGGCAACCCCGCCATGCCGGTCATCCGTGACCTTCGCGACTTCGATCCGAAGTCGGGCAATCTGGCGGAACGCTTCATCTTCAACCACCGCGCGGTGGCGCTGGTGTTTTGCCTAGTGGCGACGCTGGTGCTTGGATTGTTCGCATGGAAGATCCAGGTCAACGCCAGCTTCGAGCGGATGATTCCGTCCTCCAGCCCGTATATCCGCAACTACCTGGACAACAAGGCCGAACTGCCCGGGCTGGGCAACAGCATCCGCATTGTCGTGGAGAACAAGAGCGGCGACATCTACGACCCGGCCTACCTGGAAACGCTGCGCAAGGTCAACGACACGCTGTACCTGATACCGGGCGTGGACCGCTCGTGGATGAAGTCGATCTGGATGCCGAGCGTGCGCTGGCGGCAGGTCACCGAGGAAGGCATCACCGGCGGCGCGGTGATGCCTTCCGACTACGACGGCAGCAAGCGGGCCGTCGACCAGCTGAGATCCAATATCGGCCGCGCTGGCGTGGTCGGCAGCCTGGTGGCCAACGACCTGAAGTCGAGCATGATCGTCACGCCGCTGCTGGAGCGTCACCCAAAGACGGGCGAGCCCCTAAGCTATGGCGAGTTCTCCCAGTCGCTCGAGACCAAGATCCGCAGCTTCGAGAGCGACCGGGTGGGCGTGCATATTGTTGGCTTTGGCAAGATTGTCGGTGACCTGATCGCCGGACTGAAGCAGGTGATGCTGTTCTTTGGCATCTCCGTGCTGGTAGCGGCGGTCTTCGTCTTCGTGTACACGCGCTGTGTGCGCAGCACCGTGCTGCTGGTGACGGTTGCCGTCGCGGGCGTGGTTTGGCTGCTTGGGCTGATGCAGATCCTGGGCTATGAGCTGGATCCGTATTCGATCCTGGTGCCGTTCCTGATCTTCGCCATCGGCCTTTCGCACGGCGCGCAGAAGATGAACGGCATCCTGCAGGACGTAGGCCGCGGCACGCACAAGTACGTGGCGGCGCGCTATACCTTCCGCCGCCTGTTCATGGCGGGACTGACGGCACTGCTGACGAACATCGTGGGCTTTGCGGTACTGATCATCATTGATATCCCGGTGATCCGCGATCTCGCCATCACGACCAGCATCGGCGTCACGGTGCTGATCTTTACCAAGCTGGTGCTGATTCCGGTGGCGCTGTCGTATATCGGCGTGAGCCCGGGCGCCGCAAAGCGCGCGCTGGTGGATGAAGGCGAGGTGGCGCAAGGCAAGGGCCTGCTGGCCAGGGTGTGGAAGGGGCTCGACCGGCTGACCGAGCGCCGGGCGGCGCTTGCGGTCATCAGCGTGACTGCGGTGCTGACGGTGGTCAGTGCGTTCGTGATGCGCGACCTGCGCATCGGCGACCTGGATCCCGGCGCGCCGGAGTTGCGCACCGAGTCGCGCTACAACCGCGACAACGCCTATATCACCCAGCACTACGGGTTATCGAGCGACCAGTTCGTGGTGATCATGAAGACCGCCGAGGATGGCTGCCGCTACTACGAATCCCTGCAACTGATGGACCGCCTGGCGCAACGCCTGCGCCAGACCCCCGGCGTGCAGGGCACCAGCTCGCTGGCCGAGACCACGCGCTTCATCACCGCCGGCCTGGCCGAAGGCAATGGCAAATGGATGACGCTCAGCCGCGACCAGCAGATCACCAACGCGGCGGTCTCCGCGGCGATGATCGCCACGCCCGATATCACCAATCGGGATTGCTCGGTCACGCCGCTGATTGCCTATCTTGGCGACCACAAGGCCGACACCCTGGCCCGCGTGCTGCGCACGGCCAATGACTTCGCGCTGCAGAACAATACCCCGGCGGATGCCAAGAAGCCCACGCGCTTCCTGCTTGCCGCCGGCAGCGCGGGCATCGAGGCGGCTACCAATATCGAGGTCGAGCACGGCATCGTCACCATGTACCTCGCGGTGTATGGCGCCACCGCCTTGCTTTGCCTGCTGACCTTCCGGAGCATCCGCGCCACGCTGGTGGCCATGATCCCGCTGGTCATTACCACCGTCCTGTGCAAGGCGCTGATGGTATGGCTGGGCATCGGCCTGAAAGTGGCCACGCTGCCGGTGATCGCGGTCGGGGTGGGTGTGGGCGTGGACTATGCGCTGTACCTGCTCAGCGTCCAGATCGCCATGCAGCGGCGCGGCGCCACGCTGGCGCAGGCCTACCGGCGCTCGCTCGATTTCACCGGCCGCGTGGTCGCGCTGATCGGGCTGACGATGGCAGCCGGGGTGATCACCTGGGTCTGGTCGCCCATCAAGTTCCAGGCCGACATGGGCATCCTGCTGACGTTCATGTTCCTGTGGAACATGCTTGGCGCGCTGATCCTGATTCCCGCGTTGTCGCATTTCCTGCTCAATCCGAAGCCGCCCGTGCCGGCTCCCGCGCCGCAACCGCGGCCGCAGCCGCATCACGTGGCCAACTGACTATCCCTGAAAACGACTGGAGAGAACAATGTTCGATTTGCTGATGAGCGCCGACATGATGATGCCGGACCCGGATGGCATGACGGAACTGCTGGTGGCCAAGCTTGGCATCCACAGCCACCCGCGCTGGCGCCAGGCGTTCGATGACCATCCCTACATCGCGCACTTCCTGCGCGTGCACAAGTCGCTGGCCATCTCGCCGACCCGCATCGAGCCGCAATGGCACCTCGACAGGCCGAACCAAGGCGACCCGATGTTCCACACCTTCCTGGATAGCCTGAAGGCGTACCAGGGCGAGCACCGCCCGATGCTGACGCACTCCATCGTGCTGACCCTGCCCAGCGAGCGCCTGGCCGTGCTGGTGGACAAGCTGATGCGCCGCAAGTTGCGCTTCCGGCTGGCGCAGCGCACGCCGGACATGCCGTTCGACAGGCTGTGGCTTGGCGTCACGCCGGAGGATCCTCACTATGAGCCGTCCGTGGACGGTGGCCTGTGCATCGAGGTGATGGCAAACGAGCCGCTGCAACTGCCGCCCGAGACGTTTACCGTACCCGCGCCGCAAGTGGTCAACCCGGAGCCGGGCCAGATGATCCGCGTGTCCGCGCGCGGCTACCTGGTGCGGGACCTGGACGAAACCCTGCGCCTCGTCTCCGCCAATCTCGACTGGGAGCCCAGCGGCCCGGTGCAGGAACTGACCAAGGAAGGCTACCGCAAGGCGACCATGAAATGCGCGCTGGCCAATAGCGCCACGCTGGACGTGATCGAGGCCACGCGCTGGAACAGCGATGCCGGCCTTTACCTGAATTCCTGGGGCCCCGGCCCGTACTACATTCGCATCGCGGTGAACGGGCTGGCGGCCAAGGCGGAAGACCTGCGCGCGCGCGGCACCCGCTTCACCTGGATCGAGGAATGCGAAGCCGTGGGCGGCAAGTCGCTGATCCGGGTCGATCCGGCGGACGTGCGCGGCCAGTTGTTTGAATTCCACGAGTTGTGAGCATCATGAAAGCCATCAGCGAAAGCGAGGCCAAGGCGGCATCGGGTGCCGCACTGCCAGGGGCCGCCACGGAGCCGGCGGTACGGCTGGAACGCGAAGGCAGGATCGGCTGGATCGTGCTGAACCGGCCGGGGCAGATCAATGCCATCAACGACGAGATCCGGCGCGGTGTGCCGCTGGCCCTGGCCGAGTTGGATGCCGACCCCGGTATCGGCGTGATCGTGATCCGCGGCGAGGGCGATCGGGGCTTCTGCGCCGGTGCCGACATCAAGGAGCGGCGCGGCGACGAGACCTCGCTGCAGGTGCGGCGGCGGATGGAACGGGCGCGCTGGATCGAGGCGCTGGACAGCACCGAGAAGCCGGTGATCGCCGCCATCCATGGCTATTGCATGGGCGGCGGCATGGAGCTGGCGCTGGCGTGCGATATCCGCTTTGCCTCGCCGGATGCCACCTTCGCGCTACCGGAGACCGGACTTGGCCTGATTCCCGGCGGAGGTGGCACGCAACGCCTGCCCCGCCTGGTTGGGCACGGCACAGCGATGGACCTGCTGCTGACGGGCGAGCGCATGACCGCCGTGCAGGCACGGGACATCGGCTTGCTGACGCGCATCGCCAGCGCAAACGATCAACTGTTGGTGGAAGTGCGCGCCCTGGCAACGCGCATCGCCGCCCGGCCTCCTATGGCCACCGCATTCGCTAAGCAAGCCACGCGTGCGGCGAGCCGCGTGGACCTGAAGAGCGGCCTCGACCTGGAGCTGGAATTGTTCTCGCTGCTGGCGCCGATGCAGGACGTCAGAGAAGCAGCGCAAGCCTTCAGCGAGAAGCGCCCGCCGCAGTTCTCGGGCCATTAAAAAACAAGGAGCAGGAAATGGCACAGGAAAAACTGGCCGGCAAGGTAGCGATTGTGACCGGCGCGGGCAACGGCCTCGGCGCTGATTGCGCCAAGGTCCTGGCCGGGCACGGCGCCAAGGTGGCGGTCGTGGATATCAACTTCGGCGCGGCCCAGGAAGTGGCGGCCAAGATCGAGGCGCAGGGTGGGCAGGCGATGGCCGTCAAGGCCGATGTGAGTGTCGAGGACGAGATCAAGGCGATGGTCGCCGCGGTCGACGGGCGCTGGGGCCGTATCGACGTGCTTCACAACAACGCCGCGGCGCTGGACTTGAAGACACGCTACGCGGACCGCGACGTCTGCAACGTGGAGGTAGAGGCCTGGGACCGCTCGATGAACGTCAATGCGCGCGGCGCCATGCTGTGCTGCAAGCACGTGATCCCGGTGATGCTGCGCGGCGGCAACGGGTCGATCATCCACAGCTCATCGGGATTCGGGGTGATGGGCGATGCCACGCTGACGTCCTATGCTTGCTCCAAGGCAGCGCTGCTTGCGCTGAGCCGCATGGTGGCGGCTCAGTACGGCAAGCAGGGCATCCGCTCGAATGCCATTGTCATCGGCTTCGTGCTTAACGAGCATGCACAGAAGGAAGTGGCGGACGAGATCAAGCAGATCCTGCTGGACCAGCATTTGACGCCGGCGCTGGGCAGCCCGCGCCAGATCGCCGATGTGGTGGCTTTCCTTGCCAGCGAGGAATCCTCCTTCGTCACCGGCCACGCCATGATGGTGGACGGCGGCTTTACCAGCCACGCACCGTCGCTGGTGCCGATCCGGCAATTCTTCGAGCGCAAGGGCGATAACAAATGGTGAACACGCAATGACTCTTTCCATTCATTCCGCCATTGTGGGCGACTACATCAAGATGCTGCGCAATATGCGGGCGTGGCTGGACAAGGCGCAGGCGCATGCCGATGCCAGGAAGTTCGACAGCGCTGGCTACTTGTCGATGAAGCTGGCGCCGGACATGCTGCCGCTCTCCGGGCAGGTGTTGATCGCGGGAGAGATTGCCAAGGTGGGCGTGGAGCGCTTTGCCGGACTAACAGCGCCCAAGGTCGAGCACGAGGATGCGAGCGTGCAGGATTTGCGCCAGCGCGTGCAGGGCGTCATTGACCATCTCGCGGCCTGTACGCCGGCGCAGATCGACGGCAGCGCGGTGACGGAGCTGGTGGTGCCGCAGCGCGGCAAGGCCCCGCTCGTGTTTGACCGGCAGGGCTTTGCGCACTGGTCGCAGGCGAACTTCTTCTTTCACGTGACGATGACCTATGCGTTGCTGCGGCACGCGGGCGTGGAGTTGGGGAAGGCGGATTTCCTCGGCTTGGGGTGAATGCGGTAGCCGTGCGCTGCGTACAAAGGGCGGCTCCGAAAGGGTCGCCCTTTGTTGTTGGACCGTTTTCCAAAGTAAAACACCCCGACGGCGTGGAGCGCGGGGTGCTGGAAATACAGTCTCACAGCGCGCGGAACTGGCGCGGCGCTCAGGCGACTTCCCGCGTGGAGGCCTCGTAGGCCTTCAGGTCAAAGCCTGGCTCGGCCGCCTGTTGCGATGTGAGTGGCGCCGCGCGTGCCAGTACCTTCCGCGCTGCCATGTGATCGGCGGGACGATTACACGACTCGACGGCAACGAGGCGTCCCTGCCGGAAGCACAGCACGTTTAGTTGCCGGGTCTCGGCATTGCCCACCAGCACGGTTTCGTCATGCCCATCCGACAAGCCGGCAATCTGCAATTTGAGATCCACCTGGTCCGTCCAGAACCAGGGCAGCGCGATGTAGGGCAGGGGCTTTCCCATCAGCCGCGCGGCGACGTTGCGGGCCTGGTCGACCGCGTTCTGCACGGACTCCAGCCGGATCGGCGCGCCGCAGTGCGGGCTGGGGAAGCTCACCGCATCGCCGATGGCCGAGATCGCGGGGTCGGCGGTCAGCAGCTGCGCATTGACACGGATGCCGTTGTCCACCACAAGCCCTGCGTCGGCCGCCAGCTCCGCGTTCGGTATCACGCCAATGCCGTAGACCACGAGATCGGCGGGCAGCCGGCGGCCGTCGCCGGTTTCCACCGCGGTGACCTTGCCGTCGGTGCCGACGATATTCGCCACCGTCTGCCCGAAATCCAGCGTGACCCCCAGCTCGCGTGCGCGGCGCTGAACAGTTCGGACATGGGCGCGGACAGTGCCCGCGCCATGGGGCGCGTGCCGAGTTCCACGACATGCGCCGCCACCCCTTTTGCTGCCACCACCGCGGCGAACTCGAGGCCGATAAAGCCGGCGCCGATCACCACCACGTGGCGGGCCGCGGCGACGCGCGGCGCTAGCGCATCGGCATCGGCCAGCGTGCGGATGCCGAAAACCCCGTCGAGATCGGCTCCAGGGATGACGGGCACACGGTTGCGCGCGCCCGTGGCCAGCACCAGGTGGTCGTAGAGCATGCGCTCGCCGCTGGCCAGTTCCACGCAGCGCGCGCCACGGTCGATCATGGTCACGCTGCCTTGCACGCGCTCCACGCTTTGCTGGTCGAACCACTCCGGCGGGCGGAAGCGCAGGGCCGCGGAGCCGACCTTGCCGAGCAGGTAAGCCTTGGACAGCGGCGGGCGTTGGTAGGGCACGCCGGCCTCATCGCCGATCAGGGCGATATGGCCAGCAAAGCCTTCCTGGCGCAGCGAAGCCGCTACCTGATAGCCGGCCTGGCCGGCGCCGACGATAACCACGTTGTTCAGTGACATGACAATTACGAAAGTTCGCTCGCAAGGTTGCGGGTGGTAAAGCTCGGATAGCGGCCAAGCGGCAACAGCAGCATGGGCCCGATCAGGAACGCCGTACCGCAGATGGCGAGCATGGTCGTGTAGGAACCGGTGGCGGTATAGATCAGTCCGAACAGCCACGGCGCCAGCGCCGCGGCAATGGTGATCAGCGCGACATGCACGCCGAACAAGCGGCCATAGTCGCGCATGCCGAAATATCGGGCCATCAGGTAGGCGGCAATATCGAACTCCGCGCCCGCGCCAATGCCGATGAGCAGCGTTGCCAGCGCCAGGGTGCCGGGCTGGTTCGCGCCGGTCGCGGAGAGCAGCAGGCAGCCTAGCGCCGGCATGATGAGAGCGACCGCCGCCACGCCGGGTGCCCACAAGCGGTCGATCAGGTAGCCGACCAGCACACGGCCGCCGATGAGCGACAGCCCGAAGCTGCCGAATACCTGGCTGGCCTCGGCCGCGCTCAGCCCCTTGTCGCGCAGCAGCGGCACCGTGTTGCTCACCATCGTGACCATGGCTGCCACTACCATCGCCAGCGCGATATTGATGGTCCAGAAGCGCGCCGAGCGCATGGCGTCGCGATAGGCCATGCCAGATGCCGGCGTCTGCGCAACAACGGTCTCCTTGGATGCCGCTTGCCGGTCTTGCGGCGTTTCCAGCCAGCGCAGCGCCAGCGGCACCACCAACACCAGCGGCAGAAGCGCCAGCAGCAGGAAGACCGCCTGCCAGCCCCAGCGCGCCACGCTCCAGGTCACGGCGGAAGGGATCAGCGACGCGGACAGGCCGGTGCCCGACAGCATCAGCGCGAGTGCCAGGCCGCGATTGCGATCGAACCAGAGGTTCACCAGGTGTGTCCAGGTGATATGCATGGTGCCCATGCCCGCAATCGGCAGCAGCGCGCACATCAGGTAGAGCCACCAGATGGAGCGGCCCATCAGCAGCATCAGCGCGAAGGTGACGGAGAGGGCGATCAGCGACAGCACCGTCACGCGCCGCATGCCCCAGCGCTGGTTGAACCAGCCTACCAACTGGGCGCCAACGACCGCGCCGCCGAACAGGAAGCTGATGGCCGGCTGCAACTCTCCGCGACTCCAGCCAAATGCGTTCTGCAATGGAATTACCAGCGCGCCGAAGGCATAGAGCAGCGAGGCGTTAGCGGCCACTGCCAGGCCAAGCATGGCGAGCAGCACCACGCGCCAGCCGCGGCGGAATTCAGTCAGGTCGATCGCAACGGATCGGGTATTGCCAGAGTTGGACATCAACTGTCTCCTAGGTGAATGCGTACTGCCAGTGCCGCACCTTTCTTTGCCTTGGGTGATACAGCCGGGCAATTTCTGGAATTCTGTATTTAGATTAATATTCTACATATGGATTCTAAGCCCGAGCTAGGTAGATGCCCTGAGGCACCCGCCTTGCTACTCCCTGACCAGCAACACGCTGCCGCCCAGCGGTCCGCCGCCTGCCGCCGCTATGGCTACCTGGTGCGGGGCAACCTGGCGTTCGCCGCCGCGTCCCCACAGCTGGGCGCAGGCCTCGTGGACGTAGCCCAGGCCGTGCGTGCGGCCGCTGGACAGTTGTCCGCCGTTGGTGTTGACCGGCAGTTGCCCGTCGCGCGCAATGCGTGTGCCGCCTTCGATGAAAGCGCCGCTCTCGCCGCGCGGACAAAGGCCCAGTCCCTCCAGCCAGAGCATGGTCAGGATCGAAAAACCGTCGTACAACTGGGCACTGCCCACGTCCTTCGGCTTCAGGTCGGTGCGCGACCACAGCATGCGGCCCACGTCGAAGCAGGCCATCTCGGTCAGCGATATCTGGTCCCAGGACCAGGGCTGGTGCAACGCCGAGCCGATCGCTTCCAGCCGAATCGGCGCGTTGGGGCCATCGCGTGCAGCGTCGGCACGCGACAAGATGATCGCGGTCGATGCATCGCAGTGCACATCGCAATCGAACATGCGCAGCGGGGTCGAGATCATGCGCGACGCAAGATAGTCGTCCATCGTCATGGGCGTGCGGAATACGGCCTTGGGGTTGCGCATCGCGTTGGCGCGGCAGGTCAGCGCGATCTGCGCCATCTGCTCGCTGGTGGTGCCGTACTCAAAGAAATGACGCTGCGCGTAGAGCGCCATCAGGTTGATCCCCGACATCACATTGAACGGCGTATACCACTGCCAGAAATAGCTGTTATCGCGGCCGACCGTCTTGTTGGTCAGCGCGCTGGCCGTTTTGTCCTTCTGCCGCGCGCTGGCTTCGGCGATGGTGCGAAACACCAGCACATGCCTGCACAGGCCGGTGGCGATGGCCATGGCGCCGTTGATCAGCCCCGTCAGCGGACCGGGCCCTTCATAGCCGGCGCCATACCAGTTCACCTTGAGGCCCAGTGCGCTCATCAGTGCGTTGGGACCCACCGGGGAAAAGGGGTTGCCGTTGTCGTTGTCGCCGGGCCAGCAGGCGATGCCGTCGATGTCGCTGCGTTGCAGCCCGGCGTCGGCAATGGCCTCCAGCGCGGCGTCGATGGACAGGCGCATGGCCGAGCGGTTCGACGGGCGTCCCACCTCGGACTGGCCGATGCCTGTGATGGCGACATGCTTCTCGAACAAGTCGGTCTTCATGCCTGGGCCTCCGCTTCATCGAGCACGAACAGCGGCAGCCAGACGTCCTCCACCTGCTCAAAGTGCACGCGCACCGGCATGCCGATGCGGATGTCCGCCGGCGCGGTGCCTACGATGTTGCTCAAGAAGCGCAGCCCCGGCTGCTCCGCGAGTTCGATGATCGCGACCACGTACGGTACGGCCGTCTCGGGCGTCCAAGCCTGGTGGTTGACCGTGTAGCTGACCACCTCGCCACGGCCCGATACAGCGCGCGGGCCGACGTCGGGCGTCAGGCACTGCGGACAGACCGGTGCGGGCGGGTGGAAGAGGTGCTGGCATTTGGCGCAGCAGCAGATGTTCAGCATCCCATTGGCGCCGCCTTGCCAGAACGGCGCGGTGACAGGGGTGAGGAGGGGGAGTTTTCTCGGCATGGTCTGTCGGTGGTCGTCGTTTGTCTCTCGAATTTCTTCTCGTTGGGTGGTTGACCGCATCCCGTCATCGATCATAATATATGAACAGAAAATAAAAAAATGTATTAATTTGGAAGCGGCCCTGTGCGGACCCGGCGGCAGCTTCCAGGAGACAAGCGAGACCCCATGCCCTCACACCAGCTGCTTCACCGCCATCGTTACCGGCGGCCTTGGCGCGCTTGGGCGCAGCGTTGGCGCCGTCCTGGCCTCGCGCGGCGCGCAGGTCGCGCTGGTCGACCGCCTTGCACGGACCGAGGTGGCCGGCGTCGCCATGGTGGCTGGCGGCGTCGACCTGGGCGACTTGACCGGCACCGCGAACGCGTTTGCCGACGTGGCGCGGCATTTCGGCGGCATCGATGCCATCGTCAATATCGCGGGCGGCTTTCGATGGGAAACCCTGGAAGCCGGCAGCCCTGACACGTGGGACACGCTCTACGCCATGAACCTGCGCAGTGCGGTGGTCGCCTGCCGGGAAGCGCTGCCGCACCTGTTGCGCCAGCCGGGCGGCCGCATCGTGAATGTCGGCGCGCTGGCGGCGGGCAAGGCCGCCCTTGGCATGGGCGCCTATGCGGCGTCCAAGGCTGGGGTGGCGCGCCTGACCGAATCCCTGGCCGAGGAGCTGAAGGACCGCGGCATCAATGTCAATGCGGTGCTACCTAGCATCATCGACACGCCGGCCAATCGCGCAGACATGCCGGATGCGGACGCATCGCGCTGGGTGTCCACGGAGGCGCTCGGCGCGGTCATCGCCTTTCTGTTGTCGGACGATGCGAGCGCCATCACCGGCGCCTGCCTGCCCGTGGCCGGGAGAGTGTGATGGTGACGAGCCCCAATCCTGCCGTGGCCGAAGCGCCGATGCGCTGGCGCGACGATTACCTGCTCGGCTATGCCGCGATGGATGCCACGCACCAGGAGTTCGTCGAATGCGTGGCCGCGCTGCAAACCGCAGCCGACGCCGAACTGCCGGCAAGACTGGCCGAATTCGCACAGCATGCCGAAGCGCATTTCGGGCAGGAGGAGCAGTGGATGCGCACCACGGGCTTTCCCGCGGCGCAATGCCATGCCGACGAACACGCTGCGGTGCTGGGATCGGTGCGCGAGGTGCAGGCGCTGCTGCAGCAGGGCGCCGCGCAGCAGGTCGTGCGCGACCTCACGCAGGCACTGGCCGACTGGTTCCCGGGGCACGCCGACTACATGGATGCGGCGCTGTCCCACTGGATGAGCAAGCGTGCCCATGGCGGCGCGCCGGTGGTGTTGAAGCGCCGCCTGGCGCAACCGTCTTCCGAACCTTCCCACGAAACGAGATCAAGCTGATGAGACTCATCACGTATCAGGCCACCGATGGCTTCCAGCGTGCCGGCGCACTGTTCGATGGCGACCAGGCGGTACTGGACCTGCGCCATGCCAGCCAGATCGTGCGCGGGGAGATGGCGCCGGCATGGCCAGCGTGCAGACGCTGATCGAAGGCGGCGACGCCGCACTTGCCGAGGCGCGCGCACTGCTGGCCCGCGCGCCGGGCGAAGCGGTACGAGAGCGCGCCACGGTCAAACTGCTGGCGCCGGTGCAACCGCCCACCCAGATGCGTGACTGTTCCTGTTTCGAGTTGCACCTGAAGCAGTGCTTCGCCGCGGCGCGGCGCGCGCGTGCCTTGCGCACGCCGGATCCCGAGGCCACGCTGAAGGCCATGAACACGCGTGCCGACGACCGCGTGATCGACACCTTCAACCGCCAGCCCATCTACTACAAGTGCAACCGGTTCGCGGTGATCGGCCCGGACGACGACGTGATCTGGCCGGACTACAGCGAGCTGCTGGATTTCGAGCTGGAGTTCGGCTGCTATATCGGCGGCCGCGCCAAGAACGTGCCGCGCGAGAAGGCCCGCGAGCATATCTTCGGCTACACGATCTTCAATGACATCAGCGCGCGCGATGCCCAGGGCCTGGAGATGGGCGGCATGCTCGGCCCGGCCAAGGGCAAGGACTTCGACACGGCCAACGTGATGGGGCCGTGCCTGGTCACGGCGGACGAGCTGGAGGATCCGTACAACCTGACAATGATCGCGCGCGTTAATGGGGAGGAGTGGGGGCGGGGCAATACGCGCGACATGCGCTGGCACTTCGAGGATGTCATCGCGCATATCTCGCGCTCGGAGACGCTGCACCCCGGCGAGTTCCTGGGCTCGGGCACCGTGGGCAACGGCTGCGGCATGGAGCAACTGCGCTACCTGAAGCCGGACGATGTGGTGGAACTCGAGGTCGAGGGCATCGGCATCCTGCGCAGCCGCATCGTGCGTCCGGCCAGCGGCGCGGAGGAATAGACCGTGCTTAAGGCCGTGCTCAACGTTGCGCCGCGCGGGGCAATTTCCGCTGTCATCGCCGCGCTCGGCGCGGCCCTCGCCACCGGCACAACGGCCGCCGCGTATCCGGCCAGGCTGATTACGTTCGTGGTGCCCTTCACCGCGGGCGCCGGTCCGGATGTGTTCGTGCGGGCCATCGCACAGGAGGTGGCAAGGGCCACCGGCGTGCCGGCCATCGTGGAAAACCGGCCCGGCGCCGGCTCGGCGCTGGCCGCCCAGACCGTGGCCAAGGCCAGGCCGGACGGCTACACCGTGCTGGTCACGGGGAACGTGGCGTTCACGGGCAACCTCTACACGCTCAAGAAACTGGCGTATGACCCGGTGGCGGGTTTCACGCCGGTGACGACTTTGGCCAAAGGGCCGATGTATCTCTACACGAACCCGCAGAAGCTGCCGGTGGCGAATATCGCCGAGCTGCTGCAACTGATACGCAAGAACCCGGGCAAGTACTCGTTCGGCTACACCAGCATCACCAGCCGCTTGCCGGCGGAGGTGTTGCAGCAGTCGGTGGGGCTCAGGATCCTCGGCGTGCCGTACCGCAGCGGCGCGGCCGCCGTGCCGGATCTGGTCGGTGGCCAGATCGACATGATGTTCACGGACTTCGCTCCCTGGCCGCACGTGGCGTCGGGCAAGCTGCGGGCGATGGCCGTCACCGACCCGAAGCGTAGCCCTTACGCACCGAAGCTGCCCACCTTCGAAGAGTCCGGCGTCAAGGGCATGAACATTGGCTTCTGGCTCGCCGCCTACCTGCCCGCGGGTGCTTCCCCGCAGGTGGTGACGCAGCTCCAGGGGCTGCTGGCCAAGGCGGTCAGGACATCCGAGGTCAAGAGCGTCTACCAGGCCACCGGCACGTTCGAGTTTGTCGTCCCAGGCACGGAAATGGCGAAGTTCCAGGCGAATGAAAGCGCGGCCTGGGGGCGGATCATCCGCGCCGCCGGCATCCAGCCGGAGTAGGGCGGCCCATGCGCAGGCACGAACGCACGAATCGAAAGCGACAGGAACGGAGACACAGGCAATGAACGAACTGGATTTCTCGAACAAGACAGTGCTGGTGGTGGGCGGCTCCAGCGGCATCGGCAATGGCATTGCCCATGCCTTTCGCGAACGCGGCGCCGCCGTGCACGTGTGGGGCACCCGTGCATCGGCCCTCGATTACACGGACTCTCCGGACTCCCGCCTGGACGGATTGGGTTACACCCAGGTCGACGTGTCGGACGCGGCCAATATCGAGCGATGCGCGCTGCCATTCGACCGGCTCGACGTGCTGGTGCAAGCGCAGGGTACCGTGCTTTACGACCGCCAGGAGTTCAAGACGCCGGGCTTCAGGAAGGTGCTCGACATCAACCTGACCAGCCTGATGGCCTGCGCCGACAAATGCTACGGGCCGTTGAGGAGGCGCGTGGCGCCATGATCGTGGTCAGCTCCGCCGCGGCGTTTCACTCCACCCGTGGCAATCCGGCCTACAACGCCTCCAAGACCGGCGCCTTTGGCCTGACCCGCACGCTCGGCGAGGCCTGGGCGCGCGAAGGCATCCGCGTCAACGGCATCGCGCCGGGCCTGGTCGATACCAAGCTGACCCGCGTCACGATCGGCAATCCGAAACGGTTGGAGGGCGCGCTGCGCAACATCCCGCTGGGGCGCCTGGGTACGCCGCAAGACATGGCAGGCGCGGCGCTGTTCCTGGCGTCGCCGCTCTCGGCCTATGTGCTTGGCCAGACCCTGTTGGTGGACGGCGGCATGTTGCTGGCCTGATGCGCACTCGATAAAGGAAGCAGCATGTCTTGGGAATTTGAAACCGATGCCGGGTTCCAGGCCGAACTCGACTGGATCGAGGCCTTCGTCCGTGATGAGGTCGAACCGCTGGAGCACGTGCTGGGCAGCCCGTGGGATATCCACGACCCGAGGTTCCAGGCGCTGGTGCGGCCCCTGCAGCAGCAGGTCAAGGCGCGCAAGCTGTGGGCCTGCCACCTCGGCCCTGAACTGGGCGGCGCCGGCTATGGCCAGGTCAAGCTGGCGCTGATGAATGAGATCCTGGGCCGCGCGCTGTTCGCGCCCATCGTCTTTGGCTGCCAGGCGCCCGACTCCGGCAATGCGGAAATCCTCGCGCACTACGGCACCGCCGAGCAAAAGCAACGCTTCCTGGCGCCGCTGCTCGCCGGCGAGATCGTGTCGTGCTTCGCCATGACGGAGCCGCAGGGCGGCGCCGATCCCAAGGTGTTCACCACCAGCGTCGTGCGCGACGGCGATGACTGGGTGATCAGCGGGCAGAAGTGGTTTGCCTCCAACGCGCGCTACGCGGACTTTTCATCGTGATGGCGATCACCGACCCGGAGGTTTCTGCCTACAAGGGCATGTCGATGTTCATCGTGCCGGCGGGTACGCCTGGGCTGAACATCATCCGCAACGTGGGTATGGCCGATGAGCCGGCGGCGACGCATGCCTATCTGGAGTTTGACAGCGTGCGCGTGCCGGCCAACCACATGCTGGGCGCGCCGGGCGAGGCCTTCGTGGTGGCGCAAGTGCGCCTGGGCGGCGGCCGTGTGCATCACGCGATGCGCACCATCGGCCTGGCGCAGAAGGCGCTCGATGCGCTGTGCCAGCGCGCGTTGTCGCGCCAGACGCAAGGCGGGCTGCTGGCGGACAAGCAGATGGTTCAGGAGAAGATCGCCGATTCCTGGCTGGAGCTGGAGCAGTTCCGCCTGCTGGTGATGCGCACCGCGTGGCGCATCGACAAGTACCAGGACTACCAGAAGGTGCGCAAGGACATCGCCGCGGTAAAGGCCGCGATGCCCAAGCTGCTGCACGATATTGCCGCGCGGGCGCTGCACGTGCACGGCTCCATCGGCACCTCGACAGAGATGCCTTTCGCCGGCATGATCTCGCGCGCGTTCCAGATGGGCCTTGCCGACGGCCCCACGGAAGTGCACAAGGTCACGGTGGCCAGGCAGTTGCTGCGCGAGTACCAGCCCTGCGAGGACCTGTTCCCGGCCTATCACCGCCCCACGGCGGCAGTGGCGGCGCAGAAGAAGTTTCGCGCACAGCTCAGCTGAATGGAGCCATCGATGACGAATACTGCATGGCAGGCCGCGGTGGACCTGGATAGGCTCACGCAATGGATGGATGCGCAAGGACTGGAGGAGGGGCCCATCACCGGCGCGGTGCCGCTCACCGGCGGCACGCAGAACGTGCTGCTGCGCTTCTTTCGCGGCGCGCGCGAATTCGTGCTGCGTCGTCCGCCCTTGCATGCACGGGCGGAGGTGTGCGCCACCATTGCCCGGGAAGCGCGCGTGCTGGCGGCGCTGGCGGGCAGCAAGGTGCCGCATCCGGCGCTGTTTGCTGCCTGTGTCGACGAGCAGGTGCTGGGCGCGCCGTTCTACCTGATGGCGCCGGTGGACGGCTTCAACGCCTCGGCCGGGCCGCTGCCGGCGCCGCATGCCGTCGACTCGGCCATGCAGCGCCGGATGGGCTTTGCCATGGTTGACGCGCTGTTGCGCCTGGGCGAGCTGGATCCGCTGGCTGTCGGGCTGGGAGACTTCGGCAAGCCGCAAGGCTTCCTGGCGCGGCAGGTGACGCGCTGGTGCAGCCAGCTGGAGCAATACCGGACCCATGCCGGCTGGCCGGGGCCGGCCTCCTTGCCCGGCGTGATTGAGGTGGCGCGCTGGCTTGAGGCCAACCGGCCCGAGCCTTCTCGCATCGGGATCCTGCATGGGGACTTCCACCTGGCCAATGTGATGTTCCGCCCGGACAGCGCCGAGCTGGCGGCCGTAATCGACTGGGAGCTGACGACGGTCGGGGATCCGCTGCTCGACCTGGGCTGGCTGGTGGCCACCTGGCCCGATGCCAGCGGGCAGGGCGCGGGCACCATCCGCGTGGCGCCGTGGCAGGGCTTTCCCACCGCCGCAGAGCTGGTGGTGTACTACCGGGACCGTAGCCAGCGGGACCTGTCATCGATCGACTGGTACGTGGTGCTGGCGCGCTTCAAGCTGGGCATCCTGCTTGAGGGCAGCTTTGCGCGTTCCTGCGCCGGCAAGGCGAGTGCGGAGCTGGGCCAGAGGCACCATGCCTCGGCGCTGCGGCTGCTGGGGCAGGCCAGAGACCTGATCGCGGAACTCGCATGAGTGCGGCGGTCCTGCCAAGAATGACAAGAACGAACGACAAGGAGACAAGCATGGATATCCATGGCAAGCGCGTGATCGTCACCGGTTCGGCTAGCGGCATCGGCGCTAGTGCGCTGAAAGCGCTCGTAGCTGCCGGCGCCAGAGTGGCCGGCCTGGACCTGACCGACGAGGCCGGCGCCGCCATTGCGGCGGCAGCCTCGCGCGGCGGCCCCGGTGAGGCGCATTACTTCCGCTGCGACGTGAGCCAGCGGCATGAGGTGGAAGAGGTATTCAACGCGGTGGCGCAGCAGCTGGGTGGGCTGGATGCGCTGGTCAATATCGCCGGAGTCGAGCGCAAGTCGCCCGCGGAGTCCATCTCGCAGGCAGAGTGGGACCTGATGTTCGACGTCAACGCCCGCGGCACCCTCAATACCAACCAGGCCGCCTTTACGCATTTGCGTGCCAACGGTGGCCGCATCATTAATTTTGCCTCCGCCGCGGGGGTGATGGGCGTGCCAGGCCTCGCGCACTACTCGGCATCCAAGGCGGCTGTGCTGGGCTGGACGCGCACGGCTGCCAAGGAGTGGGGCAAGCACGGCATTACAGTGAATGCCGTCGCGCCCGCCATGTGGACGCCGATGTACGAGACCTTTCGCTCCCGGCTGGATGCCGCCCAGCTCAAGGCGCACGACGAGATGATGGCCGGGCTGATTCCCCTTGGCGGGCGGCTAGGCGATCCGGATCGCGCCATGGCGCCGGTGCTGCTGTTCCTGGTCAGCGACGGCGCGCAGTTCATCACCGGACAGACGCTCGCCGTCGACGGCGGCCTGATGATCCCCTGAACCCGCAAGGAGCCGCACGGTGGAACGTTTAACAGAGCGCGTGGTGCTGGTCACCGGCGCGGCCAGCGGGATCGGCGCGGCAACCGCCCGCGCCATGGCGGCCCAAGGCGCCCGCGTGGTGCTTGCGGATATCGACGAGCAGGGCGGGCAGGCACTGGCGCGTGAGCTGGCCGGCGCCAGCTTCGTGCGTACTGATGTCAGCGTGGAAGCACAGGTGGCCGGGGCCGTGGAGCACGCGGTGCAGCTGCACGGCAGGCTCGATTGCATGGTCAACAACGCCGGGCTGGTCGGTGCCTTCGGGTCGATCCTCGAAACCAGCGGCGAAGCCTGGCACGCCACATTGGCGGTATTGCTCGACAGTGTGTTCTACGGCATCAAGCATGCCGGCCGGGTCATGGCCAGGCAGCGCAGCGGCTGCATTCTTTCGGTAGCGAGCACGGCCGGCGTGATCGGCGGCCTGGGCCCGCATGCATACACCACGGCCAAGCACGGCGTGATCGGGTTGACGCGCTCCGCAGCCTCGGAACTGGCACCGTTTGGCGTGCGCGTGAACGCGGTGGCGCCGGGGACCACCGTCACCAACATGATCGTGGCCGGGCGCGGCAGCCTTGATGCGGCGCTGGACGCCGCCGCGAAGGCTTCGCCGCTGGGCACGCCGCTGATGCCCGAGGAAATCGCTGCGGCGCTCGTCTATCTGGCGAGCGACGATGCACGGCATGTGACGGCGCACACGCTGGTCGTGGACTCCGGCGTGACCGTGGCCGGCGCATCCGGCAGCGGGCAATTCCACTGCAGGCCGGCTGGCTTCATGGGGAAGATGCCCTTGGTTCCGACCTGAACCGGGCCATTCAGGTTGTACGTTTGCTTCAAAGCTGTTCGCTACAAGACGGCCCGCACCAAACCATCCGGCGCAAGCCGGGCAGGCCGCCGTCGCGCCATATCCACTCAGGAGGAGACATCCCATGCTGATCGACATCCACGCCCATCTATTCACCCCCGCATGCTCAAGTGCCATGAATTCTGGGGCCCGTTCATGAAGACCAAGGGCCTGACCGTGGGGCATTTCTCGCTGGGCACGACCCAGCCGTCCAAGGCAAAGGACGACGACGAAGCCGAGGCCAATCTGCTGGCGCGCATGACGCACGCCGCGCGCCGCAAGCTGATGGCTGAGCGCGGTGTGGACAAACTGGTGCTGTCCACGCCTTCGCACGCTTTCATGTACTGGGCCGGAGAATTCGGCACGGAGTACGCGCGGATCTGCAACGATGAACTCTCCGCCTTCTGCGCGGAGGATCCCGATCATTTCGATTTCTGGGCGCATGCCAACCTGGCTCGCCCGGCGGATGCCGTGAAGGAGATCGAGCGCGCCGTGACCCAGCTCGGCGCCAAGGGCCTGTGCGTGGGGGGCTAACTTTGACGGGCTGGAGGCGCATAGCGAGGAGCTGTTCCCGGTGTGGGAGAAGCTGCAGCAGCTCGACGTGCCGATCATGGTGCATGGCTTCAACCAGTCCATCTACTGGGGCGAGAAGCACACCGACGACAAGTTCGAGACCACCTCGATCGTCGGCGATTGCTTCGACGAAACGCTCTTCTTCTGGAATCTGATCAACGGTGGCGCACTGGACGCGTTCCCGCAGCTCAAGACCTACATCACCCACGCGGGCGGCATGGCGGTATTCCAACTGGGCCGGTTGCACGACCTGAACCGGGTCATGGCACCGGATTCGCGCAACCAGCGCCCGCTGATGGATTATCTGCCGAACTTCTACTTCGACCTCGATATCCACACGCCCGGACTGCGCCGTGGCGTGGTGGAAGTCGTCGGCGTCGACAACCTCGTCTACGGCACCAACTTCGGCGGCGCCTACGATCATGGCGATCCGACCGAAGGCCTTGGCCTGTCCAATGCGGACCGCGAGAAGATCCGCAGCGGCAACGCCATCAAGCTGCTCAAGCTCGATGTGAAAGCGCCGGTTGCGGTCTGACGCACAAGATGCTTTTCGGAGCCAAGCCATGACAAACGGTAGCTGGTGGGCAGTCGCGCTCTCCGAATCGGTCAGCGGGACGAAGCCCCTCGCGGTAGTCTGTAACGGACAAGAGTTGGTGGTCTACCGCGACGCGGCGGGCGATCTGTTCTCGCTGGAGGACCGGTGCCCGCACCGACGGGTGCCGTTGTCGCTGGGTACCGTCAAGCCCGGCGGCCTGCAGTGCGGCTATCACGGCTGGACCTTCGATGGTGCCACCGGAGCCTGCCTGGAGATTCCCAACTTGCATGCGGGCGAGCGGGTGCCGGCACGCTACGGCGCGAGGGCCTTCCGCGTGGCCGAGCGTAACGGCTTCGTCCATGTCTGGCTGGGAGAGGGCAGTCCCGATGGCGAGTTGCCTGCGGCGGCGTCCAAGCCGGGCGGGCGCGAGTTCACCGGCTCGGCGATCGTCAGCATCTCGTACGAAGATTACCTGGGCGTGATGCTGGACGGCCCAGAATGCCTGCTTGGTTTTGACGGCGTGCGCATCACGGACTTCTTCCTTGGCGATCCGCGCGTTGAGGGCACGCACCTGGTGCTCGAACGCGGTGCGGTCTGGAAGACGGCGATGCTGCCGCCTGCTTTCGTCACCGATCACCCCCTCATCGTACGTACCGCCGTGCCTCTGGCCGGCGGCATGATTCGTGTCGATTTGCTGGGCGCCGACGAAACGCAGGTGCTTTCGATACGGATTGCCGCCAGCGCCAACCGGCGCGGCACCACGGGAATCTGCTGGCGCGGGTTCAAGCTCGGCAATGCACTGCGCGCAGCGCCGCGGCGCTGGCGCGCGGCGCGCGCGGCCGGCCGTGCGCCGTTCGCGCTGCTCGACAAGATCGACGGCGCGGCAATTGCCGCGCTGCTGGTCGCGCCATCGCGCGATCTTGCGGCTGCCCGCGCCGAGCGCGCTGCCTCTATGGATTCGGCGGCGTGAGCCAAGGCGCCGAACGGACTGAGATGGCATCGAATGCCAGGAGGATCGCAATGAACGCCACGACACTCGCAGCTACCGCGCCCGAGCCCCTGAAGAGCCGGCCGGCAAGACGCGACTGGCTCCCGGCCAACTACGACCTGCGCGACACGTGGTTCCCGGTCTCGCATAGCCGCGACGTTACGGAACAGCAGCCGATCCGCCGCATCATCCATTCGCAGCCATATTTCCTCTGGCGCGAGAACGGCCGGCCGATGGCGGGCGAGTTCCATCCCCATCTGCTGTCAGGCCAGCGCCACCATGCAACGGCTTTCACAGGGGGGACGGGTCTTTACCCTGTGGTCGAGCGCTACGGCTATCTGTGGGTCTGGTACGGCAACCCGGACCAGGCCGATGCGCTGTTGCTGCCGCATATTCCCTTTCTGCCGCTGGATGGCAGCCTGCCGGGCTATACGCAGCGGACCGTCCGCTTCGATGCCGCATCCGCGCTGTCCGTGGAAAACCTGATCGATCTCACCCACGCGGATTTCCTGCATGCGGGGACCATCGGCGATGGCATTTCGGAGTCCGACGTAGTCGAGGTGGAATGGACCTCGGAGACCGTCACGCGCACCCGCACCGTGACCAAGAAATCGGTCGCACCGATCATGCGCTGGGTGGGCGGCGTGCGCGCCCGTTACCAGGACTTTCGCGCCGTGCTGCACGTCCATCTGCGCAGCAATGTCTGCATTTCCTATCCCCGCTTCCGGCCGGGCTACGATGTGCCCAACCTGCAGCCCTTCCTGCCGGTGGGGCGGTACCGCTCACGCTGCGACGTCACCTTCAATACCACCGCGGCGCCCGTGCCTCTGCGCTACGTGATGCCGCGCATCGCTTTTGTGATCCAGCCGCAGGACAATTCTGTGGTGCGCCCGCAAAACCAGCGCTATTTCGACCCGGATCAACCGCTGGACCTGCATTCGCGCTTCGACACGCCCGGCACGCGCTACCGCTTCCAGATGGAGCAACTGGCGGCCCGGCAGCGCCGTGGTGATTTCTCCTACGGCGCGGATGCCGATCCGGGCCGCGATATCAGCGGCCTGCTGGGGATGCTGGACTGAGCGTCGCGCTCCGGCTCACGCGCGCAGCGCGGCGAACTGGGGCGTGGTCGGGGAATGGGCGAAGAAGCCGCCGTCCACCGACCAGGTCTGCCCGGTAATCCAGGCCGCACGGTCGGATGCCAGGAAGCTCACCATCTCCGCGATGTCCTCGGGCTCGCCCAGCCGCCCGGGCAGCTTGTGCGCGGTGATGATGTCGCGCATCGGCTCGGGCAATGCCCGCTGCATCGGCGGCGTGAGCACGGAGCCGACCAGCAGCGCGTTGCAGCGCACCCCTTGCTTGCCGCACTGCGTGGCTACGTAGCGGGTCAATGTGTTGATGGCGCCCTTGGACACCGCATAGGCGGTCTGGAACACGTCGCCGGCCAGTGAGGTTCCCGAGCTGATATTGATGATCGACCCACCGCCGCCCGCGATCATGGCTGGCAGGGCGTACTTGCACATCAGCATGGTGCCGCGCGCATTGACGCCCATGACTTGGTCCCAGACTTCCGCCGACATCGACATCACGTCGGTGTCTTCGCGCAGCCCCTTCATGGCGGCATTGTTGTCGAGCACATCGAGGCGGCCAAAAGTGCGTATGGTGTGTGCAATCAGCTCGCGGATGCTGGTCTCATCGGCCAGGTCCAGCACGTAGGCGCTGACAGCCAGGTCCTCCTGCCGCATGGTCTCGGCAAGCTGTTCCGCGTTCGCGCCGGGCAGGTCCGCAATCACCACCTTGGCGCCGCAGGCCGCCAGCTTAAGCGCGGTGGCAGCGCCGATGGCGCCGGCGCCGCCACTGATCAGGGCGACTTTCCCGTTCAGGTCTTCGGATGTGACAGACATTCTGTATCTCGGTTAGCAGGCGAAGTCCATCGACGCAGGAAGCCGGCGGACTATCGCGCGTGGATAAAGGCCAGCGCATCCTGGAAGAAGGGTGCGCTGGCTCGGCCAGCGCCTGCAGCACGTCGAAGTGGTCGCAGGCATCGACCCGATAGCGGGGCATGGCCCGCTTCGCGGTGGCGAAGGCCTGGGCGTAGTCGTCCGCTTGCCGATGGAACTCGCGTGACTCAGCCCCGCCGACTGCCAGCAGCTGCGGCGCATCGTCGACGGGAGGGTGCCGCAGTGGGCTGGCGGCGCGCGCCTGGGCGAGGCTCATTCGCAAGCCCTCGTTGTGCGTGGTTGCGCAGAGCGGTTCGAGGTCAAACAACGCGGAAACCAGGACCGCGCCGCTTAGTATGTGCCGCGGCAGGTCGTCGCCCAGTTCGGGCCATTGTGTAGCCATCATGCGCGCGGCGATCTGCCCGCCCGCGGAGTGTCCGCTGACCAACCAGCGTTCGCGCGAGCAGGACAGTTCCCCCGCATGGCGCCACAGCCACGCCAGCGCACGCTGCGCCTGCGCGACGATGCCGTCGACGCTGGCGGCCGGGCACAAGGTATAGTTGACCAGCGCCACCGACACACCATGGGCGACGAATGGCTCGGCTACGAAGCTGTAGACCGCCTTGTCGCCACGCTGCCAGAATCCGCCGTGGAAGAAGATCAGCAGCGGTGCGCCGGGTGTGCCGGCGGGGAAATAGTCAATACGCTCGCGCTCGTCCGGGCCATAGGCGAGGTCAAGGTGCGACACCGTTGCGCTGCGGAAAGCGGCTGAGCGGGCCAGCCATTGCTGCAGCATGCCGCGCTCGAAATCGGGCCGCAGGGCGCGGAGGTTGTACTGCGCCTCCAGTTCGGGGTGGATGCGGATTGTCATGAAGCTTCCGGAGCAAGGCCGACGCGATCACCTTCGATCGCGCCGGCACGGGTTGGGGCGATCGACCTAGAGCGGCGCGAAGCCCAGCGCTTGGCGGAAGCGGTTCTTCACATAGACACCGTCGCGCGGGGGCAGGGCGCGTGGCAGTTCATCGGCTTTCACATGAACCTGGGCGAAGCTCAGTCCGGCGCGTGCGTTGATGCGTGCCCCCAGTTCCTCCACGCCGTCCACGTGGTGGATCTCGCTGGCTTGCTCGATGCCGCAAGCCTTCGCCACCTGCGCCAGCCGCGTGCCAAGGCTGGTGTGGCTGCGCTGCATGCCGGTCTCGCCAAAGTGGCCATTGTCGAGCGCCACCAGGGTGAGGTTGGGTGGCTGCTGTGCACCCGCGGTGGCGAGGCTGCCGATGCCCATCAACTGCTCGCCGTCACCAGTGATCGCCACGACGGGGCGCTCCGGTTGCGCAAGTGCGAGCCCCAGCGACATTGCGGTCGAGCCGCCCATAGCGCCCCACAGGTAGAAATAGCGGTCGGTATCGCCGGCAGCGAACACGTCGTAGCTGGGCGAGCCCAGGCCCGTGACGACCAGAGCGTCCGGGCACAGTGCCAGAAGCCTGGCCACGAACTCGCGGCGATCAATGGTGGCGGCGGTTTGCTTGTTGGCTTGCATGTTCATTTGCGTTCCCACTTCTTGCGCCCGATCAGGCGTTGCGACAGCAGCACAGCGACTTGCTGGCCGCCTTCGAAAGCGGCATCCAGTCCGGCGGAGACCAGATCCTCGACTTCCTCGGGGGTCGAGGCGCGCAGTACGGTGATGCCCATCAGTTCCAGCGCCGCCTGCGTGGCCTGGCCCATGGGGCATTGCCACGGATTGAACTCCGCGTATTCGCCGCGCATAGTCACCAGTGTGAGGAACGGAAAGCGGCAGCCGCGCAGCAGCGAGAACATATTGACGCAGTTGCCCACGCCGCTGCTCTGCATCAGCAGCACGGCGCGCTGGCCACCAAGCCACGCCCCGCTGACCAGCGCCACGCCTTCTTCCTCGGTGGTTAGCACGATGTCGCGCATCTGGGGATCGGCCTGGGCGCTGCGGATCACGTGTGAGTGGCCCGCGTCGGGTACGTAGGCGACCTGGCGGACGCCGCCTTCCTTCAGGACGGAGAAGATATTCTCCTGCCAGCCTGGTGCTGGCGAGTGGGTTGTGCTCATGTCTCCTCTGGCTTCGTTTGGTTGTGCTTGGGTGTAGAGCAATCGTAAGCGTTGATCCATGCCGATCTCAAATAACAAACATTGCTGGACGCATCAGCTTTCGTTATGTAGCCGGTTTGGCTCACCGACGTGCGTCGCTATCCTCCAGCAACGCTTCGACCAGCTCGCGTGCGAAGGGTGGAAGCTCGTCGCGGCTGCGCATGCAGAGCTGGATATTGCGCAGGGCCCAGTCATCTTCGAGCGCGAGCACGTGCAGCGCCATGCTGGCGCCGTAGCGGCGCGCGGCGGACTCCGGCATCAGCGAGACGCCCACGCCGGCCTCCACCATGCGGCATGCCACTTCGAAATTTCTCACCTGGATGCGCAGCTTGACTGCCCGGTGTAGCTGCTGCGCTTGCCGCTGCACAAAGTTGTGGATGGCGTTGGCCTCCTGCAGGCCGATCTGGTCGAACTCCAGTGTGTCCCAGAACCGCACCGTGCGGAGCGCGCCCAGCGGATGCGCGACGGGCGCCGCCAGCACCAGCCTGTCCTGCCGGTAAGGCAACACCTCCAGCCATTCGGTGCTGACCAGCCCGGAGACAATGCCGATGTCGGTCTGCCCGTCGGCCACTGCGCGCACGATATCGCCGCTCAGTAGTTCATGCAGGTCCACGTTGACATCGGGGCGGCGCGCCAGGTAACCGCGCAGCACTGCTGGCAGGAACTCCGTGATTGCCGTGGTGCTGGCGGCGACCCGCAGATGGCCCTTGATGCCCTGTGCGTACTCCTGCATGTCGCCATCCAGGGCGTCCAGCTGCCGCAGGATCCGCCGCGCATGGTGTGCAAAGGCCTTGCCCGGCGGTGTCAATGTGACGCCCTGCGATCCGCGGTGGAGCAGTCGCGTGCCCAACTCGATCTCCAGGTGCTTGATGCGCCCGCTGGCCGCCGGCAGCGACAATTGCGAGCGCTCGGCACCGCGGGTCAGGCTGTCGCCGTCGGCGATATTGACGAACAGCCGCATATCGGTGAGATCGATGCGCATCCGCATTCCCGCGGGTGAGTTCGGCCTCGGCATGGTCGGCGCGCTTACCGCATCACGAAGGGATTGGCGCTGGCTGCGCCGGTATTGATCCAGACGCTCTTGGTTTGCAGGGACTCGTGGATCGCCTGCGCGCCGTTTTCGCGGCCCAGGCCCGAATCCTTGTAGCCGCCGAACGGCGACATGAAGCTCACCGCGCGATAGGCATTGACCCATACGGTGCCGGCCTGGAGCCGCTCGGAGACGCGAAAGGCGCGGCCGATGTCGGCGGTCCACACACCGGAGCCCAGGCCGAAGCGCACGTCATTGGCAATGCGCAGCGCGTCCTCTTCATCCTTGAATCGGATGATCGATAATACCGGGCCAAACACTTCTTCCTGCGCAATTCGCATGCCGTTATCGACCTCGCCGAAGATGGTCGGCTCGACAAACCATCCGCCCCCGCATTCCGGCAGCGTGCCCGCACTGCCGCCTAGCAGCAGGCGGGCACCCTCGTTCCGGGCCGTATCGATATAGCTCAGCACCTTCTCGTACTGCGGTCGCGTGGTGATTGGCCCCACCTGCGTGTCGGCAGACATCGGATCGCCCATGCGAGCACTACGTGCCAGCGTCAGCAGCCGCTCTACGAAGACATCGTGGATCGAGTCCTGCAGCAGCAGCAGCCGCGAGCCGGCGATGCAGGTCTGGCCCGTAGCGGCGAAGATGCCTGCCACCGCGCCGTTGACAGCATCGTCTAGGTTGGCATCTGCGAAGACGATATTAGGCGACTTGCCCCCCAGTTCCAGGCTGACATGCTTGAAGTGCCGCGCGGCCGCTTCGTTGATCGATCGTCCCGTGCTGTCGGCACCAGTCAACGTGATCTTCCGCACCAACGGATGCTCAACCAGCGCCGAGCCTACGTCGCGGCCAAATCCAGTCACCACGTTGACGACGCCGGGCGGGAAGCCCGCTTCTTCGAACAACCTGGCGAATTCCAGCGTGGAGGCGGAAGTGAACTCTGAGGGCTTGATCACCACGGTGCAGCCGGCGGCAAGTGCTGGCGCGATCTTCCAGGCGGTCAGCAGCAACGGCGAGTTCCACGGCGTGATTGCGGCCACCACGCCCAGCGGTTCGTGCAGCGTGAAATTGAAGTAGCCCTTCTTGTCCAGCGGGATGACGCGGCCTTCGATCTTGTCCGCCAGCCCGCCGAAGTAATAGAACCACTGCGGAATATAATTCAATTGCCCCCGCATCTCGGCCAGCTTGCCGTTGTCGCGAACTTCGATCTCGGCCAGCCGGCGGGCTTCGCGCGCGATCAGGTCGCCGACCCGGCGCAGCAGCTCGCCGCGCTGGGTGGCGGTCAGCTGTGGCCAGGCACCGCTGGTGAAGGCGCGGTGTGCGGCCTGCACCGCCAGATCGGCATCGGCGGCGGTGCCCTGTGCGATCTCGGCCCACGGCTCGCCGGTGAAGGGGTTGTGCGTGTCGAACCAGGCCTGGCTTTCCGGAGCCGCGTCGCGGCCGTCGATGTAGTGCAGGTATCGATGCATGGCGTCTCGTTTTATTGGGAGGGGCGCTCCCTCTTTGTGGGGCTGCAGGCGGATCGGGTCGCTCAGGCGGCTTCGTCGACCACCGGGTTGCGCAATGTGCCGATGCCGTCGATGGTGATGTCGCAGACATCCCCCGCCAGCAGCGGCCCGACGCCGGAAGGGGTACCGGTCAGGATCACGTCTCCCGGCAGCAGGGTCACGGCCTGGCTCAGGTAAGAGATGATGAACGGCACGCTGAACAGCAGGTCGGAGGTATTGCCTTGCTGCCGCAGCACGCCATTGACGTGCGCCCGCACGTCCACGTTCGCGGGATCGAGGCCGGTGGCGATCACCGGGCCGAGCGGGCAGAACGTATCGAAGGCCTTGCCGATCATCAGGCAGCCATAGGGCATTTCCCGGCCCTGGATAACCCGTTCGCTGACGTCATTGGCGCAGGTATAGCCAAGCACGTGATCGAGCGCATCTTCCTCGCGGATGCGGCGTCCTTTGCGGCCGATCACGATCGCCAGCTCCGCCTCGTGGTGTACCATTTGCGCCTCCAGCGGACGCACGATCGGCTCGTCCGGACCGATGGCTGCGGTGGTCGGCATCATGAAGATCTGTGGGATCTCGGGCGTCCTGGCCCCGGCCTCTGCGATATGCCCGATGTAGTTCATGCCGACTGCGAATAGCCGCGGCGCGGGCAGCGGGCACAGCAAGCGTGTATCGGCCAGCGCGTCGGTCTCGCCGCTGGGTGTCAAGCCGTCGAAGGGCGAGCCGGCCATGCGCTGCAGATGCTCGCCCTCGAGCGCGCCGTAATGGATGGCATCCTGTATTCGATATCGGGCGATTTTCATAGTCGTGCGCTCACAGTTTGCCGAATTCGACGAAGGCGTCGTATGGGTCGCGGCCGCCGCGGATCTCGGTGCGCATGCGTGAATCGGTCTGCATGGTCCTGACGGTCTCCGTGATGACGAACTCCGCATGCTCCTTGTCGATCAGCAGCGTGCCGTCGCGGTCTCCGAGGATGTAGTCACCCGGGTGGACGGGGACGCCTCCGATGACAACTGGTACGTCGGTCGCTTCCAGGCGCCAGCTGCCGACAATATCGATCGGGCTGGTGTAGCGGGCGAAGACGGGAAAGCCGATCTCCAAAATCTCGTCCGCGTCGCGTGAGCCACCATCGATGTAGTAGCCGCGGACGCCGCGCTGCTTGAGTGCTTCGGCCGCCAGGTCGCCCATTGCCGAGCGGGCATGGTCGTTCGGTTGGCAGACCACCACATGGCCACGCGGCGCGCCGGACAGCACGCGGGAGATAAAAAGGTCCAGCGATTCATGGACGCTGATGGTCGGGTCGGGCCGCCCGGTGACAGTAAACACCGGCCCGGCGAGCTTCATACCCGGGGAGAGCGCACGGATCTCGCGTGACAGCTCGCGGACCGGCAGGCCGTGAATGCGAAGTACGTCGAACAGGCCAGGGGTATTGCAGGTTGCCAGTTGTTCAGCCAGGGAAGTCATGGTGGTTGCTCAGGGTGCTAGGGTTGGCGGAGGGCGGCGGCAGAGCAGGGTTGGCATTGCATGCACGGCTTACGCTACAGCTTGTCCCGGCGTTCTGCAGCCCACGTGGAACGCCGCACACGATTGGCCCATTCTAGATTTCAGTGTTCCGGCGTGTCGAATGACAAATGCTGATTGAGCTATCACGGCATGGCATCGGCATCTATTCATTGCAATTCGACTTTCGCTACCGCTGCCGCATCGGGTTCATGCTGTGGCGCGATCTGCACGGAGACATGGCGGCTCAGCCAAAGCATGGCCAGGCTCAGCGCAGCAGAAGCTAGTAGCGCGATGCTGACTGAGGTGCGGCTAGCCACCTGGCCCCACAGCGCCGCGCCCGCCGCGCTGCCGCCCATGATGGCCATCTGGTAGATCGCCATGCCGCGGGCGCGCATCGCGTTCGGCAGCACGACCTGGGCAGCCATGGTGAGGGTGTTGACCACGCACAGCCAGACCCCGCCAGAGAGCGCCAGCGCCGGCGCGACCAGCCAGACCGAGGGCGCCAGCGCGGCGGTGAGGGTCGCCCCGGCATAGAGCAGCACGCCCGTTGCCACCACATGATCCGGGGAAGCGGTGGCCGCAAGGCGCGGCAAGGCCAGCGCCGACAGGATGGCGCCCACGCCCATCGATGCAAGCAGCAGCGTGTAGGTGGTGGCGTTGGCCTGCAGCCCCTTCGCCACCAGCGGCAGCAAAGCGATCAGGCCGATGGAGTGCAGGAAGAACAGGAAGGTGCGCACCAGGATATTGCGCATGGAGGGCGATTGCCTCACATAGGCAACGCCGCCGCGCATGGTCGCCAACAAGCCCTGGGAGACGCGCGCGCTGTCATGCGGCGGCGTCTTGCACCGGAGGATCAGCACGCACGACAGCAGCGACAGCGCGGCATTGAGCGCGAACACGGCGCCCATGCCGAGCGATGCCATGACCACGCCCGCCAGCAGCGGGCCCGCAATGCGCGACACATTGATGGCCAGCGCGTTGAGCGTGAGGGCGGCGGGCAACTGGGCGCGCGGCACCAGGGTCGGCACGATCGCGGAGAACACCGGAAAGCGCATGGCAAGGCCGATCCCGTTGGCAAAGCACAGCAGCAGCAAGCTGTTCGCGGTCATCCATCCGGCAGCGGCGAGCACCGCCAGCGCGATGGACACCAGCGCAATCCAGAACTGCGCGAAGGCATAGAGCCGCTTGCGGTCGAGCAGGTCGGCCAGGGCGCCGCTGGGCAGTCCCAGGAGGAACAGCGGGAGGCTTGCGGAGGCTTGCACCAGCGCCACCATCATCGGTCCGGTGGTGAGCTGGGCCATCAGCCAGGCAGCGCTGACGTCGTTCATCCACATCGTCATATTGCCGGCCAGCCAGGCCAGCCAGAGCATGCGGAAGACGGGCTGGCCCAGGGGCTGCAGCACGGAGGGTTGAGCGGAGGGCATCGGATCCTGCGGCCGGGGACATTCCATGGAAGTGGACGGCCCGGGCGCAGCCGGCCGCGCCGCTTGCACGGCTGCCTCCGGCACCTATGAATGGCTCTGGACCGTTGTTTGCGCGCAAGGCTGCAGCGCCGGCCGAGTGTAGCACTAAAATAAACACATTTTCATAATGTGTTTATAAATTGGGTGGGCAAGGAGCAGGCAAGCAAGGCCCGCCCCAAGTGCAGCTCAGTCGCCCAGCCAGCGCGCGCCCAGCCAATGGCCGCTGCGCGCAATGTCCTTTACCACTATCTGCAAGGCGGTCGTGGCGCAGCGCACCGCGGTAGGAACACGCCGCGTGGTGGGCAGCGCCAGCACGATCCGGCGCAGGAAGTCGGGGCCGTCGATGCGTGCCGCGCTCAGGATGCCGCGCTCGATCTCGTGGTGCACAGCAACGCGCGGGATCACGCTGAGCCCATAGCCTTGCGTAACTAGCGCCTTTTGTACGCTCAGCGCATTGGTCTCGGCCGCCACGGTGATCGGCACATCCGCCACGGCGCAAGCGTGTTCAACCAGGTTGCGCAGGCGATGCGGTGAGCTTGGCAGCACCAGCGGTGCACTCCCCAGCGCTTGCACCGGCACGGGTTCCTCATCGCGCAGGCCGAGCGCGGCCAGCCCCACGAGGCTCAGGGACTCCTCGACCAGTGGCTCCACGTCCAGCGCCGGAGAGGGGTTGGGGTCGTAGAGCAGTGCCGCATCGATCTCGCCGCTCTCCAGCCAGCGCAGCATGTGATCGGTATAGCCGACCGAGACCGACAGCCGCACATGCGGGTACTGCGCCTGCAGGGCACCCACCAGCGGGCCGGTCAGCAACTCGCAACTGCTGGGCAGCAGCCCGAGGTTCACGATGCCGGAGATCAGGCCGGGCGTGGGGCGGATCTCGAGGCGCGCCGCGTCCAGCTCGCGCAGCGCACGGCGGGCGCGCTCCATCAGGATGTGGCCGGCCTCGGTCAACTGCATGCCGCGGCGGTCCCGCTCGAACAAGGGTGCACCGACATCGTCCTCCAGCAGCTTGAGCTGGCGCGAAACCGCAGGCTGCACGACGTGCAGCAATTCCGCGGCGCGGGTCACGCTGCCGGTGTCGGCGATGGCAAGAAAGGCGCGGATCTGGCGGATGTCCATGGGGGTCCGGGTGCGATGGAAGCTAGGGCTGTTGCGGCCCGCCCGGATGCATGCCCGGGCGTGATGTTGCGATCAGTTTTTGTCATTCGACAACGATTTGCATGGAATTCTATGATGACCACTCACTTAAGCACCATAGCGAAAGCCCCTTAGCCAGGCGCATCGTGCCTTGGGGCAGGGCGCTCATCGGAGACAAAGCATATGACAGTCAAGCCCAACCTCATCGGTGGCGAATGGGTCGCCGGGTCAGGCGCGATCGAGAGCATCAACCCCTCGGACACCCGGGACAGCGTTGGCCACTACGCCATGGCCGATGCCGCGCAGATGCGCCAGGCGGTGGCGGCCGCACGCCAGGCCCAGCCGGGCTGGGCGGCAACCACCACGCAGCTACGCAGCGACCTGCTGCTCAAGACCTCGCTGGAGCTGGCCGCGCGCAAGGAGGAACTGGGCGAGCTGATCTCGCGCGAGGCGGGCAAGACCCGCGCGGAAGGCATCGGCGAGGTGCTGCGCGCCAGCCAGATCTTCCAGTTCTTCGCCGGCGAGGCGGTGCGCTACGGCGGCGAGAACCTGCCGTCAGTGCGGCCCAATATTGGCGTGCAGGTCAGCCGTGAGCCCATCGGCGTGATCGGGCTGATCACGCCGTGGAATTTCCCGATCGCCATCGCTGCCTGGAAGCTCGCGCCGGCGCTTGCCTTCGGCAACACGGCGGTGCTCAAGCCCTCGCAGGATACGCCGGGTGTGGCCTGGGATCTGTTCAAGGTGCTGGAACGCAACGGCCTGCCGGCCGGCGTGGCCAACCTGATCAACGGCCGCGGCTCGGTGGCAGGCGAAGCACTGGTTGCGGGCGTTGATGCCATCAGTTTCACGGGCAGCGTGGGCACGGGGCGCACGCTGGCGCAGGCGGCGGTCGCCAATATGGTTCGCATCCAGCTTGAGATGGGCGGCAAGAACCCGCTGGTAGTGCTCGATGATGCCGACCTGGCCGTGGCGGTCGAGTGCGCTGTCAACGGTTCCTATTTCTCCGCCGGCCAGCGCTGCACGGCTTCCAGCCGGCTGATCGTCACCGACGGCATTCATGATCGCTTCGTCGAGGCACTGCGCAAGCGCATGGCCGGCCTGAAGATCGGGCACGCGCTGGCCGCGGGCGTGGATATCGGGCCGGTGATCAACCAGGGCCAGCTCGACATGGTGCAGGACTACATCCGCATCGGGCGCGAGGAGGGCGCGGAGCTGGTCGAGGGCGGCGAGTTGCTGCAGGGCGACACGCCGGGCTTCTTCATGCGCCCCGCGCTGATGACCGGCACCGCCAACAGCATGCGCATCAACCGCGAGGAAGTTTTGGCCCGTTTGCCGCCGTCATTCGCGCCAAGGATTACGACGAGGCGCTGGCCCTGGCCAACGACACGGAGTACGGCCTGTCGGCCGGCATCTGCACCACGTCCCACCGCCATGCCAATCACTTCCGCCTGAACGTCAAGAGCGGGCTGGCGATGATCAACCTGCCCACCGCCGGGCTGGATTACCACGTGCCGTTCGGGGGCACCAAGGCTTCCAGCTACGGCCCGCGCGAGCAGGGCAGCTACGCGGTGGATTTCTACACCCAGACCAAGACTGCGTACGTTGGCTACTGAGTCGGCGACTGGGCCAGGGCCGGCGCATTCGCCGCGTTTCGCAAATCAACAAGGACAGGAAATGGAGAAGATCGGATTTATCGGGCTGGGCCGCATGGGCAAGCCCATGGCGGCAAACCTGCGCAAGAAAGGTTTCACTCTGGTGGTGATGGACCTGAACCGGGAGGCCGTGGCCGAGCTGGTGGCGCTCGGCGCCAGCGCGGGCGAGAGCGTTGCCCAGGTCGCGCGCGACTGCGCCATCGTGGTCACCATGCTGCCCAGCTCGGTGGAAGTCGAGCAGGTGGCGCTGGGCGCGGATGGCCTCTTTGCCAACGCGGCCGCCGGCAGCCTGCTGCTGGACATGAGCACCATCGATCCGCTGGCGACGGACCGCCTGCAGGCCGCGGCGCTGGAGAAGGGCCTGTCGGTAGTCGACGCGCCGGTCGGCAGGCTGGCCGAGCACGCGGACCGGGGCGAGTCGCTGTTCATGGTCGGCGCCAGCGATGCGGATTTCGGACGGGTCAAGCCGCTGCTCGATGCGATGGGCACCACCGTGTATCACTGCGGCGGTGTCGGCACGGGCGGGCGCACCAAGCTGGTCAACAACTACGTCGCGGTAACGCTGTGCCAGGTCAATGCAGAAGCCCTGGCGCTGTCGCAGCGTTTCGGCCTGGACATTATCAAGACCCTGCAGGTGCTCTATGGCACTTCGGCCAACAACGGCCAGCTGCGCATGAACTTCCCCAACAAGGTACTGGCTGGCGACACCACCCCCGGTTTCACCATCGACCTGGCGCACAAGGATATGTCGCTGGTGCTCGGCGCGGCGCATGCATCCAAGGTGCCGATGCCGGTGGCCGCCGCGGTCTATGAATCGTTCAGCCTGGCGCGGGCGAGCGAGTACGGCCGCGTTGATTTCTCGGGCATTGCCGATGCCATCTGCGACCTGGCGAAGATCGCGCGCGCCCGGGTGCCGAAGGGCTGGGTGGCGGGCTGACGGGCGCGGCCCCATGCAGGGCTTTCCGCAGACGGAACAGGGCGCGGTGGCGGCCGGCTCGGATGGGGCCGGCCGCGCCGCGCCTGTTGTCGTTGCCATGCATGGGCGGGCGCACGAGACAGAGATACCGGCACGGCGCTCAAGCGCCGTGCCGCCCATAAGGGCTGCTCTGGCCCAAACCATAAGCAAGGAGACAACATCATGGCATCAAGCATCGCAAGGCTCGCGGCATCGCTCGTCGCCGCAGCGGGACTGAGCGCGCCCGCCTGGGGCGCGGATGATGTACTGCGCATTGGCTTCATCACCGACATGTCCGGCGTGTACGCGGATTTCGACGGGCAGGGCGGCGCCGAGGCGATCAAGCTGGCGATTGCCGATGCCGGGGGCAGCGTGCTGGGTCGCAAGATCGAGCTGGTGACGGCGGATCACCAGAACAAGGCCGATGTGGCGGCCGCCAAGGCGCGCGAATGGTTCGACCAGCAGGGGGTGGACCTGCTGATTGGCGGCTCCAATTCCGCGGCCAGCCTCGCCATGGCGAAGGTGGCCGCAGAGAAGAAGAGAGTCTTTATCTCCGCAGGCTCCGGCACCACGCGCCTGACCAACGAGGAGTGCAATCCGTATACCGTGCAGTATGCCTATGACACTGCCGCCATGGCGCGCGGCACCGGCGCCGCCGTGACCCGGCAAGGCGGCAAGTCATGGTATTTCCTGACGGTGGACTATGCCTTCGGCACGTCGCTGGAAAAAGACACGGCCGACGTGGTCAAGGCCAATGGCGGCAAGGTGCTCGGAGCCGTCAGGCATCCGCTCTCCGCCGCGGACTTCTCCTCATTCCTGATGCAGGCACAGGCCTCCAAGGCGCAGGTGCTGGGCCTGGCCAATGGCGGCGGCGACCTGATCAACTCGATCAAGACGGCCAGGGAGTTCGGCATCGGCAAGACCATGACCCTGGCCGCGATGATGGTCTTCATCAACGACATCCATGCCCTGGGCCTGAATGTCACGCAGGGGATGTACCTGACCGACGGCTGGTACTGGGACCAGAGCCCCGCATCGCGCGCGTGGGCCAAGCGCTATTACGAAAAGATGAAGAAGATGCCGTCCATGTTCCAGGCGGCCGATGCTTCCTCGGCGCTGACCTACCTGAAGGCGGTCAAGGCCGTGGGCACGACCGACGCGGACAAGGTCATGGCGCAGATGCGTGCTGCCCCGGTCGACGACTTCTTTGCCAAGGGCGGCACGATCCGGCCAGACGGGCGGATGGTGCACGATATGTACCTGATGCAGGTCAAGACGCCGGCCGAGTCCAAGGGGCCATGGGATTACTACAAGCTGGTCAACACCATTCCCGGAGCGCAGGCGTACATGACCAAGGCCGAGTCCAAATGCGCGCTGTGGAAGTGACAGGACCTCGCCAGCGCTGAGCGCCACATAAGCTGGCCGGTGCTTGCGCCGGCCAGTCCCCGCCCGGCCGGATCGATCCCGGCGTCCTGGCCGATCAGGATTTCCCCGCGCAATTTCCCTGCTTTCAAGAGCAGGCGTGGTGGCACTCTTTGTTTACACAAAGGGTGCTTTCTGTCGCATTGGCCTCCTGGTTGTGTGGGCCCGTTTGCGCGCAAGCGCAAGGCAAGCCTAGGGTTTATCCGGAAGAAAAGGAGGAGGGCCGCCGGAGCGCGGCGCTGCGCGCGGCTTTGCAGGCGCCCGGGCCCATTGAATTGGGGTGGCCGCGGTCCGCCAGGGGCTTGCGCGCTACGGCAAGAATCCTGTAATTTATGTACACAGTTTTGAAAAGTGTTTATATTTAATATTCAAGCCCGCCCTAGGGAAAGTTAAGGAGACAAGCATGCTGACTCAGACCAGTCCCACACTGGCTGACGGGACCAAGGTCGCGGACCTGGTCAACGTCGAGACCCGAGAAGTGCAGATGCGTACGCTTTCGGACCCCGAGCTCTATGAGATGGAGATGGAGCGCATCTTCGGCAAGACCTGGCTGCTGCTCGGCCACGACTCGGAGATACCCAATTCCGGTGATTTCGTGGTCCGGGACATGGGCTCGGACTCGGTGCTGGTCACGCGCGACAAGTCCGGCGAAGTCAACGTGCTGTTGAACGTCTGCTCGCACCGCGGCATGCGTGTCTCGACGCTGGATGCGGGCAATACCCAGATCCACACCTGCATCTACCACGGCTGGGCATTTCGCCCGAACGGCGCCTTCCTGGGCGCGCCGGTCGAGAAGGAGTGCATGCACGGGAAGATCAGAAGCAAGGAGGAACTGGGCCTGAAACGGGCCCGCGTGGCGCTCTACGGCGGGCTGATCTTCGCTACCTGGAATATCAACGGTCCGTCCTTCGACGAATTCCTGGGCGATGCCAAGTGGTATTACGACATGCTGTTCAAGCGCAGCGACCGCGGCATCGAAGTCCTGGGGCCGCCCCAGCGATTCGTGGTGCGCGCCAACTGGAAGGCCGCGGGCGAGCAGTCGTCGGGCGACGGCTATCACACGCTGACCCTGCACCGCTGGCTGGGCGAGGTCGGCGCCTACTCGAAGAAGGGCGAAGGCGAGGGCGGCGGCGGTGATCTCAGCCCGGAGATGTATGGCGTGGAGATCAGCTCGCCGCACGGCCATGCGCTGCGCTGCATCGACCTGGGCCGCAAGATCCGCCGCCTGACCGGACTGGATCCCGACAAGCTGAGCATCGATGAAAAGCTGAATGCGCTGCCGCCGGCCGGCATGACGCTGGACATGGTCAGCCAGCTGAGGAAGAACCTGAGCGAGGAACAGCTTGCGGTGCAGACCAGCATGCCGCCGCAGGTGGGTGGCATGTTCCCCAATGTGCTGTTTGGTTTCCTCTACATCCCGCAGCCAGACGGCACGGTGGTCGGCTCCATCACGATGCACGCCTACGTGCCCCGGGGTCCGGACAAGCTCGAGTTCGTCAACTGGATTTTCGCCGAGAAAGATGCCCCGCCCGAATTGCGCGAGCGCATGCTGAAGCAGACCATCCAGATGTTCGGCACCTCGGGCATGGTGGAGCAGGACGACTCCGACACCTGGCCGCATATGACGCTGGCCGCCAAGGGCGCGATGGGCAAGCACATGACGATGAAGTACCAGGCGATCTACGAGACCGGCAAGCCCGAGGGCTGGCCCGGCCCCGGCATCGTCAACGAGGGCTTCACCAAGGACGATACGCAATGGCACTGGTGGCTGCATTGGCGCGAGCTGATGATGGCGGAGCAATAGGCCGCCAGCTTCCGCCAGTTGCTGTCATCGGATGCCAATTTAGGAGACAACGCCATGAGTGAAGTAAAAGACGAAGTTGCGCCGGCGACGCTGTCGGCGCGGGTGCCGATCGGAGCCCCGGTCTATAACGCGGTGCTGGAGTTCCTCTATGAGGAAGCCGCCATGTTGGACGAGATCCGGCTGGAGGACTGGGTCGCCACGTTGGCCGAGGACCTGGTCTATGCCGCGCCCTTGCGCCAGACACGGCCGCTGGCACAGCAGGCCGCGACGGTGATTCGGTCCATGCAGCACTACCACGACGACTACCGCTCGATCATGGGTCGCATCATGCGGCTGACCGCGACCAAGAGCGCCTGGGCGGAAGATCCGCCCTCGCGCACTCGTCGCCTGGTGACCAATGTGACGGTGCGCACTGGCGACAACCCCGGCGAGTTCGCCGTGCGCAGCAATCTGCTGATTACCCGTAGCCGCTTCAACTTCGACGAGTTCGATTTGATCAGCGGCGAGCGGCGGGATGTGCTGCGGCGCAGTGGCGATACGTTCAAGCTGGCGCGGCGGGAGATCTTGCTGGACCAGGCGGTGTTGGGGACGCCGAACCTGGCGATTTTCTTGTAGACGGCATCTGCTCCGTGCCAACGCCCCCCGGTTCCGGGGGCGTTTTACCTTTCAGGCCGCGGCGCGTGCTTAGCAGCCATCGGCATGCTCCTTGAAGCTCAGCCACCCGAGATCATCCGCACACAAGCGCTCCGGCGTGCAGGCGAAGTCCAGCGTCGATCCGACCACGCGCAAGGCTTCAGTGGCGCGCCGGGGCTGCTGCGAGTAGCAATTGCCGCTCGGCTTGGCATGGACCTGCGCATCGAGCGGCATGCCGCGCCCCAGCGAAATCACGGTAGCGCGGCGCAATACCAGCGCCGCCTCGGCGTCTTCCACGGACAGCGCGGTCAGGGCCCAGCGGGCCATGCCATGGTACAGGTCGACACCAGCGTAGGGCGACGGCCCCTCGATCACGCTGCCCAGTACTTCCCACGCGACCAGCTCGGCGTCATCGCGCCATAGCCGAGGCCGCGTGCGGCCCCGCTGCCGCACCGGTACCTCGATATCGTACTGGCGCAGCGCCAGTGCCACGCGCGGCGGCCGCAACCGCCAGCCCGGCCAGCTCGAACAGATGCGTGCATTGCTCCGTGGGATCGGTCACGCGGGTGACCTCGTGCGCGGTGAGCGAGAGCGGCATGCCTAGCAGCGCGTCCAGCCGCGCAACGGCATTGGCGCACAGCGTATAAGGCTGGCGGGGTGCCGCGCCGTCGAGGCGCGTCACGCGGCCTTCGGCACAGGCTATCTCGACCCGGAAATGATGGAAATCGTCCTCCAGCGCGGCGCGTACGCGGGTTTGCGTTCCCGCGCGCTGGCTGCAAATGATGATGCGGCGTCTAAACATGGAAAAAGCCCCCGGAAATGCGGCAAGACAAGGGCACCATAGCCATCCTCCGGCACCCGGATGCTGACACTTTACCGCTTAAAGTGTACGATATATGCAATTATGTTCAAAAAATACGGAGACTTCGACATGGCATTGCTCAAGGACAGGGTTGCGATCATCACGGGGGCGGGTGGCGGCATTGGCAAGGGCGTGGCGCGCGCCTTTGCCCGTGAGGGCGCCGCGGTGGTGATTGCAGAAATCGACGAGGCGAGCGGCAGGCAGGTGGAGCAAGAGTTGAAGGATCTGGGCGCCCGGGCGCGCTTTGTCCGGACCGACGTGACGAACAAGGCGTCGATCGAAGCGGCGGTGGCGGAAACAGTCGAGCACTTCGGCAGCCTGGACATCCTGGTGAACAACGCCTTTATTCCCACGCCCAATGTGCTGCTGGAAGACAAGACCGACGAGATGCTAGAACTGACGCTGACCTCGGCGCTGTGGGCAACGTGGTGGGCAATGCGCGCGGCCATGCCGCATATGCGGGATCGCCGTTGGGGGCGGATCGTGAACTTCTACTCGATCGATACCGAGACCGGCGCGTGGCTGCATGCCGACTACAATACCGCCAAATCCGGGATCGTCGGGCTGACGCGCAGCGCCGCCGCCGAGTGGGGACGCTTCAACGTCACGGTCAATGCGATTGCGCCGACCGCGATGGGCGCGACCTTCTTCAAGCTGGCCGCGGAGAACCCGGGGTTTGCAGAGCGCTCGGCGGCGGCGCGGCCGCTGGGCCGTTGTGGTGAGCCCGAGGAGGATATCGGGCCTGCGGTGGTGTTCCTGGCGTCCGAGATGTCGCGCTTTATCACCGGCGAGACCTTGCATGTGGATGGCGGGCTGCACCTGCCCGGATACAACTCGCGGCCGGCACACGTGCCTGCGCGGGAATACTGAGCAGCAATGGACGAAGGGCCAGAAGGGCCCCTTGGGGCCCTTCCTGTGATCTTACCGTTTGGCGACCTTGATGTCCGTCGCTTCCAGATCCCACGTATTCGCCGTCTTGCCCTCGTCGCGCAGCTGATACTTGAGGATGCGGCCTTGCGGATTCTTGGGCAGGGTATCGCGGAACTCGATGTAGCGCGGCAGCGCGTAGTAGGGAACGGCGTCCGTGGCCCAGTGGAACAGGGCTTCGGCGGTCAGGGCGGAGCCCGGGTTGAGGATGGCGGTGATCTTCACATCGTCCTCGCCCTTGTCGGAGGGCACGGCGTGGACCGCGACCTCCGCGATGTCGGGATGGGCGGAGAAGGCGGTTTCCATCTCGAAGCTGGAGATGTTCTCGCCGCGCCGGCGCAGGTAGTCCTTTTTCCGGTCCACGAAATAGAAATAGCCATCGTCATCGAACTTGCCAATATCGCCAGTATGGAACCACATGTTTCGCATCAGCTTCAGGGTCTCTTCCGGACGGCGCCAGTAGCCCATGAACATGATGTCCGGGCGCAGCGGACGGCAGACGATCTCGCCCGGCGTGTTGGCCGGCAGCTCGCGGTCCAGGTCGTCGACGATGCGCACGTCGAAGTCTGGCACGCGCTTGCCGGACGATCCGGGAGCGGCATATTCGCCCGCCGGCAGCGAGGTGATCACGCAAGCCTCGGTCAGCCCGTAGCCATTGCCCCCACCAGCTTGGCGCCGAAGCGCTCGCGCCAGATGGTCTTGCTTTCCTCGGTGAACGGGTTGCCGCGCACAGTGTGGATCTGGCCAAAGCAGCGCTTGGCCGCGTCACTGTCCGGTGCGTTGGCCAGCAGGCCGCCCATGCCGCCCAGGATCGAGGCGATGGTCGCGCCGCTGCGCTCCACCTCGGGCCAGAAGTTGGACACCGAGAAGCGCGGGACGAAGGCGACGCGCGCGCCGACGAGGATGTTCGAGATGATGCCCACCACCAGCGCGTTCTGGTGATAGAGCGGCAGCGGCGTGATCGTGATGTCGTCGGCCGTGGCGGGGCCGGAACGCAGTTGCAGCCGCGCCAGGTTGCACTGGAAGTTGTAGCTGATCATGCAGCCCTTGGACGGCCCCGTGGTGCCGGAGGTGTACATCAGGCAGGCCAGGTCCCAGGGATTGGGCTTGCGCGCAAGCGGCGTGTCGTCGGTGCCGCGGTGCAGGTCCAGCGGCGCCAGTTGCAGGCCGCCGCAAGACGATGCGCCGGCGCTGCCGCGCTGCAGCACCAGTTTGACGTCGGGCAGTTGCGCGGCCAGCGCGCCGATGCGCTCCACGTAGTCCGCTTCGCAGATCACCAGCGGGGCGCTGGCATCGGCGATCTGGTGGCGCAAGAACTCTCCGCGCAGCGCCGTGTTGACCGGCACGCTGACCGCGCACAGCTTGTTGATCGCGAGCCAGGAGATGACGGCGTCGATATTGTTGTCCAGCATGGTGACCACGGTCTGGCCGGGCTGGATGCCCAGGGCGGCCAGGGAGTTCGCCAGCCGGGTCGAAAGTTGATCGACTTCGCGATAGGTGTACAGTTCACCCGAGAAATCGAGCAGCACACGGTCTGGATGCGCGGCCACGGCACGGTCGAGCGCGGCGATCACGGTGTCCTGTTCGCCAAGCGACCAGGTATCTGTATTTCCCATCCCTGCCATATCATCATCTCCGAAATAAGAACCGGGTGCTGTCCCAGTAAATTCTAATACAAGAATTGTATTCTATGCCTTGTATTCCTTTATCGATCTGCGGGAAAACCCGCAAAACTTAGTCCAGACGATTCCTTCATGGCGAAACAGATGAACAGCGTGAGCAAAAACCAAGCCTGTCGAGACCGAAATCGAAACGGCACCAAAGCGGCGGGCCGCAGCGGAGAAGCCCGCGAAAGCAAAAGCGGCCCTGAAGGCAGTGGCCGCTGCGCCGGCGGAGAAGAAGAAAAGCGCCCCGGCGAAGAAAGCGGCGGCTGCAGCCACGCCCGCAGCGCCCGCGGCTGCAACGCCGCGCCGGCGCCGCAGCAACAAGCGCTCCCAGCAGACCATCGACAACATCTTCGAGGCCACCGAGAAGGTGATCCTGGAGTCGGGCGCCGAGCGCATTTCGATCCTCGAGGTCTGCAATACCGCCAGCATCTCGCGCGGCACGTTCTATCGCTACTTTGCCTCGCAGGAGGAACTGCTGGATGCGTTCTCGCGCTACAAGCGGGAGACCTTCCACAAGTTGCTGGCCGAGTTGCTCGAGCCCATCAGCGACCCGGACGAACGCTTCGCGACGCTGGTGAAATACCTGGAGGACTACATGGCCATCGGCAGTTCACGGCGGCTGCTGCTGGTGGCGCCGGAATTCGCCATGAGCTTCTTCAAGCGGATCTTCCACGACTCGGTAGTGCGCTTCCAGGATTTCCTCGCGCCGGTGTTTGATGCCTGGGATGAGCGGCTGGGCATCGCGCTGGACCGCGAGCTGATCTGCGACCTGCTGATCCGCATGGTGATGAGCGAGAACCTGGTGTGGGGCGAGTCGGATCACGGCGCCATGTCGCGCCGGATCGGGCGGATGGTGGAAGCGTTGCGCTTCGGCGGCGTGACGCGGGCACGGCGCTAGAGGGCAGTGCCGTGGGCTGCATGCAGCCCACGGCCTTCCTGTCCTTGAAAATTAAATTGAACACATTTGCATAAAATGACTAACATTGGCATGATGTTGTCGGTCTGAGCCCGCGTTTGCGCGACCAGTGTCCAGTGGTGTCCTTTGGTCCGGGCGTGAAGCGAGTGACAGACCGCTTTCCCCACCGCTGCGCGTTCCAGCGCCGCGTATGACAAAAGGAGACCTTCATGCTGATCGACCTTCACGCCCATGCGCCGCATCCCGGGTACTACAACCAACACCCGCACTGGGGTCCCTTCTTCGAGCAGCATGCCGATGGCGACGTCAAGCTGCGGGTTGGCGACTGGATCCTGACCCTGGGGTCCCCGGAGCGCAAGGCCGCGGTCCGCTCGGGCAAGGGCCTGAAGCTCGATGAGTACTTCGCACGCTGGGCGGATCCCAAGGTGCGCCTGGCCGGCATGGACGCCGCGGGCCAGAACGCGCAGGTGGTCTCGGTGCCGTCGCACTGCTACATGTACTGGGCGGAAGCCGATTTCTCCGTGCCGTACGCCCGCAAGGTCAACGACACCCTGGCGGAGTACTGCTCGGCCGCACCCGACCGGCTGATGTATTGGGCCCATGCTCCGCTGAACGCGCCGGAAGAGGCCGCCAAGGAACTGCGCCGCGCCTGCGGCGAACTGGGCGCCAAAGGCCTGGTTGCCGGCGGCGCCAACTTCGGCGGGCTGGAGTTCGACTCGCCGGAGATGGATCCGGTCTGGCGCGCCCTCTGCGACCTGGACCTGCCGATGTTCGTCCATGGCTATAACCAGTCGGTTACCTGGGGCGACAAGGCCAACACCGACCGCTATGAAACCACCGCCATCGTCGGCATGCAGTACGACGAAACGCGCTGTTTCTGGAACCTGGTCTGCGGCGGCGTGTTCGACCGCTTCCCCGACCTGAAGGTGTACATCACGCACGGCGGCGGCTACGTGCCATACCAGCTCGGCCGGCTGGCCCAGTGCAACACCAACCTGGATTTCGTGCACAACAAGAAGCCGGTGCTCGAGTACCTGAAGAACTTCTATTTCGACGTCGAGCTGCATGAGATCCCGATGCGCCAGGCGCTGGTCGACATCATCGGCGCTGACCGCATCGTCTACGGCAGCAACTTCGGCGGCAGCGACGCGGTGCGCCACGACCTGACCGATGGCCTGCGGCTGTCCGACGACGACCTGCAAAAGATCCGCTGGCAGAACGCCTGCAAGCTGCTGCATCTCGATGCTGCGAAGATTGGCGAACCGGTGCGTAAGGAGGCAGCATGAAGATCGCGCGCTGTACCGACGGCGGCGCGCCGTTCTGGGCCGTGGTGGACACCGCGCGGGGCGAGCTCACGCCGATTGCCGGCGCGTTTGCCGACTGGGCGCCCGCGCTGACGCGCGGCGAAGGCGCGGGCGCCTTGACGCTGGCTGGCGGGGCACGGCCGCTGGCCAGCGTGCGGCTGCTGCCTCCGGTGGAGAAGACCAACCGCGTGGTGGTGGCGGGCGCCAATTACGCCAAGCATCTCCGTGACGATTTCGGCATGGGTGGACACACGCAGCCGGTGGCGTTCCTCAAGGCCTACGGTGCGCTGATCGGTGCCAACGACCCGATCCGTTACCCGCCGCTCACGCGTGAGCTGGACCACGAGGTCGAGCTGGTCGCGGTGATCGGCGCGCAACGCGTCGACCGCAGCGATCCTTTGTCCAGCGTGCTGGGCTACACCGTTGGCAACGACGTCAGCGCGCGCGACCTGCAGCGCAGCGGCCCGCCGGGCGTGGGCATGGACCTGTTCTCCGCCAAGAGCCAGGACGACACCACGGGGCTTGGGCCGTGGATCGTCACCCGCGACGAGTTTCCCGCCGGCAGCCCGAAGCTGCGCATGACCCTGAACGTGAATGGCGATACCCGCCAGGATGCTTCGTCGGGCGAGATGACCTGGGACGTGGCCGAACTTGTGCGGTTCGTCGACGAGCGCTCGCGCTTCGAATGCGGCGATGTGCTCTACACGGGCTCGCCGGAAGGCACGGGCCAGGGTAGCGGACGATTCCTGAACCCGGGGGATGTGGTCGAAGCGAGCGTGGAAGGCGTTGGCACGCTGCGCAACGTCGTTTCGGAGATTACCTCATGAGGGGCATGCGCATCATGATTTCTTGAAACTGGAGACTGCCGAATGACCCTGATGAACAACAAGGTGATCGTGGTCGGTGCCGGCCTGATGGGCTCCGGTATTGCACATGCGTTTGCCAGTTCGGGCTTTGCCACGGCGCTGGTCGATACCGACGCCCAGGCGCTGGAACGCGCGCGAATGACGATCGGCAAGATCCTCGACGACGGGGTAAGGCTGGGTAAGCTTGACGCCGGGGTGGCGCAGGCCGCCAAGGGCCGCCTGACCGTGGAGACCGATCTGACCGTCGCGGCCACAGGCGCGCAACTGCTGGTCGAAACCGTATCGGAAAACCTGGCGGTAAAGAAGGCCGTGATTACGCAGGCGGCTGCGGTGATGGCCGACGGCGCGATCTATGCCACCAATACATCCGCCCTGAGCGTAACCGAGATCGCCGTCGCGGTGTCCAGCCCGGAGCGGGTGGTTGGGATGCATTTCTTTAACCCGGTGCACAAGATGAAGCTGGTCGAGCTGGTGCGCGGCCTGGCCACCAGTGACGAAACCGTGGCGCTGACGCGCGACTACGCCGACCTGATCGGCAAGACGTCGATCGTGGTCAATGAGTCGCCCGGCCTGACCACCAGCCGCATGTCGGCGCTGCTCGGCAATGAGGCGATGTGGATGTTGCAGGAGGGCACCGCCAGCGCGGAAGACATCGATACCGCGCTGCGCCTTGGCTTCAATCACCCGATGGGCCCGCTGGAACTCGGCGACCTGACCGGTTGGGATACCCGCTTGTCGGTGCTGAAGTACCTGCACCAGACCTTGGGCGACAAATTCCGGCCGTGCCCCCTGATGATCAAGATGGTGTCCGCCGGGCGGCTAGGCCGCAAGAGCGGTCACGGCGTCTACCGCTACGAGGACGGCCAGCGCATGCCCGGTTCCGGCTTGAAGGGGAGCGCGCTATGAGCACGGACGTGGTGATCGTCGGTGCGGTGCGTACGCCAGTCGGCAAGTTCCGCGGCAGCCTGGCCGGCGTGCGCGCCGATCATCTCGGAGCCCTGGTGATTGGCGAGCTGGTAAGCCGGGCCGGGCTGCGCCCGGATGTCGTCGACGACGTGATTTTTGGCTGTGTCACGCAGATCGGCGAGCAGTCCGCCAATATTGCCCGGACGTCGCTGCTGGGCGCTGGCTGGCCGGTCACGATCCCGGGCCTGACCATCGACCGGAAATGCGGCTCGGGCGAAGCGGCGGTGCATGTCGGCGCCGGTCTACTCGCCTGCGGCGCGGCCGACGTGGTGGTGGCTGGTGGAGCGGAGAACATGAGCCGTGTGCCAATGGGCAGCAACCGCGATCTCCACGGCGAGGCCTTCGGCTGGCTGGCCGCGGAGCGCTTTGAGCTCACAGGCCAGGGCGAAGCCGCCGAGCGGATGTGCGATCAGTGGGGCCTTAGCCGCGAGCAGCTCGATGCGTATGCGGTGGAGAGCCATCGCCGCGCGGCGGCAGCAGCGGCTGCAGGCTGGTTCAAGCAGGAGACCGTGCCGGTGCCCGTGGAAGCCTTGCGGGAAAAACCAGTCGAAGGCGCTGCGCCGGCTTTGCTGGCGGACGAGACCATTCGCGCCGGCACCAGCGCGGAGCGGCTGGCTACGCTGAAGACCAGCTTTCGCGCCGATGGCCGGATCACGGCGGGCAATGCCTCGCAGATTTCCGATGGCGCGGCCGCGCTGTTGCTGATGTCGGCCCGCAAGGCGGATGCGCTGGGGGTAATGCCGCGCGCGCGGGTCCGCGCGGTGGCAACGGTCGGCTCCGATCCCACGCTGATGCTGACCGGGCCGATTGCCGCTACCCGCCAGGTGCTGGCCAAGGCTGGCCTGGGCCCGGGCGACATCGACCTGTTCGAGGTCAACGAGGCCTTCGCGCCGGTGCCGCTGGTGTGGATGAAGGAACTGGGTGTCTCGCATGAGCGCCTCAATGTCAACGGCGGGGCCATTGCGCTAGGGCATCCGCTTGGTGCCAGCGGCGCGCGGATCATGACGTCGATGCTGCATGAGATGGAGAGGCGTGGGGCGCGATTTGGGTTGCAGGCTATTTGCTGTGCTGGCGGGATGGGGACGGCGACTATTGTTGAGAGGTTGGGGTGAGGGGGCGGTTTTAACTGCAACTGACTAACTTCAAAGGCTTAACATCGAGGCGTCGCATACGGGATGGCCCATCCCAACGCTCCCGCTGGTTGGCTCCCCTCTCCCGCAAGCGGGAGAAGGGCCGGGGAGAGGGCGGGCGCTAATCGGCGCTAGCGCACCCCGCAAGCCACGTTGAAGCCCGATGCCCCCTTACTGCTTGATGAAGTACCGCACGAACAGCCTGCCTTCTTCAAACCGGTACAGTTCAATTGTCACAATGGCGCGATCGGTGCCTTTGATGACGTTGCGGATATGGCAGGCAGCCTCGTTTCCATTGATGATCTTCATCACTGGCTCCACAAGGATCTTCGCCTGCTGCCGCTCCCACATCTGTTCCAGTACCGGCCAGCCGTCCTGCGGCGAGCGGCCGACGTATTCGATGCTGAGGCCCGCTGAAGCGACACGCTGGTAATCCTCTAGGAATGCCTGTTTGTCGCCTGCGTTCCAGTGCGCGGTCTGGTCGCGAAGGAAGGTTTCGATGCGTTCGGTTTCGGTCATGCTGATGGTCTCGCTGTCAGAGGTCGGCGCCGCGCACATTGCGCGCGGTGCCGTTGCGCCGGTCGGATTCGCCCCAGCCCAGCCAGCGGTCCGGCTCGCGGGTGTCGCCGACGCGCCGCCAGCGGCCTTCCTGCTGCGCCGTGACCGGGAAGCCGCCTACAAAGTCGATCATTTCCCCTTTGGGGCAGGGCAGGTATTCCCATTCCTCCTTGCCGTCGAGCACGATGCGCGCGCTCTCCACGAAGTAGCTGCCTTCCTTGTGCCTGACGCTTCCTTCGATGTCGGTTGTGGTGCGGATCTCGCCCTTGTCGTTCTGGAAGATGGCGTAGCCCAGGTTGTCGTGTCCCACCATGAAGGAGCCTACGTCCCAGCTGCCGTCCTTGTAGACGGTGGCGAACGACCACCAGATCACATGCATCTTGTTGTTGACGACCAGGTCCTTCTTGAAATGGATGGCGCCGCCTTCGGCCATGTAGGCCTGGTCGAAGGCCATCAGGCCCTTCACGCGCCGGCCTTCGCAGGTGCCGGCGATGTCGTAGATCTGGGAAACATAGAACGTTCCCCATTCCGGGCCGGGCAGATACCACTGCATGCCCTGGCCCAGCAGTGGGCCGCCGAGTTCGAACAGGCCGTCTTCTTTCCAGCTCAGGCACTCCCCGGATACCGTGAGCAGCCAGGGGGCGCCGGTTTCGCCTTCCAGGCTGGACCAGCACGCCGTGTCGCCTTCGAGCCAGCGCTTGGGAAACAGCGTCATGGCGCGCGGCTCGATGCGCGACTTGTCGATGCGCAGGTGCTCGCCGTCCACACAGGTGGACAGGTAGATGAACTTGGTGGGGTTAGGCGTGCTGCCAGGTTCGTTGACGGCGCGTACGAAGGCGTAGATCTCGCCCTCTTCGTCGCGCACGCAGCCAAAGGGCATGCCCTTGGTGGGCTTGAGCCCAAAGAACCCGCGCAGGTCGTGCAGGGCGCGGCCGCTGACCTTGTGCGGGCCGACCAGGGTCTGGTAAGCGAAGTCCCCGCGTTCGGGGAGTGTCGTAGGATGCTTCATGGCGAGTGGGGTATCCGTGGGTTTTTCCGAGGCAGGCGGGATAGGCGCATGCCCTGTTCAGTCCCAGATCACCGGCACCGACTTGGCGCCGCGCAACTGCGCACCGGTAATGCGCGGTGCGGCTTTGGACGGATCCAGGCGAATGTTCGGGAACAGGTCGAGGATGGCGTTGATCGCGCATTGCATCTCGACCTTGGCGAAAAACTGGCCTATGCACATGTGGGTGCCGAAGCCAAAGCCGAAGGATGGCTTGGGCTTGCGGTCGATATCGAAGGTATCGGGCTGGTCGAACGCCTCTTCGTCGCGGTTCGCGGAAACCACCATGCACTGGACCAGCGCGCCCTTGGCCACCTTGACGCCGGCAATCTCCACGTCGCGCGCGGCCTGGCGCACTTTGAAGGTGGCAACGGGCTCGAAGCGCACTGCCTCGTCGATGACCTTGGAGATCAGGCTGCGGTCCTTGCGCACGCGTTCCACCAGTTCCGGGCGTTCAAGCAGCAGTGTCATGACCGAGCTGAAAGTGCGGGTGGTGGTTTCGCCCGCGGCCGGCAGCAGGGAACGAACGAAGGTGGTGACCTCGTGGTCGTCGAGCTTGTGGCCCTCGTACTCGGCACGCATGAGGCGGCTGATGAGGTCGTCCCCGTCGGCGCCTTCGGCGCGGCGCCGTACGACGACTTCCTTGACCGCATCGTAGAGGCTCTTTACCGCAGCCGCCGAGATCGGGCCAAAGATTTTGATCTTCTCGGGATCGACCTGGTTACCCGCCACCATGGACAGCGCCCAGGTGGCGTACTGGTTGAACCTGGCGGGGTCGTCGGTCGGAAAGCCCATCAGGGCATACATCGCGCGTATCGGGAAGTACAGGCCGAAATCCATTAGGTCCGCCTTCTTCTGCGGCACCAGGGGTTCAAGGAAGTCCTTCCGGATCAGGCGATCAATCTCGGGACGCCAGCGGTTCACGGTCTCGGGCATGAACACCGGCTGCAGCAGGCCGCGGGCGCGGCGGTGCGCGTCCCCGTCCATCGCCAGAATGATGAGGCCATCGAAGAATGCCCCGAAGCCTTCGGCGATAAAGCCATTGGTGAAGGTGGCCGCATCCCGCATCACCGCCATCACGTCCCGATATTTGAACAAGGTCAGCGCGCACTTGGCGGCTTTTGCGCCGGCGTTGGTCGGGACGCCCAGATGCGTCGCGACAAAGTCGCCCTCCATCACCGGGTTGTTGTGACGCATCTCGCGGCACAGGGTCTGGAGATTCAGGTCGGGGCCGCGGAAGGTGTCCGAGACGGCGTGGTAAGCGGCCTCGAGATCAAGCACGGGAGCCTCAAGTGGTGCATTCATACTGTGTCTCCTTCATGAGCCCTGGTGGGCATCCTGAGTTGATTGTGTCAAGCTGATTTGCATCGTAGCGAGATGTCGCGCCGAAGTCCGCAGGCTTAGTTTGACGCGCCGTCAAACGCGGGAGCAAACGTCGGATAGCGGCCGAGCGTTAGCAGCAGCAATGGGCCGACTGCGAAGCAGATCACGGCATAGGCCAGCAGCCCGTCATAGGAGCCGCTGAGCTTGTAGAGGGCACCCACCAGCAACGGTGTCAGCGATGCGCCAATGGTGATGAGGCCGGTATGCGCGCCGAACAGCCGGCTGTACTCCCGCATGCCGAAGTACTTGGCAATCAGGAAGGATGCAACGTCGTACTCCGCCCCCGCGCCCACGCCGATCATGGTCACGGCCAGCAGCAAGATCACGTGATCGTGGCTGCCATAAGCCAGGATCAGGCAGCCCGCGCCTGGCAGGAGCAATGCCAGCGCCGCGATGCCCGGCGCCCATACCCGGTCCGCAAGGTAGCCCACCACAATACGCCCGACAATCAGCGAGACGCCGAAGCCGCCAAAGATCTGGCTGGCCTCGCCCGCCGTGAGGCCCTTGTCGCGCATCACCGGGATCGTGTTGGTGACCATGGCCACCACGCCGGAAACCGCAAGCACGAGCGCGATATTGCAGCGCCAGAACTTGCCCGAACGCAGCCCCTGGTGAAAGGTCACACCGGGCTCGGTGCCCGTGCCGTTTGCCGCGGGCCCCGTGCGGGTAAAGGTGGCTCCTGCCGGCGCTTGCATCCACATCAGCATCAGGGGTAGCGTCAGCAGAAGCAGGATCGCCGCCATGGCAAGAAAGCCGGCGCGCCAGTCCCAGCGCGTGACGCTTCACGTCACCAGGGCCGGCAGCACGGCCGCGGCAATGCCGGAGCCGCACAGCGTGATGGCCAGCGCCAGGCCGCGATTGCGGTCAAACCAGCTATTCACCAGTTGCATCCAGGTCAGGTGCAAGGTGCCCAGCCCCAGAATGCCCAGGCAAGCGAAGCCGAGATACAGCGCCCAGATCGAGCCGCGCAGGCAGGTCATGCCCATGAACCCCGCCGCCAGCGCCAGCACCGACAGCGTGGCGACGATGCGCGCGCCGTGGCGAAGAATCAGCCAGCCGGCCAGTTGCGCGGCGATGACGGTGCCGCCGAACATGAAGCTCATCGCCGCCTGCAGCGCCGAGCGCTCCCAGCTGAAGGCTTCTTGCAGGGGCACGACCATCGCACCATAGCCATACAGCAGCAACGCGGCGACGCCGGTGCCATTGCCGACCAGCGCGACGCACAAGGCACGCCAGCCGAGCTTGAACTCTCGCAGGTCGAGGGCGGAAGGCAAGGGCGGCGATGTCGCCGGGGATGCGGGCGCGGAAGGCGGCTGCACTGTGGTCATGCTGGGCTCCATTCGTATGTGCCCCGGCGCGCCTGCGGCAGGTCCCGGGGTTCGTTGATTCCGTCGGATATTAGACACTAATCAATATTGTGTGTATTATTTTGGGGATATTAAGGGTATCTCCGCACGTGCCTTCATCGGCCTTACCCATGGACCAACATGTCTCGAACGCTTCGCGCAGCGTGAACGCCACGGGGTTCGCCGGCGTCCCTGCCTCGGACCTCTATACGGTGGCGGGCGGCGAATTCATCCGGCGCCAGCGCATGCCTGCGCCGCGCCTGTCTGTGGATGCGCATATCTGCACGCCCAGTCTGGAGGTCAACGTCCGCACGCTCACACTGGATGAACCGCTGGATGCGGTGTTCCGGCCTTCGATGAGCTATATGGATCTGTGCCTGAGCGGACGTTCCGGCGCGGATTGCGGCGCGTTCCGTGGCGGCGAAGAAGCGCAAACGGCCTTCGCCACGCTGGGTGACAGCGTATTGGTGCCGGCCGGCCAGACGTTCCATGTCCGCTGCGGCCCGATGGACCGGCGCGTGGTTTGCTGCATGTTCGACGCCGCATGGCTCGACGGCCTGCGTGACTGGCAATGGAGCAATGGCGAACTGGCGCTGTGCCGCGACCTGCGCATCCCTCCGGTACGCGAAGCGATGCTGCAACTGGCACGCGAGGCGCTTGCGCCGGGGTTCGGCAGCGACGTGCTGGCCGAGTCGCTGGTGCTCTCGATGCTGGTGCACGTTGCACGCCATTTCAGGGGCTTCGAGGATTCGCTCAAGCTCGGCGGCAGCCGGCTGGCGCCATGGCAGTTGCGCCTGATCCGCGAGCGGGTGGAGGCGGCCAGCGGCCCCTCGCCAAGCATTGCAGAGCTTGCTCTCGCGTGCCGCATCAGCCCGCGCCATCTCGCACGCACATTCAAGAACAGTACGGGCAGCACGCTGGGCGCCTTTATGGCGGACGCCCGCATCCGCCAGGCTAAGGCGCTCCTGTCGCGGCGCGGGGTGATGATCAAGGCCGTGGCCTTCGAGTGCGGGTTCCAGAGCCCGGCCGCGTTTGGCGCAGCGTTCCGCAAGGTCACGGGGCGCAGCCCGCGCGAGTACCGGCTGGACGCACTCGGCCTGCAGGCCGCTCCAGCGCACGAGATGTCCGTCCAGCGATAGTTTGACTGGACAGAGAAACCGGTTCTGCTTCTGTTCAAGTCATGGCTTTCATAGGATTAGGCACGCACCGAAAAACAGAGTGCGCTTCGCTACGGCGACCCGCCATTCCACCTCTGGAGACACCATGACCGACCTGTATGCCAGGTTGCTGGACGAGCCCACGGCGCTCATCGGCGCCTGCTATGACGAGGCTTTCCGCCTTACGCCGGACCAGATCCGGGACATCCAGCTCAACGGCGTGCGCAAGCGTTTTGCCGAAATGCGCGGCAAGATCCCCGTGCTCGACAAGCTGGCCACGGAGCAGGGCATCGACGAGATCCGCAGCATTGACGACGTCGCGCCGCTGCTGTTCGCGCACACGGTGTACAAGTCCTACCCGATGTCCTATCTGGAACGCGGCCAGTTCGATAAGCTCACGCGCTGGCTCAACGGCCTGACCACCCAGGACCTGAGCCAGGTCGATGCCACGGGCGTCAAGCTGATCGACGACTGGGTGGACCTGCTGGATGCCAAGACCAGCCTGCGCGTGTTCCATACCTCGGGCACTACCGGCAAGCTATCTTTCCTGCCGCGCACCGACAAGGAATGGCGCCAGAACATCGAGCTTTCGGCCAATCGCATCCGCGACTGGCGCGGTCCCGGCACCGGCCCCGATCTCATCAAGAACAAGCGGCCGCTGATTGCGCCGACTTACCGCAAGGGCGCCAGCGCGGCGGCGCGGGGCAGCGGCTACCAGGTGGAGATGTACGCCGGCGGTGAGGACAATGCGCTTTTCATGTACCCGGACTCTCGCTTCTCGGCCGACGTTGCCTCCCTCTCCGGCCGATTGGCCGCAGCCGAGGCGCAGGGTGAACTGGGCACGCTGCAGATCTCCGACACGCTGCTGGCCAAGCGCGATGAGCTGGTGCGCGTGGAGCGCGAACGCCCGCAGCAGCTGAAGACGTTTTTCTCCGACGCGATCCGGCGCTTTGGTGGTAAGGACGTGTATATCGGCGCGGTCTGGACCATCCTTTACGACACCGCGGCCGAGGGCCTGGCGCAGGGCGCGCGCAGCGTGTTCGGCCCGGGCAGCGTGCTGCACACCGGTGGTGGCAAGAAGGGCAAGAACATGCCCGACAACTGGCGCGAACAACTGGTGGAGTTTCTCGGCTTCCACAAGCTTCTACGAGTTCTACGGTTGCAGCGAGCAGATCGGCTTCAGCATGCGCTGCGAACACGGGCACTATCACGTCCCCCCGACCACCATCCCGTTCCTGCTCGACCCGGCCACCGGCAAGCCGCTGCCGCGCAAGGACGGCCTGACCGGGCGCTTTGCCTCGCTGGACCTGCTGACCAGCACCTACTGGGCCGGCCTGGTGACGGGCGATGAGATCACCATGCACGGCTTCGAGAAGCCTTGCGCCTGTGGGCGCACCGGGGCCTACCTGCTGCCGGATATCCGCCGCTACAGCGAGAAGGAGGGCGGCGACGACAAGGTGATCTGCGCCGGCGCCCCCGCCGCGCATGATCAGGCCCTGAGCTTCCTGAACGAACTGTCGGAGTGAGACTGCAATGACTACCTACCAAGTCCCGCTGATCATCCGCGGCAAGGTGATCGAGGGTGACGAACTGACCTTTGGCGGCCGCCGTGGCGGCGTGTCGTTCACCGCGCCGGATGTCGGCAAATACGCCGACGAGCTGACGCTGCGCGCGCCGTCGATGATGGCCGACCTGTACACGCTGAGCCTGGACCAGATCGTCGACTATCTGGTCGAACTGGGGCAGCACCTCAACTTCTCGGACAACCGGCACCTGCAAGAAGCGTTTGCGCTGTCGTGCGCCACCTCGGGCCTGTCGGAGAGCATTCTGCGCTTCCACTACACGCGCATGCCACGCCTGTTCCACCGGGAGGAGCTTTACAACATCGTCGCGCGCTCGGTTGGCGCGGACTACCTGGAAGGCTGGGTGGAGCAGCCGGGCGCGCTGATCCCGGGCATCACGGCCCGGACCCGCGCCTTCGGCGCGCGCTGCGTGCATGTGATCGCTGGCAATGCGCCGGTGGTGGCCGTGCTGACCGTGATCCGCAATGCGCTGACGCGCTCCGATGCCATCATCAAGGCGCCTTCCAACGATCCGCTGACGTCGATGGCGATCGCGCGCACGATGATCGACATGGCGCCGGACCATCCGCTGACGCGCCACCTGAGCGTGGCTTACTGGAAGGGCGGCAATGAGCAGGTGGAGCAGCGCATCTACGACCCGCGCAAGGTCGAGAAGCTGATCGCTTGGGGTGGCTTCGATTCGGTCAAGCACATCACCCGATACCTGCAGCCCGGCCTGGACCTGATCACGCTGGATCCCAAGCTTAGCGGCACCATCATCGGCAAGGAGGCGTTCGAGGATGACGCCACGCTGGCCAGCGTGGCCCGGCGCCTGGCGCTGGATGTCGGCGCGCAGAACCAGGAAGCCTGCGTCAGCGCGCGGGTGGTCTACGTGCAATCCGGCACGGACGCGGCGGGCCTGGCGCGCTGCGAAGCGCTGGCACGCCTGGCCTTCGAGGCGCTGCAGACGCTGCCCGATACGCTGTCGACCCCGCACAAGGCGTTCGATCCCGCGCTCAAGGAGGAGATCGACGGCATCCGCATGATCGACGAGGACTACACAGTCTTCGGCGGCAAGCGCAACGAGGGCGCGATGATCGTGTCCAGGGACGGCGCGCCGGTGAGCTTCTCGCGCATCCTGGGCTGCCGCGTCGGCAACCTGGTGCCGATCGACGAGATCGATACCGCGGTGCGCTCGGTCAACGCCTATACGCAGACCATCGGCGTTTTTCCGGAATCCCTGAAAGTGGCGATGCGAGACAAGCTGGCCTTCCAGGGGCGCAGCGGCTTGTGTCGCTGGGGGCCGCAGCCACGCTGCAGCACAACCTGGACCGACAGGACGCGATCGAACCGATCCGCCGCATGGTCAAGTGGGTGACGGAAGAGGCAGGCGATTCCGCGTTGATCGAATCGCTGGCGGGCTGAACGCGCGGCCGGTGTCGATGCCGGCCGCAGTTCAGCATCACTCAAAGGCAAAATCGTTTCAAGACAGAAAGGAAGAGGAGACCATGGACGCAATCGAAGGCAAGGTCGTGATGATCACCGGCGCCAGCAGCGGCATTGGCGAGGCATGTGCGCGCCAGCTCGCCAGGCGCGGCGCCAGGCTGGTGCTGGGCGCAAGGCGGGAGGACAGGCTGGCGGCGCTGGCCGCCGAACTTGGCGACAACGTGCTGTGGGCCGCCACCGACGTCACCCAGCCGGCGGCACTGCAGTCGCTGGCCGATGCGGGGCGCAAGCGCTTCGGGCGCATCGATGTGCTGGTCAACAACGCGGGCATCATGCCGGTGTCGCTGATTGCACAGGGTTGCGTCGACGACTGGAGCCGCATGATCGATGTCAATATCAAGGGCGTGCTGTATGGCATCCACGCGGTGCTCGGCGGCATGCTGGCGCAGGGGGCGGGCCATGTCATCAATATCTCGTCCGTGGCGGGCCTGACGGTCGGCCCCGGCGGGGCTGTGTACTCTGGCACCAAGTTCGCCGTGCGCGCGATCAGCGAGGGGCTGCGCCAGGAATGCGTGGGCAAGGTGCGGGTGACCTCGATCTGCCCGGGGCTGGTGGCGAGCGAGCTGACCGAGAGCATTACCGTGCCGGCGTTCAAGGCGCGGGCGCAGCAACTCTATGAGGGCGCGATGTCGGCGGATGCGATCGCTGATGCCGTGGTCTATGCGATCTCGCAGCCCGGGCATGTGGCAGTGAACGAGATCGTCGTGCGGCCGCTGTCGCAGTCGTTCTGAGCGGAGGGGAGGGAATACGAGAGGGCATGTTTGCGCGGCTTCGGCCTTAGAATGCGGGAGCGGCGCCGCCGGCCATCGGCTGGCCGGTTGCCCGCCCCCATCTCATCACTCAAGCCATGTGTCCTCCCGGTCCCGATCCCGCGCCAGATGTTGATACGCCCGCCTCGCCATCCCGCAAGCGCGCCACCATCGGCCGCCTGCTCAAGGAGGCGCGCCAGGCATTCTCTGAAAAAGGGCTGGCCGGCGCGCGCGTGGACGACATCGCGCGCGCGGCGGGCGTGACCAAGCAGCTCGTCTATCACTACTTCAACAGCAAGGACCAGTTGTTTGCCAGCGTGCTGGATGAGTCGGCGCAGGATGTGCTGGCGGACCTGCTGGCGCTGGAACTGGATCACCTGCCGCCCACGCAGGCGCTGCGGGTGCTGCTGGAGCATGCCTTTGACCAGTACCGCCACGACCCGACCCTAGGCTCGTTGGCGCCGGCAGGGCCGCGCTTTCACGGGCAACAACGCCCTTGATGACGTCGCCATGCGGCTTCCAGGCCGGCGCGGCCCGCAACCCTGCAGTGGCAGCGGCGCCGGCGCGATGCCCGGCGCTGACCAGCATCGAGGCGCCCAGGAACGCGCAGCCCTTCGAGAGCGCCAAGCCCGCTTCGGGCGCATCGATGTGCTGGTCAACAACGCGGGCATCATGCCGGTGTCGCTGATTGCACAGGGTTGCGTCGACGACTGGAGCCGCATGATCGATGTCAATATCAAGGGCGTGCTGTATGGCATCCACGCGGTGCTCGGCGGCATGCTGGCGCAGGGGGCGGGCCATGTCATCAATATCTCGTCCGTGGCGGGCCTGACGGTCGGCCCCGGCGGGGCTGTGTACTCTGGCACCAAGTTCGCCGTGCGCGCGATCAGCGAGGGGCTGCGCCAGGAATGCGTGGGCAAGGTGCGGGTGACCTCGATCTGCCCGGGGCTGGTGGCGAGCGAGCTGACCGAGAGCATTACCGTGCCGGCGTTCAAGGCGCGGGCGCAGCAACTCTATGAGGGCGCGATGTCGGCGGATGCGATCGCTGATGCCGTGGTCTATGCGATCTCGCAGCCCGGGCATGTGGCAGTGAACGAGATCGTCGTGCGGCCGCTGTCGCAGTCGTTCTGAGCGGAGGGGAGGGAATACGAGAGGGCATGTTTGCGCGGCTTCGGCCTTAGAATGCGGGAGCGGCGCCGCCGGCCATCGGCTGGCCGGTTGCCCGCCCCCATCTCATCACTCAAGCCATGTGTCCTCCCGGTCCCGATCCCGCGCCAGATGTTGATACGCCCGCCTCGCCATCCCGCAAGCGCGCCACCATCGGCCGCCTGCTCAAGGAGGCGCGCCAGGCATTCTCTGAAAAAGGGCTGGCCGGCGCGCGCGTGGACGACATCGCGCGCGCGGCGGGCGTGACCAAGCAGCTCGTCTATCACTACTTCAACAGCAAGGACCAGTTGTTTGCCAGCGTGCTGGATGAGTCGGCGCAGGATGTGCTGGCGGACCTGCTGGCGCTGGAACTGGATCACCTGCCGCCCACGCAGGCGCTGCGGGTGCTGCTGGAGCATGCCTTTGACCAGTACCGCCACGACCCGACCCTAGGCTCGTTGGCGCAGGAAGGGCTGCGCTTTCACGAGCACAACGCCCAGCGTGCCAACCGCTTCCAGGCCCGCGCGCCCGCACTGGTGGCGCAGATGGAGCGCATCCTGCTGCGCGGCGCGCAGTGCGGCGAATTCCGGCCCGATATCGACGCGCGCCTGTTCTATGCCGCCTCGGCGCTGCTGACCACCGGCGGCTTTACCAACCGCTATACGGTGTCGGCGGTGGCCGGGTTCGATACCACCGCGCCGCAGGGGGTAGCGGCGTGGCGCCAGTTCTCGGTGGACTTCGTGCTGGCCGCGGTGCTGGCCGGCGAGCGCCCCTCGCTGCAGCGCCCGGCGGCCGATGCCGTGGCTTGCATACCTTCAGCCCATGCCCCACGCTGAAAGCACAGCACCGGCAATCGCTAGCGCGCTCATGCTGCTGCGCTCGCTCTTGCCCAGGAAGCGCTGCACGCGCTGGGCTGCGATACGCCCCGGCATGCCATTGACGCCGCCACCCGGGTGGATGCCCGCGCCGCCGAAATACAGGCCCGCCACCGGCAGCGTGTTACCTCCCAGGCCGTAGGCCGGGCGCAGCGTATTGGAGCGCATGGTGCTGGTGTCGATATGCACCACGCAGCCGTTGACGGTATTCAGGCGCCGCGTGAAATCCGGCGCGGCTTCCATCCGGCGGGCGATCTCTTGCGTCTTCAGGCCGTCGACGTACTGGCTGGCCTGATCGATCACCTGCTGCGTCACGCGCTCGCGGATGGCATCCCAGCCCTCGCGTGGCTGCGTCGGCATGGCGGGCGGATAAAGGTAGACCGTATCCTGCCCGGCGGGCGCCAGCGATGGGTCCACGGCGCTCGGCGCGGTAATGGTGAGGTAGGGCAGGGTAGGCACCTCGCCCCGCGCCGAAGCGCGGAAGTTCTCCAGCACGGCTTCGGTCGTGCCGATCAGCAGGCAGGTTTTGCGCAGGTCCAGCCCGTCGCCGCGCTGGTCCTCAAAGCGCTTGAGCGAGATCTGGCCGTTAAGGGCCATGTCGACCTTCAGGGGCGACGCGCCGTGCGCGTTGGCCGGCGCGTGCGTGATGCGTGTCAGCAGCCGTGGCTCGACCTGGCCCGCGGTGACGAGGTCCAGCGCCACCTTGGGGTGGCAGCTGGCAATCACGGCGCGCGCGTGGAACTCGCGGCCATTGGCAAGGCGCACCCCGCGCACGCGGCCCTGGTCGGCCACGATCTCCTGGACCGACGCGGACGTCAGGATCTCGCCGCCAAGTTCGCGCAAGCGGGCGGCCATCGCATTGGACAGCGTTTGCATGCCACCCACCACCCGGCCAACTCCGAAGCGGTGCAGGAAGCCGAGCAGCGCGTAGTAGATGCCGCTGCCGTCGCTGGTGATGGGGCCGGCCAGGCCGGTCAGGCAGCACATGGCCGAGATGGTGACCGGGTGCTCGAAACGCTCCAGCGCCGCCTGGTAGGCGGAGCCGGTGAGCAGCGTCATCAGCTCGGGCTTGAGCTTGCGGTTGCGCAAGGCCGCGCGGAACGCCTCGAACTTGGCGCCCACGTTCAGCTCGGCCGGGTCCACCCGCATCATGGGCACGGCCATATCGATGAAGGCCAGCACCACATCCATGAAGGTCAGAAAAGCGTCCGCATCCTTGGGGCTGAAGCGCCGGATTTCGTCGGCGGTCTTTTGGGGATCGCGCCAGAACACCAGCGAGGTGCCGTCCGGATGCAGGTAGACATAGCCCGGGGTCAGTTCGATCTGGCGGAAGCCATGGCGCTCAAGCTCCAGCTCCGCCGGCACCCGCGGATGCACGCGCATCGACATCATGTCCAGCGCGCAAGGGTGGACCAGGTGGCCAGGCGCCTCAGGCATCAGGTAGCCCGACGAGGCCATGCCGCCCACCTTGTCCAGCGCTTCGAGCACCAGCACCTTCTTGCCGGCGGCCGCCGGGTAGCAGCCAGCCGAAAGGCCATTGTGGCCGCCGCCGACGATGATGGCATCGTGGGTTTGCTTGCTTGTCATGTTGTCTCCATCCTGTTTGTCGTTCTGGGTGCAGCCTTGGCGCCCGGATGGCTCCGGTCAGTGCGTTTGGTCTTGCCCGTATCGCTTAAGTGGATCACAATTGCGAAAAGTGTTCAATAAAATATTGCTGACCCGGGGTCAAACGGTAATGCGGCCATACGGACGCTTCCCCGGTACGTATCCCCGGGCAATGACATCCAGTAAGGAGACCGAGATGAGCAACAGCGCAGCACCCGCCCTCGAGACGGCTTTTGCCGGCGTGGCGGAGAACTACCGCGGCAGCGATGTCGACCTGCATGCGATCTACCGCGACATGCGCAGGAATTCGCCGGTGATCGCGGAGGATTTCATGGCACGCCTGGGCGTGCCCACCATCGCCGGGCTGGACCCCGACCGGCCCACCTTCACCCTGTTCAAGTACAAGGACGTGATGGCGGTGCTGCGCGACGCCACCAATTTCACCAGTGGCTTTATCGCCGAAGGCCTGGGCGCGTTCTTCGACGGACTGATCCTGACCGGCATGGACGGCGACGCGCACCGCCGCGCGCGCGCCTTGCTGCAGCCTGTCTTCATGCCCGAGGTGGTCAACCGCTGGCGTGATGCCAAGATGGATCCGATCGTGCGCAACGAATACATCGTGCCGATGGCAGCCGCAAATCGGGCCGACCTGATGGACTTCGGCCTGCATTTCCCGATCCGGCTGATCTACTCGCTGATCGGCTTCCCGGATGACACGCCTGAACGGGTGGAGCAATACGCTGCTTGGGCGCTGGCCATCCTGGCCGGCCCGCAGGTCGATGCCGAACGGGCGGCCGCGGCGCGCAAGGCGGCCATGGCTGCGGCACAGGCGCTCTACGACGCAGTCAAGGTGGAGGTGGTCCAGGTCCGCAAGGATGGCGCCAATGGCGACGACCTGATCGGCCGGCTGATTCGTGCCGAGTACGAGGGGCGCCGGCTGGACGACCATGAGGTCGCCACTTTCGTGCGCTCCTTGCTGCCCGCCGCGGGCGAAACCACCACTCGCACCTTCGGCTCGCTGATGACGCTGCTGCTGGAGCGGCCTGCGCTGCTGGAGCGGGTGCGCCAGGACCGCAGCCTGGTGCCCAAGGCGATCGACGAAGCGGTGCGGTTCGAGCCGGTCGCCACCTTCAAGGTGCGACAGGCGGCGAAGGACGTAGAGATTAGCGGTGTCCTGGTGCCGAAGGGCGCGATGGTCCAGTGCATCGTCTCATCCGCAAATCGCGACGAGGAAGCCTTCGAGGACAGCGAGACCTTCGATATCGACCGCAGGCCAAAGCCTTCCTTCGGCTTTGGCTTTGGCGCGCATATGTGTATCGGCCAATACATCGCCAAGATCGAGCTTCAGGCGGCGGTCAACGCCATCCTGGACCTGCTACCCAATCTGCGGCTGGATCCGGACAAGCCGGCCCCCAGAATCGCGGGGGCGCAGTTGCGCGGGCCGCATTCGGTGCCGGTCATCTGGGATTAACTGCTGGGATTCACCGCTGGGAGGGGCGGGGGCGCTGCAAGCGCCCCGCTTGCTTCGCTCAGAGCTGGGAAGCAGGCAGGTGCACCACCAGGCCGTCCAGTTCCGGTGCCATCGTCAGCATGCAGGACAAGCGGCTGTTGGCGCGCCGCGGCTCGGCGGTGCTGTCCAGCATGGCATCCTCCATCTCGTCCACGGGCGGCAGCTTGTCCAGCCAGGCCTCCTCCACGAAGACGTGGCAGGTGCAGCATTGGCAAGCGCCGCCGCAATCGCCGCTGATGCCGTCGACGCCGCGCTCCAGGGCGCTTTGCATGACCGTGGCGCCGGTTGACACCTCGACATCGGTACGGGTGCCATCGTGGCGGATATACGAAAGCTTGGGCATCATTGTCTCCTCTGGGTCTTCTTGCGTTGCAGCCGGGCGCGCTATAGCGACCGGCTGATGATTTCCTTCATGATTTCGGACGTGCCGCCGTAGATGCGCGCAACCCGTGCATCCACCCACGAGCGGCCGATCTTGTACTCGCTCATGAAGCCGTAGCCGCCGTGCAGCTGGAGCAATTCGTCGAGCAGCTTGCCTTGCAGCTCGGAGCCGAGCAGCTTGCACATCGCGCCCACCTCGGCGGTGAGCTCAAAGCGCATCGCCTTGGCCAGGCAGTCGTCGACGAAGACGCGCAGCATGGTGGCCTGCGCCTTCACCTCCGCGAGCTTGAAGCGCGTGTTCTGGAAGTCGAACACCGGCTTGCCAAATACCACCCGATCGCGGGTGTACTGGATGGTCTCCGCCAGCAATGCTTCAATCGACGCGGCGGCGCGGATGCCGATGATGGTGCGCTCCCACGCGAGCTGGTGGGTCAGGTAGCGGAACCCCTGGTTCTCTTCGCCAAGGCGATTCTCCGCCGGTACGCGGACATGATCGAAGAAGAGTTCCGAGGTGTCCTGTCCCTTCAGGCCGATCTTCTCCAGCAGCTTGCCCTTGGAGAAGCCGGGCCGGTCTTCCTCGACGCAGATCAGCGTCAGGTCCTTGGATTTCGGGTCGAGCTTGGTGGCCGTGACCATCAGGCCGGCATTGCCGCCATTGGTGATGAAGGTCTTCTGCCCGTTGACGATGTAGTCGCCGCCGTCCCGCGTGGCGCTGGTGCGCATCGAGCGCAAGTCGCTGCCGATGCCGGGCTCGCTCATGGCGATTACGCCGATCAGTTCGCCGCTGGCCATGCGGGGCAACCAGCGCTGCTTCTGCTCCTCGCTGCCGTAGGCGACGATGTACGGTGCGACGATCTCGGAATGCGTGGTGAAGCCGATGGCGGTGGCGTTGACGCGGGCCAGCTCCTCGATCATGACGGCGGAGTGGCCGAAGTCGCCGCCGGCGCCGCCATATTCCTCCGGTACCGTTGCGCACAGCAGGCCGATCTCGCCGGCCTTGCGCCAGATCTCCTTGGGCACGATGCCGGCCCGCTCCCAGTCGGGCAGGTGGGGCACGATCTCGCTGTCAATGAAGCGACGCGCCTGCTGGCGGAATAGTTCGTGGTCTTCTCGGAATACGGTCCGCATGGTCAAGTCTCTGAGGATAGGCGTCGTTGAGGGTGATGCGTGGTTCAGGCCTGAACGCGCTCGTGATGAGCGGGAAGGTCCAGGCGGCAGGCCGTCAGCGCGGGCCACAGCGCCGCGGCGCCGGCAACGCACACGCCCTGGCCGAGGCGCTGCGACCAGGAGGTGGCATTGCCGAATTCACTGCGCCAGGACCAGAGCCGCCGCGTGGACAGGTGCAGCGCATGTTCATGGGTAAAGCCGATGGCGCCATGCACCGTGTGCGCGACCGACGCCGCCACGCCCGCGGCTTCGGCACCGCAGACCTTGGCCGCGGCGATGGGCAGGGTGGCAAAGCCGCCGGCGGCATCAAGGGACAGGGCGAAGGCGCATTGCGCCGCGACCGCGGTAGCGCCGGCGTGCTCGGCGAGGACCGCCATCTGCTGCTGCAGCGCCTGGAAGGCGCCGATCGCCTTGCCGAACTGGACCCGCTCGGTGGCGTAGCGCGTGGTCAGCGCCAGCACGGCCTGCGTGGCGCCGGCAATCTGCGCGCTGCGCATCAGCGCACCGCCGAGCTGGAGCACATCGGCGGGCGTTCCGGCAGGCAGCGGCGCACTGGATAGCGGGAACACATCATCGAAGTGCAGATCGTCGCGCGGCTCGCCGGCCGTGTTCTGGCGGGGTTGGCAACGCACCCCGGTGGTGTCCAGCAATACCACCGTCGGCTCGGGTCCGTCAGTCACCGCCACGACGCGCTGCACATGCCGGCCCCAGGGGATATCGCGCAGGGTGCCGCCGACGCGGCCACGCCGCAGGCTCAGCGCACCGCCAGCGGCGATGCCCAGAGGCTCGTTCAGTGCTTCCAGGCCGCTCTGCCCGAGCAAGGCGTTGGCAAGCAGCGTCTCGGGCAGGGGCAACGGCAGGTTGTGCCGGCCAGCGGCGCGGACAATGACGAACAGGTCCGCCCAGCTGGCGCCGGCGCCGCCCCGGGCCTCGGGGGCGGCGGCGACGGCAAAGCCGGAGTCCTCCACGCTAGCCCAGAGTGACGCGGGCCAGGCGCCGGTTTCGCAGGTGCGCAGCAGCTCTGCCGTGACGGTGTCGCCAAGCAGGCGCTCGATGGTGCTCTCGAAGATCTCTTGCATGGGATTCACCGTAGCCCGAGCCCGCGCGCAATAATGCCGCGCAGGATTTCGCGCGTGCCACCGCGCAGGGAAAAGGAGGGGGCCATTTGCATCAGGTAGGCCAGCACTTGGGCGTGGTCGCTGCCGCCGCCCACGCTCGGCGGCAGGTCCAGCAGCAGTTGCGCCACCTCCGGGATATCCTGCTCGAACTGCGTGCCGAGGTCCTTCACGCAGGAGGCGGCCCAGGCCGGATTGTTGCCCGCCGCCAGTTCCGCGGTGACGGACAGGGACATTTGCCGCAGCGTGAAGAGGCGGGCAGCCAGGCGGCCGATCTCCCGCGCCTGCAGCGCATCGGGATGCTTGCCGACGGCGTCGATCAGCGTTTGCAGCAGGGCAATGCTGCTGAGAAAGCGCTCCGGGCCGCTGCGCTCGAAGGCCAGCTCCGCCGTCACCTGTTCCCAGCCCTGGCCCTCGATGCCGACCAAGGCGTCGGCGCCGAGTTGCACGTCGTCAAAATAGACTTCGTTGAAATGCTCGCCGCCGGCCAGGTCCCGGATCGGACGGATCGTGATGCCTGGCGATTCAAGGTCGATGATGAACTGCGACATCCCCTGGTGGCGCGACGCGGGCTTCTCGCCGGTGCGCACCAGGGCAATCATGTACCGCGAGTAATGCGCGTTGGTGGTCCAGAGCTTATGCCCGTTGAGTACCCAGCCAGCGCCCCGGCGCTGGGCGCGCGTGCGGATCGAGGCCAGGTCCGAACCGGAATTGGGCTCGCTCATGCCGATGCAGTAGTAGCTCTCGCCGCGGCAGATGCCCGGCAGGTATTTGTCGCGCTGGGCCTCGGTGCCGTAGCGCAGGATCTGCGGGCCGCTCTGCCGGTCGGCGATCCAGTGCGCGGATACGGGCGCGCCGGCGGCAAGCAGTTCCTCGATCACGACATAGCGCGCGAACGGTCCCGCCTCGCCGCCGCCGTAGCGTCGCGGCAGGGCCATGCCCAGCCAGCCGCGACGGCCGAGTTCGCGGCTGAATTCGGGATCGGCCCCCATCCACGAGTCGGCGCGCTGCAGCGGCGACCGATCCTTCAGGACTTCGGCAAGAAAGCCGCGGACTTGCTCACGCAAAGGCTCGGCGTCGGGTGGAATGCTGTGATAGCGGAATGCGTGCGTGGACATGATTCGAGGTGGGCGCGAGGTGGGCGCAAGCCGGGCGGGTGCGGTGAATACCGCGAGGCGACGGTGCTGCCAACACCGCGGCAGCGTGGGCCACCGCGGCTGGGTGGCCGCTGACTTACAGCGCGGCTTGAGCGTCGGCCGCGGCGAACATGCGGTTGATGTCGCCTGACGTGACCGGCTTGTTGGGGTCTCGCACCGGCGCCGCGCCGCCCATGCCCAGCGCGGGCTCCACGCTCACGTGCTTGGCCAGCGCGCGCAGCGCGCCTACGGTGCAGTTCTCGCGGCCCAGGATCGAGAACGGGTCATAGGAGAACTCGCGCATCGCGTTCAGGTGGGTGATCTTGTTGATCACCTCGTCCGACAGGTGGCCGGCCTGCTGGTGGAACACGTCCGCCGAGCCCGGCCAGGTGCAGTCGGAGTGGGGGTAATCGCATTCCCAGGTGACCTTGTCGACGTTGATCGCGTCGAGGTTCTTCAGGCCGAACTGATCCTCGATGAAGCAGGTGATGATGTGCTCGTTGAAGATGTCGCTGGGCATCTTGCCGCCGAAGTTGGACATGGTCCATGCATGGTGATGGCGGTGCGTGAAGTCGGCCCGCTCCAGCAGGTAGGGGATCCAGCCGATGCCGCCTTCCGACAGCGCCATGCGCAGCTTGGGGAATTTCTTCCACATCGGCGCCCAGATCCAGTCGGCGGCCGAGTTGGCGATCGAGATCGGCATGGAGGTGATCCACGCATCGATGGGCGAATCGTCGGACGCATGCGCGGCCTTGGCGCCGGTGCCGATATGGCAGCAGACCACGACGTTGTTGTCGGCGCAGGCCTTCCATACCGGATCCCAGTAGTCGCTGTGGATCGAGGGGTAGCCGTGCAGCGTGGGATTGTCGGACAGCGTCAACGCGTGCACGCCTTGCTTGGCCATGCGCCCGATCTCGGCGGCCGCCGCTTGCATGTCCCACCAGGGCGCCAGCATCAGCGGCATGAAGCGGCCGGGCGCGGCGTTGCACCAGTCGTGCAGGTGCCAGTCGTTGTAGGCCTGGATGGCGGCCAGCGACACGCCGCGGTCGGCGTAGCCCTGGAAGCGTTGCCCGGCGAAACCCGGGAACGTCGGGAAGCACAGGGAGCCCAGCACGCCGTTGGCATTCATGTCATCCACGCGCGCCTTGATATCCCAGGTGCCGCGGCGCATGTGCTCGTAGCCGAGCGGCTCCATGCCGTATTCCTCTTTCGGGCGGCCTACGACCGAATTCAGGCCCATGTAGCCGGTGGCTTGTTCCTCGAACACCCACACGTCGCGCCCGCTGCGTTCGACAACCTTGGGTTCCCGGCCCTTGTACTTGGCCGGCATGTGGCGGGTGAAGGCGTTAGGCGGCTCGATCGCGTGGTCGTCTACGCTGACGAGAATGAGGTCTTCCAGTTTCATCGGTGTCCCCGTGTGTATGGGCTGCCACTGTCTGGCTAGCCGTGTTGTAGCGGATTGGCATTCGGATAGTAGTTAAAAAGTTAGACACAATCAATGCATGTGTACATATTAAAGATGGATTGCCGCTGGGTTTGAGGGTTAACGATGAGGCGAGTGCGCGCGAGGGGGCCTGCCACTGCTTGAGGCGGGCCGATGGAGATATGGGGGGACGTGTGCCGCGCAGGGGGCGGCATGGCGCGGCCGACGGGGTGTCGGCCGCTGGGGAATGGACGCGCGGGCTGGCGCGCGCTCAGGGCCGGCGCGGCCCCGGCGCTAGGATCAGCAGATCAGAACAGCACGGCTTCCAGCTTGTGGCCCAGGTCGCGCACGGCTTCGCCGAGCACCTCTACTTTGTCTTCGCTGCGGTCGCCGCGGATCATCACGGTGGACACGGTAAAGGCGATGTTGCCGCTCGGGTCGCACACCGGCGCGGCGATGGCGAGCACGCCGGTGGCGAAGTAGCCGTCATCGCTGGCCCAGCCGCGGCGCCGCGCGCGGTTGACTTCGCGCAGGTAGTTGTCGAACGAGATCGCGCGGACCCAGCGGAGCTGCTCGAACTCCCCGCGCAGCTGCGCCTCGGTGAGCCCGAGCCTGCCGGCGAACAGCCGGCCGCTGGCGCCCATCAGGATCGGCAGCCGCTGCCCGGCGGGCATGTCGATGCGCAGGTTGGTGGGGCTGGATTGGGAGCTGACCAGGACGATGCGGTCGGCCCCCAAGCGCCGCCACAGCGTCACCGTGACGCCGAACTCCGCGGCGAGGTCCTGCATGGGCGGGGCCGCCAGTTGCAGCCGCTGACCTTGCGTGACTAGCTGCTCGACCAGGCGTGCCAGCCCAAGCCCGGCGGAATAGGTCTTGGACAAGGCATTGAAGTCCACCACATCCTCGGCCACCAGGGTGCGCAGGATGTTGAAGCAGGTGCTGGAATTGATGGAGAGGTGGCGCGCGATGTCGGCGGCACGCTCCGGCGCGCCGGTCTGGGTAAGGTAGCGCAGGATGCGGATGGCATTGGACACCGGCTTCACGGTCACGGCATTGGCCATGGCGTTGGTGGCGGCCCTGACCTTGGGCTTTGGTTTTGCCGCCGGCGCGGCTGCGCTGGCGGGGGCGGTTCGTTTGCGTGCGGGTGCGGCGTTCTGTTGGCTCATGGGTTGGCTGTCTTCCTGGTTCGCGCTCTGACTCGGCACAGTTCTCATTCTGTATGCGGTAATTATATTCTGAATCGAGAATTCTACAGGGGAAACCGCCGCCCTCGGATTTACCCGTACCGGGCCTGCGCGCCGGGCTGAAAACCCGGGTCAATCCCGAGCTAAAAATCGACACTTTCGTAAAAACTGTGCATATAATTCCCTCCAAGGCGACAGCTCGCCAGCAGACACAAGGAGGAGGCATGGATTCGGAAAAAAAGCAACCATGGTGCTGCAGGTGCGCGCCGATCGCAGCCGTTGCTGCGGCTATGGACTGTGCGCGCAGCTCTGCCCGCAGATCTACAAGCTCGACGAGAACGGCCTGGTCTATTTAGAGGTGGACACGGTGCCGCCGGAGCTGGAGGAGGAGGCGCGCGAAGGCGCGGCCGCGTGCCCGGCCGAGGCGTTGGTGATCGAGGCGGTTTCCGCCTGACGCAATCAATGCACATAGCGCACAGGCAAGCGGGAGACAATTCGCATGGGACGTCTTGATGGCAAGGTCGCGCTGATCACCGGTACCGGAGGCGGCCAGGGCAGGGCGGCCGCGCTGCGCTTCGCGCGCGAAGGCGCAAGCGTGTTCGGCTGCGATGTCAACGCGCAGGCGCAGCATGAAACGCTCGAGCTCATGCGCGCGCAAGGCCACCGGATGGCGGGCACCGGCAACGTCGATCTCGGCGACCCGGAGCAGGCGCAGCGCTGGGTGGAAGCCGCCGTCGGCGAGTACGGCCGGGTCGACATCGTCTATAACAATGCCTCGGCGGCGCGCTTCGGACCGGTCGCGGACATGTCCGTGGACGACTGGCGCTTCACTATGCGCAACGAACTGGACCTGGTGTTCTTCGCCACCAAGTTCGCATGGCCGCATCTGGCGGTACGTGGCGGGGTGATCATCAATATCGCGTCGGTCGCCGCATGGGGCGCTTCCACGACCACCGGCATCGGCGCGCATTCGGCCACCAAGGCCGGCGTGGTGGCGCTTACGCGCCAGCTGGCGGTGGAGGGCGCGAAGCACCGCATCCGCGCGGTCAGCATCAGCCCCGGCCTGGTGGTGACACCGGGCACCGCCCCGTTTCTGAACAACCCGGCCACGCGCGCCGCGCTGGTGGACGGCATCCCGCTGGCGCGCCCCGGCGAGGCGGATGAGGTGGTGGCTACCGCCTTGTTCGTCGCCTCGGACGACGCTTCCTACATCACCGGCACCGATATCGCCGTGGACGGCGGCATGCTCGCCGTCTGAGCCACGCGGCGCCCGGTCTTGCACGGCAAAAGAGACAAGACACTTCAGGAGACAACATGGACATCATCGGCATTGGCTATCTCGGCTTCGAGTCGACCAGGCTGGACGAATGGCGAAGCTATGGCCCCGAGGTACTGGGCTTCCAGATCGGCGCCTCGCCGGAGGCGGACCCCGAATCGCTGTACTTCCGCATCGACGACCGCCGGCATCGCTTTGCCTTCCATCCCGGCCAGGCCGACCGGCTGGCCTATATCGGCTGGGAAGCGCGCGGCAAGCTGGAGTTCCAGGCCGCGGTGCAGCGCCTGCGGGACGCCGGCGTGGAGGTCACCGTGGGCGACGCGGCGCTGCGCGAACTGCGCGGGGTCAAGGAGGTGATCCGCTTCCGGGATCCGGTCGGCTACCAGCACGAGCTGTTCTACGCGCAGAAATGGATGCCGCGCTCCTTCATCCCCGGCCGGCCGCACGGTGGCTTTGTTGCGGGCGCGCGGGGGCTGGGGCACCTGGTTGTGATCACGCCGGAGTTTCCCCGGAGCTGGAGCACTTCCTCACCGAGCTGCTGGGCTTCCACTACTACGGCGCCGGCGCCGGCAAGGGCAAGACCGCGTTCTACCGTTCCCGCCTTAACGAAAGCACCAGCCACGATATCGCCTATGGCCATGGGCCGGGCAAGATGGGTATCCAGCATATCGGCCTGTTCGTCAAGAGCCTGCGCGACGTCGGCGAGACCTACGATATCGTCAAGCAGCGCAAGCTGCCGATGATGATGACGCTGGGCCAGCACACGCAGGACCCGCATGTGTCTTTCTACCATTTCTCGCCCGGCGGATTTGCCATCGAGATCATCACGGAGCTGGAGCCCTGGCACCAGGACGGCTTCGAGCTGAATCCCGAGAAGCTCAGCACCTGGGGGCATGAACTGGTGGGTCCCATCCTTGGGCCCAGCGTGCGCGCGCCGGAGGAAGTGCTGGACGCCGATGGCCTGGCCGTGCTGGCCGGCCTGCAGCGGGTGGTTTGAGCCATGAAGCTGGCACGCGTGCGCGACACGCAGGGCGAGGTGTTCTGGGGTCGGATGGCCGACGACCTGCAAAGCGTGCAACGCGTAGGCGCTCCCTTTGCGCTATGGGCGCCAGCCGTGGCGCGGCATGGGCAGGCAGCGCTGGAGCTGCGCGGAGGCAGCCTGCCACTCGCGTCGCTGCAGTTGTGCGCGCCGGTCCAGCCCGGCGCGCGCGTGTTCGGCGTGGGCATGAACTACCTCACGCACCTGACCCGGCTAGGCCGCACGCAGCCGCCGCCGCACACCATCGCCTATATCAAGCCGGCCTCGGCCATCGTGCCGCCCGGCGGCGAGATCCAGTATCCCGCCGTGACGCAGCAGCTCGACTATGAAGTCGAGCTGGTCGCCGTGGTGGCGCGCGCGCTGGGCGACGAGCGGCAGGCCAGCGCGTGCCTGCTCGGCTATACGGTGGGCAACGATATCAGCGCGCGCGATGCGGGCAAGCAGCTTGGCTCGCTCGACTTATTCACGCAGAAGGCGCTGGACCGCACCGCGCCGATCGGCCCGTGGATCACTACGCTGGATGAGTTCGGTGGCGCCGGCCAGCCGGCCGTGACGTTGAGCCTGCGCATCAACGGCGAGCAGCGCCAGCACGACAACACCGACCAGATGATCTTCCCGCTCGACGAACTGCTGAACTATGTCGACGCGCGCATCGCATTGCGCCCGGGCGATCTGGTGTTCACCGGATCGACCTGCGGCGTGGGGCTGGAAGACGGCCGATTCCTGCAGCCCGGCGACGTGGTGGAGGCGCAGATCGAGGGCATCGGCGTGCTGCGCAACACCATTGGCCCAAGACGCGTGCTGTCCGAGCACCGGGCGACGGGCCGCCTCGGCAGGCCCAGTTAAGGGCGGGGGCGGCCAGCGGCTGCGGCCCGCTTAGCCAGCGGACTGCAGCGCGGCGCAGGTCCGGGCGTACGGCCGCAGGCCCGACCCAATCAGCCACAGGCCGAACAGCGCCGACGGCGCCGCTGTCAACGCCAGCGAATAGCGCAACGCCGCATCGTTGTGGAAGACGTGGTCGGTAACCAGGGCCACGGCCGTCGGCCCAAGCCCGATCCCCAACAATCCCGCCAGCAACAGGTAGACCGCAATGGCCTGGCCCCGCATGCGATTGGGCACCACGGCCTGGATGGACGGCGGCGCAGCGGATTGCGCAAGGCCAAGCCCCAGCACCGTCAGGAACAACAGTGCGAAGGCCGGTGCCGGTGCGGGCACTAACGGCCACAGCACCGATGGCACGGTAAACAGCGCCGCGCCGGCCAGCGCCACGCGCAACCGTGCGGCCGGCATGCCGCGGCGCGTCCACCAGTCACTCAGGAATCCGCTGGCCAGCGTGCCCAACGCACCTGCTGCCGCGACGATGATGCCCAGCACGGGCCCCGAGCGCGTGGGCGGCATGCCAAAGCTGCGCTCAAACAGCGCTGGTGCCCAAGCGAGCGCGCCATACCCGATGATGGAGAGCAGCGCGGGATAGGTCAGCACGCGCGAGAACGTGCTGGCGTGCTGGCGCAAGTGGCGCAGAAAATCTGCCATCGTGGATACCTCGGCGGCGGCGTGCTGCGCATGGTCCTCGCGACGCGCGGGTTCGCGCACCGACAGCAGCAGCAAGACCGCCAGCGGCACGGCAGGCGCGGCGGCGGCCAGGAAGGCCACGCGCCAGGCCGGCATGGCGCCGAGCGGGCCCAGCGCCATTCCCTGCGCCGGAATGGCGGCCAGCAGCCACCCGCCAAGCAGCAGTGAGGCGCCCGAGCCGATCGCGATGGACACGTAGTACACCGCCAGCGCGCGTCCGCGCCGCGCCGGTGCCACGCAGTCGGCAATCAGGGAGTATGCGGCGGGTGCCAGCACGGCTTCGCCAATGCCCACGCCGACGCGCGCTAGCAGCAACTGGTGATAGGTCTGGCCAAAGGCAAACAGCGCGGTAGCACCGCCCCAGAACAGCAGCCCGATGAAGATCAGGTTGCGGCGGTTGCCCCGGTCGACCAGCCGCCCCAACGGCAGCCCGGCGAGCGTGTAGAAGACCGCGAAGGCATAACCCTGCAGCAGGCTGAAGGCAGTGTCGGAAATGCCGAACTCGCGGCGCAGCGGGCGTACCAACAGCGCGGGAAGCTGGCGGTCGAGCTGCGACAGCAACGTGATGGCGAACAGCACGCCAATCACGTACCAGGCATAACGGGCGGACGGGTAGGGCTGGCTCGACCGGGCCGGGGCAGGCGCTTCGGCGGCGTTCCGTTCCGGGTTGGCGGCCGGCTGCTGTACGCCGGCATTCATACCGACTCCGCCGAGGAAACCAGCAGCAGCCGCGCCACGTTGGCGCGCTCGGGCTGGGTCAGCATGAAACGCACGGCGGCGGCCACGTCGGCGGGATCGAGCGGCGGCGTCTGATCGGCGAGCACGGCCTGGCCGCTGGCGCGCAGGCGATCGAAAATCTCGGTCTCGGTGGTGCCTGGCGCAATCGTCCCGATCCGCACGCCTGAGCCTTTCAGCTCCACGCGCAAGGCCGAGGTGAACACCTCCAGCGCGTGCTTCAGGCCGCTGTAGGCGCCCACAGAAGAGGAGCTGAGGTAGGCACCGATGCTGGACACATTGACGATGGCGCCCGAGCCCTGGCGCTTGAAAGCGCGCGCGAACAGGTAAGAGGCGCGCACCACGGCGTCGAAGTTCACCCGCGTCATCCGCGCCACGTCGTCCATGTCGATGGTGTCCAGCGATCCGGCCACGAACATGCCGGCGTTATTGACCAGCACGTCGGCGCGGCCGAACTCTGCCATGGCCAGGTCCAGCAGCGCCTGCGGCGTGCCCGGGCCCTCGACGGCGGCGCACAGCCGGACGCTGGGGCCGGGCAGGCTGGCCGACAAGGCGGCCAGGCGATCCTCGCGCCGGGCCGTGATGACCAGGCTGGCACCCGCGGCGCTAAGCTCCCGCGCGATGGCCTGGCCGATGCCGGACGACGCGCCGGTGACGATGGCTACCTGCTTGCGCAGATCCATGGTGATCTCCTGTCAGCCAGGGAAGGGGCGGGTTTGCCGCGTTCAGGCCGGCTGCCCGGCGTTCGCTTCTTCACGCAGCCGCACGGCTTCATGGAAATCACGCTTGAGCGTGGGGTAGTAGGCGATCTGCCCGCCCATGCCGCCGGCGATCTCGATGGACGCCGCGCTAATGAAGCTTGCGTACTCGCTCGACAGAAACAGCGCCATCCCGGCCACGTCCTCTGGCTTGCCGAAGCGGCCGATCGGCACCACCTTCAACACCATCGCATCGAACTCGTCGCGGGTGCAGCCGGCCGGCATTTCCTTGAAGTGCCGATCCCACTGGCCGGTATCGATCCAGCCCATGTTCAGGGTGTTGACCAGGATGTTGTCCTTGGCCAGCGACATGCCCAGGGATTTCGACATGGCGATGCACGCCGCGCGATTGACCACCGAGGGAATGCCGTCGGGCGTCGGCACCACGCCGGCCAGCGCGTTGATCTCGATGATGCGGCCCCAGCGCTGCTTGCGCATATGCGGCACCACCGCCTGTACGAAGCGGAAATGCCCCATCTGCAAGACGTTGGCGTGCTCCAGGATCTGCTCGGGCGTCAAGGTATCCAGGTTGCCGCCGCGGCCCTGGCCGGCATTGTTCACCAGTACATCGACCCCGCCCCACTGCGCGGCAATGTGTTCGACGAAGCAATTGACGCCCACCGTGTCGGTGACGTCGACCACATGGGCAATGACGTCCTGCGCACCGCGCGAGCTCAGATCGGCTCCCGCAGCCTGTACGTCGGTTTCGCTGCGCGCGCAAATGGCCACGCGCGCGCCTTCGGCGGCGAAGGCGCGCGCGATGGCGCGGCCGATGCCGCGCGACGCGCCGGTGACAATGACTCGCTTGTTGCTCAGATCGATCTGCATACGCCCATGTCTCCTCACCCGGTTCATGCCCGGACTGCTTGGTTTGGAATATTGGTAAAGTACACAAAAATCGATAAACTGTACATATATTAAAACCCGCGCTTGGGATGCGCCGGATCAGGCCTTGGGCTCGTCGACGCCGAAGCAGGGACGCGGGAATGACGCAGTCCGCTGCGCAAAAGTGATGCGTCAACCCTCTTTGAAGCCGGGATTGGTATGTTGTCCAAGTTGAATGCGCTACGAAAAGAAGTCCGCGCCCTGAGCCGCAAGGCCGTTCTGACGGTGTCCAAAAATGCGCTTCCCGGTGGCCCGGCGTACTACGAACACCTGGCCAGGTTCTTCGATGACCTGATCCTGAGGGCCGCCGGGGAGCTGCAGATTGTCGGGCTTGCCGCGGCGGTGGAACTGGGCGTCGCGGCCCGGCATCACCTCACGTCTGTGGATCCGCCGCGCTGCGCAGCGATCGGGCAGAACTGCGCGTCCTGTACTGGGCACTGTCCCGGCGCATGACGACGTTCGCGCCCGATTCGATGTGCGACGGAGAGCCGCAACGCAGCCCTGGCCGGCAATCCGGTCCGGCGGCCGATTGCCCGGCGCCTTGCCAGGCCTGCAATGAACTGCTTCGGGAACCGCGCAGGGCGCATGGGCATGAAGGCATGCAGCCGCTGGACCTACCCGTGCGGCGCCGGCTCAGGTGCGAGACGGTATCCGAACTGCAGCCGTTTCGCTGCACCAGCTGCGGAGCGGCATGGCAGAGGAGCCAGTCGACATGCGAGCCTTTTGCAAACTGGTTTATACGACGTGCTTTGGGGCGGGCGGGATGTTGACCACGCCCGCCGGGATTGCTTCACGGCATTCGAACTGGGTTTCTAGGGAGATTGAGCCAGCGCGGTAGGTCACAGCGAGCGCTGGGCAGCTCCGTGCGCGGCGGACACATGCACCTTGGGGCTGGCGATGCGGCGAAAAATGCAATTAATCGCCAGCACTTTCCCTTAGACCACGAAAGGAGGGCTCAGCAGGATGGGGCTACCGCTTCCACCCAATCCGGTGACGCTCCTGCGTGGCCTGGTGCCGCACATCGTCTTCCATATGCAGGTAGGCGCTGGTGGTCGAGATGGACGCGTGCCCGAATCAGTCACTTGCTGACTGGTCCTTTTCCCCTGGTTTTGGAACGTTGGTCGGCCCCCGGCGCCGGTCAAGCGCGCCCGCGAGCACGGAAGCCCCCTGTTTCGACAAGATAATTAGATGTCTGCCCTCGTCTGCAGGCTGTGAGAGGTAGTGGCGCGTGCGGGCAGGCGTCGAACAATACTCGAGGGAGCAAACCGCGGGACACAGCGATGTGGCGTGCTGGGGTATGGCGATTGAAGCGTTTGCTCGATCAGCAGGGCCAGGGGATGTGGGAGGAAGCGTGGCGTGAAGCGGACCCAGGCATGGCGGGAGGTCGCGGCAGCGCAGGACCATGCCGCTCATGTGGTCCATCGCGCCACTCGATTGGCCGTTCGCAATGGGCAAATTGGGCACAGTCGAGCTCATGGAAGCGCATTCCATCTGGCACGATTCCCGAAGAGAAGTTTGTTACGTGGCAGTCGACACCCCCAAAAACTGCTGCGTACAGAACGAAGTCTGCGCACCTTCGAGCAGCCTATGCATCCGCACGGCATCCACAAATGTCGGCGCAGTGTGCGTGCCGTTCGCCACGTCGTCCGCATAGGCCCAATACAACTCGGCCAGTTCAAGCACCGAGGAAGGCAGATTCGAGGCTGGAAGACGCTGATAGTTCTCTGGAACCTGGAGCGTCTTGAGCGGCTGCTTGTCGCCGTGCGCACCGAGGATCTGGTAGTTCTCGCCGACATCACCGAACGCCGACGCGTTCATGATGCGCAGATCACCTTCCGTGCCGGTGACGTCAATCTGGACACCCGAACCGTTGCGTTTGCCACCCTCGATATGTACGGAGAGTACGGCGCGATGGGCCAGCAATCCCACGAGCGCGAGCTGATCGGGTGCCGATGTCGGCGTGGAATCGCCCGTCTCCTTGATCGTAACCACGGGGAACTGGTTCGACGTGAGCGCCGCAATTGAAATGGGCCAGCCCGTGGCTGCGAAGAGCATGTCGAGGAAGTGACCGCCGTAGATCGCGACAACTGATGAAAAATTCTCGGGCGGCACGGTCCATTGGAGTGAGCGTGTGCGCGTCGCCTGAAAATAGTTCACGCTCACGTGCATCCGCACTGAGCGTAGCGTGCCGACGTAGCCTTGCGCGATTAGCTCGCGGACGTAGCGATTGTGCGGCGCGAGGCGACGCTGTAGCCCAACGACATGACGCACGCTTCGCTCCCCAGCGAGTCGCAGCAGTTCCTCAGATTCGCTTACCGTGGTCGTCAAAGGCCATTCACAGTACACATCCTTGCCGGCCGCGATGACGCGCCGCACTGTCTGCGCATGTTGCGGAGCCGTGTTCAGCACTACCACGAGGTCAATGTCGGGACTCTCGATAAGGGCGTCGACCGAGGACTCAACCCGCCCAATCCGATAGTCGCGTGCCGCCGCTTCGGCGGCGTCGCGCCGATGGCTGAACACCGCGTCGAGCGAGTATTGAGGCAACAGGTCGAGCACGCGCAGGTGCCCGTGCTTTGCCCAGTTTCCGACGCCAATGATGCCCACACGCAGCGGCGCAACCCTAGGCGATTCCATGTCGTTCCAGTCCTCCACAAGCGGTCTCAGGTAGTGAGTTGGGGTGGTCCTATGCCGAATGCGAGGTCCGCTTCTGCAGCGGAACACCCGGGCGATCGGACAATTCATAACCCACGCGTGCCGGCAAATTTGCAGGTTCGACATATTCGTCACGCCGCCACATCGATTCCGCGCGATTGAGGCCGATCGCCTTCTCACGAATGCGAACTTCGTTCGCTCCGGAAACCAACGCGGCGGGTGTAGCCAGACAACCACGGACTCACCAGTTTCACCTGGAATTCTCCAGCGGCGCTCGTCGGCCAGCATTGCAGGTGGATCTGGCGCCACTTCATGCAGAATTCGCGGGCGAATGCGCATCGACTGGCATCAAAGACCGAACCATTGCGGAAATGCGTGTCCGGGGTGTCCCAACGCCTAGCCCATTTTTCTCGCGCAGACCGATCACTACATTGACGTCAAGCGTAGGCGGCCGTCGGCATGTCCCCGCGGCTTCCTTCCTGTGCTTGCTGAATAGCCTATTGTGGAGATTGTGAATGTCCAAGCTTTTTTCGAAAGTTGCGGTTGGTCCATATGAATTTGCCCATCGTGTCGTTCTTGCGCCCCTCACCCGCGTGCGCGCCGAGACGGGGGCACGCCCAGGGCCGCTAATGGCCGAGTACTACGCGCAGCGCACTTCGCCCGGCGCTCTCTTGATCGCCGAAGCCACCATCGTGGCTCCAGACGGCAACGGCTATTTTGGCGCGCCCGGTCTCTACGATGACGGTCAGATAGCGGGCTGGAAGGCAGTGACTGACGCCGTGCACGCCAAAGGTGGCAAGATCTTTCTGCAGCTGTACCATGCGGGTCGGCAGTCCAACGCCCTGCTACAGCCCGATGGCGGCCGCCCCGTGGGGCCATCCGAAGTTCCGCACGAAGCGCCTGCATACACGGAGGCTGGCTGGGTGCCCAACACGCCGAATCGCGCCCTGGAAGCCGCAGAGATCGTCGGTATCGTCGAGAGCTTTCGCGCGGCGGCCGAACGCGGCATGGAAGCGGGCTTCGACGGTGTGGAGCTTCACGCCGCGAACGGCTACCTGCTCGACCAGTTCCTGCAAGACGGCAGCAACAAGCGTACCGACGAATACGGCGGTTCTATCGCCAACCGCGCCCGGCTTCTCCTGGATATTGCGCGCGCCGTTGTCTCGATGTGGGGCGCGACCAGGATCGCCGTTCGCCTGGGCCCGAGCGGCTCGTGGGGCGAGATGTCAGACAGCCACCCGGAGGCCTTGTTCACCTATGTCGCTTCGGAGCTCGACAAGCTCGGCATCGCGTATCTGCATCTCATCGAGCCGCGCATCCGCGGCGTCGTGGAGGACGAGACACGTGACCAGAACCCCGTCGCAGCAAAGCTGCTCCGCACACACTTTCACGGCCCAATCATCGCAGCGGGCGGGTTCAATGGGGAAAGCGCCGAGGCGATTCTGCGGTCCGGCGACGCTGACCTGATTGCGTTCGGTCGGCACTTCATCGCGAACCCGGACCTGCCCAAACGTCTGCGTCACAACCTGCCGCTCAACGAGTACGACCGCGAGACGTTCTTCGGACGTACCGCAGTGGGCTATACGGACTATCCGTTCTACGACGAGGAGTCCGTCGCGGCGTGAGCTCAGCCGCCGCCGGCTAATGCGCGACCGCCTGTTCGCCGGCGCAAGCGCATATGCAGACGTCAGCCACGGTGGTCCGGACTGCAAGCTTTGCGTCGCGGGGCGGGGAAAGACACGGCTCGATGAGCTCGAGAATCTGACTTCCGACATCGATACGTTGACGCCGGCAGCCCGCCCGACGACGCTCAGGCCTTCCGTCGCGTCCGAATTCGGGCGGCTGAGAAACACCACACGGGTCCTGTCACGCTTAAACGGGTCGAAGTTGTTATGCCTGTCAAAGCCAACTGAGTTCGTTGGCGCCAACCAAGGAAATTTTAATGTCGCGCGTTATCAAGTTCGCCAGAATCGGCGGTCCGGAAGTTCTCGAATTCATCGAGACGCAGGTTCCCGCTCCAGGTCCCGCCGAAGTTCGCATCAGGGTCAAGGCTATTGGCCTCAACCGCGCCGAGTCGATGTGGCGAAACGGCCAATACATCGAACCGGTCATCGAGTTCCCAGCAGGTCTGGGATATGAGGCTGCCGGTGTTGTCGAAGCAGTGGGCACGGACGTGGCTGACTTCGCTGTGGGCGACAAGGTCAACGTACTCCCCGCGTACTCGATGAACCAGTACTTCACGTATGGCGAGGTCATCATCGCACCGGCTTACGCGGTTGTGAAGCATCCGAATTCCTTTCGTTTGAGCAGGCGGCCTCGGTGTGGATGATGTTCGTGACGGCTTACGCCGCGCTCATCGACGACGCCAAGGTGGGCAAGGGCGACTTCGTCCTCATTCCTGCAGCCTCGAGCAGCGTTGGACTCGCGGCGATCCAGATCAGCAACTATGCAGGGGCGACGCCCATCGCGCTGACGCGTACCTCGGGCAAAAAGCAGCAGTTGCTCGAAGCAGGCGCTGCGCACGTGATCGCCACGGATGAGGTCGATTTTGTGCAGGAGGTGATGCGCATCACGGACAACAAGGGTGCACGTATCGCATTCGACCCAGTCGGCGGCCCGAACTTCTCGAAGCTGATCGACGCGCTGGCCTACCAGGGCATCGTGTACATCTACGGAGCACTCGCCGAGGGTGATACACCGATGCCGCTGCTAGCGATGATCGCGAAGATGCCGGTTATCAAGGGTCATAATATCTGGGCGACGACTGGCGACGAAACACGCCGTAAGGCTGCAGTGGAATACGTCCTTAAGGGCCTAGTGTCCTGCGTCAGAAGTTCCTTGCATTATTGACACCACATAGTAGTCTGCGTTGAAGGCACGCAAACGGCGAGGCGGTGATGAGAGGAAGACCAAAGGCGGAACTCGTGTTGGATGAGGCCGAACGTGAGCAACTCAAGGCGCTGACGATGCGGCGCAAGACCGCACAGGCGTTGGCGTTACGCGCGCGCATTGTGCTGGCTAGCGCTGAAGGCTTGGACAACAAGACCGTCGCAGCAAAGCAGCGTGTCACTCAGCAAACCGTATCGAAATGGCGTGCGCGCTCTTCGTGGCGCATCGGCTCGATGGACTGCTCGATGCGCCGCGCCCAGGGGCACCGAGGTCCATCGATGACGCACAGGTGGATGCGGTTATTGCCAAGACGCTCGAATCCGTGCCAGCCAACGCCACCCACTGGAGCACGCGCAGTATGGCTCGCGCGGCAAATCTATCTCCGTCGACCGTGACGCGTATCTGGCGTGCCTTTGGATTGCAGCCTCATCGACAGGAGACCTTCAAGCTCTCCACCGACCCATTGTTCGTGGAGAAGGTGCGCGATATCGTGGGGTTGTACCTCGACCCACCGCTCAAAGCCATGGTGTTGTGCGTTGACGAGAAGAGCCAGATTCAGGCACTGGACCGCACGCAACCCATGCTACCGCTGGCGCCAGGAATCCCCGAGCGACGCACGCACGACTACATGCGCCATGGCACGACAACGTTGTTCGCCGCGCTGGACATCGCCACTGGAAAAGTTATCGGTGAATTGCATCGCAGACATCGCAGCAGTGAGTTCCTGCAGTTTCTACGCACGATTGAAGCCAACGTGCCACCCAAGCTCGATGTGCATCTCGTCATGGACAACTACGGCACGCACAAGACGCCGTCGATCAAGGCTTGGTTCGCTCGCCATCCGCGCTTCCATGTTCATTTCACACCCACCTCCGCCTCATGGATCAATCAGGTGGAACGCTGGTTTGCAGCCATCACGGAACAATACATCCGCCGCGGCACGCATCGATCAACCCGACAACTTGAGCAAGCCATCCATCAATACCTCGACCTGAACAACGCCAACCCCACGCCTTTCGTGTGGACGAAGTCCGCCGATGACATCCTCGCCAGCATCAGGAGATTTTGTCTGCGAATTTCTGACGCAGGACACTAGAGAATGGTGCACTGAAGCCGGTCATCGATCGCACATTCAAGTTTGATGAAATGGTAGAAGCTCATCGCTACCTGGAGGAAAGCGGTCAGTTCGGCAAGATTGTCGTAACGGTGTGATGTCGGACGGGGCGAGGTGCGCCCCATAACGCGCCAGAATTTTCACCCGCGAGGTACCCTGGAGAGGCGTTCCACGCCTCCTGGGCTTTTTTAAGGTCCATCGCCGATTTGCGGGGGAGGCCATGGGCGTCTCAGTACGCCCCTTCGTCTTCACGTATGATCGGTCTGATATCCACATGACCCTTCATCATGGCTCATACTATAGACCCCAGCTTCGCTGAACGCGTGCGAGCGAGCTTCTCTCGGCAAAAGGCAATGTGGTTGATAAGAGCCAGTATGCCGCTCGTCGAGAATGGACGTGCGGAAGTCCATCTCGAGCACTGGGACGGCGTCGAGCAACAGCACGGCTATGTTCATGGCGGCGTTGTCGGAATGATCGCGGATGCAGCAGCTGGCTATGCCGCGATGACTATTGTGCCCAGCAGCGCATCGATCCTGACTGTGGAGTTCAAGTTAAACTTTGTCGCGCCTGCACAAGGTGACAGGATTATTGCCAGGGGTGAAATTGTGCGTCCTGGGCGGACGCTCATTGTCACGCAAGCGAAAGTGTTTTCTGTCAAGAACGACCAAGAGAAGCTGTGTGCTTTGATGCAGCAAACGATGATGGTCATGCACGGGATGGAAGACGCTCCCGCCTAAACGAGGTGACCACGTCCAACGACGTGTGTTATCCCGCTGGCCTTCGGCGCGCAAGTCGACAAGCAGCCGCTTGAACCTTCAGGTTTCTGAACTATCAGAGCTTGCCTGCCTCTAGTCTGCATTCCTCCGCGCTCGACCCGGCCGAGATTTTTTGGCCTACGGTCATGACGTGGCGAACGTTACCCAAAGTGCGCCGACATCTGCCGATGCGGCGCAGATGCGCAGGTTGATCGAAGGTGTGATAACGTCGTTTTCCTTGCAGCGACGGGCGGCTGCGAAACGTTTTCCGAACGGAACAGTGTGATGGTCAAGATGGATTCCGCTTCTACCGAGGCAACCGCGCGCGATCTGCCAGTTGCCAATGTCGCGCGGTCAGGCGGCGCGATAGACCATATGAGCGGCATAGTCGTTTTTAAACGGGCGGCGGAAACTCTAAGTTTTGCGGAAGCAGGGCGGCAGCTCGGGATATCGGCGTCGGCGGTGGGCAAGGCCATCGCGCGGCTGGAAGAAAGCCTCGGCCTTCCCCTATTTCACCGCAGTACGCGCAGCATGCGGCTTACCCACGAGGGCGAGCTCTTTCTGGCCCGCTGCCAGCGTATTCTCAACGAATTAGTCGAGGCGGAGGCGGAGCTGGCAATCTCGCGCACGACGCCTGCGGGCCGCTTACGAGTCAGCATGCCGGTAGTGGGGATGCTGTTGATGCCAGTGCTGTCGGAGTTCATGCATAAGTACCCCGAAGTGCAGCTCGACATCGATTTCTGCGACCGCATCGTAGACGTCATCGAGGACGGCTTCGATGTGGTCATGCGTACCGGCGAGGCTGACGATTCGCAGCTTATCACGCGCACCCTCGGGCACTACTCATATGTAGTCGTGGGCTCGCCGGCGTACTTCGCGCGGCATGGCGTGCCAGCTACACCCGAGGATCTCGCGACGCATGCCTGTTTGCAGCATCGCTTCACGGAAACCGGGCGCTTGCGGCGCTGGTTGTTCATGCGCGACGGCGCAAAGTTCGAGGTCGAACTTCCGTCAACGGCCATTGTGAACGCGCTGGAACCGCTCATAGCGCTGGCCGAGAGAGATTTTGGCCTTATCTGTGTTCCTCACTTTGCAGTGAGTGCACAACTGGCCAACGGGTCACTCGTGGCCGTGCTCCGAGAGTTCGAGGAGGATCGCATTCCCTTTCGCGCACTTTGGCCCTCGAATCGGATGATGCTGCCGAAGGTGCGCGTTTTCGTGGATTTTATGAACCAGAACCTCTTCAGCGAATCTTGATATGCACCTCATCGTCGACAACTATGCGTCCCGTAAGCATCCGAAGGTCAAAGCGTGGGTCCAAACTTGCTCGCTACCACATGCACTTCACGCCGACGTATTCGTGCTGGCTGAATGAGGTCGAGCGCCGGTTCGGTTTGATCGCCCAGCAGGCAATTCGCCGCGGATCGATCGAGAGCGTGCCCCCGCCTTCAGGCGTTGACTTCGCGCGGAAGCGGTCATTGCTCGGCGGTCCCGGAGAAGGCAGCGCCGATGGCCGCTTGGCCGACGACTAGCCGGATCGAGTCTGTACCTGAATGTCCGGTACCCGGTTAAGCCGACGTTCAAGGTCGGCCCGAGAGAGCGGGCCACTGACCGTAATGGCCGATCTGAGCCATCGCCCGAAGTCGCATCTCCGCATTCAAACAGGCTTTCATCGGTCAGAGGCGCTTGACCCGCTCATCATCTCAACTGAAGAGCCTTATTGGGTCATGCTGTACGCCACGTCGACGGTGAGTTCTGCGTACTCGTCGCACTCGGCAGCAGCCGGTGCGCGTAGCGTGCAATCGGGAAATCGAAAGTACCACGCAAATTGATGCCTTCCAGACGAGTTGGCGCAATCTGGCGCAGATCCTCGGCACGCATGGATTCGCCGCCGATAGCTTCGATCGCCTCCAGCGCGTGCTGCATGTGCAGCTTGTTCCAAGCCATTACGGCATTGGACAGTAGGGTCAATGCCGACGAAACCGCCGCCAGCGACGCATCGTGCGATCAATACCAGCCGGACATCCGCGTCCGCCACTGCAGCCAATTCCGATGGAATCACATTTCCCCTGGGCACATGCAGGCGGCGATCACGCAAATGAGAAAGGCGTGGGCAGAGATCGAACCCGAGCAGGCGTGACAGGCTCATGGCGAAATCGGTGTAGCCATGGGTATCAACGGCAAGTTGCGTCACGTCTTCCCCGCCGTTCTGGCGAGTCACACCCTCGATGGCAGCGCCGGCCTGTCTCTCATTCAGGAGGATCGGCTGGTCATAGAAGATGCCCCAGCGATCGCGAACATGCGTGTACATGCCAATCGATGCGGTACGCCGACGCGGATCAGTCCGTGCTTGCCAGACCGAGCGCGCAGTCTCCAAGGACATCATGTCCGATGATGTTGAGGATTAGATGAAACTGCGCGCCGAGATGGCTGACGATTCCGAAGAAAAGCGCAAGATGGTTAGCAACCTCTCCGAGATCCAGACGCTGGTGCAGGAAGGGCTGGCCTATGCGCGCACCGCGAGCGGCGAGGGCGAGAAGGCATCGCGGATCGATCTCGGATCGTTTGTCGAAAGCCTGGGTATGACTACCAGGACACCGGCAAGGCTGTGACGATCGAGCAAAATGCGGGCGGCGCCATCGTGACGCGTCCGCACGCATTGCACCGCATCCTGACCAATCTGATGGACAACGCCATCAAGTTCAGCGGCGCGGCGGAGTTGTCCGTGCGCCGCGATCGCGATACGGTGCGGATCGACGTGATGGGATCGCGGTCCTGGCGTTCCGGAAGACAAGCTGGAGGCTGTGTTGCTGCCATTTTCAGGCTCGAAGGCTCGCGCGGCCGGAAGCCGGCGGCACGGGCCTGGGTCTGGCCATCGCTCATCAGCTTGCCGTGGCCGTTGGCGGTTCGCTGAAGCTGCGCAACCGCGACGGCGACGGTCTGATCGCCGAGATCCGTATCGGCTAAGGGCCGACATCACTCGGGCCATTTCGGTCACCGCGGCTCCGGCATGTCCGCGCCAGATTCTGGCGCGGACATATTGCTTTTGCGACACTGTGTGCCGCTTTCGCCTCGACTTTCCTGCTCTCCCGCGCCTTCCCATGGCTATTCCGGGACGCCTCGCCGCCGTTTCCTTTCCTTTTGTACGCATTTGTATCAGCCGACGGCACCGATACGTTCCCTGACACTAAGGCCCGAATTTCGCTACGGGCGCGATACGTGAGCCGTCTTAAATACGTTCCGTGGCAGCGCAACGCACAACCGACGAAGTGAAAACGCTGCTTCGCCATAGCTGACAACGCAAACCGCATTTCTGAAACCAATCAATGCAAAGGAAACTGATCATGTCCAAGAACTACGCCAAGCGCCTCGTCCTCGCCGTCGCCCTGGTTGCCGCCGCTGCCGGCGCGGAGGCTTCCGTCCTCGATGCCCGTGACCCGTACTTGGGTGGCGCCCGCTCCGTCCAGGATGCCCGCGATGTATTCAGTGAAGGTGCCCGTTCGGCGACAGACGCCCGCGACCCGTACACGGAAGGTGCACGTTCCGTGCAGGACCAGCGCAGCCCGTACTACGACGGCGCGCACACCATCGCTGGCATGGACCGCACCGGCGTGTCGGCCGATCCGGCCCGCGCCGTCGATCCGTACTACGACGGCGCCCGCACCATCGCTGGCATGGATCGCACCGGTGTGTCGGCCGATCCGGCCCGCACGGTCGATTCGTACCTCGATGGTGCCTATGCCTGATCGCCGCCCATCGCACAACCCTCGTCAATCCGCTGTTGAACACCCATTGAACTGTAGAAGGAGCGCATTATGACCCGCATCGAAAAAGTCCTGTACACCAGTAAGGTCCACATCACGTCTGGCGGCCGCGATGGCACGGCTCGCAGCGATGATGGCAGGCTCGACATCGAACTGTCGTCGCCGGGCAGCAAGGGGCAGGGCACCAACCCGGAGCAACTGCTGGCCGCCGGCTGGTCGGCATGCTTCATCGGTGCGATCGGCCTGGTCGCAGGCAAGCAGAAGATCAAACTACCGGAAGACTTGTCCGTGGATACGGAAGTGGACCTGGGCACTGCGGGCATCGAGTATTTCCTGCAGGCACGCCTGCGCGTGCATATCCCCGGTATTGAACGAGAGGTGGCTCAGGCGCTAATAGACACCGCGCACCGTACGTGCCCGTACTCGAAGGCGTTGCATGGCAACGTCCATATCGAAACCGTGCTGGTCTGATCCCTGCCCCCGTTGCCCGCCGTGCGGACGAGGGGCAAGACATCCAAACTCTGAAGCCTGAATCATGCGTAACCTTTTTCGCGCCATCCTGGTCGCAGCAGGCATTGCTGCGATCTATACCTTCGGCGTCGGCGTCCTTGCGGAGAGCCCCAAGGTGGGCGATCAGGGCAAGGCCCCGGAGTTCGCTAACATCGAGCACTGGCTCAATTCGGACCCGCTGACGATGCAGCAGCTGCGCGGCAAGGTAGTGCTGGTGGATTTCTGGACGTACTCGTGCATCAACTGCGTGAACACGCTGCCGTATGTCAAGCAGTGGCACGACACGTACAAGGATCAGGGACTGGTTGTAGTGGGCGTGCACACGCCGGAGTTTCCGTTTGAGAAATCGACGGACAACGTGCAGGCAGCGCTCAAGCGGTTCGACATCCGTTATCCCGTGGCGCAGGACAACATGTATGCAACATGGTCTGCGTTCCGCAACCAGTACTGGCCCGCTACGTACCTGATCGATGCCAACGGCCGCATCGTCTATCAGCACTACGGCGAGGGACGGTACAAGGAGACAGAAGCGGAGATTCAGAAACTCCTAGCGGAACGCAAGGCAGCGCAGATGCAGTGAAGGAGGCTGCGCCCGTTGCTCACAAGAGCTATCCTGGCCGCGCCATGCCACCCACAACAGCGCTGGTTGATATGAGCGACCAGGACGATCGCCACGCATCCATCGCGCGGTCGACTGGGCGCAGGCGCGGACGGATTGACAGAGAATTTAGGCATCTCCAGCTCCGTTGAGTAGCCGGTAGAATTGGGAATTCCCCTTTCATTGGTGGAAGGCCACGGATCGACTCGAGGCGATGATCATTTTGTTGGCGGCGATAGGCACCGGAAGCCTTTCCGCCGCGAGTCGGAAACTTCGCATTCCTCTGGCGACCGTGAGTCGACGCGTGTCCGAGTTGGAGGCATTCCTGAATGTGCGGTTGCTCGTGGGCGGTACCCGCAAGCTGGCACTGACGGAAGCCGGGCGCGGCTATGTGGCGTCATATTGACGGGTTCTGGAGGAGATCGCGGAAATCGAACGCACGGCTTGTGGCGAATATCATGCGCCGCAGGGAGAGCGTCCCTCCGGTGATGGGCCGCATCCACGTCATGCCGGTGGTCGTCGAGTTTCTGCGGGGCGTTTCCGCAAATCCGTATGCGCGTGCAGTTGACGGACCGGCTCGTCAATCTTCTGGAAGAGCGCGTGGATCTGGTGCTGCGAATCGGGGAGCAACCAAGCAGCAGCGTTGATCAGCACGCGTATCGGCCTGCTTCGGGAAGTGGTGTGCGCAAGCCCCGCCTACCTGAAGAAGCGTGAGGCACCGGGAACGCCTGACGATCTTCTGTCGCACGACTGCGTGACATACGAAAGGTATGCGGTCGGCAGCAACTGGGAATTTCCTTCGAGAGGCCGGTCACTGAAGGTAGAGGTCCCGTCCCGGCTTGTGGTGGACTCGGTGGAGGCTGCCGTCGTTGCCGCGGCGGAGGCGGCTGGCATTGCACGAGTAGCGTCGTACCAGATTGAAGAACTGGTGAAATCCGGTAGCCTCGTGATGCTTCTGGAAGCTTTCGAACCGCTGCCGGCACCGGTCAACCTGATGTACGCGGGCCAAGGCCAGATACCGCTCAAGCTTCGGGCATTTATCGATTTTGCGGTGCCGAGATTGAGGGAAAGGCTCGGCCTCGCGCATGCTGCAGGTCCGCGGACGCCACACGCAGGCGTGCAGCGTCGTCACAAGAAGCCTGAAAGTTTCCAGCAGCCGAGTCGTTTGCCTAGCGTATCGGAACGTTCGCCCCAATCCCGCAGATGTTGTACGCCATGCCGGATCGCCGTTGAGAACGCTGCAAGTGTCTGCGGTAGCGCCCGAACAATGCCCGAGGCCTGAACACAAGTGGTTGCTTCCAGTTGGAGCGTGTATTGGCCGGGACTCGGTCGGACATGCAGTCGCTCTATGTTTGCGCCAAACTATACTGGCGTAAGCCACCCCAGTTATTGAAGGGTCAGCAGCAACCATGGACCTCCTCCGCGAAACAAGCGACGGCACCAGCACCCAGCCGATCCCTCTGCCACAGCGGCGCGGGCTCATTTTCCCCGCGTTCGCGTGGTCCGGCTTCTCATCCGCGTTCGCCTCCATTATCGTCGGCAGTTACCTGCAGGCGTCGCTAGGCACGCTCGACGCGCTGTTTGCGGCGATCCTCGGCAACTGGATCCTCTTCATCTATTCTGCGGCGATCGGCTTCGCAGCAGGCCGCTGGGGCTTGAGTTCGCAACTCGTGCTCGAAGCAGTCTTTGGCCGCTGGGGCGCCGTCATGCCCGGCGCGTTGCTCGGGGCGCTCGTAACGGGCTGGTTCGCCTTCCATGTCGCGCTTACCGCCTCGATCCTTGCTGATGTACTGCATCTGCCGGGCGATTCGCCACTCGCGATCTGCGTGATAGGCATTCTTTTCGCGATACCGGTCATCGTCCGCATCAGCCGCGGCTTCAACATGACGGCGATCGCGATCCCAGCAATGATGCTATTCGCCGCTATCGTCCTCGCGCATCAACTCGCACCCAAATGGGCTGTGCTGCTGGACGGCCCGATCGGCGGCACGTTGCCGTTCGGCACGGGCGTGTGCATTGCCTTCGGCACCTTCGTCGTGAGCGGCACGATGACCGGCGACATCGTGCGTTACTGCCGCACCGGAAACGAAGCGGTGCAGGCGACCGCGTTCGGCTTCCTGCTGTCCAATCTCCCTTTCCTGATCCTCGGTGTGCTGGTCGCGGCGGCTGGTATCAGCGTGAACGACCTGTTCACCACGGGCAACGCGCTATCGTGGCTGCTGCTGGTGCTCGTCATCGTCTCCAACTGGACCACCTGCGATGCGTGCCTGACCAACGCCGGAGCGACGTTCAAAAGCGCGTTTCCCACGCTGCCGTGGATGGCGGTTGCGGTTGCCGCCACGCTGTTGGGCCTTCTGCTAGCCATCACCAACACCGTCGGCGACGTGTCCGGCTGGACGCTGCTGCTCACGACCATTGTTTCGCCGATTGGCGGCGTGATCGTCGCGGACTACTACGTCCTGCGTGTGCGCGTGGGGTTCTCGCTAACGAGGGTGGCGCCCGTCAATCTTGCAGCGTTGTTCGCGACAGGGGCGGGCATGACGGTGGCGTTTCTTTGTCACAGGATGATCCCCGACGTGATCACCCCTTTGATTAGCGCGCCAGCAGCCGGCTGCCTGTATCTCGTTCTGTCCGGTGTGGCGTCGCATCGTCTCGGCACTGATCTCGGCGCGCCTACTGCCGGGGCGGAAGCACTCGACTGACGCCCATGTTCGGCACCCGAACCAGAACGGTCACCCCGCGTCCTCCAGCCGAGGCGAGAACCGCCATTGTGGTGATCGTGCTGATTTCGTCGCTCGCGTTTCTGCTTTTTCAAGCACGCAAGGACGCGCTCGACAATCTTCTCTTGCATCAGGCACGTCTCGCGATCCAGTTTGCTTCTGCCGAAGCCCATGCCGATACGTCAGACGCTGTAACGCTCATCGATGACGATGTACGCCATTCGAGCAGCCTGCTCGCGGGCATCGCCGCATGGCCGGGGCAGAAGACAATCGCGATTGCGCTCGCATCGGGCTGCGCAGAAAGTCCCGTCTGCCAAGGTCTGGCAGACGCGCAGAATGAAGACACCAAAGGCAAGTTCGTCATCCGCAACGGCGCGCTGTTCGCGTCGCTTCGTGGCAGCAAGGTCGCCGTTTTGACGTCCGCGCCGCTTTCCGCGCTGGCGGCGGGCCTGTTCGGCCGCATTGCGATGGACATTGCCGGCGTGTTCTTCCTCGGATGCCTGCTGCTGCTCGTGCGCGAGAGCCGGTTGAGCGATTACTCGGTGCACCGCTTACTGGACGCGTCGCCAATTCCGCTTCTGCTGATTGATGCGCAAGGCCAGCTTGAATTCGCCAACCGCCAGGCGCTCGATCTCTTTCTGGACGATCCGTTGCGCTCGCCCGGCAAACTGCAGGAAGCCCTGCGGCGGGAGAGGCATCTGTTCACCTGGCTTATCTCTCAACAGGACACGGGCGGCGCAATCGAGACGAGCGAGTTCGAAACCAGCAGCGGTGCCGGTTCCGTCCGACACCTGCTGGTTTCGCGACAGTCGTTGCCGGTGCGCTCGAGGCGGATGATCATTGCGAGTGTAGCGGACATCACGGTGAGGCACGACGCCGAGACCGCACTCGTCAAAGCGAAGAACGCGGCCGAGGCGCTCGAACGGATGAAATCCGAATCGCTTGCGATGATGAGCCATGAGCTGAGAACGCCTGTCAATGGGGTGCTAGGACTCGCGCAACTGCTCGTCCAATATGACCTTCCCGAGGGCGCTGCGCAGATCGTGCGCCGGATGATTCAGGCTGGTAAGACGCTGGCGGCGATCATCAACGACATCGTCGACCTGGCATTGCTCGAAGTACGGCAGATCCGGCTCGACCATCGTCGCTTCGATTTGCGCGAAGTGATCACGGGCGCCGCCACACTGGCGAGTGCCGCCGCCGCAGAGAAGGGGCTGATGGTCCGTGTCAGCGCGCTTGCGCCGCTGCCGTCAGCCGTGTTCGGCGACCCTGCGCGCTTGCAGCAGATCATCATCAACCTGGTCAGCAACGGCATCAAGTTCACCGAGTCAGGGCATATCGAGGTCAAGACGGATGTCGCCGCGCGTCGCGACGATTGGATCGAAATCGTAATCGAAGTTACCGATACGGGGATCGGCATTGCCCCCGACGTCATCCCACGGCTGTTCCGGCCGTTCTCGCAGGCGGAAACCGGGCATGAAAAGCGCTTTGAAGGAACCGGGCTGGGTCTTGCGATCAGCAAAGGTCTCGCTGAAGCGATGGGCGGTTCGATTTTGGTGCGCAGCGAGATCGGGCACGGTTCGACCTTCGCGGTGCGTTTGCCGTTCGCATTGGCGGGGCGTGAGGAAAGCGCGCCAAAGGGCGCGCTGGTGTCGCGCGTGCTGGTCGTCGACGACGTGGCGCTCAATCGCGACGTCGTGAGTGAATTGCTGCGCACAGAAGGATGCGATGTGACTTCCGCCGGATCAGGGCAGGAAGCGCTGGATATCCTCAAGACGCAGCATTTCGACCTAGTGTTGATGGATATCCGCATGCCCGTGATGGACGGGCTCGCCACCACTGCCGCGATCCGGTCGAGCCGCGAGCCGCACCGGCATACGGGCCCGATACTCGGGCTAACCGCGAATCCGCTGCCGACCGACAAGCCACTTTATTTGCTGCGTGGCATCGACGGGATCATCGAAAAGCCAGTCGAGGTGGAAACGCTGCGCTCGGCGTTGAGACAGGTTGCGCTTCCGGCACAACCTGTCGCGATCGAAGAACCGGAGCGTATCGAACGGCTGCGCCAGACGCTGGGACAGAATCGAACTCTGCGCATTGTCACGGCGTTCGCGCAAACCGCCAGCGACGCCCTTGAAGGAATCGTAAGCGGATGCGCCCGGGCAGGCCTCGAGAAGGTAGCGGAAAATGCACATCGCCTCTCGGGCGCGGCGTCGAATGTCGGGTTTCAGCAGCTGGCGAAGGCCGCCGCGGACCTGGAGCAGATTGCCCGGACAGGGAGCGCGCTGCAGGTCTCCGATGCGGCGTTGACTATCGTCACCATCTACCGGGATGTGGAGCCCTACGTGCGCGCCCTGTTGTCGTCTGCGCCGGTCGGGCCCGAGAACAGATAGCCAGTGCCATGAACGGTTTTGATCAGGTGCGGGTTGTCGGGATCCGCTTCGATCTTGCGACGCAAGCGGCGCACGAGCGTGTCAATCGTTCTGTCCATCGATTCGAAGCGCCGTCGCTTGGTGGCCGAGATCAGCCGCTCCCGCGACATCACCTGGCCCGGGTTCCTGACGAATACCGAAAGCAGATCAAACTCAGCGGTTGTGAGGGGCACACTATTGCCCGCCGAGTCGGTCAGGCTCCGGCCGCGCGTGTCGAGCCGAAACTGACCGAACGACAGCATAGAAGGCGCGTTGACCGAACGGCTGTGCTCCACGCGCCGCAGCAGGTTGCGCACGCGCGGCAGCAGTTCACGTTCGTCGATCGGTTTCGCGATGTAGTCGTCCGCGCCGTATTCGAGGCCGAGAATGCGATCGACCTTGTCGTTTCGACCCGTGATCAGAATGATGCCCATCTCGGACTTCTCGCGCAGATCGCGCGTCAACGACAGGCCGTCGCGCCCCGGCAGCCGGATATCGAGCAGCACGAGATCCACGGGGCGGATGCGCATGATGCGGTCGAGTTCATCGGCATCGGCCGCGCAGCAGATCTCATAGCCTTCCGCTTCCAGAAAGCCTTCGAGTGTTTCGCGAATTGACTGGTCGTCGTCGACCACGGCAATGCGCTGGCCATTCCGCTTCTGCTGCATGGGTTCCTCGCGAATATTCCTGCATCGGCGTGTCCTGTAGCGCTTCCACGCTCTGTTCACAAATTTTAACAAACCGCCACAGCCTGTTCAATCGATGAGGGAGACTCGTTCACAAGCTCATCCCATAGTTAGCACACCACCAAGGAACCGGATCAGGAGATGAGCATGGACACCAAGCAACAGATCTGCGGCATGGACGCGGTTGCCCTCGCAAGGGCCATTCGCAGCAAGGAGCTTTCGCCCGTCGAAGTGGTCGAGGCGCACCTAGCGCGAATGGAAGCGCTCGAGCCGTCGATTCACGCGTTCTGCACCATTGCGTCGCAGGCGGCGCGCGAGCAGGCGCGACAAGTGGAAGCACGAATTCTGCGCGGCGAGGAGGTTGGGGCGCTGGCAGGCGTGCCGGTCGGCATCAAGGACCTGGTCTGCACGGCGGGCATCAGGACCGCGTCCGGGTCGCCTGCGTACAGGGATTTTGTGCCCGACGAAGACGACGTCGTCGTCGAGCGCCTGAAGGAAGCCGACGCGATCATCGTCGGAAAGACCAACGTGCCGGAATTCGGGTACAGCGGTGTTGGCCACAACCCGGTTTTCGAAACCACGAGGAACCCGTGGAATCTGGACATGACGCCGGGTGGCTCCAGCGCGGGTTCCGGCGCCGCGGTGGCGAGCGGTGAAGTGCCGTTTGCCATCGGCAGCGACGGCGGGGGATCGATCCGCATTCCGGCAGCGCATTCGGGAATTTACGGCATAAAGCCGTCGATGGGGCGCGTGCCGCTCTATCCCGGCTGCCGCGATGAACGCTACCCGGGCGTGTCGAGTTGGGAGAGCCTCGAGCATATCGGCCCGATGAGCCGGACGGTTGCGGACAGCGCACTGATGCTGTCGGTGATCGCGGGGCCGGATTCGCGCGACCGCCATTCGCTGCCGTCCGCCGGTTTCGACTGGTTGAAAGCGCTTGACGGCGACCTGAAAGGGCTGCGTGTTGCCTACAGCCCGGACTGGGGCTACGCGGCTGTCGACCCGCAGGTGCGCCGCGTCGTCGATGAAGCGGTCCGTGTCTTCGAGCGCGATCTGGGCTGCAGCGTCGAGATCGCGCATCCCGGGTGGAGCGATCCCTTCGACGCGTTCTGGGCAATCGTCGCGATGGACACCGACCTCAAAGGCATGCGCGAGATGGTGGCGCAATGGGGCAAAGAGATGTCGCCGCATCTGGTCGCGTTTCTGAATCATCCATGGACCGCGGAGGACTTCACCAACGCGATGGTGACCCGCAAGAGCGTGGTCAACAAGATGTGGCGCTTCATGACGAACTATGACCTGCTGCTGACGCCGACGCTGACGGTCCCGCCTTTCCCCGTTCATTGCCAGGGACCGGAGAAGACCGACGGCCGCATGGTCGCGCCGACGCAGTGGCTCTCGTTCACCTATCCGATCAACCTGACCGGCCAGCCGGCGGCCTCCGTGCCAGCAGGCTTCACCAGCGACGGGCTGCCGATCGGCCTGCAGATCGTCGGGCGCCATCTCGACGATCCGCTGGTGCTGCGCGCGTCGGCGGCGTTCGAGCGGGCGCGTCCGTGGCGCAACACATTGCCGCCGCTGCTGAGCGAACTCGGTCTTGTCCAGTAAGCGGGAAGGTAAATGGGAACTCAGGGGAACATCATGACCAGCTCCACCGAACAGCACGGGCTCGACGAAGAGTTCGAGCACAAGCCCGTCCCGCTCTCGCATCGTCACCGGTTGTCTTCCGTGGCGGCGGTGTGGTTCGGCTTTCCGATGATCATCACAAACGCGGTATTCGGCGGCATCATCGCCTATAACCTCGGCTTTTCGCGGGCACTGCTCGCGATCCTCGTGGGCAACGCCATTCTGCTTGCATACGTCGGCACGTTGAGTTTCATCGCCGGCAATACCGGCCGAAACTTTGCGCTGCAGGCCGAGCGTACGTTCGGCAAAAAGGGCTATGCGATCACCTCCGGCTTTCTCGCAAGTGTCGTTGTCGGATGGTATGCGTTTCAGACCGGGCTCACCGGGACGACGGTACATGCGTCGTTCGGTTGGAACGAAACGGCGACCATTGTCGCGGCCACGCTGCTCTACACCGTTGTGACGTTCATCGGCATCCGCGCGCTCTCGATCGTCGGCATGATTGCCGCGCCGCTCTATTTGATCCTCGGACTTGCGGCGGTGTATCTGATCGGATCGGAGCATTCGCTGTCGGCTGTGCTCCTTTACGACGGGCTCGGCGCTAACAGCCTGATGTCCTTCGGCGGCGCAGTCACGCTGGTGGTGGCGACGTTTGCTGATTCCGGCACGATGACCGCGGATTTCACCCGCTGGTCGAAGGACGGAAAGAGTGCGGTCTACGCGACCCTCACCGCGTTTCCGTTTGCGAACATGATCGCGCAGGTGTTCGGCATCGTGATCGTATGCGCGGGGGCCGCCACAGCGCCGGCGACAGCGGGCGGCGATTTCATGCCGATTCTGACTAGCCATGGCGGCGTGCTGTCGGCCATCGCGCTGATTTTCGTTTTCGTGAACCTCGGGTCGGTGTGCACGCATTGCCTGTACAACGGTGCGATGGGCTGGGGGCGCATCGCGAACAGGAAGATGAGAACCATGACCGTCGTTCTCGGGTTGCTTGGGGGGATACTGGCCGTGGCAGGCGTGTGGAGTCTGTTCCTGAACTGGCTGAACCTGCTCGGCGTGCTCGTACCACCGATCGGCGCGGTGATCATCGTCGATCAGATCGTGGTGCGGCATTACTCGTACAACGAAGACGTGCCGGACTTCCGCGCCAGCGCGTTCGCAGCATGGGCAATCGGCGCGTTGGTCGCGGTGCTCGTGCACGGGACGGCACCGTGGTTCTCCGATGCGGTCGCGGGGATGCTGGCGGGCGGAATTGCCTATTACGCGCTGTCCCAGGGGGCGAGGCGCGCGGTGCGCCAGGGCGATGGCTTGCTTTAGCGGGCGAGTCGCGGTTCCGGGCTTCAACAAACGGCGGGGCATGTCTCGGCGACAGGCCCCGAAAGCCTGGCGGGCAAAGATGACACGGGCATTCTCTTTGTGGTGAATGCCCCAAAGTCCAGGGTGACGTCAGGCCGGGTCCAAACCGGAATGCGACATGGGACCGCCCGAACAGCGACTCAAGGATCGCTTGTCGAACCGTTCGGTAAAGCGCTTCCGTTGCAGAACGGATACTACCTCGTACACCCCGAAATGGCTGAACTTCAACAAGGTGTGACATCGCTGAAAGCGTGGTTTGTCGACAGGATGCCTGCCGAAAGCATTCCCTCGGATGCGGAGAAACATCGATGAGCGGCAGCCTTTGGCAACCGCCTTATAGTCCTAGCGCTTCCACCCGATCCGGTGCCGCTCCTGCGTGACTTCGTGCCGCGCATCGTCCTCCGTATGCAGGTAGGCGCTGGTGGTCGAGATGGACGCATGCCCGAAATTGTCCCTGACAAAGCGCAGGTCCACCTGCTGGTCGGTCATATGCGACTCCGCCGTATGGCGCAGCCAGTGCGCCGAGGCGCTGGCCAGCACCTCGGCCCGGCTTTCCCAATCCGGTCCGCGCGCGCAGGCCGGAACGTGTCAATGACTTTGCGTCACCTGGCTTCATGAATTTACTGTGCCGGACTGTGGTGTGTTTGGGGTAATGGCCTCCGATGGGGGCGGGTTGATCCAGACTGCTGTGGGCAGCCGCGGTGGTTCAGGGCGACGCCCTTTAAATCTGTTTGGGGACGCCCGGAATGCTGTGTCGAGTGCTGCCTGACGGGTGAGGTGCAACTCCTGGGCGAGCCCATAATGAACGCTGTGCGGCGTCATGAATCCGATGCCCGAGTGCCGATGCACGGTGTTGTACCAGGCGAAGAATGCCTGGCAGTGGGCGCGCGCATCCTCAATGCAGCCGAAGCGCGCGGGGAAGTCCGGGCGGTACTTCATCGTCTTGAACTGCGACTCCGAGAAGGGATTATCGTCAGATACGTGAGGCCGGCTGTGGCTTTTGGTGATGTCCAGGTCGACCAGCAACGCGGCCACCGGTTTAGAGCGCATGCTGGCACCGCGATCGGCATGAAGCGTGAGCACGCCGGGGGCGATATCGTGGCGTGCCACGCTGTCGGCGATGAGCTGTTCAGCGAGCTCCGCGCTCTCGCGCCCGGCGATCAACCAGCCCACGACATGGCGGCTGAAGATGTCCAGGATGACGTAGAGGTGGAAGCACGTCCACCTGGCTGGCCCTTTGAGTTTGGTGATGTCCCACGACCACACCTGGTTAGGCGCGCGCGCCAGCAACTCAGGCTTGACGTAGGCCGGATGGACAAGCTGGTTGCGTCGCTCGCGCGAGCCGCCATTGGCCGCGAGCAACCGGTACATGGTGCGCACCGAGCCCAGGTAGCGGCCCTCGTCGAGCAACGTGGCGTGTAGCGCCGCCGGCGCGGTGTCGGCGAAGCGCTCGCTGTTAAGGGTGTCCAGCAGCACCTGGTTTTCCAGGGCATCCAGAGCCAACGGTGGCCGGGGCCGGGCAGTGGACCGTGGCAGTGGACCGATGAAGGCCATGCGACGCAGGTGGGCCCGCTGCCGGGCAGGCGTGCCGCGCGGCACGCCCAGGGCATGGCAGGCCGCGCTCGCGCCCAGGGCCGGAGTGAGCTCTTGCACAGCCGCCATTACGGCTTGTCGGTGTCGTCGTCGATCGGATTGCCCAGCAAGGCTGCAAGTTTTTTTGGACGTCGATCACCAGCAGCGCCTTGTCGAGTCGCCTCCTGAGATTATCGCGCTCGCGCGTGAGCTGCGCGATGTGCCGCGCCTCGGCCCGAGTCTCGTCGAATTTGGGTCCGCGCTTTTGTGGGGCAAGGGCAGCCAGTTCGGCAGCCTCGCGCTGGCGCCGCCACGTGCTCAAGGATGACGAGTACACGCCTTCATGGCGCATCAGCGCGCCGATCTCTCCGGGCTTGGTGCAGCGGTCAGCCGCCTCCAGTATGCGGCGCTTGTCGGCGTTGGAAAATTGCCTGCGCCGAGCGCGAGCAACGACCTCTGAATCGGTGCCGGACGCTGACGCCAGCGTCGCCGATCCGGGCGCCTCTTCAGTCGCCCTACGGGCTCCTTGCGTTGCGCCCGGATCGGACACATTCTTGACGGCGGCCATCGTTGCCTTGGATGAGTTGTTGACGGTCATACCTACCTCGTTGCTCACTAATCTATCAGGGATAGGTGACGCACGTCATATTGGCACGGGGGGTCCTCCCAGCAACCGAGCGTGGCCATCAGTTTGCGCATCCGGCCGCGATGCTGCAGAACTTCCTTCTCCAGCAGCGTTTGCAGCAGTGGTGTGTTGCCCAATGAGCGAAGGCGTGTGCAACCATCCACGCACTCTGCCGGCTTTCCCTTCCAAAGGCGCTCGCGAATGTCCTGGGGCGCGCTGACGAGCAAGGCTCGCAACTGATTGATAGCCTGCGTGTTTGCCTTGACGGCGCTACGTCTGGCAACAGAGACTGCCCGCATCGCTTCGGCTGCTCCGGACTGTGCCTTTGGAATGGCTGTCGCACTTCCAGATAGGACAGCTCGCGCGGCGTTCTCCGCAACGGTGGGATCAGATTTCCCCGGAGTCTGCGCGTGGCCCGGTCGGGGCGGTTCACTTCGAGCACCTCAATCTGATGATCTCGCAGGATGCGACGGCCACATTGCGCCTCCTGGCCAAACGCTGGCAGCCGCTGGCAGAAGAGCTCAAGACACTTGATGCCATGCTTGATCGCCTGACCAGCCAGCACGCCAGGCGTCTTCGGGAAAGATTCGGTGTCGGGCCTCAGACTGCCGCGGTGCTGGTTGCCGTCGCCGACATACACGGGTACCGAGGAACAGTGGTGGTGTCGCTCGAACTGGCAGCCGCGAAGTGGAAGGTCGCGTTACACGACGGGCAGCGCGAGCAGCCGGCGATACACACCGTCGCGCAGCCGCAGGCCGCCGCTCATTTGCAGGCCGTGCTGGACCTGATCGAACACCAGAAGCACAAGTGGTCGCTGCCGGCAGGCGTGCGGCTCGTCGTAGCTACGAAGCCGGCCAGGACGCATTCTGGATCTATCGCGCGCTGCAGGCAAACGTATTGACCGTTATGTCGTCGATCCAGCCAGCATTCCGGTCGAGCGCCATCAGCGACGAGCCAAGACCGACCGGCTCGATGCGATCAAGCTGGTGATCAGACCCGGCTACGCTGCTTGAGCGCGCCGCGGAGAACTGGACGAAGGGCACTGCATCATGAGAGGACGGCGGCCTGCTGGATCCGCAATCCTCAGGCGCCGGGTCAGGGCCGCGTTTCCTGACCTGACTCGTGGCCACGGGCGAGTGCACCCTGTCCATGCCACCGGCGCGGCATGGGTTCGAACTGGCGTAAAGGCACGGAAGCTGGCGCCGGCTAGTTCCGCGTGATTATCCGGATCGGCCCCTGCCGGGCCAACACGTCGACCACCACACGCTCGCCAGAGCGGCGCACCGCCACGTCGGCGCTGCCGCCACCGACGGCCAGGTTGCGGAATACCACTTCGTCGAGGAAGGGCGGCAGCGAAGGATCCTCGAAGGTGATCGCCGGCTCGCGCGTGTCGAAGTTCAGCCCCAGGCAGGCCTGCAACAGCAGCAGCGGAGCGGCGGCCGCCCAGGCCTGCGGCGCGCAGGCCACCGGATAGAACGTCGGGCCCTGGCTGCGCTGGCGCGGGAAGCCGCAGAACAGCTCGGGCAGGCGTCGCAGGTCGATATAGTTGGAGGCAGCGAACAGACCCTCGAAGATGCGGCTGGTTTCCGGATGGTAGCCGTAGCGCGCCATGCCAGCGGCGATCAGTGCGTTGTCGTGCGGCCATACCGAGCCGTTGTGGTAGCTCATCGGGTTAAAGCGTGCCGCATCGGCGGACACGGTCCGGATGCCCCAGCCGCAGAATGAAGTGCTTTCCATCAGCGTGGCCACCACCGAGGGCGCGCGCTCGGGGAGCGCGATTCCGGTAAACAGCGTATGGCCCGCATTGGAAGCACGTATGCGACAGGGGCGCTTGTCGCCGTCCAGCGCCAGCACGTAGGTGCCCAGCGCCGCGTCGTAGAAGCGCGCGTCGAACGCGTCGCGCAGCAATTCAGCGTTGGCCGCGTAGGCCGCTGCGCCCTCGCTGTCGTCCAGCGCCGCGCGGATCGACGCAGCGGCTTGCCAGGCGCCATAGGTGTAGGCCTGCACCTCGGCCAGCGCAATCGGGCCGGGGGCGAGCCGCCCGTCCTCATGGAAGACCGAATCGCGGCTGTCTTTCCAGCCCTGGTTGATGAGGCCTTCCGGCGACTGCCTGCCATATTCGACAAACAGGTCGCCATCGCGGTCGCCATAGTCGCTAATCCAGCCCAGCGCGGCCTGGATGTTCGGCCACAGCGTGCGAATGGTCTCGACATCGCCGGTGCGCCGCAGGTAGGCGCCGGCCAGCAGCACGAACAGCGGCGTGGCATCCACGCTGCCGTAATAGAGCCCGAACGGCACTTCCCCCAGTCGTGCCATCTCGCCATGGCGCATTTCGTGCAGGATCTTGCCCGGCTCGGCATCGGCCTCGGGATCGACTGTTTCCGCCTGCTTCGCGGCAAGGTATTGCAGCACGCCGCGGGCAATCTCTGGATCCAGCCAAAGCGTTTGCAACGCCGTAATTAGCGCATCGCGCCCGAATACCGTGCTGAACCACGGAATGCCGGCATACGGGTAGGGCCCGTGCACGGTGTTGGTCAGCAGCATGTAGAGGTCAGATACGCTGCGCCGCGCCACCTCGTTGAAGAGTTCGTTGGAGGTGGTGATGGATGCCGCGCGGCGTGTCGCGTGTCGCAGCTCCCGCCGCGAATGGAGAAGTGCGCTAAGGAAGGATTGCGTCTCCTCGGCCTCGCGCTGCACCGACGTGCAGCGGATTTCCATGCGAAGCACTTGGGAGCACGACGGCTCGAGCGTCAGGGTGAAACTCGCGCCGTTTTGACCTAGCTCGGCCGGCGCCGGGTCAAAGGCGAGCCGGGTTTCGCGCCGCCCCTGGTCCAGGCCGGTATAGCTCAGCGTGACCGCGGCGCCCGTGACAACCGGCGCATGCACGGTGCCGCGCCGCAGCCGCCGCGTGCCGCGCACTTCGAACAGGTCGGCGAAGTCGGCATTGAAGGCAATATCCACGCGCACGCGCCGTGACACCTCGTCATAGTTGCGCACGCTCAGCCGCTCATAGCAGGCGCCATTCCACAGGAAGCGCGACCTGCGCAGGTGGATCAGGTCGTGCTCGAGCCTCAGCTTGCCATCGTCATCAAACAGGTCGGGGTTGGTCAGGTCGCAGGTCAGCGCGGCGTTGTCGTCGCGCAGTGTTGACGACAGCAGCATCGGGCGCTCGCCGTCGATGGTTAGCCGCAGATAGGACAGGTGCCTGGTATCGAAGTGAAACAGTCCTTCGGGGCTGCCAGGTGCCCCGATCGCATCGCCGTTGTGGTCGAACAGCGCGAAGGTGTCGCCGTGCTTTAACGTGCGCGGGCGCCGCTCTTGCAGCGACGCCGCCGCTGGGATGTAGAACTGGGCGACATGGTTGGCACCGGCGACCAGCCCCGGGCTGACGGGTAGTTCATTGGGGTCCGTAAGCATGGTGAGATTCCTCCGTTCACGCGAGCGCCGGTTCGCCGGACCCGCCTTCCGACGCGTCTGCGTCGCCGGGTTCCGCCAGGCTCTGGTAGATGCGCACGTACTCGAGCCCCATCCGCTCGACGGTGAAACGCGCTTCGAAGGCTGCACGCACGGCGGCGCGCGGCAGTGTGGCCGCGCGATGCACCGCCGCCACCGCTTCATCAATACTGCGCACGATATAGCCGCTAACGCCAGCCTCAATCACTTCCGGCACCGAGCCGCACGCAAACGCGACTACGGGTGTACCGCACGCCATCGCCTCGATCATCACCAGCCCGAACGGTTCCGGCCAGTCGATGGGAAACAGCAGCGCGCGCGCATTGCCAAGGAAGGCGGCTTTGTGATGTTCGTCGATCTCGCCGATGTAGTCGACTTCCGGGTGCCCCGCCACCAGGGGGCGGATGGTGCTCTCCCAGTAGTCGCGGTCAACCTTGTCGATCTTGGCGGCGATCTTCAGCGGCATTCCGGCGCGTGCCGCAATCTCGATGGCAAGGTCGGGGCGTTTCTCCGGCGAAATCCGGCCGAGGAATGCCAGGTAGTCGCCGCGTGGATTGGCGCAGCAGGCCAGGAGGTTCGCCGGCAGGCCGTGGTGCACGGTGCCGGCCCAGTTCACCGGCGGCATCGGCGCGCGCTGCGCGTTGGAGACCGACACCAGCGGGAAATGCGGGAAGTGCACGTAGAACGGCTGCAGGTCGGGCAGGTCCAGACGGCCATGTAAGGTGGTCACGGCCCGCACGGGCACGCGCCGCAGCAACGGGAAATGCACCATGTCGATATGGAAATGCAGCACGTCAAAGCTGCTGGCACTCGCCATGACGCGGTCCAGCATCATCACGTAATACGGCAACCGATCCCGCACGCGCGTATCCAGGCGCAGCGCCATGTCGCAGCACGGTACCAACTCGGCACGCGTGGCCGAGTCGCCGCTTGCGAACAGCGTGACTTCGTGGCCCTGCCGCACCAGTTCTTCGGTCAGGTAGGAAACGATGCGCTCCGTGCCGCCATACAGGCTGGGCGGGCAGGACTCGGCTAGTGGTGCAATCTGCGCAATCCTCATTGGCACCCCGGGTCGTGTAGCAGTACCGCGGGTTGGATGACCGCGACAGGGCCTGGACTGATGAAAGGCAAAATAGTCGGCACTTCTTCACGCCGTCGTGCCCAGCGTGTAGGTGCGCGGCAAGGCGCTGCTCGGGCAGCGAGCGGAAGTCCTGTTTCCACATTAGTTCAAGGCGGCAGGAAGTTCGCCTTCATTAAACAAGATCTGCGGTTGGGTGACCCGCCAGCCGCGTCCGAAGCCGCTTCCCTCGCTGGCGATCTGTATTTGGGCAAGCTGATCTACCTGTATGACGACAATGGCATCACACTGTCCGCAAGCACGGGTATCACTTTTACCGAGGACACTGCGAAGCGCTTCGAGGCCTATGGTTGGCGTACCCTGCGGTCGCATCTCGGCTTCGGGGCTCCCAATAAGCAGGACACATTCGAAGCTGATGGCCCGGCATGAATCCTCCGAGACCTGAAGGCGGCGGGTTGCTTAGCCACATTGAGTCGCCGCCACCGGCGCACGGTTCAATCAGCCACTAGCGCAACGCGGAAAGTCAGACGTGTGACAGGCAGCGTGGAATGCTGGAGTCGCTGCTGCGGCAAGCAGTCATGCCTGGCAGATAGTGAACCACTTTCGGGTGTCGTGCAGGGAACTGAATATGGCCAAAGACGGCTCGATGTCAGGGCCTGCTGAAGCGACACAGCTTACGCGAAGGTTCATGGTCTGGACATGACTTGACTGATCGGACGGTTACGGAGGTACTGCAAGCAACAATCGAGCAGCCGATACAATTACCTGCGCTTGCCAGTCCGCGCTTAAGAAGCCGCGCGGACGAGGCAGCAGGATTAGGTTATATGCGCGGTTCGTCTCAATACGGTTGAGTGCCATAAAACGAATGGATTTGCATCGCCCAGGACTGGTCGGCCATATCTGGCCACTGGTCCTTATCGAATCCTGGTGCATTTTCGAGACTAGCCTTTTCCACGTTTAGCACGAAGCGCTTGTTCGCCGTGTCGAGCGTCAACGCGTTCCATGGCACGGCGAACAGCTTCTCCCCCATGCCGAGGAACCCACCGAATGACAACACCGCATAACTCACTTTGCCGGTGCGCATGTCCAACATGATTTCCTTGATGTCGCCCAGATCCTCGCCTTTGTGGTTGTAGACGTCGTTCCCAACCAACGTGTCGGCACCCATCAGGTGGGGGCCGGGCCCCCACCAAGGCGGCCTCGGTACATGCCATAAGTATCGCGCTCTTCATAGTTCATGTTCGTCTCCCTAAAAAATGAGCTAATCACATTTCCTGAGGGCACCCTTGAGATCACCATAGCCCGTTTGCAAACGACTCCCTTGGCAGCCTGTCAGGAGGTCTCCTCCCTTCTTATAACGTTAGTTTCTCGCCCCTCGTGTCCCAACAATTGTTACGAGATGCGGCGCTGCTCAGACTTTGTGGGCAGGTAAAAGTCGCGGAGGACGGCGAGGCCGCACAAAGCTACGTGCGAAGTTTTCGGCCCGACGTGGTACTGCTCGATATTGGGTTGCCTGATATGGATGGCTACGAGGTTGCGCATCGAATCCGCTCGATGCCAGAACACAGCCATGTGCTATTGGTTGCCCTCAGCGGATATGGGCAGGCGGAGCATCGGCGTCGGTCACGCGACGTGGGTTTCGACCACTATCTCGTTAAGCCCGCCGATCTCGGCGAATCGAACACGTTCATCGCTTCGTGGAGCAATAGGCCAAGTCGTTACCTCGCTACCTGAGTCCCCATAAGCCCGCCACCCCTCACTGTGCGGGCTTTCTTTCGCTCGTCCGCACAGCATGTCGGATAGCGTCTGATGGCGGAGCCGGATGGCCGTCCCACACTGAAAAAAATCACTTTCAGAAGACAGCCATGACCACCAATCCGAATATCCACGTCGTCCGCCATGGCGACGGCTGGGCGGTGTGACCGACGTCCTTTTAGCAGCCTTACTCCCTCGGCAGGTCCGAATGATCCTGCCACCGATTCCGCCCCGTGGTTCCGCCTTCTGCGCCGGCGGGGGCCCTGTTCGTGTGAAGGCTGTGCCACCTACCATTTTCAAGAAGTGCATACCGCCCGTCCGCCGCGATCCAGGAATCTGCCGCCTTCCGGGTCGAACAGGCAGTTCCACCCGTTAACCAGTAGGAGACTTCGATGGACCGAAATGACGGTGCACTTCAACCTGAGCCGGCCGACAAGAAGAACCGCCTTCTCGAAACCGCATTGGACGATTTACTACGGCGTGTCCCCTCGCTATCCGGCGAGACATTGGAACAAGCGAAGCAGGAGTTTCTAAGAACGGTGGCAAGATCAAATTCGGAACCGTCAAGCGGAACGGCGGAAAAAAGGATGGACCCAGTGCAATGAGCGGTTCACAGCGCTGATTACGGATCAGCCAGCGAGGGCAACTGCCATTGCACTTGGCCTTGGCGTCATAATCGGAGCGCGGTGCTTCCTTGGCCGTCGCTCGTCTGACAACTAGTGGGCCGTAACGTTTGAACTTGAAGTAATTCGCCGAGAAGGATCGAAGTATTTCCATTTCACGGGCTTGGGCTGCTTGTTGTAGTGGCGAATGTGGACCGAGAGCTCATTTCGGTCGCCTTATTGCACACCTTGATTCGATTCGCTGTCGGGGCGACGAATCGAGGCGTGCAAGCCTTTCCCTTATAAAGCGCCGGACTGGCTCAGGCACACGCATGCAACGCACGCCCTGGCGCGTGTGCGGAGCTGACCACGGCGCGGGACCACTTGCGCCATGCCTCGGTCTCGACGACCTCTCTGTTGCGTAAAACGGCCCCGGCAGCCTCCTCCTGGCTCGACCAGGTGGAGCTGTGGTTCGCCAAAAACGAACGCGATGCCATTGCTCGAGGCATCTTCACCTCCGGACCGACCTTAAGCGAAAACTCATGCGCTACTCAAGCGGCGTGGATTAGGCTTGAGGTGGCGTTAAACCAGAGGCCCAGAGCCACAATTGAGGGGTATGTTGGAGTGAAATGCATATGTACGTTGGTATGTTCGGCCAGAAAGGCATCGACCTGCTTGGTCTTATGGGCGGAGAGGTTGTCGGCGATCACATGTATCTCTTGACCGCGAGGCGATTGGCCACGACATCGGTCAAGAAGGCGACGAACTCCGCAGCGGTATGCCGTGCCGCCCAACGAAGGTATTGAATTTCAGGTCGGCCTCCTCGAAGGTGCTGCCCGCCGACATGCTGCCGCTCATCAAGCAAAAAGCCGCCTCCACGCATGCACGCGGAGGCGGCGCCTAGCGGCGGCATGGATTGCCGCCGCGAGCTTTTAGCCTCTATGCCAGCAGGTAGTCAGCGCTGGCCTTGCTGGCCACCCTTCTGGCCTTGCTGGTTCTGCCCAGCCTGATCGGCCTTCTGGCCCTGTTGTCCTTGCTTGTCTTGCTGGCCGCCTTGCTGGCCTTGACCACGATCCTGTTGCTGTTGCTGGCCGCCCTTCTGGTCTTGGCTGCCGGACTGGCCGCCTTGCTGACCGGATTGCTGCTGTTGCTTGCTTTGGTCTTGCTGACCTTGGCCGGGTTGCTGTTGCTGTCCCATCGTGCTCTCCATGGCGCGGCGGAATGCCGCGTTTTTGAAAGGGTGCAAGTGCCACGCTTCGGGCCGCATGCCACCTCTCGATCACTCGAAATCTAGCTACCCAATAATTCACACTAATTTCTGGCCAGCCAACGCGCTACCGGCAGCCCTCCGTGCAGGCCCCATTGGAGTACGCCCCGAATCACTTACCCGAGCTCCATCGGAGAACACGGCGCGCCGGTCAGTCACCCGGTCACCGTCCCCATAGCCTGCTAACCATGTGCGCCCAGCACCATGAGCAATGGGCCTGCGATCAGTACAAGGCTGACTCGTGGGCTTTCTGGGAAAAAAGCGGAGGGGCATTCCACGTGTCGAAGCCGAAAAACGATTAGAAATCAGTGGCTTACGAAAGTCGCGTAATAACGAATCCCGGTCGAATCCTCAAATAGACGGAGACGACCGGGATGGCTCGCCCTCGCGGGCTTGCCGTCACGCCCCGGCATGCATTGGAACACGTGCTGGCCAGATCTGGTCCCAACCCGGATGCGGTCTTTCAGTATAGGATGCGCTGGCGTTTCGTCCAGACCCTAGTGCAAGAGCAACTGCATTAGGAGAAGGCCGATTCAAGCAGGAGGCAGGTCAATACATTCTGTCTAGGTGTGAACTTGCCGCACTAATCTACCCATCGTCATAAGAAATGCGATTGATCACCTTGGTGGTAGCATCCTCGGGCCAGCGGCTGCAGTCACCGACGCTCCCCCGCGTCCCCTGAGAGCAGGTTCCACACCTCCGCCTGTAGATTTTTCACTGACTTGATCCGGGAAAGCTTGCTATCGGAGTTGGAGGCGGAGTGCGACACTACATCAGCGCCAACATGTGAGGACAAGAACACCTTGGTGAGATCGATACTGACTTATATCGACGCCCAACGATTACACAACGAAGACGAGTGCAATACCGCTATTACAGCGCTCGATCGGTTGCGCGCATTGCCTCCACAAGACCGCTGACGCTAGAGGGCTGCCTAACGCTGGCAAGCGTCATGGGCCGGCCTTTAGGATTGAGTTCGTCGACGTCGGCCGGCACGGACGCCGACTTGCGGGAGGAAACCGGGATGATTCTTCCGCGAGCCGCTCCAGGTCACACTGGAACAGATAGTGGCGGCTGTGGCACATCGGCTCTCCAACGCGCTTTTGTGTCCGGGACGCGACTTTGGTCGATCGTCGCCCCACCTGTATCTTTGCGCTCCCTGCCATGCAACCCGCCACTGTCAGCCTTTCCGGCGCTTTCCGGCGCTGCCTTTGGCTTGCCGCCTAGGCAGGCGGGAGTCCACCATTGGTCTCCGGCACGGCAGGCACGTCGTGCGGATTCCGCGCGAGTCCGCCGGGGTTAGTGGGGGTGGCCCCCGGCCATGTTCCCAGATGGCGCGCCCGGCCCCGGCATAATGCGGCTCCCTTTAGAGCCTTGGTCCGTACGCACGTCCGACGACTGAGCCATTTCCACGCCCGTGCTCACCAGGAAGGGGATCGCAGACAGCACGAGGATCATATTTTGGCACATAGGCTCCATGGACTAACCTGGGCACGCAGTGCGCCGAAGCGGGTGCCAATTGATCACCGACGCCAGCTCAGCAACGGCGGGTTCTGAGCCCGACCGCGTACTGTTCGCGACGTTATCGACGGAGTTCTTGCATCCCGCGATTGTGTGCTTCGTTTTGCGCCATGGCGACCTTGGCGAATTCGGCTCGCGTGGCTGACGCGATTTCGTTCAGTTGAAGGCCATACGACAGAATGTTCTCAAGTTCTCGCTGATCGGCTGCATCACAAGTTGACTTGAAGCGCGAGCAGTTCTATCAGCGCCCGCGGATGTGGGGCGAATCGGCCCACATGCCAAGCAGATCAGTGAGAAAAATGAGAACTTGTGGCGATCCCCGACCTAAGGCCAGGCATCTTGCCAAAGATATGGAACAATCGAGGGACCTCGACCACGAAGCGCTTCGTATGAAACTTACGATTACCTTAGAGTTTACGCCCGCCGCTCAGGCCGCAGCGAGGGACATCGCCTTGGATCTCACGCCTCACACAGGCGCGATTGCGCCGGTAATTGGGGACCTGATTCAGTTCCCCGGACAGCCAATCATTTTTGTGGTCATCGGTCGCATCTGGCAGCCGCGCGATCCCGACAATGTCGAGCTTCGCATCATGCTCGATCTGTCGCCTGCGCCGCTGTCTGTCGTCTGAGCCAACCGACGACTTCGCGATTGAACAGGCCAAGCACGATTGCTAGGTACAGCCAGCCTTCAGCGGTCCAGACATGTCCGCTGTCCAGACCTGATTCGGTGCAGCCGGCATGAAGTTGCGTTCAAGCCGGTTAGGCGCGATCGGCAGCGCGTGTTTTGGAGTCCGCCGTCGCCCGATAGCGGCGTTTGTGCCGTGCCCGGATATCGTTCTCACCCATCAGCCGCTCGACCCGCTCCTTGCCTGCTGGAAAACCACGCGTGCGAATCTCCCTGAGCCTCCTTGGCGAGCCGTACGCCGCCCGCCTTTAAGCTGCGCATGGCTGCGTGGTCTCCACGAAGGAGATCATGGAGACTCGAGCTTCGAATGGCCGCAAAGGCACCCGACGATCCGCCAGCCTCCGCTTGCAGATCGGCCGTGAGGGGTAGCGGTCGTCCAACTCGAGGTTGGCGATCCTCTCTGTCCGGACTGGGACCTATGTCGACGCCGCCAGAGTGAGCTCTCCTTCTCAGATGAAAATAAACATCGCGATCACGGCGGCAGCCATCACACCGGCAGAAAGCCATCCAAGAGCTCGAAGCCAAATGGGCGTGACGAATGTGCCCATGACCTTGGTATTCGACGCCATTAGCATCATTAGCACCATGATCGGCACCGATGTGACGCCATTGATGACGGCGCTCCAGAACAACGCCTTGATCGGGTCGAGTGACGTGAAGTCGAGCGCGAGGCCCACGACTGTCGCGAGCACGATGATTCCGTAAAATCGTTTCGCCAGTTGCGGTTCGAGCGCGAGGCTGTTTTTCCAGCGGAATGTGCCGGCCATTGCGTAGGCAGCCGAGCCCGCCAGCACTGGCAACGCGAGCAGGCCTGTGCCGCTGATGCCGACGCTGAAGAGCAGGTACGCAAACTCGCCCGCGATTGGTTTCAGCGCGGACGCGGCCTGCGTTGAAGTCTGTATATCGGTGATGTGGTGTGCATGCAGCGTGACCGCAGTGGTGAGAATGATGAAAAACGCAATGAGGTTGGAAAACGCCATCCCGATCGACGTATCCATGCGGATGCGGCTCAGGTTTGCCGGACCCTGCGACGGCATCCTCGTGAGCGCCTGTTGTCCTTCTTTTGCGTGCAGTTCCTCGACTTCCTGCGACGCCTGCCAGAAGAACAGATATGGGCTGATGGTGGTGCCGAACACGGCGACCACTGTCGTGATGTAGCCTGCGCCCCACGATCCGTGCGGAAACACCGCCCGCAGCGCCACCGTTGCCCACGGGATCTGGACCGCGAAGACGATCCCGACATAGGCGAACAGTGTCAGGGTGAGCCATTTGAGGACATGGACATACCTGTGGTACGGTACAAACACCTGCAGAACCAGCGAAAACGCACCCAGTCCGACCGTGTAAGCTCGCGTAGGTCCACCGATGAGCAGATTCACGGCCGCGCCCATGGCCGTCAGGTCGGCGGCGATGTTGATTGTGTTCGCAACAAGCAGCAGGACGACGGTGCCATACAGTAACCACCGCGGGTAATGGTGCCGCAGATTCGTCGCGAGACCATGACCACTCACCCGTCCAATTCTTGCGCTCACGATCTGAATGGCGACCATCAGCGGATACGTCAACAGGACGGTCCACAGCATGTTGAAGCCGAATTGCGCGCCCGCCTGCGAATAGGTGGCGATGCCGCTCGGGTCGTCGTCCGCCGCCCCGGTGATGAGGCCTGGTCCAAGCTTCGCAAACCACGAATCAGCTTCGCTGTCGACCGTTGAGGACGGGATCCTGTCGTGTTCCATAAACGCCTCGAAGTGGTGCGACAGTGGTTGATTGTAGAAGCGAATAAGCCATTCAACTTGCGCATGGGGCGACCGTGGCCATGTCGGCACCACCTTTAAGGCGCCGGCCTGTGAACGCGGACCTGCGCCCACTAGTCGTCATGGTGACTCTCGAAGGCTGGTTGGCGGGCTTGTGTCTCTGCTCGTGCGCCACAGTGTCCAGTATGTCCTCACGGATGCCGCGACGCTCGCTGAAACTCTTCACTCGCGGGATGGCGATTGGGCAACCGGCCGGCGGTCGTGCGCGGCAGAGGCGCCTGTGATCGCACGGATCTATAGCCGCGATGCCTGCTTGCAGTCCGGCGGCGGCTGTCTACATCGGCAGCAGGCCAAACAGCCACAAACGGGAACGCGGTGCGCTGCCGATAAAGTTGTCCGAATTGTCCGTCATCGTACCGACAGCGCTGCGGACTAATGTCAGGGTCTACTGGGCAGGGCGACGCCGAGTCGTGCAGATGCCTGGGAACAACCGAGGTCTTACTGTGACGCCTCGCGAAGGACATGCCGACTCAGGACGAATATCGGTGAATGGAGATCCCAATGGTGATCCGTGCCGCCGGGCACTCCATGCTGAAATGAGCGCCCGACGCGTGTTCTTACGCTCTTTAATTCACTATTAAGGATCAAGATCATGAATAAGGCTACCGCATCGACGACTTCTGCGCTTGCAAAAGCTGCGTCCGAGGGTGTGAAGGCAGACTACGACGCCGCGGTGAAGCAGGCCGACGCTCAATACAAGATGGCGAGAAAAAATGCGGCGACATGAAGGCCAACGCCAAGGATGTCTGCAAAGCGCAGGCCAAGCGGGATCGCGATGTTGCGAAGGCCAACGCCAAAGCCACGCGCGCCGGCACAGCAAAGGCGCAAGCAAAGGCACACAAGGTCAAGACCGACCGAGACTACGACGTGGCTAAGGAAATGTGCGGCGACAGGAAGGGCAAAGACAAGGATGTTTGCGTGAAGAAAGTCAAGGTGGCTCACAAGAAGGCGCTTAGCGCGGTCAGGGTCGAGAAGGCCGCCGCCACGGGCACCCGCAAAGATATCGCGGAGGCTAGTCGCGAAGCCAAGAAGGACGCCCTGGACGACTAAGTACAAGGCCGACAGGGAGGAATGCGATGCCATGTCCGGCGATGCCAAGGAAAAGTGTACGGTTGACGTGAAGGCAAAGCACGGCAAGTAGTCGGGCAGTGCCACCTTCCCGCCGCAAGCCAAACGTTGAGTGGCAGCGCTGGTAGGCGTTGTGGCGCCTTTTCCTCCATCAGCGCCAAATAGGATGAGCTTCCCGGGGTAGCTTTGATTTCGGTGCAATATGCGACGGTTCGCAAGCCCAGCAGCGACGCGGGGGCTCATGCCTAAGTTATTGATTTTTTGAGGTTTGCTGTTCGCTTCTGCTTGGCGTATCTTGTTTGGCCCTAGGCACGGGAGGCGCACGAGATGCAAGGCTGGCAGAGCACCTTTTGGGCGCGCGCGAGGTGCCGCGTGAACTCAGCAATTTCGAATTGCAGACGTTCTTCACATACAGCCACGCCGAGCACGAACTGATCGGGCGACGGCGCGGCCCAACGATGAAGCTGGGCCTGGCGCTGCACATTGGCTTTTTGCGCATGAGCGGCTGCCTATTGGATGCGTTCAGTATCCTGCCACCAGTCCTGCTTCGCCACCTCGGCACGGAACTCGGCATCAATACGCCGGATCTAGCGTCCTTGCGGGCGCTCTACGCGCGTGGGCGAACGCTCTCCGACCATCAACTGCTGGCCTGCCAGACGCTCGGGTTTCGTTGGATAACGGTACATCAACGTCGAGCCCTTGTGCGGGCGCTGCGTGATGAAGTGCTGCATTGCGCCGATCGGGACCGACTGCTGTCATATGCGCACCAGTGGCTGTATCAGCATCGACTGATCATCGTGCATGAGCGCGCCATCCGAAGCCTTGTCGCAGCGGCATTGACCGAGCTTGAGTCCGGTGCCTGCGCCTCGATCCATTCGGCGGTACCTCCCGCGACATGGCGAAGATGGCTAGCCGCAATGGAACAAGCACGACCGGATGGTCAGCACGTCCAGAACTGGCTGTGGGCGGTCCCGGCGAAGCACTCGACGCGACAGTTCGCCGAAGTGCTCGAACGTATCGAGTGGCTAGTCGAGATTGGCGTCGACCGCCATCGTTTCGGTCTCAACGATGTTTTGGTGCGCCGTTTTGCACGTCGCTTGGCGGCGCGGTCCCCATCGCTCAGCGCACGAATTAAGGAGCCGGCACGCACCGTCGAGCTGGGCTGCTTCCTGCGATATTGCCTGCTCACTGCCACTGACCAGCTGATCCTCATGTTTCAGCGCCGGGTGGCAGATCTATGGCGGCAGAGCGCGGAGGGTGTGAAGGCTCCCATCGACTGGGCCGCACAATACCGGCAACTGCTCGACGAGCTGGCCAGCTTGAGTAGCGATGGGAGTATTCCGGATGCCGAGCTGCGCCCGCATCTGGCCCAATTGGTGGCCGACAAGCGCACTCAGCGCACACCGAGCCGGTCGTCTGCGATCAGGCTGCGGCTGATCGACGCCATCAGGCCCGTACGCGCGTTACTGGTCGCCGTCGCCAAGCTGCCCTGGCAAGCCACCGGCGAACACCCGGTAATTGACGCTCTGGGCAAGCTGCGCCACCTGTATGCGAAGGCCGTTCGAAGCTTACCCGATGACGTGACCGCCCCTTGCCTAGGGCCAGCCTGGCTCGATGCGATCAGCGGTGCCGATCGCGAGCGCGCCTTCCGGGCACTTGAAGTCGCCACCCTGTTTGCCTTGCGCCGCGCCGTTCGCAACGGCTCAGTCTGGATCGAGCATTCATTGAGCTTCCGAGGTCGCGAGCGCTTGTTCCTGCCAGCCGAGCGTTGGCAGGCTGAAGCTCGGCGCCACTATACGCGGCTGTCGCTGCCAGCCCAAGCTGCCGACTTTCTCGGGCCGTTGCTTGAGCGCGTGCGCACAGGCATTGCCGCGGTCGCGGTAGCGACGCGCGCCGGCACGCTACGCGTCGATGACGAGTTGCACCTGGCACCGCTAGCGGCACAGGAAGAGGATCCCGAGGTCTCAAGGCTGCGGACCCGCCTTGACCACCACATCGGCGATGTTCAGTTGCCGGAGGTCATCTTGGCAGTGGACGCCCAGACGCGCTTCAGCTGGATCATGCTCGGCCGCGAGCCCCGGTCTGTGCAGGAACTGTTGATGGTCTACGCTGGCATCCTCGCGCATGGCACGAGTCTGACGGCGGCCGAGTGTGCCAGGATGATTCCACAATTGTCAGCCACGAGCATCCGCCACGCCATGCGCTGGGCGGGAGATGAGAGGCGGCTGGTTCAGGCCTGTAAGGCAGTTCTGGAGTTCATGCACCGCCATCCGATCGCGGCGAGTTGGGGCCGGTCGGATCTCGCCTCCTCGGACATGATGAGCCTGGAGACAAGCCAGCGCGTCTGGCAGGCACGGCAAGACCCACGTCGCCACACCGCCTCGGTAGGTATCTACACTCACGTCCGAGATCGGTGGGGGATCTTTCACGCCCAGCCGATTGTGCTCAACGAAAGGCAGGCCGGCGCGGCGATCGAGGGCGTTGTGCGGCAGGAGCGAATCGAGACCACACAATTGGCGGTCGACACTCATGGCTATACCGACTTCGCAATGGCGCTGGCCAGGCTTCTTGGGTTCGACCTGTGTCCCCGACTGCGAGAACTCAAGCAGCGTCGTCTCTTCGTACCTCGCGGCGTTGCTGTTCCCGATGAGATCGCATCCGTGTGTCTCGCCAATGTGGATTTGGCTGCGATCGAGGCGCAGTGGGACCCTTTGGTGCACCTGACAGCCTCCGTGATGTCGGGACACGCCAGCGCTGTGGCAGCCCTAGCGCGATTCGGCTCGGCCGCACGGGGCGACCCTATCTATGACGCCGGCGTGCAGTTAGGCAAGCTGCTGCGCACCGCGTTCCTTGCCGACTACTTCGTCAATGCCGGGTTCCGGCGTGAGCTGTTACGCGTGCTTAATCGCGGCGAGGCGGTCAACTCGCTAAAGCGGGCGATCTATACAGGCCGAGTCGCCCCCACGCAGGCTAGGCGCGCCGACGAGATGCAGGCCGTCGCCGACGCGCTAAGCTTGCTGGCTAACATCGTGATGGCGTGGAATACCGGTCAGATGCAGACAGTGCTCGATCGGCAAGTGAAACGACGGCAGCCCGTGGCACCCGAGTCGTTCGGGCGAATCGCCCCAACACGGCTAGAGGGCATCAATCTCCGGGGCGTCTTCCGCTTCCCAGTTGAGCGCTACGTCGGACAACTACTGCCGTCACAAACTGCACCCAAAACAAGCGCTGCGGGCTGAAATCGAACTCGCAATGACGCCGTTTGCGGTTGATCGATGGCCAAACAGAAATCCTCTATTAATCAATAGCTTACGAGGACACGTCCGCGCTGATGCTGGGCTTGCGAACCGTCGCAAATTGCACCGAAATCAAAGCTACTGTCAAGGACGTTCTGAAATGTCGCCCTCTCAGCTAAATTCAAATGTCCGGTCTTCAGCTAAGCTGAAATGTCCGGGTTGAAGCTTGGCGGCAGCGCTTTCCGCCGGGGCGGGATTTTAGGGAAAGACACGGCGCGCATGGCCAGAGAACGATGCGCATGCGCCACGCCAGAGTGCGCACCCGTAAGACTCCTCTGAGACAATCGCACGGCGCCCCGTCACTTTGATTCTTAGTCTGCAGACTTGGTCGGAGAAATATTTGTCTGTACTTTGCTCGGCAGCAATATAGGTGTCTTCTCCAATCCGCTTAGCTGTTGTCTCGATGTGGCCACCACAACTTATGTGCGTCACGTTCTCGCCGAAGTCGCCGTCTAGAAAGATCCTTGCTGTCCTCGGGTTGTTGGGATAGAGGACGAGCATTCCGCGGTCTTTGTAAAAACCGACGTAGATCTGTGGGCGTGCATCCGTAGCTGCGGTTGCTGACAAGATCAGAAGCGCTGGCGAGAGTGCTATTAACCAACGAATGAAATCCTGCTTCCAGAGCGGACGTGGCATGCTTCCCCCTTGCTGTAGATCTAGAAGCATGCCACGAATAGAAGAGCGCTAGAGATGATCCTGTTGGAATGGCACAACTAGCGAATCAGTTGTCGGTTCCGTTGAGTGGCCATGGCTGCTTCTGCAACCGCTGCAGCGCTTCCAGCATGTCATTCTGATCGAGCGATCGTTGGGCCTTCTTGCCGGGCGGCCTGCCGCGTTTGCGCGGTGTTCCATCCGTGCTTGGCACAGCCTGAGAGCGCCGGTTGTCACGCTTCTCCTGAACGTATTGCGCCATCTGCAGGACGTGTCCGATCCGCTTGTTGTCGACGATCGCACCTTGATCAATTTCCGACAACCGGTCGTAGATAGCGTAGGGAAGGGCGGCGCCATTCGCCCGCGGTTCTATGCGTCCATCCGGGTAGTGATAGACATCGATATAGCGACCGGCCAGCTTGCGATGCTCCGAGGTGTCGGCAAGCAGGTAGAGCATCTTGTCGTACTGAATCGTCAGGCTCTTGGACACGCAGCGCGGTTCGCGCCAAGTGAAGATCAGATCCAGATTCTCATCTGGTCGCAGCGGCCGATGCGCGTCGTGGCTGTTGCGCGGCACCTTAGCAAAGCGTGCGTTGTAGTCGGCGATGAATTCCAGCATAAAGGCGTTGGCGGCCTCCATCGTGCTGATACCACGCAGGCGCAGTTCCTTCACGAGTCGGTCCTGCAGGGTCAGGTGGGTCCGTTCCACGCGGCCCTTGGCCTGGCTGCTGTTGGCACAGATACCCTCGATGTTCAGTTCGAACAAGGCCCGGGCAAACTGGGTATGCCCGTCACCACCGGTCGCGCTCGGCTTGTTGACGCGGAATACGCTGGCTTTGTCGCTATAGAACGCCACGGGCTTGCCATGGCGCTCCAGGTAGGCCCGCGTTGCGGCGAAGTACGTGAAGGTGGCCTCCGAGTGGGTAAAACGCAGCTCCATGATCCGGCTGGTGGCGTCGTCGACATAGACCAGCAGCGTGCACGCCGGCGCCCGGTCTTCGAACCAGCGGTGGTCACAGCCATCGATCTGGATCAGTTCACCGAGACAGGCGCGCCGGTTGCGTGGCTGGTAGATCTTGGGCGGGCGCTGCTTGCGTGGAACCCAAAGCCCGGCGCCCACCATCATTCGGCGGATCGTTTCCTTGGACAAGGTCAGTCCATGTCGCTCGCGCAGCTTCTCGCAGGCCAGCGTCGGGCCGAAGTCGGCGTAATGTTCCCGGATCAGCCCAAGGGCCACGGATTCGCGGCCCGCCGGCATGCGGTTGTTGCTGGGCCGGCCGCGCTTGCGGGACACCAGTCCGGACGGGCCTTCCTGCCTGTACCGTTCCAGCAGCCGCCGGAATTGCCGATCCGTGATCTCCAACCGTTCGGCGGCCACGCCGAGCCGCAACTGACCATCCACGACCGCCTGGACGGTCTTGAGCCTGTCTAATTCACGCATGCTTACTGTAATGACCTCGAGTCTAGCCATCCTCTGGCGTCTCCATTGCATTCAACCGGGCAGGCTGAATACCATGAAGGGCGCCTCAGGCGGACATTTCAACTTTGCTGAAACCGGACATTACAACTTTGCCGCTACAGCTATGTCCAGGCATAATCGTTATTATGTTAAATTGTTATGCTATATAACAATGAGTGCGGCGATCCCATTGGTTTGAATGGGACCCCGACAGCCGCGAAAGCCTGCAGGCAGCGACGCCGCCCACGGCTCGATATCCAGCCGCGGTCTTGGGGTTGGCAGCAACGCGCAAGCCTGCGCAGATTGCTACTCGGACCCAGGCGGTGATGTCCGAGAGGATGAGCCCCGAGGGTATCTCCCGCGTGGAGTTGGACGTCCCGAACAATCGCTTCGTCGCCAGCGCATTGACCCGACCCGAGCGCGTTAGACCGCCATGCCGAATTGTGTAAGGATGGAAACCGTCTGCGTAAGGCCTTGGGCGGTCAAAGTGCTCAAATACTCGGGGACAGATTTCGGTGGGTTCTTGAGCGATGCACGGTGTTCTGCCACTGCGGCGAGAACTTTGCCTGCGTTCAGGTCAAGGAGATCCACGATGAAATCGTCTGGGTGGATCGCCTCGATGTTGAACTTGTCGAGCGCCGCCTTCGGGAAGTCCTTCATGTTAAACGTGATGATCGCTTCGGCCCCGCTATGGATGGCGGCAGCGACCACATGCCGATCATCTGGATCGGGCAAAACGACGGACGCAATCAGATGCTCATACCCGGCGACCAGCGACTCACGCACATTCTGATTCATCAGTGCACGTGTCCGTGCCAGCCGTTGCTCTGTGAGGTCTTTTCGCTTCGCTAATAGATTGCTCGTCCACTCATCATGGATTCGGTCCGTCCACTTGGCACGGTACAAGTCCGTCAGCGCAAGGCGCATCAAGAGGTCTCGCAATGGGGCTGGATAAAGAACGCAGGCATCGTATACAACTGCGAAATTAGACGCCATGCTCAATAGCCCATGTCAAGCTCTTGTGCCTGAGCGGAGAGCTCGTCCAACGCCTTGCGTCGCGCTTCATCGATGCGTTGTTTATAACTAACCACGTCCTGATAGAGCACGCGTCGATGCGTGTTCACCTTCCGGAACGGGATTTCCCCTTTTCCAGCAGTTGAACCAGATACGGCCGCGAAACGTTGAGCAGGTCTGCGGCTTCCTGTGTGGTCAACTCGGCATGGATTGGGATGATCGAAACAGCGTTCCCTTGCCCGATTTCGGCCAGCACTTCAACCAGAAGCTTCAGCGCCGAGGTCGGCAGGGTGACGCTGCGCATCTCTCCCTTGTCGGTCTTGAAGTCAAATTGCTGCGTTTCAGAACGGTTGTCCAGGACCACCGCAAGGCTACGGCTGGACTCACGGGCAATAGCGCTCTCATCTGCCGAAGGCAGCGCCGTATTGCTGATGGTCACATTCATGAAATTCTCCGGCTCAGTCTGAGTACGGGAGCATTGTAATTCGAAATAATCGAAATCGCAATATCCGAAATTGCGACCGGACTGAGACAAGAAAATCCTGGTGTGAAGTCCTTCCTATGATCGGCGTACCTTGACGGTGGGAAATGTCGTATACGACACCCATCCTCCAGGGTGACGGGGGATGGTGCGACTTCACATATAAGAGTTACGAGTCGACACTCTCGAAAATGCGCCTATTGCGGCATGTGCGAGAGGTCGAATGGCGCGTAAGTAGGGGTATCCGTACTTTTTACGCAAAATCTGGCGGTGATTGCCCAGAGGGCCGGTTGCAGCAAGGCTCCGCAGGCCCACCTCTTTCGCGAGGCAGGCAATTTAGCAAGTCCTTGATCCGTATGGGTTTTCGGATCAAAACCGCCAGATTTTGCGCAAAAAGTACGACGACCCCACCAAGCGCGATGTGTTGCGCGGTGAGCTTCGCGTGTGGCGACGACGGAGCGAGACCTGGTGGTGGAACGGCTCAAGGTGTACCAGCGCCAGTTGTTCGCTTGCAAGAGCAAGGCGCGGATCCGATTTCGTATAGGGTGGTCGTCGCGGCCATCGGCGATTGCCAGGCGGACACGGCGACCCCCGAACCAGCCGGAGCGCCGTTCGCGACGCCGTCGATGACGTCGTGCATCTTGCGCTTGTTCTCTTCGTATTGTGCATCGGCGACCTTCGCGAATTCAGCTTGCGTGGCAGAGGCGATATCGTACTGTTGACGTCAATTTGACGGTGCCTGCTCGCCAGTGCGCTGCAACAGATTCGCTTACAACCAGCAGTTGCTGCGGATCGTTGGCGGAGAAGGCCATCCGCGTGGGTTCGTCCGTTTCCGTCAAGGCCGATTTCATCGTCTGCAAATTTAGTTCGATCACTTTCTGGAAGGCGGAAAGGATCGTGTTCGTCAGATCGAACAGGATGTCGAGATTGGCGGCCGGCACAGCCGCAATCTGTTCGGTGGGCAAGGTAGGCACGATATGGCTCCTGAGTTGGCCCCTGCACGTCCTTGGGGCAGCGTGCCGCCGGATTGACGCGATAGGGTGGTTGGATCGGCCAACTGCTGGGAGCGACTCACCTGGCGAGGCGACAGCGCACGCAACCTGCCCTCGGCGGTCCGCAGGATCGCCGAGGGCAGGAAGGCCGCAATACGTTACGAGCGGACGGTGCCTTAGCGGCCCCGCCCGACGGCGTCAAGAATCGAATGTCCGCGGTGTGTGATGCGAGGGAAGGCTTGGCCAGAGGGACTTTTCTCCAGCATGACGAGCTGGTGACACAGCAGGGAGTCAAGATCCACGGGATCCAGGTCATGCGGATCCCGTTCCTGCCTGAGTAGGATCAATGTGGCGAATTCATGAGGACTCAGCATCCTTGTCTCCGATGCCTTATACGTTCGGTCTGCTGGGGAGCTTCACTACCGTCGCCGCGCCGGGCGCTTGGCCTGTGCGGTTGAGACTGCGACCTCTTTGCAAGGTCTTGACCCCCGGGCATCAATCCCGCGCCGGGAGAATTCATTGGCGGTTTCAAGTCCCAAGTGCAACACCCGCGTCAGTGAATTGAAGTTGGGGGTGAGAAACTTGTTTGAGCATACGAGCGAACACCTCCAGTGGGGAGTGGAACGCGTGCGTAGCACGAGGTCGCTTGTTCAAGCTGTCGGCAATTGCGTCGAGTTCTTCTTGTGTGTGCACGGACAAGTCGGTGCCCTTGGGCAGGTACTGGCGCAGCAGCCCGTTGGTGTTCTCACAAGTGCCGCGCTGCCAGGGGCTGTGCGGATCGCAGAAGTACACCTTGACGCCAGTGTTGGCGCTGAGCTCACTGTGGCGCGTCATCTCCTTTCCCTGGTCGTACGTCAGGCTCTGGCGCAGCGGCTCAGCAATCGAATTGAGCTTGGCAGAAAAGCCGGCCAGCGCCGAGGCCGCAGTAGCGTCATCCATCTTGGCCAACAGCACCAGACGACTGCTGCGTTCGACCAGCACGCCCACCGAAGACTTGTTGCCCGCGCCCTTGATGAAGTCACCCTCCCAGTGGCCCGGCATGACGCGGTCCTCGACCTCGGGCGGGCGCACATGGATGCTGACCATCTCAGGAATCTGCCCGCGTCGATCAACCCCGCGCTTGCGTGGCATGCGTGTGCTGCGGCCATGGCGCAGGCAGGCGATGAGCTGGCGGCGCAACTCGCCCCTGGGCTGCGCGTAAATGGCCGTGTAGATCGTCTCGTGAGATACATGCATGCTGGGGTCCTCGGGCCACACTCGCTTAAGGATACCGGCGATCTGTTGCGGCGACCACTTCCAATCCAACAAAGTCAGCACCGCGCCCCACCGAGCGTGTTGCGGATCGAGCTTCGCTACCGGGCGCGCCTGAACCCGCCGCGCCTGCCTCATGGCCTGCGCCGGCAGGCTCGCGTAGCCACGCAGCGCACAGCTGTTTCGCCTCAGTTCACGGCTGACGGTGCCCGCCGAGCGCCCGAGTGTGCGGGCCATGGCCCGCACACTCGAATCGCTCTGGCTCATGCTCGCAATCGTCATGCGCTCCTCAGGCTGAAGTTGTTGGTACGAAGTTCTGCTTTGCATCGGAGCACCTTACCCGAAGCAAGGTGTTGCACTTCAGATTTGAGGCCGCCATGGGTTAACCAATCAGCGAGCTCTTGATATAAGCCCCGACAACATCGTGGCCGAGCGAGTTTTCGAGATGGCGGTACGCAGCACCGAAGTGAACTCTACTGCGCGTGCGCTCGAACCCGATGTCCGAGCAGGAATGACGCTTGGTGAGTGCACAGCGTGCTCGGTGCGCCATAATTGACGTATCGCCACGGCCGGAGCATCAGGGCATGAATCTCCATCGTCTCGATCTCGTCTCACTCTCACTTTTCGCACTCGTTGTTCGCAGCGGCAGCATCAGCAAAGGCGCTGAGCTCGCCCATCTCGCGATAGGTGCTGCGAGCAAGAGAATTGCGGACCTCGAGTCCGCAATTGGCACGGAGCTATTCGAGCGACACTCCCGCGGCATTACGCTCACCGCGGCGGGCGAGGCGCTCAAGCGTCATGCGCAGCGCATCCTGAACGATGTGGACCTGATGACCGCCGATCTGTCGGACTATGCGGCCGGTGTTGTGGGCGTCGTTCGCCTGTGGGCCAACACCTCAGCGGTCACGCAGTTCCTGCCGTCGGACATTGCCGCGTTCGCCGCCGCGAATCCGGAAATCCGCATCGAGCTTGAAGAGCAAAACAGCGAGCAGATCGCATTGGCGGTGGTCGACGGACACGCCGATTTCGGCATCATGGCCGACCAGATGCCGACGCTTGGTCTTCAAACCACGTTATACCGCCGCGATCGTCTGGTGCTGGTCGTACCAGACGGGCATCCGCTCGGCCGGCGCAAGTCGGTGCGCTTCGACGACGCTCTCGAGTTCGACTTTGTCAGCCTGACGCACAACACGTCACTTGCGAAGCGGCTTCAGCTCGCTACCAGCGTGTCGGGCGGACGGTTGAAGCTGCGGATTCAAGTCCGCAGCTTCGACGCGATGTGCCGGATGGTGGACGCAGGGCTCGGTATCGCCGTGCTGCCGGACGCAGCGGTACGTCCGCACCTGTGCTCGATGGGCTTGCGCAAGATCGGTCTGTCGGAAGAATGGGCTGACCGGGACCTGCTCATCTGCGCACGGGATCTCAATGCACTGCCGAAGCCAGCGCGCCTGCTCGTCAATCACCTGATCCGTTCAACGCCGGATACCGCTTCCACCAACTGACAACTGACGGGACCTGCCTCGCGGCCGCTTTCGCGGTTCGTGAAAGCTCGCTTCCCCACTATTGCATTCCCACCGCGGCACCTCCCGCGGACAATCGTTCTCCATCAAGCACACTCCAGCCAGTCATGGCGGAAGAGCAGATAAAGAATCATTCCTTCATCTGAATGCATGGAGACACCGCAATGGAGTTAGCCAGTACGCCCCGCACGTTGTTCGACAAACTGTGGCAAAGCCACGTCGTGGCGGAAACACCTGACGGTCCGACGCTGCTCTATGTCGACCGTCACCTTGTCTACGAGGTGACGAGCCCGCAGGCGTTCGAAGCGCTTCGTCTGTCCGGGCGCAAGCCCTGGCGCCCCGAGACGGTGCTTGCGGTAGCTGACCACAACGTGCCCACGCTGGCATCGGAGCGCACGAGCATCGACGCGATCGCGGACCCGCTATCGCGCATCCAGGTCGCCCAACTCGACAAGAACTGCAGCGAGTTCGGCATTACGTCGTACGGTATTCGCAACCCCAGGCAAGGCATCATCCACGTGGTGGGTCCCGAACAGGGCGCGACGCTGCCGGGCATGACGGTCGTGGCCGGCGACTCCCACACGAGCACCCACGGTGCATTTGCGGCGCTGGCGTTCGGCGTGGGCACGTCGGAAGTCGAGCACGTGCTGGCGACGCAATGCCTGTCGGTCAAGAAGATGAAGTCGATGCTCGTGCACGTCGAGGGCACGCTGCCCCTCGGCGTCACAGCCAAGGACCTCGTGCTCGCGATCATCGGCAAGATCGGCACCGGCGGCGGCACCGGCTACGCGATGGAATTCGCGGGCAGCACGATCCGCGCCCTGTCGATGGAAGGCCGCATGACCCTGTGCAACATGGCGATCGAAGCGGGTGCCCGGGTCGGACTCATCGGCGTCGACGACGTCACGATCGACTATGTCAAGGGCCGCCCTTTGCGCCCCGCGACGCGCACGGGGATGCCGCGGTGGCCTATTGGCGCACGCTTGTCAGCGATCAGGGCGCCCGCTTCGACAAGATCGTCGACATCGACGCGACGCGCTTGCGGCCGATGGTCACCTGGGGCACGTCGCCCGAAATGGTGGTATCCATCGACGACACGGTCCCCAACCCGTCAAATGAAGCAGATCCCGTCCGCCGCGCCGGCATGACACGTGCGCTGACGTACATGGGTCTCGAGCCCGGCACGCCGCTCACGGACATCGCGCTCGACAAGGTCTTTATCGGCTCATGCACCAATGCGCGCATCGAGGACCTGCGCGCGGCCGCGGCCATCGTGAAGGGCAAACACGTCGCGCCTACCATCCAGCTCGCGCTGGTGGTGCCTGGCTCGGGGCTCGTCAAGGCGCAGGCCGAAGCCGAGGGTCTTGACGTCGTCTTCAAATCGGCAGGCTTCGAATGGCGCGAGCCTGGCTGCTCGATGTGTCTCGGCATGAACGACGACCGCCTGCATCCGGGCGAGCGGTGCGCCTCCACGTCCAACCGCAACTTCGAAGGCCGTCAGGGCCCCGGTGGTCGCAGCCACCTCGTTAGTCCCGCGATGGCCGCCGCGGCAGCCATCGTCGGTCACTTCGTCGACGTTTCCCGCAGAGGCCTCTGATGCAGCCCTTTACCAAACTGGAAGCACTCGTCGTGCCACTCGACCGCGCGAATGTCGACACCGATGCGATCATCCCGAAGCAGTTCATGAAATCGGTGAAGCGCACCGGCTTCGGCGTTAACCTGTTCGACGAGTGGCGCTATCTCGACCACGGTGAGCCGGGCCAGGACGTGTCGACCCGCCGGCCAGATGCCGATTTCGTGCTGAACCAGCCCCGTTTCGCGGGCGCACAGATCCTGCTCACGCGTGACAACTTCGGTTGCGGATCCAGCCGGGAGCATGCCGCCTGGGCATTGTCGGATTTCGGCATCCGCGCGCTGATCGCACCGAGCTTTGCCGACATCTTCTACGGCAACTGCTTCAAGAACGGCATGCTGCCGATCAAGCTTGACGAACGCATTGTCCAGAATCTGTTCGATCTCATTGCCCGCACCCCAGGCCTGCGCCTGGCGATCGATCTGGAAGCCCAGTGCATTCGGCCCATCGGCGGTGACCCAATCCCTTTCGACATCGAACCCGAACGCAAGCGCCGCCTGCTCAACGGGCTGGACGACGTCGCGCTGACGCTCGAGCAAGCCGAGCGTATCCGCGAGTACGAGCGTACCCGCCGCGCCCACGAGCCTTGGCTCTTCAGCTGAGGCAAAGCGCCCTCACGCGCCAACCGCAATTTCAGGAGCCTTCATCATGAGTGGTCAACCTTCGCTTCCAACCTCGCCCGCCGCGCTGAAAGGTGTGCGCGTGATCGAAATGGGCCAGCTGATCGCCGGTCCGTTTGCCGGCAAGACGCTCGGCGAGTTCGGCGCAGACGTCATCAAGATCGAGCCTCCGGGCGCTGGCGACCCGCTGCGAAACTGGCGGCTGATGAAGGATGGCACCTCAGTCTGGTGGCAGGTGCAGTCGCGCAACAAGCGCTCGCTCGCGCTGGACCTGCGCAGTACCGACGGCCAGGACATCGCGCGCAAACTGATTGCCGAGGCCGACGTGCTCATCGAGAACTTCCGGCCCGGAACGCTGGAAGGGTGGGGGATGGATTACGGGCAGCTGTCCGAACTCAACCCGCGGCTCATCATGCTGCGCATTTCCGGGTACGGCCAGACGGGTCCGTACCGGGATCTGCCCGGATTTGGCTCGATCGGCGAGGCAATGGGCGGGCTGCGGCATCTGACCGGCGAGCCCGGCCGCGTGCCCGTGCGCTGCGGTATCTCGATCGGCGATACGCTCGCCGCGCTGCATGGCGTGATCGGCGTGCTCACGGCGCTCTATCACCGGGACGCGAACGGCGGCAAGGGACAGGTCATCGATGTCGCGCTGCACGAAGCTGTCTTCAACGTGATGGAAAGCCTGATTCCCGAGTACAGCGCGTTCGGCGTTGTCCGAGAAGCCGCCGGCAGTGCGTTGCCCGGCATCGCGCCGTCCAATGCGTATCGGTGTGCTGACGGCTATGTGCTGATCGCGGGAAATGGCGACAGCATCTTCAAGCGGCTGATGACGGCGATCGGCCGCGACGACCTCGCCGAGGACCCGGCTCTCGCGAACAACGCAGGGCGTGTCGCGCGCGTCGACGAACTGGATCATGCGATTGAAGCGTGGAGCGCGCAACATTCGGCCGAAGATGTGCTGGCCACGCTGACCGACGCGCGCGTGCCCGCAGGAAAGATCTACACGGCACGGGATATTGCCGAAGATCCGCACTACCGTGCACGCGACATGATCTTGCGGCAGTCCACGCGCGACGGCTATGAAGTCGACGTGCCCGGCATCGTGCCGAAACTGATGGGCACGCCGGGTTCCGTGCGCTCGTCGGCGCCGAAGCTCGGTGACGACACCGATGACGTACTGCGTGAGATCGGCCTGTCCGACACGCGGATTGCCGAACTGCGTGAAAAAGGAGCAATAGCATGAACATCTGGAACGGTGAACACCAGCGTATTTACATGCAAGAGGTCGGAACGCGCGATGGTTTCCAGTCGGAAGGCGCGTTCGTTGAGACGCGCGACAAGATCGCGCTGATCGACGCGCTCTCGAACACCGGCATGGCCAAGATAGAGGTCACAGCTTTCGTGTCGCCGCAAGCGATCCCCGCATTGTGCGACGCCGAAATCGTGCTGCGCGAGATCGAGCGCAAGCCGGGTGTCGTGTACACCGCGCTGGTGCCGAACGTACGTGGCGCCGAACGGGCGATCGACGCGCGCGCGAACGAACTGAATCTTGTGATTTCAGCCAGCGAAAGCCACAACCTGTCGAACCTGAGGATGACGCGCGACCAGTCGTTCAACGGGCTAATGCAGGTTGCCGCCCTCGCACGCGACGCCGGCCTGCCTGTCAATATTTCGCTGTCCTGCGCATTCGGATGCCCGATGGAAGGCGATGTTCCCGAGGCCACCGTGCTCGCGTGGTCGCAGCGCTTCATCGATGAGGCCGGCGCGCAGGGCGTCACGTTGTGCGACACGACGGGGATGGCCTACCCGCAGCAGGTCGCAAGGCTCACGGCGCAGTTCGTCGAACGGTGGCCACGCATCGAACTCACGCTGCACTTCCATAACACGCGCGGCATGGGCCTCGCCAATGTGCTGGCTGCCATCGATGCGGGAGCTGACCGGTTCGACGCGTCGCTGGGAGGGATCGGTGGATGTCCTTATGCGCCGGGCGCCAGCGGCAACGTATGCAGCGAGGAAATCGTGCACGCGCTGGAACTGATGAGCTACGACACAGGCGTCGATCTCGGCGCGCTCATTGCCGCGGCGAGGCGCCTGCCATCGCTGATCGGGCACGATACCCCGAGCCAGATCGTGAAGGCAGGGCGCCGGCTTGACCTGCATCCGCTGCCGGCCGATTTCGCCGCGATTCGCGAGCGAGCGTTGCAACGGGACACCGCCGCTCGACCGCGAAGCTGAACACCACCTACTTTGTACATTTACCGGGGCCTCGCCCGGAGGCCACCAAAGAGATCGTAGAGACACCATCCTTCAGGAGACACCATCATGCAAGAAACCCACATTGCGCAGCCGCCGAAGGCGCACTGGTACGACGGCCTGACGCCCACGCACTGGCGCGTGCTGCGCGGAAGCTTCCTCGGCTGGATCTTCGACGGCTTCGAGGCGCTCGCGCTCGTCGTCGTTCTCGCGCCGATGCTCAAATCGGTGTTGACACCGGCGCAGGCACAATCGACGCCCGTCTACGCCGGGGTAATCATCGGCATCACATTGCTCGGGTGGGGCGTGGGTGGCATGGTTGGCGGCATCCTGGCGGACTACGTCGGGCGCAAACGCATGATGCTCTGGTCAGTGTTCCTGTACGCGCTGTTCTCCGGGCTGACCGCTTTCTCCAACACCTTTGTCGTGCTGTGCTCGCTGCGCTTTCTGACCGGGCTCGCGATGGGCAGCGAATGGAGCACGGGCGTCGCGCTGGTTTCTGAAACCTGGCCAGAACACGCTCGTGCTAAGGGTGCAGGCATTCTGCAGTCCGGTTTCGGCTGGGGCACGCTGCTCGCGGCCGTCGTCTGGTACGCGCTTGCATCGACGCAGCCGCTGGGGACAGAGACGTGGCGGCTGATGTTCATTGTCGGCGCGCTGCCTGCGTTCTTCGTGCTCTATCTGCGTCGTGGGTTGAACGAATCCGCGAAGTGGCAACAGGCGGTGAAGGAAAAGCGCTGGAACGCGACCTCCGACGATCGCCCCCGTCCCGTCTCCGGAGCGGGCAAGGAAGACAAGCGCCCTTTTACGCTCACGCAGCTGTTCACCGAGCGAGAGGCGCTTCGCCGCACACTGTTGACGACGCTCCTGTCGATCGTTGCGACGACCGGCTGGTGGGCAATCTCGAGCTGGTTGCCTACATTCACCGTTTCACTGGCTAAAGGGACGGGGGCGCTCGACGCCGCCGCTTGGGAGTCGCGGATTTCGATCATCTATACCGCGGGCGCGATCGTCGCCTATCTGGCATCTGGCTTCATCGTCGACGCGATCGGAAGACGGGCGTTCCTGTGCATGACGTTCGTCGGCGCGCTCATCACGACGATCATCACTTATCACTACACGGCGACTCTCAGCGGAATGCTGATCATCGCGCCGATCAACGGGTTCTTTACCCTTGGTTGCGCGTATGCGTGGATGGCAATCTATCCATGCGAACTGTTCACGCCGACTGTGCGTTCGACCGCGATCAGCTTCGTGTTCAACGCCGCACGCCTGATTGCGTGGGTGTTTCCGATCATTTCAGGCTCGATGATCAAGGCGTTCGGCGGCGTTGCGCATGCGGCGCTCATCATGAGCTCGTGCTACGTGCTGGGAATCGTCATCCCGTGGTTCTTGCCGGAGACCCGCGGCAAGGGGATGCCGGAATGATTGATCGGCGTATATCGGAAAAATCGGTATGACAAACAGGCTCTGGTGCAAATAGCGATGTCGAATCGGTTAGAGTGTCGGGCTGAACGAATTGAGAGCCGACGATGAGCAAGCGGAAGAGCCTGGACAAGTTGTTTGCAGGCCGTCACTTTGATCGGGATGTGATTATTCTCTGCGTTCGCTGGTACCTGCGCTACAAGCTCGGTCTGCGGGATTTTGTCGAGATGATGGAGGAACGAGGCTTGTCGCTGGCCCACACGACGATCCTGCGCTGGGTGCGGCGCTATGCGTCGGAGTTCGTCAATCGCTGTTTCGGCACGCCGACGGGACGGTCGTGGGGTGTCGACGAAATCTACCTGAAGCTTCGCGGCAAGTGGGTCTACCTTTATCGGGCGGTTGATCGGGCCGGCCAAACGGTTGACTTCATGCTCAGTGCAAAGCGCGACGTGGCCGCGGCCAAAGCCTTTTTCGGGAAAGCAATCAAATATCAAGGCCGGCCGCCGAAGACCATCACGCTCGATGGCTATGCGGCTTCTCACCGCACGGTGCGCGAAATGAAGGCCGAGGGCCTGCTGCCCGATAACCTGATCGAAAAGGACCATCGCAACGTCAAGTCCCGGACAAACGTCATGCTCGACTTCAAACGTTTCAGGAACGCCGCGATCACGCTCGCAGGCATCGAGTTGATGCATCGCATTCGCAAGCGGCGATTTGGAGTTGCCAGATTGCGACTCAAAGATACTGCTGCGCCCGCTGTCTGGAATACAGTCCTGTCGGCTCAATGAGATATCCTATCTATAGGCAACAGCTCGTCCATATGGGTTATTTGCACCAGAGCCGAGCTAAAAGTAAGGCGCTAAGCGGGCGCTAGCGAGCCACACGGAGCGCGCCGGTTTGCTGTACATTGGATCGTACGGGAGCCTGATCGCCAGGCATGCACTTTCCAACATGACTCAGCACAGACTCGCTTTGCCGCAATCGGCGCAGGAGCCGGAGCGGGCCGCCAGCCTGCCGCATACCCGCTTTGAAGTCGGTGGCGCCGCCGGCCTCCAGTCATCCACCGGACAAATCCTCGCCTGGCGGGATCGGGTAGGCCATGTCATTGACCTCGACCTGACAAAAGACCAAGTGGCCAGCCCCTTCGCGGCCACTATCGACAGGTACCTGGTCGAGGACATGGTCTTCACCGACTGCCGCTGCGACGGCGTCAGCCTGCATCGCACCCTGGCACGTATCTCCACCGATGCCATGCGGCACTATGTGTTCCAGGTGTTTATCGGCGGCAATGCGGGCCGGGTCGAAGGCCTGCGCCGCAATCCGATGCCGCGCCAGGGCGGCATCCTACTGACGGATCTCGGGCAGCCCGCTCGCATGGTGCGCGACACCTCACACGCCCTCACCTTCTTTGTGCCGCGCGCAGTGATGGAATCCATCTTTCCCGAAGCCGAGTCGGCGCACGGCCGCATGGTGGAAGCCAATACTTCCATGACGATACTGGCGGTCGGGCACGTGACTGCGCTGGCTCGCGACCTCCCCCGCATGACACCCGAGCGGGCAGCGCGGGAGTTGCGCGAAGCTATACAGTTGCTGGTGGCCGCCTTCCGTAAAGCGGCGCGGCTCGAAGACGATGCCCGTTCCGCCACCCGCAACGCCATGCTCGCGCATGCCCGCCGGTTGATCGCCGTCGGCGCCAGCCAGCCCCATCTATCGCCCAACAGCCTGCTTGTCGCGATGAACATTTCTCGGCCCACGCTGTATCGCCTGTTCGAGCAGGAGGGCGGCGTGCATGCGTATATCCGCAAGATCAGGCTCCGCGCCGCCTCAGCGGAGCTGGTGCAGTTTCCCAATCTTCCGGTGGTCGAGATTGCTTTTGGTCTGGGATTTTCCAGCGCGTCGGACTTCACGCGCGCGTTTCGGCGTACCTATGGCATGTCACCGAGCGACTTGCGCGTCGAGGCCACCAATCCACAACGCGAGGACCTGATGCGCGCCGCGCTCAAGGTACAGGGCCTGGAATACGAGCATTGGCTACGCCGGCATCTGACACCGAAGGACTGGAGCGTATCAACGACGGCGCCTACCCGGGCCCACGACCCTGACAATGGCAGCGCCGCCGCAACCGGCCCCGCAAGATCCTGGGCGTCACCCAGTGGCGGCACTGGCGACAATACTAGTGGATCGTAACGTTTAAATAGGAAGTGTCATTGTGCCCATGGAGGGCGTGATGAAACTGACCGATAGCGAACGCGCGGAACTTGAGAGACAGGCCAGAGCAAGGACGGGTCGTGCGGATTCTTCGCGCCGAGCACGACTGATCTTGCTGCTGGCAGATGGTGTCACCTGGGCCGAGATTCGGGCTAAGCTCGACTGCAGTGACAGCTACGTTGATCGTTGGAGCAAACGCTTTAACGCGGAGCGGTTGGCTGGCTTGTTCACTCGCCATGCCGGGCGTGAGCGCTATAAGGTGACCGACCGCGTCGAGGCCCATGTGCTGACACGGACAATCAAACACCAGCCCGCCGACGGTTCGACACACTGGTCTTCGCGAAAACTGGCCGCCGAACTAGGCGACATCTCGCATATGACGGTTGCGCGCATTTGGGCCAAGCACGGCATCAAACCGCATCGACTTGAGGGTTATCTGGCTTCCAACGATCCGAACTTCGAGGCCAAGGCGGCTGACGTGATTGGGTTGTACTTGAATCCGCCGGCGCACGCTGCCGTTTTCTGCGTCGACGAGAAGACCGCGATTCAGGCGTTGGATCGCAAAGACCCGGTGTTGCCGCTGTCGCCGGGACGGGCAGAGCGTCATGCTTTCGAATACTTCCGGCACGGCACGTTGTCGCTGTATGCGGCGTTCAACACGAGGACGGGCGAAGTGCTTGGCAAGACGGCAGTGCGCCCGGCGCCTGGCGGGCACCAGGCGACGCGTTGCGGTGGCCTCCGCCTGCGCGCGCTCGGCGCGGCGCAGCGCCGCTGCCAGTTCGGCCCGCAGGCTGCCCTGCACGGCCTCCCCTGCACGCGTGCCTGCTCCGCTGCCAGCCACTGCCGGCTGAGCGTGTCGCGCTCGGCCGGCAGTCGCGCCCGTTCCTTGGCGCCGGCCACGGCGGCGTCTTGTGCCCTCCTCTGCGCAGCCGCCAGTGCGGTGCGTAATTGAGGGATGGCCAAGTCCATGCTCACCAAGTCTTCGCCGAGTACGTCTCCAGCAACTACCAGAACCGATTGATGCTTTGGCTAACTTGACACAGCCTATTCGTAGCCGTGACGCTACAGACTCTCCTGGTCGACAAATCGGCCCAGCCTGCGTAGTGCTGGCAGCAGCACTTCATCCGCATAACGGCAGCCGGTAAGGCCCGGATCGGTCTGGCCCGACTTCCTTGCTTCATCCGGCGCGTGGGACTCCTCCGCGAGCAGGCGTGCAAGCAGCGCCTCGTAGCCAGCCTTCCACGCTTGCGCGCCTGGGAATACCACGCGCAACTCCTTGAGAATATCCATCCCGGCAAAATCCAGGTCGCCCCAGAAATGAACCGGGAGCGTGACGTCGGTGCCATGCAGCCATGCAAGAAAGCTACGCCCCAATGCCGCATTCCGCTCAAACACGCCCGGGGCAAAATAAACTGAGCTGCCACCCGGCTGGCGCAGCCGCCTCGCGCTCGCCTTGTATCCTGATGCGTATATCAGGACAAAACCTTCGGCGGCGCTAAGCCTCCCCGCCGCCATCGATTCGAACGTTGCGGCATTTTCCACAAACAGGATCGGGGCGGTAGGATCGGCTGTACGGGCGGCTACCAGCAGTTGCACCGGTTTGTCCGGAAAGGGGCAGACATCCGTGTCAAGCAACAGGGCAATGGTCTCCTGCTGGCCGTTGAGAATTTTTGACAAGCCCCAGAACTGCCGGCTTGCCACCTCATGGAGCATGAGGTTCTCGCCGGCAAGCGCCCGGATGCCCGCGAGGCGTTCCAGCACCTGCTCCGGTGAACGTGGCAGGATGAGGATCGGACGGGACAGCAGCCGCTCGCACAGCGCCACGTTGCCAAAGCGCGCCGGCACAGCCTGCCGCCACTGCGCCATCCAGGCGACCACGGCACTGGGCTGGCGCCCCGTCTCGTCTCGAAGAAACGCTTCCGCCTGCGCGGCAATGACGAGCTTCGGTGCGCGCTCCCAGATATCAAGATCCCGCTGGCCGCGACGCTGGTCGAGCATCAGCGCCAACCCGGGCTGCGCCTGCAGCGCTTCCAGAGCGCGCCACACGAACATGCGCTCGCCGTGGAGGGCGATCGCGAAAACTCCGGCCACGTCCCGGCACTCAACGGGAAGCTGATATCGCGGCGCCTCTCGGCAAACGGCTTCGCCTCGATGCGGTCCACGAGCGCATTCAGCAAAGCGGTGAGGGCGGCCGGCCGGCGCCCTAGAATACCGTCGGCGCTCATGTCCCCATGTCCGAGACCAACTGTTTGCGCGCCTCCTGCAAGTCGAACTGCCATGCCGCTTCACGCCGCACCGCCTCCCGGCGCTCAGTCCAGAGGGCATGCAGCCGGTCGGCCTTCAACAGGGAGCTGTCCACCTCGGTAATCTTATCGAGTTCCCCTGCCAGGCCCTCCACCTTCATCAGGGAAAAGCGATGCTCGAAGCTGAACAGCTCAAGCAGCGGGCCAGACGCGCGGGACGGCATGGCAACCACCAGTTGCAGGCCAAGGTTCTCATTGAGATAGCGCATCACCGCGGCGGTGCGGCCCTCATCCATCTTGTCGAAGGCCTCATCGATCATCATGAGCTTCAGGCTCGGCGTCTTCTCGAACTGGCGAAATGATTGGGCCAGCACGGCGGCCCGTACGAGATAGGCCGGCGTCATCAACTCGCCTCCCGAGAACGTCGCCATTCTCGCCAGGGACGCCTCGCGTCCATCTTCCGAATACTTGCGGATGTCGTACTGGCGATAGTTGCGGTAGTCCGCTATGTCCTTCAGCCTCCGTAACGCGTGGTCGCGGTTGGTGTCGAGCAATAGCAGCTTGATATCGTCCAGCGCCACGACGCTGTCGGCAGACAGCACGCCTTCGGCTGCCGAGAACAGATCTATCGGCGTTTGCCTCTCGGCCAGCCGGTTCAGGTCCTGGAACAGGTCGTAGTACTTCTTGTATTCCTTAACCATCTGGCCGTATTCGATCTCGAAACGGTCTTCGCCGAATGCCAGCCGCTTGAGCTTCTCATTGAGCCGCTTGAGCGGATCGATGCCCTGCTCCACCGCGGTGCGGACGGCCAGCGCAAAATGCGTGCTGAAGGTATTGTTGAAATTCTTCTCGGCTCCCCGCAACTCGCTGGTGTTGTTGAGAATGCGCACTTGGTCGAGCCGTTCGAGCATGGCCGAGATCTGACGCCGGGCGGCAGGTACTCCACCATAGGCTTGCCACTCGTACTCCCCTGCGTCGACTGGCAAGGCTGGAAGTCGACCCGCTCATCGAACGAGGAAGACAGGAGATTGTGTGCCTCCAGTTTCCGCTCGAACGCTTCGCGCTCCTGGCGGTACAGGCCGGCTTGCTGCCGTCGCCGCCCGTCGAAAGACGCGGTGGCCTGCTCCTTGGCGGCCTCCCGGGCGCGCCTGTCAAGCTGGACCGGATCGAAGTGCGAATTGAGCCGGATCAGTTCAGCCACGCGGGCGTTGACCCGCCTCACGCCGTCCTGGCAATCAGCGAGGCTCGCCTGAGCGGCAGCGATGTTGTCTTGCAAACCGCGCGCCCGGCCCGCCGCTTCACCCGCCGCGCGTGACGCGGCATTGGATAGGTGCTGGTGGCCGTCCAATAGCTGCTCCGCACGCACCACGCGGCGCTCCAGCACGATGAGGTCGGAGTCATCCAGACTGGCGAGCTGCGCCACGAGACTGCTCAGTCCGCGCTGCGTCTCACCCAACTTGTCCAGCATCGGCGCGACAGGCGTGAGCTTCAGGCCGAGCAGACGCGCACCCCATGCGGCCAACTCTGCGGCGCTTGCGCGATGCTCGTCCCTTTCCCGCGTCTTTTCGTCGATCTGCCGAGCAAGCCTCACCACGCGCTTGCGCCGCGCCTCGGCACCGAAGGCAAGCTCGCCGTCCTCCACCCATGACGAAAACATCTTGAACCCGCCGCTGGCCATGCCGTCTACCGTCAGTGCCTGTGGCGCGCCGCGCAGCGCCTGTGCATCCGCTACCTTGACATAACGGCCGTAGCTTGCAACCAGATAGGCGCGCGCGGTCTCATCGGCAATCACCAGTTCCTGCAGCACGGAGTCAGGCGACAGCGCCTGGTTCTCCGCCCGCCGCTTGGCCAGTTCACCCTGCACCACGGAAGCCTCTCGTGCTTGTCTAGTCGCAGGCAGTTCGTGCCGCAGCGCCCGGATGGCGCCCGCCTCGTACTGCGCGTCCACCAGGATCACGAAGCGGTTACCGCCCAGAAGCCCTTCGATAGCGTTCTGCCAGCGTGAGCCCTCCCGCGGCTGGACAAGGTTGCAAAGGACTCTGGGACGAGCGCCCGGCATCTGGGCTTGGAGATATCGGACCGCGGCCTCAACATGCGCCGGCAAGTCAAAGTGGCCATCTTCCAGCCCTTGCCGGCGCCGCTTCAGGTCATCGATTTCCCCTTGCAGGGCGGCAGCGCGATCCGATTCCCGCGCCTGCTCCTGTACCACCGCGCCATACAGGCCATCGGCGCCGTGTAAGCGCTGCGCAATGGGGGCCAGGACGGCATCCAGGCTGGCGAACCGGTCGCGCCGCAGGCTCGGCGGGTCGATCTGCGCACCAGTCAGCATCGCCGCTAGCTCGCGCGCGGCGGCCCGGCCGTCGGCGGCATCGATCGCCGCGGCATCCACAACCAGCCGCTCCACGTGGGGTGCGTAAGCGGCGGCCGGTCCTGCAGGCCGTTTGGCCAGGACGGCCAGTTCGTCCAGCACGCCGCGCAAGCCCCTCAGGGCGGCCAAGATGTCCAGCGCGATACGGGATCGACCTTCGGTGGCATCGGCTATCTCGCGGCTGAGCCGCTCACGATCCTGTGCCACCGGGTTGCCATTGAGCCGCCCCTTGGCAGCGCCGTGCAATTCCGTGGCGCGCTTCAGCGCTTGTGTATGCCGGTCGGCGAGCGCCTGCTGCTTTTCGACATCGGCCAAGGCAAGGTGCCGGGACGCCTCCAGCCTTTGGATCTCCTCCTCGACATCCTGCTGCCGGCGCAGGGCTTCGCCCAGTTCGGCCTCCATGGCCTCTTCGAACGCGGCAAGGAACGCATCCGCGTGTGCCTTCAGCGCTCCCAGCCTCTCACGGCACGCCAGCAACTCGGTGGCGATCTTCCGCAGCTGCTGCACGTTCTGCATGAGCGACGCGATATGCCCAATCTGGTCGGAGAAGTCAGGCTCGGCCAGCACTTGCTCACGGATCAGCTCGTCCACCGAGCCGACGGTCTTGCGGGCAATGGACTGGACGAAAGCCCGCGCCGCAGCTTCGGCCTCGCGCGGCCCGACCAGCGTCTTGCCGCCACCGCGAAACTCGGCATAGAGCTTGCACAGATAGTCTTCGATGCTGTTCTCGAACGGCAGGACGCGCGGATAGCGCTGGCGCAGCCGATGGTAGATATCCTCGACCTTCGCCGCTGTAATCGAATTCCCCCTGCGCGACTCGATGAAATCCGCCTCCATCGCACGGCTGCCCGGCAGCACAAAGTAAAGCTTGCGCGCCACTTCGACGCTGCGGCCTTGCTCGCGCGTACCGGACACGGCGGCCTCCACAGCCACCACGGCGGTGAATGGCTCGGAGGACTCCCCGGCATCGGGTGCGAAAACAGCGACGACATAGGTGTGCGACCCATACGGCCGGACGCAGAGGTTGTCGCGCATGCCTACCGCGTAGGACGCCAGCGTCCGCCTCACTTTGCCACCCGCGCGCAAGGCGCCGCTCTCGTCCTGCGCGGAGTTAAACACATTGATGTGCTGCTTGCCGCCGGTCATGACCAGTTGGATCGCGTCCTGGAAAGAGGACTTTCCAACTCCGGTCGAACCCGACAGCAAGGTGGTGTCGCCAAAGGGTATTCCCGGGACACCACGAAACCCCAGTTGACCAGGATGAGCTTCTCAAGCTTCATCTTCAGGCTCCGGCGACTTGACCGCCGGCGCGGGCGTCTGTGTTTCAGCCAGCAGGGCATCGATGGCGGAGTCCGCCACGAACTGCAGGATCGTTCCGCGAATGGCGACCAGGGCGTCAGCGTCTTCCACCTCGGAGTCCGCCCGGTAATCGATCAAGCGGGCACGCTTCAGGTCTGCAAAGAGCTTCTCCCGCGCAGTCTTGGCCGGCAGTGAGCGGCGCGCCTGCGCGGTCAGCGTGGCATTCAGGTATTCCACGGTAACAAGCGCCTCGTTGCGCTCGTTGATCGAGCCTTGCCGCAGGCTCTCGTTGTACAGCAGGCGCAGCACCAGGCAGCACGCGACGAAATCGGCGGAGAGCTTCGCCCGCACGGCGTCCACCACGGCAGCATCGTCCTCTGCGGGCAGTCCCGGCACGCGCGCGCCCGGCGGGTAAAGCCGAAAATAACTCTGATGCCGCTCGTGCAGCAGCCGGAACCCGCCCACATCGAAGTACGCATTGAGCAGGCCCTCAATACGCACGGCGTCGTCGTAAAGCTGACGCTCGATGGCGCTGTCCTCCCGGTGCAAAATGGACAGCCCGAGCAGGCGGCCGAGAATCTGCCGGAACGCCTCCGGCCTGACGCCCTTCGCCTTCAGTTCGGCTTCCACCAGTTGCGCGATCGTAATTTCATCCATGGCCGATGTGACGCCTCCTGATTGCATAGTCGGTGCCCGACATGATGGCATTGTCCAACTGCTCGGCGTCCAGCCGCTCCACCTCCAGTCCATCGTGGTCCCGCGCCGCCTCGACGGCCCGCAACAACGATAGCGCCTGGATGGCATCGTCGACCGGCAACTCGGACAGGCGCAGCGCGCCCGTGCCACGCATGGAACCGAGCAGGTAATCCACGACATCGTGATGCGACAGGGAGAAGGCCCGCTCCTCCGCTTGCCGCACGAATTGACGCAAACGCTCTTCTCGCGTGATCTCCGGAACAATGCTCACGGCTTGCGCCCGGTTACGTTCGGCGGCCTTTCTCGGCTGTACCGCCGCAGGATCGTACAGCGCCACGCTTACCGGTGCGAGCGCCGCTCCCTGCCGCTCCAGCCACGCGCCCTGCTCCCGCTCCGGCATTTCGCCCAGGCGGCGGATCAGGGTGGACAATGCCGCCCCGCTGCCCGATGCCCCCATGAACAGACTCTGCGACAACAAGACCACGTGGCGGCGGACATAGCTTTCCATGGCCCGGAACAATTCCGGCTGCTTCGTCCGGCAGGCCGCGGTCACCATCTCGTCGATCCGATCGAGCATCCATCTCAAGATAGCCCCGTCCGGCGCGGCCTGCACGGCCCATGCCGCGTGGTTGGCCAGGTCATTGTCAATGGCCTGTATCTCGGCCGCGCTCAACTCATTGAGACGTTCGATCAGCGCCCCGATGTCCAGCCGGTGGCGCTCGGCATTGTCATAGACTAGCCGGGGCGAGAACTCATCACGAAAACGTCGCTCTACGAACTCGATGAACCCATCCCAATTGCGCTGCACATGCGCATCGAGCAATATCTTGCGGGCCAGGTCGTAGAAGAGTTCGATGTCCTCGGAGAGGTCGGCAATGACCCGATCGGCATACTCGTAGGCGTCGAGCAGGTCCTCCACGTCGCGGCGCTCGATGAAGGCACCCAGAGCATTCTTGCAGGAACGCATATTGCGCTGGCGGGTCCGTTCGCGTGGGCGGTCGGCCAGCGTCAGCGCCTGAGCGAAGATCTTGCCGGCGCGGGTGAAGCGATAGGCGGTGACCAGTCGAACGCGATCCTCGGCGGTTTCGAGCCAGCCGTCCGCAACGAGGACGCGCACGATGGCGCTTGCCAGCTTCTGGTCGTCGGCAAGGTCACCGGCGGCGAATCCGTCTTCGCCATCTTCCCCGGCCGGGTCGGCCGGCAGCGTGGCGGACTGCATGGTCTGAACGAACAGGTCACGCAAGTCCTCGCGCCCGAGGATGGAACGGTAGTCGGCATGCGAGCCATAAAGCCGCGCATAGAATGCGCGGATGCAGGCAGCGATCAGCCGGCGCCTCTTCAGCGTCAGCGGACGAAAGAACTGCGGGTAACCCGAATCCACCATGGCGGCTGATGTCCCATCTCCTTGATACTCTGGCGTTGCACCTGCGTATCATCGACGCAGCGACCAAAAAGCGTACGATACCACCCCTGGCCGCACTGCCCGGGAGCGTTCGCGCCAGCTTATTCTTACGGAAGAGCGGAGATTGTGACAGAAACCCGCGCCATAACTCCAGCTTCTGCTCGAAACTCCAGGGTAGCTTTGATTTTGGGGCTCTGTCGCGACAAGGGTGTGGAGACGAGCGAAGTGGGCGAGTCGAAAGCCGCTCAGGCGGCCAAGGAATAGAATTGCTCTGCAGCGGACGGATTGCCCCTGTCGGGGGTACTTCATCTGGCCCTTGGCAATCATGTGCATGAGTTCAATGCCGCCCAAAAGGATGCGCGCGCAGCGAAAGGCTTTGAAGCTAAGCATCGGTCGGACGACGCGCTTGATCGCCCGATGGGCCTGCTCGACGATGTTGTTCAGGGTTTTGGCCTGGCGGATGACGATGGGTATCTCACGGTCGGCGTTGAGGTCGTGCAGCGCTGCCAGGTTGGCCGCGCTGCCGTCGATGGCCACCGAATTGGGCTCGCCGTTATGGTCGACGGCGTTCTCGAAAAAGCGCCGTGCCACCGCCTGTCTCGCTGGGCGCGCAGCAGAAAGTCGATGGTATTGCCCGCCTTATCGACCGCCCGGTACAGGTACTTCCACTAACCGCGCACCAGTATGTAGGTCTCGTCCATGCGCCAGCTTGTGCCCACCGGGCGCTTGCGACGACGAAACACCTTGTGCAGCGCTGGCAGCAACTGAGCGCCCAGCGGTGCACAGTCGAGTGATCGACTGAGGTGCCGCGCTCGGCCATCATTTCTTCGAGATGGCGCGTCCAGTGGCTAGTGCAGACGCTTCAACACTTTTGCAACTTCCGGATTCATGACCGCTGCCCACACATGCTGAATTCGACACCGGCCCATTCTACCGGGGCTTACTGCGACACAGCCACGCGGCGCTCTCACATCCTCACGCGGGAACCGGTGCATCGGTCGGAAAGAAGACAGATGTAGCGACATCAAAGCGGGCGGCGAGGGCCCGAATTTGGCGGACGTTGAGTTCGCGGCGCCCTTTCAGGATTTCCGAAACCACGCCCTGGCTACCGATTTCAGGGACTTGTGCTTGCGTAAGGTGGTGCTGCTCCATCAGGAATCGCAGGGCATCCACGCCGGTGACATCGGGGAAAGCGTAGTGTGCCTGGTCATAGTCTGCAATCAACTCACCGAGCGTAGCCACCAGATCCGCAAGAGGATGCGTTTCGTCCGCCGCGCCCGCATCGAGCAGAGCGTTCATAGCGTTGACGGCCTCATCGTAATCGTGTTCGGTCCGGATGGGGTGCAGAGGTACGACTTCGGACAAAGCGCGGAAGTGATCGATCAGCTCAGCCACGTTCAAGAGGGCTTCCATTTGTCGTACTCCTTGTGAGTTAAGACTTCGCGCACGTAGAGCATCTGGCGATCGAAGTGAATCGCGGTGATGAGGCGGTATTTGTTGCCACCGATGTCGAAGACATAAAAATTTCCCACACGATCCGTCGCATTGAAGGTCGCCTTCAAGTGGGCATAGCTGCCAAAGCTGGTAGCCTCGACCAATTTGCGCCAAGCCTGTAAGGGGACGTTGGCATCCGGATATCGGGTCGCAAAATCCACCAGGGTCTTGTTAGAAATCACGCGCATGGCGCCAGTATATCTCAAATTGAGATTTGAGGTGCATCGCAGGCTAGCGTCGTCAGCAGGAAGGCTGTGGCTGGCTGAGCCGCGCATTCTGGTCCCAGACAGCGCGGCCGTCGCACTCCGCCCGGCATTAACCCATCCGCCGCAGCCAATTCTGCAACATGCCCTACTCGTCACAGGTTTGTCCGCCCCGCGGCGGTTACGAATCGTCACCTATCCCTACTCCCTTCGGTGGCGCAAAAGAGCCGCCGCCCCTCCCATTCGCACAGTTCGTTGGACTTTAATTTGTCCAGCAGCAGCGTGCAAAGGTGGAACCAGCGCAATTGTGCAGCAGTCTGCTGCACAATTGCGCCGCTAAGCCAAGCCTCGGCCAGCGTGTGCATGTATGTATTTGAGGGCGCGCGGCGAGTATCCCTTCATGTCCGAAAACGTCGCCTGCAAATCACGTGCGAGCCAGGACATCTTCTGGCCCCCATCCCTGCTGCCGCTCAAGGATGGCATATCCGATCTGCCAAAAGAGCGTTACCAAGTCACGGTTGACCGAGAGAACTGCACGCTGGCGTGCCTACTCGACCCGAGTAATCAAATCATCGAGCCAAGCGGTGTAACTTGGGAAGGGAGCGTTGCGTCCGGCATTCGGTTTCATATCGGGATTGCGGGCCGGCGGCGCCAGTCCCCCTCATTATCCGGGTCGGTCAGCAATGCAAGGTCCAGGCCAGTTTCATGGGACGGCGTCGCCGCATGAGTGCTACCCGATGCGGAAATGTTCCACGGTCTGCCCGGCATTGACCGCTCGCTGCAGCCAGTCCGGCATGGCCCCACGGCCGTCCCAGCCCTGCCCGTGCGCGTTGCGATAGCGCACCGCCCCGGGCAATGGCGCCGGCGCCGGCTCGGTAAAGCAGCCGGCGGCCTGCAGGCGGGCCAGGGTCAGGCCGTGCTGGGCCATCTGGATGCGGATCCAGGTGATTGCTTCCGCGCGTTCGATCTCTATCGACATGGGTTAGGTGAACAAGTTTGGGGGGCGGACGTCCCGCGTGATTGTGCTCCGCCCTAGTGACGCCAGGCAGCCGGCGGTTGCCAGCGCTACCCGCCGGTAACCCACCTCCCACTCAAACAGGAATCGAGGCGGGCAAGACTGGAGGCGCGGTCAATGCCGCGGCGCGTGGCCACCGGCTGATCCCGCCCCAGTGTGAACGACGTCCTCCCTGCCTCACTGGTGGACACCGCCCTTACGGTGCTCCGGGCTTAAACTTGGTTTTCGTCGCCGGCGTCCGCTGCCTAGGCGATACCAGGCGGGGCGCCGCGGTGGCCTCGGCTTGCGCGCGCCGCAGCGCGGCCTCCAGGTCGGCCCGCAGGCTGCCCTGCACCGCCTGACCATCCGCCAGGTCCTGCTGCGCCTCCGCCCATTGCCGGCTGAGCGTGTCGCGCTCGGCCTGCAGCCGCGCCCGTTCCTCGGCGCTGGCCACGGCGGCTTCCTGCGCGCGCGTCTGCGCCACCGGCAGTTCGGTGCGCAGGTCCGCCACCGCCTGCTCGCCCTTCTGGCGCAGCGTGCGCTCCTGGTCGATCTCGCGCAGCGCGCAGCGCTCGGTGGCCTTCGCGAGTTCCTGCGACACCGCTACCTGCTCGCGGGTCTGCTCCAGGTCCGTCGAGAATTGGGTACGCAACTCCTGCAACCGCCGCTCGTGCGCCCCGACCTGGCGTGTGCCCTCCTCGTGACGCGCCTGCGCGGCCGCATGGGCCTGGCGCTTGGCCTCCGGTTCCCACTGGTATTAGTTTCATGGGTTCTGATAATCATATAGCCGGCCTCCCCTCCGTTCGGGTCGAACGGCTGGCGTAGAGTCGAGGTGCGAACACCGACGTGACGCACAGGAGGCCCGGCATGAACAAGTTTAGTGGAATCGACCTGCACTCGAACAACAGTGTGGTTGTGGTCAGCGATGAAGCTGACCGGGTTATTTACCAACGGCGGTTACCAAACGATCCGGTCCAGATCCGGGCGGCCCTGGCGCCACATCGTGACGAGCTGGTGGGGGTGGTAATCGAAGCCACGTTTAAGGCTACGCTGAACAAGCTGGGCAAATTGAGTTACGCAGGTTGATCAGGAGCCCGTTCGGCCGGAAAAATATCTGTGGCGACGAGAATTTGCCCTCGCGCGCCCCAATTGGGGTGTGTTGGCGGGGCGCCCGCCCCGCATTCGCCCTTTACGGGCGGACTGCTCCCATCAGATGCCCTCGACTCAAATAGAGATTGGCCAGCGCCAGCGCCGTGAAGGCTCGGCCGGCATTCTTCTTCAGGCCGCGGTAGCGGACTTTCGTGAAGCCCCACAGGCGCTTAACCACGGCGAAGACATGCTCAACCCGGGCCCGGATCTTCGATTTGTTACGGTTCTTCCCGCGTTGCACTTCGTCAATCTCCCCGTTTCTGCGGGTCCGCTGATTGGTGAAGTCCTTGGCGTGCGGCGCCTTCGATGCGATCAGCTCCTGCTGACTGGCGTATGCGCTGTCACCGTACACACGCCGCTCCTCCCCATGCAGAAGCTGGGGCAGCGCATGCTTGTCGTGAACGTTGGCCGGCGTCACCACCGCGGAATGGGCCAACCCGCTCTGACTATCCACGCCAATGTGCAACTTCATGCCAAAGTACCACTGCTGGCCTTTGCGGGTCTGATGCATCTCGGGGTCGCGCGACTTCTCTTCATTTTTCGTCGAGCTGGGCGCACCAATAATTGTGGCATCGACAATTGTGCCGGTCTTCAGCTTCACGCCATTGGCTTGCAGGAGTCGGCCAACCTCCGCGAACAGCCGTTCGGCAAGCTGATGTTTCTCCAGCAGCCGCCGAAACTTCAATACCGTGGTGGCGTCCGGCACCGGCTCACGACCCAGGTCAATTCCTACGAAGCGGCGCAGGCTGGCGCTGTCATATAGCGCTTCCTCGCAAGCCAGATCTGCCAGGTTGAACCAGTGCTGCAGAAAGTGGATGCGCAGCATCCGCTCCAGACCAATGGGCCGCCGGCCATTGCCTGCCTTCGGATAGTAGGGCTCAATCACGGCGCACAATGCCGCCCACGGCACGATCTGATCCATCGTCGCCAGAAACTCTTCACGTCGCGTTGGCTTGCGGTGTTGCTCGAAACCTGCACATTGATCTGCACCCGCTGCCAACGTCATCTGCTTCATGTTCATCTCTTTGCGCTCGTGATTCTTCAAATAACGCGCCTTCTCACGAATCGGAGGACTTGATCAGCATTGCCTTAATTGGTACTGGCTGGTTGATGGCCTGATGAAAGATGGCTACCAAGTGCATCTGGCGAACCCCGCAGCGATCAAGCAGTACGAGGGGCTGAAATACAGTGGGGACTTCGCGGATGCAGCCCATCTCGCACAACTGCTGCGTCTGGGGCTATTGCCAGAAGGCTATATTTATCCAGCAGAAGAACGTCCGGTGCGCGATCTCGCGCAAGCGCATGCAACTGGTGCAGTGTCGAACGGCCCAGATCCTCGCGATCGAGAACCTGTTCTCACGCCACACTGGTGGGCAAATGCGAGGTGAACGGGTCAAGCGTCTGGATCAGACACAGGTCAGCGAATTCGGCTTTGCACCGGATGTAGCGCTCGCGATGCAGGCCAATCTGGCGGTGATTCAAACCTTGCAGGAGCAGATCGGAATCCTCGAGAAGCGACTCATGGATCGGGTGAAACTGCAACCCGACTACGTGTTGCTAAACTCGGTGCCCGGCATTGGTCCGGTTCTCGCAACCACGATCATGCTGGAAACCGGAACCATCTCGCGTTTCACCGAGGTTGGTGATTTCAGTTCGTACTGCCGCTGTGTGGACAGCCGGCGCGAAAGCAACAGCAGGAAGAAAGGCGAAGGCAACACAAAGAACGGCAACAAGTATCTGGCGTGGGCATTTGTCGAGGCGGCCAACTTCGCCATGCGCTCGTGCCCGGAAGCCAGGCGCTTTTACGAGCGCAAGAAACGCGCCGACTGGTGAAACGCCATGGTTCTGATTGGGTCTTCCCTTTGCCCCGCCTCCTGTTTGCAGATAACCGGGTCGCCTAGACAATGAGCCACGCTCGACTGGCGTTGCGCAGGCAACAGCCACGGTTCTGAAACCCATTGGACCTTGTCTGGCACCAACGTTTCTCTGGGGCGGCACCGCCGCCAGGGCGATCGACAATTCATCGCCAATCGCTTGATCCCGATGGGTGTCTGGTGCGATCCGGTTCGCAACCAGCCGCGAGAAAACGGATGCGATACCGCTCCCTGCAGGCAGCAGCGACAGGATAATGGAAGGAATTTCGCCGGATTGCCATGATGATGAAAATGACCATCGTCATGGCAATCCGGCGACGGGGAGGATTTGTACCTTGACTTTGGCCGACTAATGGGTGTCGCGGTAAGCATCCGGTAGAATTTGGCGATATTGAATTCGGTGCAGTGATACGGGCATGAATCCGGAAGTCGCGAAGGTCTTGAAGCGCCTGCACTATCCGCTGGACGTGATGCTGACCTGCGTGCGCTGGTATGTGGCCTACCCGCTCAGCCTGCGTCACCTTGAGCAGATGATGGCCGAGCGCGGCATCGCAGTAGATCATTCAACCGTGCACCGCTGGGCGATCAAACTACTGCCGGCACTGCACAAGGTGTTCCGCCGACGAAAGCGGCCAGTGGGCAAGAGTTGGCGCATGGACGAGACCTATCTCAAGGTCCGAGGCGAGTGGAAATATCTCTATCGCGCGGTGGACAAGCGTGGCGATACCGTTGATTTTCTGACCACGCCGCCGCACGGCGCTTCTTCGACAAGGCGATTGACCAGAACGGCACCCCCGATACGGTGACCATCGATGGCAGCACCGCCAACCTGGCCGCGCTGCATGACATCAACCCCAAACGGGAGGCACCCATCGTCAATCGGCAGTTCAAATATCTGAACAACATCGTCGAGCAGGATCATCGGGCGATCAAGCGCGTCACTCGGCCGATGCTGGGATTCAAGGATTTCCGCTGCGCCAGCATCCTTCTCGGCGGCATCGAACTGATGCACATGATCGCCAAGGGTCAGCTGCGGCGTTCCGAGAGGAGCAATGCGTCCGCCGCTCAGCAATTCTACGCGCTGGCCGCATAAGCAAAACCACTCCCGCCGAGTTCGGCCGCCTACGCACCCTTATCGCGACAATTCCGCCCTTCGCCATGAGGGAGCGCGTTAGCTATACTCACCTAAGGAACTTGCGGACGATGGAGATAGCAGCACCAAGTCCCCCTGTGGCGCCACTAAGGTGGCAATGGCATTCTCCAGTTCGAGAAAACAGGCGTCACCGAACCCGCAGACCCAAAGATAGAGTGCTCATCCGCAACAGAGGCGAGCCTACCCATGACTGCAAAAGAATCCTTTCAGTCCCTTCGGTCGCACATCCTGTCTCTTGAAGACGAATTCACTGAGTGCCGTATCGTTGCCGTAGCCATCGCCAACGAGAACAATTGCTTCGCTCTGCGTCGCGTTGTTCTTGACAAGCATGGCACCATTTGGCTCGTCGGTTCGCCTACTTCGAGTAGTCACACCATCTCTGCTGCATGGAGTCATACCACCTACCAGTTTTGCGTCCAACCATCGACCGATGAAGTCCAGAAGGTCCAGTTTCTTGATCAGTCGGGTGCTCTCAAAAGTATCCTATAAGCATAAGGATTCGCGGGTTGCGGTCTGGCCCCTGGCTGTATGAGTGGTACCCGGTCCCGGAACGAGAAAGGCTGGGGAGCCGTGTCGAGCGGGATTTCCGTTAGCATCCCGACCACACGACGTGCCCAAGCAACGCCTCCTGGATGGCTCGTAGTGCCACTAGAATGTCTTTCCCGTCAAGGCTAACGTATGCAAAACGTCGAAGCGCTTCGCGGTATGGCGTATCAAACTTGTGGCTTGTCCGCCACTCACCAGCAGGATGCAAGCCGCCACGTCTGCGTTGGACGGACGAGGAGCCAACAATGAAACTGATTGAGCCGGACGAATATCGGACATTCCTTGCTGCCCTGCAGCATAACGGTCCGACAGAAGATGATTTCGAGCTTGCTGAAACCGATACGACGGACCCAAGGGGCGACGAAAACTTTGGTCTGCAGGGCTATGTCGCAGTAACCAGACGATCAACTCGAGTTACGCGGGAATACCCCATCGGCTACGAGACAGATTGGGTGCAGCGCTTCAGCAACGATCTGGGAGCCTGCGCATTCGATAAGCTGGAATGAGATACCCCAGGCCATGAGGCGCGGGGGTAGGAAAGCCCGCCACCTGGCAGATAGGGATATTAGCCGGGAAGGCAGCCAAACTCGAAGGTGGTTGGAGCGTGCCCGAAGCCGGCGGAAGCATACTGCACATTGTCAGTGGAGATAGAACCATGAGGGCGCAGATTGATGAAGGCACCCTGGAAATCTGGGGAGAGAACCCGACGGAAACCTGGGCGTTGGGCAGGTGGCATAAAGAACACCGAATCAGTGCTGGCACGGTCAGTATCTACCCGGTCTCGCCAGAGATAGAACATAAGCCGCTACTCGGGAGCATGGAAGGGCTGGTAGTGGACGCCCACGACCAAGAGACGGATATGCTCACGGTTAGCCACCGTCCCAATGGTCTTTTAGTGGATGCGATTGACTTGGCGCCGTTTCAGATTGCGCGCATTGCACTATCGATGCTCCTGGGAAGAAATCCGCTCTCTATCAAAGTGGGAGACGTTCTCGACTTTTATATCCATCCGCAGTTTGGTGAGTGGGTTGATGACTACAAGAAAGAGATGGAAACGCAAGCGACGAAGCGTTCGCTGACTTACCCGGGGTAATCGCGAGCGGAAGACTCCGCAGTCATCCTTGACCTTGCCCCGTTTCCATTCACGGCAAGCCATGCAGAATTTCTTATCCTTGAATTGACAAATAGGATATTGCAATCATTGCCGAGCAGTTTTGAAGCGGGCGAGTGAATCCAATCCCCTACGTGATGCGATATGAACCGTGCGGCCCGCACCGCCGAAAAGGAGGAGATAAAAACCAGCTTAAAAGGGACATCCGCAGGCACCTCCCGGAGCACTACCACGCGTTTTTCGTCTTCGAATACGTCGCCACCCGGCATGGCCCAGCCCGGGGTCGGCAGATAAAAGCTGTTTTCGATTTCGCTCTTGCCGGGCAGATTGGCATCTTCACTTGGGTTGAACCGGGTTGGCGCGCCAGCAGCAGTCTGCGTCGGATGGTGCCAGCCTTCGACCAAGTTGTCTCACAAGGAACCGAAACCCTCTTTCAAGGATTCCGGTTTCATGTCAGCCCGCCTACGTGTGGGCAGCCGTGGGCGATGCCCAAGGCCCGCTCGGCTTACATCACGCGACCTTGACCTCAATGCGGCTCGGTTGCGCGTATTCGGCTTTGGGGATGCGCAGCTTGAGCACGCCGTGGTTGAACTCGGCCACCACCTTCTCGGCATCTAGTTCCTTGGAGAGCGTGAACACGCGCCGGTAACGCGGCAGGGAAACCTCCACGTAACTGGCTTCCATGCCCTCCGGCTGATCCAGGACGACTTCGCCCTTGATGGTCAGGATATCGCCTTCCACCTGCACGACCAGCTTGTCCTTGGGCACACCCGGCAGATCGGCGTACAGGGTGATGCCTGCGGCGTCCTCGTACACATTCACTGGCGGGATCAGGGCCGCTTCAGCGCTGCCAGTGTCGGCTTGTTTGGTGACAGCAGTATTTTCGCTCATGGCCAGATCCTCCTCGCATCACTGGATGCTGATTTGGCGCCGCTGCGCTGCTTCGAGGCGTTGGATGCTGATGTGCAGCACGCCATCGCGGTACTTGGCTTCCACCGCATTGGGATTCACGTCGTCCGGTAGGCTCACCACACGACGGAAGCGGCCGGCGAAGCGTTCATCGATATGCAGGGAGGTTTGCTCGTCCTTGTCAGAGAGATCGGGCTTGCGCTCGCCGACAATGGTCAGTACGCCCTTCACCAGTTGGACGTCGATGCTGGCCGGATCGGTGCCGGGGGCAAAGGCGTAGATTTCCACCGAGTGGGGTGTGCCGCCTACATTCATGGCCGGAAAACTGACCCGACCACGAATACTGGGAGACTGCTCGAATGGCTGGTGCAGCTCGCGCTGCAGGCGTTCCAGTTCTGAGAATACGTCACGGGGAAACAGGGATCGATACATCATGTTTGCCTCCATTCGCTTTGGCGCGGGCGCCATATTCTGACGTCTCCGGTTGGAATGGTAAGGCTTCTCCCGAGGATATCAAGCTCTTGATTTGACTGATGTTCGCCGTCATTCTTTCGAGCGGAAGGGCAGCATTAGAGACGTGGAAAGGGGAACACGCATGGAATTCCAGGACTACTACAAGACGCTGGGAGTGACACGTGATGCCACCGCTGAGGACATCAAGAAGGCGTTCCGCAAGCTCGCGCGCAAGTTCCATCCCGACGTTTCCAAGCAGTCAGATGCCGAAGTGCGCATGAAGGAGCTCAACGAGGCCTATGCTGTACTCTCCGACCCGGAAAAGCGCGCCGCGTACGAGCAATTGGGACGAGGCCATCAGCCCGGCCAGAAGTTCCGTCCGCCGCCGGACTGGGACACCGGCTTCGAGTTCTCCGGTCGGGGCTTCTCGTCCCAGCAAGAGGCCAATTTCAGCGACTTCTTCGCCGAGCTGTTTGGCCACATGGGGCGCAGACACCGCGGTTTCCATACACACGGTGGCAAGTCCCCGTCGCGCGGTGGGGATCACCACGCCAAGGTGCTGCTGGACCTCGGAGACACCTTCACCGGCGCAACCCGTCAGCTTTCGCTGCAGGTGCCAAGCGTGGACGCCCAGGGCGGGGTGCAGCTCAGGAGCCGGACCCTCAGCGTAAAAATTCCCAAAGGCGTTCGCGAAGGTCAGCTCATCCGCCTGGGCGGGCTGGGTGCACCGGGGATCGGCGGTGCGCCGGCGGGGGATCTTTTTCTGGAGGTGCATTTCAAGCTGCACGACCAACTGAAGGTGAAGGGATGCGATCTACACCTTATCCTGCCGGTGGCGCCATGGGAGGCGGCGCTGGGGGCGGTGGTGCCCATTGATTTACCTGGGGGCGAGCTGAAGGTGCGCATTCCCGCCGGCGCCCAGAGCAGCAGCGAGCTACGCGTGCGCGGCAAAGGCATCCCCGCTAATCCACCAGGCGATCTGCTGCTGCACATCCAGGTTGTGTTGCCGCCGGCAAACACCCCTAAGGCGCGAGAGCTTTATGAAACCATGGCGCGGGAATTGGCCTTTAAACCGCGCCCGGATAGGAGCGCCTGATCCAGGCTGGATGACGACATTCTGATCGGCAGCTTGATGCAAGAGGCTTGGCCGACTCTGGAGCAAGTGGCCGCAGAAAGATACCACTGGGCCCGCTGTCTGGAAGGCGGTGCTTTCAGTTTTCCGAGGTCCCCGCAAGCGAGCCGTTCCTCGCTGGCCTTCGGCTTACCCATTAGTCGGCCAAAGTCAAGGTACAAATCCTCCCCGTCGCCGGATTGCCATGACGATGGTCATTTTCATCGTCATGGCAATCCGGCGAAATTCCTTCCATTATCCTGTCGCTGCTGCCTGCAGGGAGCGGTATCGCATCCGTTTTCTCGCGGCTGGTTGCGAACCGGATCGCACCAGACACCCATCGGGATCAAGCGATCGGCGATGAATTGTCGATCGCCCTGGCGGCGGTGCCGCCCCAGAGAAACGTTGGTGCCAGACAAGGTCCAATGGGTTTCAGAACCGTGGCTGTTGCCTGCGCAACACCAGTCGAGCGTGGCTCATTGTCTAGGCGACCCGGTTATCTGCAAACAGGAGGCGGGGCAAAGGGATGACCCAATCAGAACCATGGCTTTTCACCAGTCGCAGTACTGGGCTCGTTCCCCTTGCACCGCCTTTTAGCCAAAGCAGCGGGTTACGTCAAATGGCTTGTGCTCCCGAAGCATGTGATAGCAGGCGCGCGCCTGCTTGTGCGCCAGCGCCTTGATCGCGACAATCCCGTTACGTGCGCGTTTCTTGCGCTCGTAAAAGCGCCTGGCTTCCGGGCACGAGCGCATGGCGAAGTTGGCCGCCTCGACAAATGCCCACGCCAGATACTTGTTGCCGTTCTTTGTGTTGCCTTCGCCTTTCTTCCTGCTGTTGCTTTCGCGCCGGCTGTCCACACAGCGGCAGTACGAACTGAAATCACCAACCTCGGTGAAACGCGAGATGGTTCCGGTTTCCAGCATGATCGTGGTTGCGAGAACCGGACCAATGCCGGGCACCGAGTTTAGCAACACGTAGTCGGGTTGCAGTTTCACCCGATCCATGAGTCGCTTCTCGAGGATTCCGATCTGCTCCTGCAAGGTTTGAATCACCGCCAGATTGGCCTGCATCGCGAGCGCTACATCCGGTGCAAAGCCGAATTCGCTGACCTGTGTCTGATCCAGACGCTTGACCCGTTCACCTCGCATTTGCCCACCAGTGTGGCGTGAGAACAGGTTCTCGATCGCGAGGATCTGGGCCGTTCGACACTGCACCAGTTGCATGCGCTTGCGCGAGATCGCGCACCGGACGTTCTTCTGCTGGATAAATATAGCCTTCTGGCAATAGCCCCAGACGCAGCAGTTGTGCGAGATGGGCTGCATCCGCGAAGTCCCCACTGTATTTCAGCCCCTCGTACTGCTTGATCGCTGCGGGGTTCGCCAGATGCACTTGGTAGCCATCTTTCATCAGGCCATCAACCAGCCAGTACCAATTAAACGTGGCTTCGATTACCACCCCCACCAGCTCGTCACGATGTGGCGCCAGGGCCGCCCGGATCTGGACCGGATCGTTTGGTAACCGCCGTTGGTAAATAACCCGGTCAGCTTCATCGCTGACCACAACCACACTGTTGTTCGAGTGCAGGTCGATTCCACTAAACTTGTTCATGCCGGGCCTCCTGTGCGTCACGTCGGTGTTCGCACCTCGACTCTACGCCAGCCGTTCGACCCGAACGGAGGGGAGGCCGGCTATATGATTATCAGAACCCGCGTGCGCGCGTTGCATTCAGCAGCCCTCCAAGACAGGGCCGCGCGCCTCAATCGGCGGGAGACCAGCCCGGACGGACCTTTCCTGCCTGGCTCGCTGAGCAGCCGTCAGAATTGCCAATCGGTGATCTCCAGCCGCTCGCTAGAATCGGACATTACCGCTTAGCCGCTACAAGCAAGTTTCGTCGCATAAAAGTTTATTTTGAAAGAATGATGGGATGGCGCGCTGCCGCCTCCCGCCCCAGCCAGTGCAAGTAATGTGCGTTGGAAACGTCGCGTACCTTACTTAGACCGGCTGCACCCATAGGCTGCTGGGACTTCGCGCGGATCGACCGAAGCGCGGACATCCCCCTGCGCCTGGACGTCCCCGCCGGCGGCGCTTTTTGGCATTGAGCAGGGAGCCGGCCTCCAGTAGGTATGCGGGGCTCACCGCGACTCATCGGTTGTTCGCCGGGTCCCATCGATCGAGCTGCAGCTTCGATTTCGACGGATTGCCGCCCATTGGCAGCCGTCGCCAGTGTCCCGTGGTTGCTTGGTCGAAGTGATCGCCTGGATCACAGGCATAGGTAAAGCCCGGGAATGCCACCTCGCCCTGTTGGTCAATGAGATTGAAGTGGTACATCTCCTCATTGGGAAGGTCGGTCACCACAACCCGAAAACTCTGCGCCCGGATTTGGCGGTGATTCCGGTCATCAAGCCGGTCGGACGGGTCGATCGAGGCGTAGACCCGCATAAAGGCCCAGTCGCCATTCACAAACAGATGTTCCTGAGTGCTCCCTACAAAGCGAGCGAAGTGCCCCTCGATCGTGCATTTCTGGGGCCCTACCGCAAGCGCAGCAGGCATGGGAATCAGGCCCACAACGGTGATCAGTGTTCGTATGTTCATTGTTCGCCACTCATCGTCGGGGAGATTCCTGGGTAACACCCCGCCATTCAACCGTTCCCGTATTACAACCAGCGAGTGAATTGCGTTGCGGCGGACCAACTAGGCGCGATATCACTTTGCCTAGCCACCGCGCCAATCGGATAGGTCGCGCACAGTCCCGCAATCAGGTGAGACAGCGTCTTGTGTCGTGCGTTGCGACAGTTCACAACTCTGCCCGCTGGGTTCGAGGCGGCACTCATCCCGCCTTCTTGACCTTAATCGCGGAATCATCGCAGTAACGCTCTTCGCATCGAGATCCGTGCCATGCGAGAGCAGTGCGGCGGGCAGCGAAACGAGTTCACGCGCGTCTCGCGCGCGGGTCGGCCTTGGCGTGTTCGATCGCCTTAAGCGTTTCTGAGTCGAGCACTGCCTGGGCGTCGGACGGAATGGCAAACAGTTTGCCGTCGATGTCATGGACGTGGTAACCGTCAGCGGAACCCGGCTGGCGAGTCGTGGGCGCTGATGAGAAGGTTACGGCTTCACGGTAGGCGGGAGTGGAGTGATGGCCGATCAGCGCGAGGGTATGAGCGGACGAGCAGGGGCAAGGTATGACCGGCACGACGAAGCCTTCTGGCGCGAGATGCTCGCACAATGGGGTCACAGCGGCGGGAGCATTCGAGCCTTCTGCCGACAGCACGGCTTGGCCGCTAGCACCTTCGGTCTGTGGCGCAAGCGATTGAACCACGAGCCACCGGTGACGCCGCCCATGGCAGTGACCCCGGATACGGCATTCATCGCCGCGGCAACGACAGCGCTACCGAATGTCCTGCCGGCGAGCGACCCGGCACCATCGAAGTCACGCGACCAAGTGGTCGTCACGCTGGGCGGCGCACGTATCGAGATGGCCGGGGTGCATGCCGAACGCATCGTGCGCTTCGTGTTGGGGCAGTTGGGAGGCGGCCGGTGCTGATCAGCGGCGATGTGCAGGCTTTCATCTGCCGTGACGCGGTCGACATGCGCAAGTCCATCGACGGCCTGTCGTATCTGGTGGAGCCGTTGCTGGCCAAGAATCCCCTGTCGGGCCACCTGTTTGTCTTCGTCGGCCGCGATCGATCGAAGGTCAAGATTCTGTATTGGGACCGCACCGGCTTCGCGTTGTGGTACAAGCGGCTTTCGCGCGGCCGGTTTCCTTCGCCGGCGACGCTAGCCCAGCGTGGCTTCACGCTGGCCGAATTGAACGCCTGGCTCGAAGGCATCGAGATCCCTGCGGTTCGGCCCCACTGCACCGTCGCGGCCACGCGCATCTTGTGACTTGTAAACCTGCCGGCGCTGGCGCATCATGGCGCCATGCTTCCGGTACTGACACCCTCCGCCCTGCCAGCCGATCTCGAGGCGGTACGTACCCTCGCGCTGGAGCAGAACCGGGTCGCCCGCGCGCTGTGGGAGCAACTGGAGATATTGAAGCACCAGATCGCGCAGCTTAACCGCGCGCACTTCGGCGCCAGCTCCGAACGTCTGCCGGGTCAGGCCGAACTCTTTGCCGCGCCGCTCGATCTGCCGTCACCGCCAACCGCCTCAGAGGTCAAAGTGGCGGGCCACATCCGCAAGGGGCGCCCGGCACTGCCCAAGGACCTACCGCGCACGCGGATCGAATACGATCTGTCCGCGGCGGAGAAGGCCGCCTTCGATTCACTGCAGCGCATCGGCGAGGAGCGCAGCGAGACGCTGCATTACGAGCCAGCCAAGCTTACCGTCATCGAGCACATCCGCTTCAAGTATGCGGCCATGAAGAACGGTGAGTCCACCATCGTGACCGCCACCGCGCAGCCCTCGCCGTTACCCAAGAGCAACGCCAGCGCGGGCCTGCTCGCCAACATCCAGGTCAATACCTTTGTGGACCACTTGCCGATCCACCGGCAAGAGATGGGCTACGCCCGTCTGGGCATTCACCTGCCGCGTGCCACGCTGTGTGAATGGAAGCTGGGGGCCGCCGAGCTGCTGGAGACGCTCCTGCCATCCTTGCGCACCCACATCCTGCAGGCACCGCGCCTGCACCTGGACGACACCACGCTGCCGTTGCTCGAACGCGGGCGCGCCACCACCAAGCAGGCGCACCTGTGGGGCTACCTCGGAGCCGGTCAGCGGCAGGAGAATGGGCTGTGGGTCGATCACCCGCCGGCGGTCATGTTCGAGTTCGCCCAATCCCGTGCCGCCACCCATCCGCTCACATTCCTGCGCGAGTATCGGGGGTACCTGCAGGCCGACGCCTACAGTGGCCACGATGCCCTCTATCGCTCCGGCCGCATCATCGAAGTCGGTTGCTGGGCGCATTGCAGGAGACGGTTCTTTGAGATCGCCAAGGTGCAGAAGACGCCGGGGTTGGCGGCACAGGCGCTGGCGTGGATCGCTCGGCTGTATGCCATTGAGGCCGGCATCAAGGACAAGCCACCGGATCACAAACTGGCAGAGCGACAGGCCCAATCCGTGCCGCTGCTCGCGCAGTTCCACCAGTGGCTGCTAGGCAATGCACATGGTCTGCTGGCCAGGCAGCCGTTGGCGCAGGCCTTCGGCTATGCACTGCGGCATTGGCAGGCCCTCGTGCGTTATACGGAAAGCGGTATCCTGGAGCCGGACAACAATCGCCTCGAGCGCGCCATCCGCCCGATTGCCGTTGGCAGAGCGAATTTTATGTTCGTGGGCTCGCCTCGCGGCGGGCGTGCCGCCGCGACGATGTACTCGCTGCTGGGTACCTGTCGCCTGAATGGCATCGAGCCCTATGCCTGGCTCAAGCATACGCTGGAGCGCCTGCCAGCCCACCCCATCAGCCGGGTCCACGAATTGCTACCGCTGGCACGCTAACCGGTAAACTATGCGTCATGGACATTCTTGACGCACTGCGCCTCGCCCCGAGCGCCGACCTGTACCGCTTGTATCTGACCATCGGGCGGATGCTCGACGATCCGAAGCGGATCCTGGAGAGCCGCCGGCACCTGCATATCGGCATGACCGTCAGCTACGTCGCCGACGATCTCATCCAGCCGCTGCGGCAGGGTCGTATCCTCGAGCTGCGGCAGACGCAGGCCGTGGTCGAGGACACCGCCACGCGCCGGCGCTGGGCCTTGCCCTATGCCGCGGTCATCGCCGATGCCACCGCTGCGGCCCAACCGTCACCGCAGGCCTCTCCACCCCCGCCCCGTGCGCAACGTGCTGACTTCATGGTCGGTGACACGGTGGCCTTTACGGACCAGCACCTGCATGAGCGCATCGGCACCGTCGTGCGCGTCAACCAGAAGACCGTGTCCGTGCAGTGCAATCCCGACGAGGGCCACTGGCGGGTCTCCTTCGCGTTTCTGCGTAAAGTGGTCGATCTGTAGCCGTCACCCACGGTCAGAGGAAGGCGTCAAGTCCATTACAGATGGGTTCCGCTGACGCTTACTGGACGTGTAACTGCTCATGGGTGACAGCATCCGTCACCAGCGCGCGGCCGGTCAGACGCAGGGCGGCTTGGAGATGTGATTGTCCCGAGACGATCCGGTAATTACGTCCTTCTGATTGTCTCACCACCGCGTCAGTGGGGATCTCGCTGAGCTCGATAGTGCCGAATCCGGGGAGCGACATTTCCTCAATGCGATTCTTGATGCAGGCGACCATCACGGCGGCGCCGGGGCGCTCGGTTGCCGCAAGCCGTTCATATTGACCGAGGAGGATGTTGGCCTTCTCGATTGAGGGCGTCGTATAGACAAAGGATTGGATGGCGGTCGGCGGGCGAGTCAACCGGGTCGCCATGATCGCGAATGCCCAGTCCCTTTTGTAGTTGCAGTGTGGGCAAACCCAGGCGTACTTGGTGGCAATCAGGATGCCCGGGGCGCCGCCTTCGACTCCGTGGCGGTGATCGGCGCTGTTCCTGCAGGTGAAGGCGCGCAGAACCGGGCCGCCGAGGCCGACCTGGTTCTCGTTGAGGTGCTGGACCTGATCGTCGGTGAACGGTGCGCAAATGTAACTCATGGCATTTGAGAAGGCAGCTTCGGCGTGGCGTGGCTATCGCCGTGCAGCCGGCACCCGCCACGCTCGGGAGTCTGCCCGACGGCTAACAGAAACTCTGGGCGCCAGGACACACTGCGGCCGCCGCCTCCTTCCAGTTTATGCCCGGGAGAAGGTCTATGTTGCTTTGGCCGGGCCCGAACCTTTGTGTGCTGCCCGACCTCAATCCATTCCGCTTCCTCGAAGCAGCTAGGACAAATCTGCCCGTCCTGCTCGTGGCGGCGGGGAGGGGGAACGGAAGCTGCCGTCCCCTTTGCCCCGCCCAGGAAACCGGCCGGCGGATACGTGCCCGCAGACCACGCACCGGAAGCAGGTCACCGGCGCCCTGGGGCCCAGTGCTGCGTCAGCGGCCGCGATCTTTGGCATTGTCGATGGCCTCCCGGGTCGCCGCATCCAGCGCAGACTGCGAATCGTCGGATACGGCAAACTGCCGACCATCGACTTCGTGCAAGGTAATACCGCATACCGTGATGCGGTGGTTCGGAGTGAAAGTGGTGGATCGCTGGTTTCATGATGCGCCTCGGAAGGCTTGAGAAGTACCAAAGCCCTGATTCCAGAATAGGCCTAGCAGGCTGCTGAAGTACTCACCGCACAAAAGGCGAAGCTTCATCCTACAAGGCTGAAGGGCTCGCCATTTTTCACAATCCGGGAACCTGGCGTCACTTCATCGATTTTTTCGGTGATTTGACGCCCATTTCCAGCCTCATTTCCGCGATTACTGCGACTGCGGACGGATTTGTCCCAGGGAACGCATACGTACGAGGTTGTAGGCGGCCATGCTCAGCACGAACATCTGGTCGACCTTCTTCTGTCCGCGCACCATCACCTGGCGCATGCGCCCAACGGTCTTGGCCCATCCAAAACCTTGTTCAATCAGCTTGCGCTTCTGCTGTGAGATGGCATAACCCTCGCTGCGTGCGATGGCATCAGGGACGGCCGAGCGCCGCCCCGAGGTGTTTTGTGCGACACGCGGCGTCACCTTCATCTCCAGGCAAGCTTGAATGAACTCCTCCGCGTCGTAGCCCTTGTCCGCGCCCACGGTGACTTCCACATCGAGGTCCTCAGCCACCTGCCTGGCATCGTTGAGCATGACCTTCGCGGCCTCGCGCTCGGCGTATCCGTCAGCATTGGTCACCATGGCGCTGACCACCAGGCCGTGGCGGTTGTCGCTCAGGGTATGGCCCATGGAGCGCAACTCACTGGCGGTTTTGCCTTTGCGATAGAGCCGGGCATCGGGGTCGGTCTTGGACTGGAGCGTTTCGTTGCTGCGCTTGCGACCTTTGAAGTTGCCACCATCATTGGCTTCGTCCTCGCCGTCTTTGCGCACAAAGCTCTTGTGGCCGGCCCAAGCCTGAATGAGTGTGCCGTCCACGCTGAAGTGTTCGTCGGAAAGCCAGTCCTTCTTTTGCGCGATGGCCAGTACTTCGTTGAAGAATTCGATCACTGCATCGTGCTTGATCAGGCGTTCGCGGTTCTTGGTGAATACGCTGGGCACCCAGACTGCATCGTCCATTGCCAGGCCAATGAACCAGCGAAACAGCAAGTTGTAGTGCGTCTGCTCCATGAGCTGACGTTCGGAGCGAACGCTGTAGAGCACCTGCAGCAGCATGGCCCGCAACAACTTCTCAGGCGCGATACTGGGTCGACCGCCCTTGATATCGGCCTCGTACATCCCGGCGAACAGCCCATCCATCTTCGCCAGCGCCTGATTGGCCATGGTGCGGATCGAGCGCAGCGGATGAGACTTCGGTACAAAATCCTCGAGCCGCCGCATGGTGAACAGGCTTTCGGTGAAGGTGTCGGCGCCGCGCATGAAACGTCGTAGGGTGTGGGGTTCTCAGATCAACGCTTCAGCCAGTCCCCGCGCTGACGTCCGCTGGAGGTATTTCAGCGGCCTGCTAGGCCCCGCACAATACAGAGCAAGGTGCGTGCCATGCTGTCATGCTCATCCTTCCCGTTGCCCACGCGCGACAGTGAGTCCCACGCTGAATGGGAAACTGGCTGACCTGCCGGGATCCAGAGCGGGCGCGGAGCTTCATGCGGCCCTACCCGGCCGAGCTACGCCGGCCTACCTGGACCTCGAGGTAACTTTGCACAACATCGCTGCATCTAAGACATGTCGATGGAATGACCGCGCCAGTATCCAAGCACAGACCACACCGTTCTTCGGCCCTGGCGGCACCGCTTTAGAATAATCCCCAACCGCTTCGACTGTCATGGTCACATCTTTACCTTCGCCTTAGTCGCACCGCGTCTCCAATTGCAAAAGCGCTCATTTCACCCCCAAAGAAAGGCGAATATCTTGCTGGCCAGCTGTCTGCACGTATGTGATGCAACGCACAGAAGTTATCGATCCCGTCACCTAGCCCCCAGTTGTCGGCGGCTCGCTGACTTGGACGGCCCAAGAGGGGTCAAACGTCCAAACGCCCCAGCTGCGCAGTGATGGCACTGGGGCGTTCCTTTTCTAGCGCACGATGCCCAGCTCCCCTCCTCCCGCCGCCACAGCCGCTTGCGCCCTCACCCACTCCTGCAGCGCTCTCAGCTGCTCGGCTGTTGCATGGCAAGTGCCGTAGTTGTCGGTGACGGTAGCGGCAACGTCTTGAGCTGGGACGGCGAGCGCATCAGCAACTCCGGCGGAGTCGGGAAGCTCGCCCCGCGCGGCGGCGTCGTGCAGCACCGGAAGGCGCCCGCCAATCTGGCGGTGGTGACGCTGGACAAGCCGAAGGCCTTTATGCGGCTGGCCAGCGATGTGTGGGAGTTCGTCAGCACGCCCGCATGGCGGCATGAGTCCTTTTCCGTTGACTTCATCGAGGTGCCCCAATGAACCGCACGCTCGACGGCGGCACGGTCGCGGCAGTCACGGCGGGTCATGTTCCATACCTGTTCTTCGTGCAGATGGATTCACCACGTTAGAACTGGCCGCGCTGCAGTCGCTGATCGAGCCGGAGGAATACCTCGAGCTGGACGGTCTGAGCGATCAGGCCTGGCGCGAGCGCATCGGAAATGCTGTGCCGCCGGACGCCGCGCGCGCAATCGCGGAGGTCATGGGCACCACCCTGCTGCTGGCCGAGTCCGGCGAGACGTTCATGTTGTCCGCGACGCCGGTCTGGGTGCGGCCGGTGGCTGTGGCGCTGTCGGTCGCGCAGCCAGCGGAGGTGATGTAATGGGCTATTTTCCGAATAACAAACCGGCCACCGTCACAGATGCGGAAACGATAGCTATACCGAGAGCCCATTTCGAAATGCGGAGCGCTTGTCGCGCAGTCTCGGCCTGGTCTAGCGCTGCTCCTGCCGCCTGCTCCGTCGCCAGAAGCGCTCGTTGCTCGCGTACTCCGGCTCGCAGGCTGTCGATCCTAGCGAGGTATGCCCGAGCATTCTCCAAACGCGTGTTGCCGAACGCGTGGCGCTCTACGTTCAGCCGGAATCCTTCCTCACTGTGTGAGGCAATCCAATCAAGGATTTCGCTATCGCTTTCGAAGTTCGCCATGGCTTGCCCCACATCATTCCGGTGGATCGTAGCATGCGAAGGAAGCGAGGCGGATGGGGATAGCGGGGTGAGATCAACCAAGCGCAAGAAGCACGTCGATCGCTCGCTTGCCATAGTGCAATGCGGCCTGCTCGGCAGCTGCCTCGGTGAAGTAATCGCTATGGTCCGACGCGGGGCCGTAGATGGCGTCGTCATCGGGCTCGGCTGTGTATCGGATTTCGACTACATACCCCCATTTCTGGCCAGGCGGCGGCCTGGCGCCTGGGATGCCAACAATCCAGAAGGTCATGACATGGATGTACATCCCACGATATTCCTCGGATACCCATGCCATGCGCTCGCCCAAGGCCGTCTCCCTAGTTGGTTTCGCAGAATTCTAGCGAATGATGGGGACGGGGTGAGTAGAAAGCCGGATGTGGATCGCGGTATGTGCCTATTCCTAGACGCCCAGAATAACGTCCACCGCAGCTCTGCCCGCCACTTCCGCGACCAGATGCGCCCAGCGACGGGAGAACGGGCCGCCATGGACCTTGATTCGCTTGCCGAATGCTGCGGCGCCCGGCGGCTTCATCGGACCTTCGATCTGGAACCAGACATCGAACATGTCCTCGGAGGTGCTAACCAGATCAGCGTTGATCGCGAACCCACGATATTCGGTAAGGCGATGCATGACTATCTCCCAAGGCTGACAAGGATCGTAGCATGAGCGAGAGCACCAAAATCGAATGGACGGACGCCACCTTCAATCCCTGGGAGGGTTGCCAGAAGGTAGGCCCCGGCTGCAACCACTGCTACGCCGAGGAATGCCACATTGGATGGTTTGACGTGCAGACGTGCCAGCGAATGGTAGCCGTGTGCCAGCAACTCGCCAAGGAAGCGAAGCGGATGTGGGTGACAGCATGACCCACGCAGCCTCATTTAACCAACAGCGGCCAGCAGACGCCCAAGACGGGCGTCTCACATTAGGGCCTCCCAAAGGCCCCTGCTTGAAGCTCCGTTTCGAATGCCACAGTCCAGGCCGTTCCAGGCCCGGCATCGTACAAGCTAATCTTTCCATTGATCCATCTCAGGACCCTAACTTCTCTATGTATTGCCGCGGGTCCGACAGGATAAGCATCCTCATCAGTAATTTCGAAATCCAGCGGGATAAACCCAAATCGAGCGCATGCCGCCTTCACATCCTCTTGCTCGTCTGCGGGGAATTCATGGAAGAGGTGAACGGTCATGATTGTCTCCAAGCGCTTCGAGGAATCCTAGCATGACCAAAGAACGCCCCATCCTCTTCAGCGGCGCTGATGGTGCGCGCCTACGCGCCGGAGATGGCAAGCTGGTCGGCGAAGGAAGTCAAGCGGATCGAGGTGGCCGGATGACTTCAAGCGCCTATTGCTTCATCCCACATCGGCCACGTGTCAATGCGCCATGCCTCTTTGACGGCGTACCTCTTAAATGCTCTGCCTTCGTCGTATCCGACCATGCCTTGCAGTATGACTCGTCTGAGAGCACGCCGAGCAGCTTCCCTCTCCGGGGTCGCCAATTTCCAGTATGCGTTGAGGGCCTCATCGGAGAAGTAGATCGACACACTCCTAGAGTATTGCGCCAGATTGGCGGGTTGGTTCTTGAGGGGCCATCCGAAGAAGAAATTACGGCTGGATTCCGCGATACGCGTCCATACAGCGCCATCGGGAAATACGGACACGAGGACATCCGCAAGTTCAGCGAGACATCGGCTCCGGCGTTCGTCAATTGCCATATCGCTCTCCCATCGTTTCGGAGGATCGTAGCATGACAATAGTACGCCCCATCCTCTTCAGCGGCGCCATGGTGCGCGCCATCCTCGACGGTCGGAAGACGCAGACGCGGCGGGTGGTAAAGGAGCGCCATCTCGTCGCGGCCCCGCCGGCGTCGTTCTTTCAGTACCTGCGCGAAGCCTGTCCCTTCGGCAAGCCTGGCGACCGGCTGTGGGTGCGCGAAACCTGGGCGCAGCCCGCTGCGCTCGATCCGGGCCCGACCGTCTACCGCGCGGACTACCCCGCCTGCGTGCCGGCTGGGTACGAGAACGTGCCGCCGGTCGAGGCAGTCACTTGGAAGCCGAACATCCATATGCCGCGCCTCTGTCGCGGATACAGCTGGAGGTGACTGGCGTGCGCGTTGAGCGACTGAACGATTGAACGACTGCGGCGAGGTCGACGCCATCGCCGAAGGCCTAATCCGCTTTGGTGACGGCTGGCGAGGTGCACCGGATCTGCCCTGGTTCGCGTCGCCGGTTGCGGCCTACGCAAGCCTGTGGGACAACATCAACGACGCCGACGCTTGGCAGACCAATCCGTGGGTATGGGTGTTGGAGTTTCGGAGGGTTCAGCCGTGATCATCAACCCACGCTTTCGCCCAAACGATCCCGGCTACCGCAGCACGCTCAAACGAGGGGTAGTATCCCAAGGGATCCGAGCCTTCCACAAGGCGACCATCCTTTTCAACTGCACCGGATGCCTCGAAGGATCCATCGCCAAGCTGCTTTGCAAAGCCGCGGACGGTGTAGCCTTGGTAGCTCTCGATTGTCATGACGGCCTCCGATTGGGACGGGAGATCGTAGCATGAAGCACCTGACCACCCAGACCCTCGACGGCGAAGCCGGCGCCATCCTCTCCGACTGCGAGCAGTACCGCTACCGCCTCTGGCGCGAGTGGGACCGCAGCCGCCCGGGCCTGGGCTTCATCATGCTCAACCCCTCGACCGCCGACCACCAGGCCAACGACCCGACGATCACCCGCTGCCTACAGCGCGCGCTGGCCGGCAAGTACGGCCGACTGGAGGTGGTGAACCTGTTCCCGTTGCGCTCGACCGATCCTGACGGCCTGCTGGCCCACCCGGCGCCGCTTGGGCGCGAGGACACGGCGAACTGCTCGATCATGGACGCGCTCGATCGCTGCTCGCTGGTGATCTGCGCCTGGGGCGCGCACAAGTCGGCGCCGGCGCGCGCTGCGGAGGTGCTGCGCATCGTCAGGATGTGCGGCCGCAGCACCCTGCTCCATCACACCGGTCTGAACCAGGACGGCAGCCCGAAGCACCCCCTATACATCGCAGCCAAAGTTGAGGGTCGGCCGGGATTCGCAAAAAATCCGCCACATCCCTGACAACCCATTGATTTATCGAGGGAATTTAGCCTTTCCGGCACCCGGATGCCAGGATAGTGCCTATAGAGCAGCATATTTCCGCAAAGTGAGGCGGAAGGCAAGAGCGCCTGGCCCGTCAACCTGTCATCAAAGGCGGGCAAATTACTTTCCCTGGCACCGGCCTCGAGGGGCGGGGCGGTTTTGGCAGGGAGTAGACCTTGGCTGCCGCAAATGGCGACAGGACAATCTGCAACGATGACGAGGTCCGGTACGCGGCGCATCAATCTGAATTTGGTGCAGCGCTAAGAGCAGGGAGCGCTGCTGGCGGTACGGCGCCAGCATGAATGGCAGATCGAAGTTGCCAGCGTACGCGATATGCTCATTGCAGCGGGCAAGCGCGCCCGCTGCATCGTTGCCGAGCAGTTCACGCACCTTATCCAGCCGGAAGATGTCGGCAATGCCGTCATCCACCAGGACCTGCAGCACATCACGGAACTGCCTGACCAGGTCTTCCAATGTGTCCGCATGCGCGAGCTGATATTGCTGCAGCCGGGTCCTGGCGAGGGTCTCGAGCTTGCGCATGACCTTGATGAAGATTTCCGCCACATCATCGAGCGCCTTCTGCAACTGCGCTTGAATGAAGAGCACTGCCAAGGTGTATCGTTTGGCTGGCTTGAGCGACCTGAGCTCAGCAATGTCAAGCGCCCGGGCCTCCGTCACCAGTTGCGTGCGCTTGCTCACGGAAAGCAAGGCCGGCGCCTGCGGCATACCCTCGGCAAGGGTCCGCAGGGACTGGATGTGTTTGAGGAAGCTTGCAATTTCGCGCGCGGGAGGGCGCTTGGGCTCGCGTTTGAGCTGCTCCCACCCGGATTTGCCGACCTGACCGTTAAACAACGGCGATCAGCGCGCTATCGAGCGAATCCGAGATGGCGCGATAGATGGCGTCATTGCACCGGCTGCGGGCCTGAGTCGCTATTCGGTGCAGGCTGGCAAGTGGCGGCAGTTCGCACCGTACCCGGCTCAGCTCTTCGATCAGCACGTTGACGATGTCGGGCAATTCGACCTTGGTGTGCGCCGCATCGGTTGCGAGCGCCTCCAGCCATGGGCTGCATCCTTATTTCAGTGCCTTGAGGTCCAAATCCAGTTCGCAGGACAAGACGGTCCTGGTGGCACTGGCCTGGATACAGGGCTTCCGGACCTCACACCGCGAACATCTGCAACTCACCGACGACGATCTGATGAACCTTCCGCTCGACTGGATCCCGGCCAAGTGGGAGAAAGCCATCTTTCCGGACGGCCGGAGTACTCGTCTGCTCCATCGCAGGTACTTTGAGCTGTGCGTGTTCGATCAGGTCATGCGTGAGCTGAGTTCGGGCGATCTTTACGTGGAGGGCAGCGACCGTTTTGATGACTTCCGCGTCCATCAGGTATCGGAGGAGGTGTTCGAGCGGGAGCTACCGCACTACTGTGACATCGTTCGCCTGCCAACGGATGGCAAGAGCTTCATCAGGACGCTGTGGGACAGCCTGAGTAACCGCGCAATTGAGCGCATGAGAGTCGTTCTCGGCGAACAGGTGGGGTCGGGACGATCGAGCAGGATCGGCAATGTCCGATGGTATTCACGGTGAATACCCCCAAGGTCTGCTAGGGCAGGTTATGTACCGTGCATAACTCTTGATAACTATTCATTATCGAGAGTAATAGCGGCCTCGCCGGGCCACTCGGCCCAGACTCCATCAGGGGGCGCCGCGAACGCCGCCATCCGACGACTTGCAGTCGCTGCACGGCGTGGCGTGGGCCGGGGTGGCCGACAGCCACGTCAGGCCGAGCGCGCTCACCAGGGTAGCGAGCCGCGCTAACCTGCGCATCCAGGTGGTCATGGTTTGCTCCTAACCCATCCGTCCCTAGGGGTACCGCTACCTACCGCCGCCATCCGGGCTTGGGTCGTGGGGTAGCGACGCATGGCGTCCGCCGCCATCCTGGCTCGGGCAGGCGTGGGCCGGGGGGCCGACAGCCAGATCAGGCCGACCGCGCTGGCCAGGGCGGCGAGCAGCGCGAACCTTCGCATCCAGTACTTCATGGCTTGCTCCTAACGGAGCGAACATCGGGTCGCCGCGGACGGCTTCACGACCGAGGTTCGCAATCCCAAAGGATAGTGTTTTCGTGCGCCGCATCAAGCCATAAGCGCGGCAGCGGCGGGGCCATGCGCTTCCAGGCTCATCGCCTGGCGCTCGCTCTCGCTGGCCAAGTCGGCATTGACCTGCTGGAGCTCAGCCAGATCGGCCGCCCGGTCGGCATTGCCTGGCCCACGGAGTCGGCGATGCGGTGCCGACGGTCTGCGAAGGACAGCACCTGCGGAAATCCCACAAGAGGAAGTCGTGACAGCACCCTGCTCCAATGGACCAACGGATAGGGCGCCCATGGATGACAACATTCACGAAGCACACGGCCAAGATGCTGGCCAGTTGGTTGGTACAGGCGGCACTACGCGAGACGATGCACGTGGCCTGGCCAGTTCGCGCGACGCAAGGACGGCACCGAGTTCCCGGCGGAAATCACGACCAATGACGCCACGTTCGAAGGCGAGCCGCTTCTGTTGACCGTTGTCATCGACCGGACCGAGCGATACGAATTGCAGCGCAACCGGCAGGAGCTTGCCCATCTGACGCGTGTCTCCACGCTCGGCGAGCTGGCGAGTTCGCTCGCGCACGAGTTGAATCAGCCGCTTACGGCCATCTTGAGCAACGCACAGGCCGCCCAGCGCTTCATGTCGACGCAGCCGATCAACCTGACCGAGGTGCGCGAGATCCTGCAGGATCTCGTCGAGGACGACCACCGCGCGAGCGAAGTGATCCGCAGGATTCGCACGCTGGTGAAGAAGGGCGAACTCGAAGCCGCGCCCCTCAGTCTCGATCGCGTCATCGGCGACGTAGCGATGCTGGTGCACAGCGACGCGATAGTGCGCGGAATCCGCGTGGTCCTGAACACCGACCCCAGGCTGCCGTCGGTTCAAGGCGATAGCGTGCAACTGCAGCAGGTTGTACTGAATCTGTTGCTCAACGCGTTCCACGCAACCGAGTCCTGCCCGGCACACGATCGCGTGGTCGTGATCGACGCCACGCGCGAAGGCGCAGACATGGTTCGCGTGGCGGTGCGGGACCGCGGACCCGGCCTGAGCGCCGACAAGCTCGAGCAGATCTTCAAGCCATTCTTCACCTCAAAGCGCGAAGGGCTTGGCCTCGGCCTTTCCATCAGCCGATCCATCGTTGAAATGCACGGCGGACGCATCTGGGCGGGGAATAACAGCGACCAAGGTGCCACTTTCTGTTTCACGTTGCCGGTCGCAGCGAAAACAGAGCCCGCTCATTCGGGGGAACACCCATGAACAACGCCATGCCAACCGTCTACGTGGTGGATGACGACGACGCCGTACGCCGGGCGCTAATGCGCCTGATCCGCTGCGCAGGCTACCTTGTCGAAGGATTCGGCACAGCGCGCGAGTTCCTCGACAGCGGCGCGTCCAACGACTGCAACGCCTGCCTGTTGCTCGACGTGCAACTCCCCGACTTGAACGGACTGGAGCTGCAGCGTGAGCTCAATGGAGCAGGCAGGCCGCTGTCGATCGTCTTCCTCACCGGGCACGGCGATATCCCGACCAGCGTGCGCGCAATGAAGGCGGGCGCGACGGACTTCCTGGTCAAGCCGGTGTGCGACAGCGATCTGCTGAGCGCGATCGAATCCGCGTTGGGGCGCGCGTCGCAAGCACGCGCGAGCCGCATCGAGATCGAAGCCATCTACAGCCGCATTGACCGCCTCACGCAGCGCGAGCGGGAAGTGCTCACGCTGGTCGTCGAAGGCCGACTGAACAAGCAGATGGCTTGTGAGCCGGGCACGGCGGAAAAGACTATCAAAGTCCACCGGGCCCGCGTGATGAAAAAGATGGAGGCGCACTCGCTGGCCGAACTGGTGCGTATCAGCGATAAGGCCGGCATCCCCCATCCGCTCCTTCACCCGCCGCAGAGCGCCGCCACAGCCACGGCAACATGACATAGCCTGGCAAACCTCGCGCCAACCGCGAATCCTCAGTTGCATCCCTGATGGCGGGCCGTCTTGGCGCAGGTCTTTCCGCTCGGGCTTGTATAGACCCCCTTGCCATTCTTGGTCTTGGCCTCCCCGCCCTTGCTCGTCTGCGTCGTTGTCACACCGTTCTGGTTCTTCTCGGACGTAAAGCTGTTACCCGTGTTCCGGTTATACCCGGCTGCCGACTCTCCGTTGTTGCAAACGACAGCCCCACGCGCGTTGGTGGTGCATTCGGCAAACGCGTTCGCGCAAAGCATTGCGCATGCCAACATAGCTAGCATTTTCATGGCCACTCCTTGTTATGGCCGACACAAACATCCCGTGCCAGCACGTCCTCTGTTAAAGAGTAGGTCAGCGTCGCGCCGTCCGGGCCGCCTCCCGCGCTACAGGCCAAGATGGGCAAACGCGTCGTGCATGGGCGCAAGCGACACACTGACCATCCCATAGAGTGGCGTGCTCATCTCCTCGATCAGGAAGATAGCCCCTGAAGTCGACAACGCGCACATCATCAAAGCGGCAATGATGGTTCCGTTGCGGTCGGCGAACAGCCCGAACGTGCCGAACACAATGGACAGCCATAGCACCAGAACGACCAGCAGGGATATCGGGATCGAAGACTTTGTCTGCAGCAACGCGAGCCAGCGCGCCGCGAACACGCTATCGACAATCTGAAGGGCCTTCGCCTTCAATTGAACGTGCTCGTCGTCGCGCGCAGCCAGCGACTCGAGCTTGCGCTGAAAACCTTCCAGCTGGCTGACCGCCTCGGCATTGCCGAGCTTCGCCATCTGCGCTGCGTCACCCGAGTCGAGTACCTGGATCTTTTCGGCGTAGACGCGCTTGAGCAAGACACGAGCCTCCTGCGCGTCCGGGCCATACTTGGCCAGCACGCGATCGAGTTGAATGATGCTGGCGGAATTCTGCACAATCTCGCTGCTCACTGTGTCGAACGTGCCCTTCGCCGACGAAACCAGCAGCCCAAGCACCAACGCCGCCATCGTGGCAATCAGGCCGGTCGCCATCTTGACGACGCTGATGGACTGATCGCTAAGGTGGTGCTCAGGCAGCATGGCGCGCCCCCACATGCCCAGCAGTGAACTGCCGAACACACAGGCAAACACGATCAAGGCGATGACGAGGTGGTTCATGTCTCTCCCTCTAAACGGCGAGGCGGCAACGCGGCGACATCAGACCAAGCCCTAAGGAAGTGCTGATCAATGAGGTTTTCGCTTGATGTTGCACAAGCCAATGACCTGGGTTTTCGCAATGCGAGAGAGATCGGCCGATTCAAGCCGATTTTTTCTCGTTTCGCGCCTTTCCTGGCGCGCTTTGCGCGCTCAGGACGGACTGCTCCCCCGCAGCGCCAACAACTGCTTTTTGGCCAGCACCAGATTCGCCAGACCAAACAGGCTGAACAACTGCGCTGTGTTCTTGACCAGGCCCTTGTAGCGAACCATGCGATGACCAAACAGATTTTTTATGACGTGGAACGGATGCTCGACCCGCGCCCGAATCCGGGCCTTGGCTCGCTCGACGCCGAGTCGCGAACGCCCGTCTCGTCATGCGCGGTGATGAAGATCACGGGAATGCCGCTGCCAGCGAGCCGGCGTTGCACCTCAAGCCCGTTCAGGCCCGGCATCTGGATATCGAGCACGAGGCAATCCGGACGGTATGCCGGTATGGAATCGAACATGTCCAGAAACTCGTCCCCGGTCTTAAATGTGTCCGCTGACAGTCCGACAGAGCGCAGAAGCCGTTTGATGGCACGGCGCACCGATTCGTCGTCATCCACCACTGCGACGAACGGCTTGACTTTGCTCATGGCGACATTCCCCATACACAGGCGGCGCAGCACCCAGCCTGATTCGACGCTAGGTTGAGCGTATGACAGTTGTCTGGTTGCGGATATGGAACTTTGGTCTAACAGGCGGGGACGACGTCGCAAGAGCCTATGCCGTTGAGACGTGCAGGGCCTGGGTCCGGTGCCGCTGTCGCGGTCCAGGAGTGCCATACAGCACGCCGATGCCGTTTTCAACTACCGGCGCATTCAGGGACCATTTTGCGCAACCGAGACTTGCTGGACTACGTGCGCCTTGGCCGGACCGGAAATCCGGACTTAGCTGGATTGCTGCACAACCGACAAATCGTCGGCCAATCCTGCCATTGGAACTCAGGAGAGCGATCGGGACCCACGCTTGTCGAAGGGGCTGCGGCCGCGCCGCGCTCGAAGACCAAGGCAGGCAAGCTTGGAGGAGACCGTGGACGTGCGCGAAGAACGCGGGCGCATTGTCATGCGGCCGCGTTCGGCGAGGAAATCGGCTTGAGCGGCAGCCGGCGCGCATCGCCCGCGAGATCGCCTTCAGCAGCGCACGTCCGTGCAAGCCAATCTGGCCGATAATGACCTGACTCCCGAGCTTAGACTTGCGGCTTCCATGATCGCGGCAGGAATGCGTCTCCTGACCGGCGGACCCGTCCAGGTATCTGCCGCTATAGTGATTTTGTTGAATTCTCCACATGGACACACTGAATTTCCTTTCGCCTTGCGACTAGACTAAGTTACCGGCAGGGTTGCAGACCGGGCCTTCCGGCTGGGGAGTCTATATGCATCGCTTTCGACACTTCGTCGCCTGCTGCCTTTGCCTGGCTATGCTGGCCATGACTGCCGGCGCCGACGCCATCGCACAGGCATTGCTGGGCAAGCCCCAACTCGACCAGCTCACCGCGCCCATCGCGCTATATCCCGACGCGCTGCTCTCGCAGATACTGATGGCCGCGACGTATCCCGCTGACGTCGCCACCGCGGCACAGTGGTCCAAGGCCAATCCCAGCTTGTCCGGCGACCCCGCCGTCAAGGCGGTGTCCGGCGAGCCCTGGGATCCCAGTGTGCAGTCGCTGGTGGCATTTCCCTCCGTGCTGGACATGATGGGCCGCGAGCCCAAGTGGGTGGAATCGCTCGGCGACGCGTTTCTCGCCCAGCCCGACGGTGTGATGGACTCGATACAGCGCCTGCGCCTGCAGGCACAGAAGGCCGGCACTCTGAAGACCACTGAACAGCAAAAGGTGGTCACGCAGCGCAGCGGCAACGCCACCGTGATCCAGATCGAGCCCGCCAACCCGCAGGTGGTGTACGTGCCCGTCTACAACCCCACGGTGGTCTACGGCACCTGGCCCTACCCCACCTACCCGCCCTACTACTATCCGCCGCCGCCCGGTTCGGTCTTCGCCACTGCCGTGGTTGCCGGCATCGGATTTGGCCTGGGCGTGGCTGCGGTCAATTCGATGTGGGGCGGCTGCAACTGGAACAACCATAGCGTCAACATTAACGTCAACCGCTACAACAATACCTACGTGAACCAGCGGATCAACATCAACCAGTCGAACGTGAACTGGCAGCACAATCCCGTGAACCGCGGCGCCGTGCCCTACAACACCCCCGCTGTCAGCAACCGCTACGACCAGCAGCGCCAGGCAGCACTTGCCAATCGGCCAGCCGGGGGACAGCCGGGCGGGCAGCCGCCTGCCCGCGTGGGCAGTCCTGGCGGCACACAGGCTCCCAGCTCCCGCGAGGCCCAGCGGGACCGCGCCGCGCAATCGTTCCAGAGCCGCACTGGCGAGGCCGTGCCCGGACGCGGCGGCACCGGCCAGCGCAACCAGCCCTCGGCCACGAACCGCCCAAGCGCCAGTGGAGCAGGACAGCGCCAGCAGCCCAAGCCAGCCGGCCAGGATCGCCAGCGCGCAGACCAGGCGGATGCGCGCAACCGGGCGCGCGACAGCAACAGGGACAGCGCCCTGAACGACGCAGGCAATGGCAACCGCCAGCGCCAGCAGACCCAGCGCGCCGCCACCGCCCAGCAGGCTTCGCGCGCCACCGCCGAGCAAGCCCCACGCGCCCGCCCGCAGCAGGCCCCGCAACGTGGCGGCGGTGCTGGTGGAGGCAGTGGAGGCGGCATGCGGCCCGGCGCCGGTGGCGGTGGCGGTGGACAGCTCGGTCATGGCCGGAGGTAATGACGATGCATGAGACCAGCACATCAGCGGCCACCCGCGCATCGCGCACCCTAGCCACCGTGGCGGCGATCACGGTTGCCGTCGCGCTCTCGGCGATCGGGATCAGCCAGACGGCGCTTGCCCAGCATGCCTATCCCACCCCGGAGGCGGCGGCGGCCGCCTTGGGCGACGCCATCGCCCGCAGCGACGACGCCGAGCTCGGCGTGGTGCTAGGGCCAAACTACAAATCGCTGGTGCCGCAAGGCGGCGTGCATCAGGACGACATCTACGCCTTCCTGGCCGCATGGGCCCGCCACCACGCCATCGAGCCGGACGGCGAGCGCCGCGCCCGGTTGGCGGTGGGCGACAGCGGCTGGACGCTGCCTATGCCGCTGGTCAAAACCGCCACTGGCTGGAAGTTCGACCTCGTCGCCGGCAAACAGGAGATCCACAGGCGCAAGATTGGCCGCAATGAACTAGCCGCCATCGACAACCTGCATCAACTGGCGGATGCCCAGCAGCGCTATGCCGAACAGGTCGGCGGCGGCCGCTACGCCAGCCGGCTGGTGAGCAGCGCCGGCAAGACCGATGGACTCTATTGGCCGGCCGCCGATCAAGCCGACGCCAGCCCGCTGGGCCCGGATGCACTGGCGATGGGACCCGGCACCCCGCCGGACGCAGCCTTCCATGGCTACTACTTCCGCCTGCTGCCGGCCGCCCGGGGCGGCGACACCAGGTACGCCTTGGTGGCCTGGCCCGCGCAGTACGGCAAGACCGGCGTCAATACCATCGTGATGGGCAGCGACGGCGTCGTCTACCAGCGCGACCTTGGCCCGGCCACAGCCTCGCGGGCCAAGGCGCTGCGTACGCTCACGCCCGATGACGGGTGGGCGCGCGTGCCGGAGCATTGACGGCCTGCCGCACTGCGCTAGGGAATTGCTGATCAATAGCAGCCGCGCTGAAGGTCGGCGGCTGTTTGGCGTCTGATTTTCACCATGCGGAAGAAGGGAGAGGTCTGAGCCCGATTTCGCGCCGCATGCCCCCATCTCGTGCCCTTTCGGGCTCGATTTGCGTACTCAAGACGGATTGCCCCCCTGAAACGCCAGTAACGGCTTTTTGGCGATCACCAGATTTGCCAGACCAAACAGGCTGAACATCTGTGCCGTGTTCTTGGCCAAGCCCTTGTAGCGGGTCTTCTTGTGACCAAACAAGTTCTTCACCACGTGAAAGGGATGTTCCACCCGCGCCCGAATCTGGGCCTTCTTGCGTTCCACTGCCTTCGTCAGGTCCTTCCACCGACCTGCCGGCATCTTTTCAATCTTGCTGCGCTTTGCCGCTACGTGCCAGTTTATGTCAGCGCGGATCGTCCCTTGCCCTTGGGCTTGTTTGATCTCATCCCTGCGCTCCACACCCGTGTAACCCGCATCAAGATGCACTTGGCTTTCCTCGCCATGCAGCAGGTGATGGGTGTGAGCGATATCGCTTTCGTTCGCCGCCGTCGTGTGCAAGCTGTGCACCAGTCCCGAGTCGGCGTCGGCGCCAACGTGCGCCTTCATCCCAAAATGCCACTCGTTTCCCTTCTTCGTCTGGTGCATCTCCGGATCACGCGACTTGCCTTTATTCTTGGTCGAACTCGGTGCCGCGATCAGCGTGGCATCGACCATCGTGCCCTCTCGCATCAGCAGCCCCCGCTCACTGAGCACGGCCTTGACCTCATCGAACATCGCGGCAGTCAACGCGTGCTTCTCGAGCAACCGGCGAAACTTGAGCAGCGTGGTCGCATCGGGCGCCGACTCTTGCGGCAGATCCACCCCCACGAATTGACGCAACGCCTGGCTGTCGTAGAGGGCGTCTTCCACGGCTTCATCACTGAGACTGAACCACTGTTGCAGACAGTACATCCGCAACATCCTCTCCACGCCAATCGGCTGCCGCCCAACACGGCCGCTCGGCGGATACAGCGGCTCAATCAACGCGGTCCACCGTGCCCACGGCACGATCCGATCCATCTCCCCGAGAAACTTCTCGCGCCGTGTCACGCGCTTCTTCTTCGCGAACTCAACATCGGCAAAGCTCGTTTGTTTCATCCTTGTCTTTGTTTTCCATGCCTTCACCTTCAACGCGCCACGCTTTCCGCCGGATGACCTGTGGCTGAATTGATCAGCATTTCCCTAGCCTTTTCCAACCTCTTCCAACCTCTTCCAACCTTCCACGATCTTCTCCAACGTCCCACCCATGACTGCATTCATGACACCGCACCACACTCCTCTGCGCCGCCATAATCGCGCCATCGACGCCTGCGCTCGCCCACTTCGACACCTTCATGTAGATGGAAAAAGCACCCCCCTCATTGACCTACCCGTTACACAAAGGTGTTGGTAAGCGGGGCTTGACTGCCTAAATTCCCCTGTGAGGATTGGCATGCAGGAGATTTTCATTTGGCGAAGAATTTTTCGCAAGAAGACGATGTGGAACCAAAAATGCTCGAGGAGAGGGAAATGACCGTGCGTAGACTGTCTGCAGTTGGCTTAGTTGCGATGGCGCTCGCTTTTACCGGTGCGAGCGCGCAGCAGATGCAGGAATCGAAAGCCCAACAAGGAGCAGAATCAACCCAGATTCCGAAAATGCCGTCGACCGCCGCCGAAGCTAAGGCCCTGATTGCCGAGCGTTTCAAGGCGGCCGACGTCGACCATGACGGGAAACTGACCCGCGAAGAAGCCAAGGCGGGTATGCCGGAGGTGTACAAGCGCTTTGACCAGATCGATGCCAGGAAGCGGGGTTACGTAACAGAACGTCAAATCGGTGCGTACTGGCAGGCGAAGACCAAGGAACAGATGCAGAAGGAGAATCCCGTTTGGAACTGAGTTCTTGCCCCTCTGGTATGACGCCCGAAGCCGCCCCGGATCCGGACTGGAGCGTCCGACGCTCCGATCTGCGAATGGATCCGGCGTTCAGGGCGTTGAATCGTGGCTGGGCGTGTTGACCGTCCCGACACGTGCGATGGGAGCGGGCGAGATCTGGGCGCGTGGCGCGCTCAGCCCGGGCATGATTAGGGCATCAATGCAACAAGCCAACCTGCTGCTCAGGCCGGCTCGGATCTCAACAGATTGATTGATGGGACGGTTTGCCCCCTGAGGGGACTGGCTTGTTTGTGACGCCGGCCACACTATCCATCAACACCTTTGTGTAACGGGTAGCTCATTGACAATGAGGCGCCTATTAGCGCGTATTGCTGCGGAAAAGGGATGGTCCGCACGAGGCGGGCCACAGTACGACCTAACGGACTTGCCAAGTCCGCTGCCGTGGGACTGGCCACGCCGAGCGATTGAGATCGGGATGCCAGCGGCATGAAGCGGGCGACGATATTTGTCGTGGTCGTAGGCGTGATCAGCATAAAGCCGACCTGGTTTGCACAGAGGGCAATCTCGACATCCGCGGATAGCGGCGATCGCTTCGATCAGCCGTAGGAGTTGGGTAATGATATTGCGGTTCGCGCCAGTCAGGATGACTGCGATCGGCGTGCCGTTGCATCGGTGGCGACGTGGTGCTTGGAACCGGGGTCCGCGCGATCGGTGGGGTTCCGTCCTGAATGTGGGCCGCCTCAGTGCTCGAGTTGAAGAGGAGTCGATGATGACGCGAGATAGATCGATTCGATCGGCTGCGCGCAACTTTGCCAGCAAGATTTCGTGCAGGTGATCCCATACGCCCGTGCTCTACCCGTCGCGTAGCCGGCGCAAGCCAGGACAGTGCCGCACTCGCAGACGGCCGCGTCGCACATGGGCTGCAGGCGGGCGCCGAACACTAGTTGGACAGCGCCGTACGTCGCCGGCTGCGGGAAAAAGCCTCGCGAGGCTCCCCGCCGAGCACGAAAAAGCTCGCGCTCAGCATGAGATCGCCGAGCGCCTGGAACTGCCAGATGTTAGGCCTCAGCCCGGCCAGAACTGATCGACATAGGGCTCCAGCATTGCCGAGACGAGCGGCAGGCAGAACATCACCAGCCCGATTGCGTAGCGGGTGGGGCCAACAGTGTCGCTGGGGACCAGCCCCTTCGCATAGGCGAAGACGAAAAGCCGGCCTTGCCCATCACCGCAATACAGATCACCAGCAGAAAGGTGAAAATACAGATCCCGAGTTTGAAGCGCCATTCGCTCGCGAGGGATACATTGGCTTCAATATTTCAAGTTGCCATACCTTAATTCCCCTATACGTTCCATTCAAAGGCACCGAGGCGCCGTGAAAGGGTCGAATGTGATACTTGTAACCGTCTGCTGAGGCCTACCGGCTGACTGACTGCACTACGCGCTGGATCGATACTAGGCAGCCGCTTGACAACATCGGGAATGTGTTATGGCAGGCGATGATCATCGCCGATCGGCCGGGCGACAACGGGAAGGGTCGGGCCAAGCGAGACCGCGCGCCATGACGGCGTGAGAGCCGTCGTATCGAAGCAAGCAATACTTGATCCTGGCGCGGTAGGATGTAACGTTCCCCAGTTAACAAATAACCGAGTGCGGTGCTCAGGCAATTGGACCTTGGTCCCATTCGATCGCTTAGCAGGCCGCTGAAATACCTCCGACCGAAGTCAGCGCTTCGAGTGGCTGAAGCGTTGATCTGAGAGCCCCACACCCTACGACGTTTCATGCGCGGCGCCGACACCTTCACCGAAAGCCTGTTCATCATGCGGCGGCTCGAGGATTTTTTACCGAAGTCTCACCCGCTGCGCTCGATCCGCACCATGGACAATCAGGCGCTGGCGAAGATGGATGGGCTGTTCGCCGGGATGTACGAGGCCGATATCAAGGGCGGTCGACCCAGTATCGCGCCTGAGAAGTTGTTGCGGGCCATGCTGCTGCAGGTGCTCTACAGCGTTCGCTCCGAACGTCAGCTCATGGAGCAGACGCACTACAACTTGCTGTTTCGCTGGTTCATTGGCCTGGCAATGGACGATGCAGTCTGGGTGCCCAGCGTATTCACCAAGAACCGCGAACGCCTGATCAAGCACGATGCAGTGATCGAATTCTTCAACGAAGTACTGGCCATCGCGCAAAAGAAGGACTGGCTTTCCGACGAACACTTCAGCGTGGACGGCACACTCATTCAGGCTTGGGCCGGCCACAAGAGCTTTGTGCGCAAAGACGGCGAGGACGAAGCCAATGATGGTGGCAACTTCAAAGGTCGCAAGCGCAGCAACGAAACGCTCCAGTCCAAGACCGACCCCGATGCCCGGCTCTATCGCAAAGGCAAAACCGCCAGTGAGTTGCGCTACATGGGCCATACCCTGAGCGACAACCGCCACGGCCTGGTGGTCAGCGCGCTGGTGACAACTGCTGATGGGCATGCAGAGCGCGAAGCCGCCAAGGTCATGGTCAACGACGCCCGGCAGGTGGTCGACGATGCGAACGTGGAAGTCACCGTGGGTGCGGACAAGGGGTATGACGCGGCCGAGTTCATTGAGGCTTGCCTTGAGATGAGGGTCACGCCCCACGTGGCGCAAAACACCTCCGGGCGACGCTCGGCGGTTCCGGATGAGATCGCCTGCAGCGGGGGTTATGCCATTTCGCAGCAAAAGCGCAAGCTGATCGAACAAGGCTTTGGCTGGGCCAAGACCGTGGGGCGCATGCGTCAAGTGATGGTGCGCGGACTGAAGAAAGTTGACCAGATGTTTGTGTTGAGCGTGGCCGCGTACAACTTGGTGCGCATGCGCTCGCTGGGAGAAATCCGTCCGCAGTTGCAGTAATCGCGGTAATGAGGCCAGAAACGGGCGCCAAATCATCAAAAAATCGATGAATTGACGCGCAGCTTCCGGATTGTGAAAAATAGGCGGCACATCAACCATAGAGCGGGAAGTCTTGCCGCTTGTGCGGGTAGTACTTCAGCAGCCTGTTAGGCGAGCGCCTGTCTCGCCAGCGGTGAGGCCCGCAAAGCAGCATCGAGCGACTAGGGAGCGGCTATTGGACCAAAGTCCAATTGTTCTATTGGGACCCGGATATCACTATATAGTTTTGAGCCGGGAAGAGCGTTAGGCGGGAATGCGCTTTGCACCGTGTCGACATTTTCTGAATGGAGCACGCATCATGATCAAGAACCTTCGTCTCATTCTTGCGATTCCGTTCTTGCTGGTCGTTGCCATCCTGGCCTTGCTTGCGCAGTCGGTGATCGCGCAGCAGGCGCCGCAAACCACGGGCCAGGCCACAACTGCGCCCGGTAAGGCCGAGTTTTCCGAGACAACGAAAGTGACGGCAACCGTCATGGGCATCGATCGGGCGAGCCGGACCGTCACATTGAAGGGGCCGAAAGGCCGGGTGTTCAATCTTGTGGTGGGCGAAGAGGCGCGAAACTTCGACCAGGTCAAAGTGGGCGACGAGGTCGTCGTCGAGTACAAGGAGGCCCTTACGCTGGAACTCATGAAGGGCGGCAGCGATATTACAGAACGTACCGAACGCGAGGCGACGGCCCGCACTCTCGCCGGTGCGAAGCCGGGCGCAGCCGTGGCCAACGTAGTGACGATTGTTGCAAACGTTGTCGCGGTGGACACGAAAAAGCATCTCGTCACGCTGCGCGGTCCGAAAGGCAATACGGTCGACTTGAAAGTGAAGGACCCGGACCAGTTGAAGAATATCAAGAAGGGGGACCAGGTCCGGGCGGTCTATACCGAGGCGATGGCCGTGGCAGTGGAGCCCGCGCCCAAGAAGTGAGCCTGCGCAACGCAGGGGTCGCTTCGGAGCGCAGCCGCCGGACTTGGCCTTTTTCGCGACAAACGCCGGGGACGTCCGGATCCGGCGCATGGATTGCCACCGCGCCTGCTTTTCCTTCAACAGTTCAGTCGCCTTGTAGGAACAACTTCCACCGCCTCGCCAAAGGGCGGCGAACCAACCCTTTGGAGCGGAGTCGTGGAGGCGGAAACGGAGGCAGCCACGAAGCGGCCGTGGCCCAACGCGCAGCGCGTACCGATAGAAGACACTCCCTAGTTTACGGGAAAAGCCGCCGAAGCCAGGTCGGTGGGCGGAAGCCCACCGGGTGCCTCAGCGAGGCGTACAGCAAAGTTGTATCCTTTGTGAACGGCGTGCCGGACGCATCGCGCGGCTAGGCTGGCATCATGGCCATCAGCACGTTCTCAGTCACGGCACAAAAAGTACGGCGGTGTCGACATGAAGCGTGTTCACGCACTTGTTGTGATTTGCATCATGTTGGTTGCCTGTGTATCGACCGGCGTCGACGTGAAACCGGAGCAGTTGTCGAACTTCATGCTCGGTTTCTCTACCCTTGACGACGTTACCGCGCAGCTTGGGACTCCCACATCCCAGGCGACGCTCAGAAACGGATCAACGATACTGATTTATTCGTTCGCGACCTCCAAGCCTCACCCTGAGAGCTTTATCCCATTCATTGGTCCGCTGTTTTCCGGAGGTGAGATCCGATCGTCGACGGTCCTTTTCGAGTTCGACGAGAACGGTGTCCTCAGTAGTCAACGCAGGACGACATCGAGTGGTGTTTCAGGATGGAGTGTATTGCCTCCCAGTGCGCCGCTATAGGGGTTGAACCGATTGGGTTGCGAACCTGCGGTTCATGGGGTATTCGTACTATCCTTCCGAAAACTGGCGTTCGTCGCGTTTAGACAACCTGCTTCCAGTAGAGCTCTCTGACTTTGAGTACGGACAGTGGAGGCGGATCAGGCAGTTACCATGAAATCAATAGGTTACAAGACTGAAGCGCCAGAATTCGCATGGATAGTAGGTACTTTCGATGCGAGGTCTTATCCGTAAATCGGCAGCAACAGGAACAATTTGATGACGATTGCGTTTGCAATGTCGATAAAAAACGCTCCCACCATCGGCACCACCAGAAAGGCCAGATGGGAGGGGCCGAACCGTTCCGTAATGGCTTGCATGTTGGCGATCGCAGTCGGCGTGGCCCCGAGGCCGAAACCACAGTGCCCGGCGGCTAGCACCGCCGCGTCATAGTTGCGCCCCATGACCCGGAAGGTGACGAAAGTGGCGTAGCCAGCCATAGCAATCGCCTGCACCACCAGGATTGCGAGAAGCGGCAGCGCAAGCGAGGCCAGATCCCCTAAGCGTAGGCTCATCAGGGCGATCGCGAGAAAGAGTCCGAGGCTTACATTGCCGAGCAGCGACACTGCAAGTTCCGAGACCTGATACCAGCCGGGCACGGCGAGCCCGTTGCGCAGAACGACGCCGACGAACAAGACACACACGAATGCGGGTAGCTCGAATGCTGTGCCAGTCAACCAGGATCCGAGGGCCGAGCCGACAGCGAGACAAACGGCAATCAGCGCCACTGTTTCGATGACGGCGTCCGCCGTGATCGGGCGAACCGCTTTGGGTTGCTCGAAACCGGTTGTGCTTGCGACATCGGGTTCCGGGTTGGGAACAAGGGCATAGTGCGTGATTAGGAAACGCGCGACAGGGCCGCCGATCAATCCCCCGAGTATTAAGCCGAACGTGGCGCAGGCAATCGCAATCTCCGTCGCCGCTTGGAGCCCGTGATGCTCGGCGAACACCTTGGCCCAGGCTGCACCGGTGCCGTGGCCGCCTGAGAGGGTTACCGACGCCCCGAGCAGGCCGAGAATGCGCTCCTGTCCCAACGCCCAGGCGAGGCCGATCCCGAGCGCATCCTGCATCACGAGCAAGCCGACCACGGCACCGAGAAAGACAATCAACGAACGCCCGCCAGCTTTCAGACTTGCCAGATCTGCGTTAAGACCGATGGTGGCAAAGAAAGAGAGCATCAGCGGCGCTTGCAGCGCCGTATCGAAACGCACGTCGATTTGTAAGGTACTGCGTAACGCAAAAACCAGCAGCGCTACCAGTAGGCCGCCGACAACCGGTTCGGGGATGGTGTAAGTTCGCAAGATGGGTGTCCGGGCAAGGATCTGCCGCCCGAGCAGAAGAACCAGCGAAGCGGCCATCAGCGTTTCCAGCGTGTCGAGGCGCACCACGTTCTTCTCCAGTTGTCAGATCGATCAGTTATCCCCGTGCGATGGGGTTTTGCTGGAATGACCCGACGCGAACCTGAGAAACAGATAACCGGTAACGCCCGATAGCGTTGAACCCACGATCACCCCCAACCGGAGGGGCGTGAAATATTCGGGGCCTTCGAAAGCGAGGGAGCCGATGAACAGACTCATGGTGAAGCCGACACCACACAGTGCGGCGACGCCAACTAGTTGGGGCCAGCTTGCGCCCTCTGGAAGCTTGGCCAGACCGAGCCGAACCAGCACGGCGCTCGCCCCGCAGACGCCGACGAGCTTCCCAATGAAAAGACCCGCGGCGATGCCAAGTGGCAGTGGCTCTGCCAGCGCTGTAAGCGTCACGCCAGCGAACGAGACGCCGGCATTGGCGAAAGCGAAAATGGGCAAGACGCCGAAGGCCACCCAAGGGTGGAGGCTGTGTTCAAGCTGGTGCAGGGGAGCGTGGCCTTGCGCGTCCGTCGCCTTCAACGGCACGGCGAAAGCGACTGCTACTCCTGCCAGCGTTGCGTGAACGCCGGACTTCAGAACGAATACCCACAAAATCACGCCGACAATCACGTATGGCGCGATTCGCGTGATTTTCAGCAGGTTCAAGGCGATCAGCACCGCGATCGCCACGGCCGCGAAAAGTAGCATCGAGATGGAAAGTTCGGCTGTATAAAACAGCGCGATGATGACGATTGCGCTCAAATCATCGGCAATCGCCACTGCGGTTAGGAATATCTTCAGCGACACCGGCACCCGGTTGCCGAGCAGGGAAAGAATGCCGAGCGCAAATGCTATATCAGTGGCCGTGGGAATGGCCCAGCCGTTCAAGGTCGCGCCATTTCCGTAGTTAAGAAGGAGGTAAATGAGAGCAGGTACTACCATTCCACCCAACCCGGCGACGACAGGCAGCACGACCTGTGCGGGAGTGGACAGTTCACCTTCAATCACCTCGCGCTTGACCTCCAGTCCGATGAGGAGGAAGAAGACGGCCATCAAACCGTCGTTGATCCACAGTAGAAGCGGCTTCGCGAGGGCGAACGCTCCAAAGCGCACTTCCACAGGGATCTTCAGCAGATCGTCGTACGCGTGTCGAAGCGGCGAGTTGCTGCAGATCAGTGCGAGGGCTGCTGCGGCCACGAGCAGCAAACCGCCCGCCGATTCCAGTCTGAGGAAGTCGGAGATACCATCGGTCGCCTTGCGGATCGCGTTGCTGATCACCATGCCCGTTCTCTTGTCTGCACATCAACTCTTGAAGGTATCTGGATTTCCCGGCCGGCATTAGTGGCATGGAACTGTCTCGGCGGGCGCTCACGCAGGGCAAGCGCATGCGCCACCTCCCTTTTCAGACCAGGAATTCGACAACCCCACCGTCTAAGTGGTACATCGCTCCAACAATTTTTACTTTTCCATTCTTCTCCATCGGGGCCAGTACGTTACTGCCATTTCGTATTGCATCGATCGTGCGTCGAACATTGGTTTTCGCCACCGCATCGACAAATTCATCATTCTTACTGCTTCTGTCACCAGCGTATTGCGTTTCATCCACAGCCGGTCTGATCTTGACCAGGAGACCAGTCAGGTTTCCCAGTTCAACGTGATCAATGGCGCCCTTGATTGCCCCGCATCCGGTGTGCCCCATAACCAAAATAACTTTAGCGCCGGCCGCCGCACAGGCAAACTCCAGACTTCCAATGAGATCCTCATTGGCGATATTGCCCGCGATACGCGCGTTAAAAGTATCTCCAATTCTCGTATCCAGGATAATCTCGGCCGGAGCCCGGGAGTCAATGCAACTCAAGATCACTGCCGCCGGATACTGCCCGCCGGCAGTAGCTCTTTTTTGCGCCAAATAATCGTGGGGCAGCATCTTGCCCAAACGGAAACGTCTATTTCCTTGCTTAAGGTTCTCGATAATCTGGTCCGGTGTCAACTTGTCTCGCTCAGACTTCGATAGCGCCGCCGCGTAAGCTGATTCAACGCCCCACATGCTTCCCGCCAGCCCAACGGCAGCGACGCTCAGCGCAGTCTTCAGTACGGTCCGTCTTCCAACGCTCTTGGAGGACTCCGCCGGACAACAGTCAGTTTTCTTGTGCACAACATTCTCCTTAAACAACCCCCAAGAACATCATTGTTATCGGCATCACGGATGCTGTCGTGCATCATGGGGCGATTCTCCTCGCGCCCGCTCCCTGATAGGCGGCAGCAGATCGCCAAGCCACCTGCGCCGCAGCATGGAATAGCCCTAAACACATGGTATTTGCATTGAGGCTCTCAGGCCATGGGACTTTGGTCCCATAGAGGGAGGTCCGCCAGCGCCAGGCACGTGCAGCGAAAACCATTGACACCTGACTCCGATTACTTCATCTGACGGCGCCGCGAGAGGCGCACCTCGTTGTTGGCATTTTCCACCTCCGACACGAAGCGCCAGTCCTTTTGGTGAGAGCCTGCACGCGTGCCTATGGGTGCGCTACCTGCGTTTTGACCGCGGAAATGGCGCGGCCGCCTGGTTGCCTGCCGTCCCGCAATCTCTGCACAGGTCTTTACCTATGGCGATAGCGAGGTTGGCGATGTCGCCGCCCTCGTGAGCGAAGTTGTGAGTCCCGATTTCCACCGGCTGGCGGACGCCGCAGGCCCTGCCTTGGTCGTCCAGTAGGGGTGACGCCAATGTGGAATCCGCTATCATATGCCTCGTGGTTACAAGTAAGCCAACCATTCCATTAAATTTGATATAAACGCGGATCCGCTGGCCAGCCCCGTTGGCCAATGCACGGACTCCGCTCCCTTGCTCTGCTGACGGCCACCGGCGTCCACGTCAAGGACGGCCTTGCTCGGGCTTACTCCGGTTGGACGGGCACTACTATTGCAAATCTCTTTACCGATTACTCGGTACGGGTCTGCTGGCATTACGCCCGTTCCTTATTGATGCTTTGCGTGATCGCCTCCGGGTGCGAAGTCTCTTTCGGGAATGGATCGGCGCTTGGAATATTTTTCTGAACTGGGGTAATGACCACGCTCAGCGCGTGATGCCGGCTTTATCGGTGATGCGCACGAGCTCGGCCAACGAATGCGCTTCCATCTTCTCCATCACGCGGGCACGGTGGACTTTTATGGTCTTTTCGGCGGTACCCAGTTCGCAAGCCACCTGCTTGTTCAGGCGGCCGGCGACGACCAGCCCCAGCACTTGCCGCTCACGCGGGGTGAGGCGGGCAAGATGGTCACGAATCGAGTCGAGTTCGATTCGGCTCGCGAGCGCTCTCGAAGCGTGCCCCAGCGCGGTCTCTATTGCCCGCAGCAGATCGGTTTCGCAGACCGGTTTCACCAGAAAGTCCGTTGCACCCGCTTTCATCGCGCTGACGGTCATCGGGATGTCGCCGTGCCCGGTGATGAAGATGATCGACAGCGCCCTGCCCGCTCCGTTCAACTTACGCTGCAACTCCAGTCCGTTGAGATCGGGGAGGCGCACGTCGAGCACCAGACAGGCGGTGCAGTCCTCGGACGAACCGCATTCGAGGAACTCGCGCGCCGATCCGAACCCTTCGACGCGGTAGCCTGCGGAGTGGATTAACCGGGTCAACGCCCGACGGACTGCGTCGTCATCATCGACCACGAAGACGATTGGCGCCGACTGGTTCATGTCGGCTGCCGCGAGTAAGTGGGCCCCGTTGCGGCTTCTGTGGGCAACGTGAAATAGAAGGAGGCGCCTTTGTCCATATTGTTCTCCGCCCAGATGCGCCCGCCGTGCATTTCCACAATGGAGCGGCTAATCGACAGTCCGAGGCCGAGCCCGTCGCGCTTTGACGTACAGAAAGGCTTGAAAAGCTTGTTGAGCTGGTCGCTAGTCAGACCTGGTCCGCGATCGCGTACCGCGACGCGAACCAGGCCCGTGCTTTCGAGCGTAGCGCTAACCACGACCACGCGATCGTGCATCGAGCGGGGCTCCATCGCGTCGAACGCGTTGAGCAGTAAATTCAGCACGACCTGCTGTAGCTGCACACTGTCGCCAAGAACAGGCGGAAGATTGGGTGCAATGTTCAGGAGAACGCGGATTCCGCGCACGATCGCGTCACTGTGCACCAGCAGCACGACATTGTCGATGACAGCGGCAAGATCGAGGGGCGCGGCCTCGAGTTCGCCTTTTTTGACGAGCGCACGAATCCTCCTGATCACTTCGCTCGCACGATGGTTGTCTTGGACCAGGTCTTGCAATATCTCGCGCACTTCAACAAGGTCGATCGGCTGCGTCGCCATGAAGCGTTGGGCTGCCTGGGCGTTGCTCAAAATCGCTGTGAGCGGCTGATTCAACTCGTGTGCTAGCGAACCCACCAACTCGCCCAGCGTCGAGACGCGCGTCAGATGAGCAAGCTCCAGCCTGTTACGCCGCAGTTCGTGTCGCTCGGTCCGATCTATGACAACCGTCAGCGTCCGCAACTCCCCGTCGGACGAGACGTGATTAGTGGTGATCTCTGCTGGGAACTCCGTGCCGTCCTTGCGTCGCGCGAACTGGTCGCATGCGCCGTCCACTGCCCGAAACGGCGGCAGGACAAAGGCGTCAGCTTGCTGAGCGGCATTGAGATATCCTGGCAATCCCGGAATCAGCATGTCGGCAGATGCGCCAATCAACTCATCTTGACCATAGCCAAACAGCTTTTCCGTTCCCGTATTGGCCAACACGATCTGGCGATGCTGATTCGACACCAGAATGGCGAATGGCAACAACTCCAGCGTGCAGCGCAATTGCTCATCGCGCTGCAGTTGTCGTGCTGTTTCGCGGGGTCGATCCGGCATATTGACCCAGGGTTCCTCGCGACCGTCCTGCGCCCCACGGCGCGAGGCAACTCGACGGATGCGCTGGGCGAAAATCATCGCGAGCCTTGCGCGAACGGCTCCCCAACTCTGTCGCAAGGATTGGCGAGGACCACTCAACTCGCCGGAGGATGGCTGTTCTGGACATGCATCAGAATGGTGCGCGCTTGTCGCGTCGGCGGCACTGGCGCGCGAAAAGCCGAAATGCCCGTGCACCAGCTTTGACGATTCGATGCTCGCATTTGCAGGCGCCTTGCTTGTTGCTGACGCCCGGCCGGCGCGCGGGCGCCTAAACTGCAGCAATAGCAGCAGTGCAATGAGCGCAGCCTCCACGACTACGGCAGCTTGAACGATGGTCATGGCGCCGTGTTCCTGCAAGCAGTTCGCGCGGCCTGCACGAACCTGGTGCCGTCGGCCGAACGACGCCGGCGAGCAGAAGAGCAATTCAACGTGTATGCGGTCGAGTAAGGTGGACGTACCTTCACGACGAGGCGTTCGCCACCGCATATCTACGCTGGGCATGAATCGAACCCATCCCTATGTTTGTCTTTGAATTCTTAGTGTATGGCGTCCCCGGCGTCACAAAGGAACTCCAACCCTGCGTGCGAGTACTGCCTTTCCGTAGCGCGCTGGGGCGAGTCAAGCATCACCGGTAGCCACCGCCACTGGGCTGGAAAACTCCATATAAGCAAAAAAAGTCTAGTCACTGAAATCGCCTTTGTAAAAGGCATTAGTCTCGATGCCGCTATCACATTAGTGCAAACGGGAGCAATGCCGGCAGAGTATCGAGTTCGACATCATGGTGATTGACCTCCCGCCGCAGCACATAAGGCTCGCCAGGCCGTGTGACGAAGACCTCATCAAGGTGCCACGTGACGCCTACCGGTTGTCGGCCGCTACTTATAACGCGCTGCTGGTTTTTGCGTGGCGCAGCACCTTACAGTGACGTCTGGCAAGGGTAAAGCGAGGCGCCCGCAGTCCGTGACGCCGCAAGGACGCCCTAAATTATCTCGGCGCCCGGGCCCCTGCCCCCGCGGGCATCCGGTGGCTCATCCCTGACCGCGCCAAGGGGCTTCCCGTCTTGCGGGCAAATCCATTGAGATCGTAAGATCACAATACCTCACTAAGGTTTGTGGCTCATTGATTTGCCGGAGGCTGTAGCGCCCGCGGAAGCAGCGTTCTCTCTCCACTGCACCGCGTCGTGCGCCGTAGGCGCCGGGAATGCGGACTTGAGATGAACATCGCGCTGCGGGAACGGAATTTCAATTCCCGCTTGCCGTAACTCACGTTCGATCGCCGTGAGCACATCGTGGGTGGCAGGAACTCGTTGATTCACACCCGCGACGAAGAAACGCGCCTCCAAATCGAGGGAACTGTCGCCGAAAGCGAGGAAGAATACGCTGGGGGCGGGGTCCGCGAGGACGTAGGTCACTGAACGTACTGCTTTCAAGATCAATTCGCAGGTAGCCGCGGTGTCGGATCCATAGGCGACGCCAACCTTCAGCGCGACCCGCGTAATAGGATCACTCAGAGTCCAGTTGATGACTCGCTCCGTGATGACGGCCTTGTTCGGTATCACCACCTCCTTGCGATCGAAGTCGGTCACTGTCGTGGCACGCGCCTGCACACGGGTCACGACGCCGGTCAGGTCTCCCACAGTCACGGTATCGCCGATGCGGATCGGCCGCTCGAACAATATGATCAAACCGGAGACGAAATTTGCGAAGATCTCCTGCAGGCCGAACCCGAGGCCTACGCCCATGGCCGCGACCAGCCACTGAATCCGGGACCAACTGCCACCCAGCACACTGAACACCGTCATCACCGCCCCACCCACAATGACGTAGCGGGCCACGGCCTTGATCGCATAGCGGCTGCCTCCTGAGAGCCGCCCCCGCTCCGGAAACGCGATTTCAAGGAAGCCCCCGATGTTTTTGACCGCAATGACTGCGACAGATCCTATCGCCAGGGCGAGCATGACGCCCCCGACGGTTACGGCGCGCTCGACCGTTTGCCCCTCCTCGACATCGGCATAGGTCCAGAGAGAAATCTCGTTCAGCAGGCTCAGACCTGGCAATGCGCCGCGCCAGACCACCAGCACACCAACCACCAGCAGGATGGCGGACAAGGCGCGCAACAACTGCGTCGCCTGGGCTCCGATCGATGCGAGGTCGGGTCGGTCCAGGTTCTTGCGCACTCCATCGATGAGGACTCCTACTTCTCGATCCATGCCTTGCTTCCGCTCAAGGTCGTCGCGCTGATCGCGCAACCACCGCGCTCCCAACGTATGGAACAGGGCGATCGCTGCCGCAGTCAGGCAGCTGATCAGCGTGAGCCGGCCGAAGACCTGCGCCGCATGGTAGTAGCCAACAGCCGACAGCACCGCGAGTGCAAGCGGCACCACACACGCGAACATATAGATGGCATACTTCATGACCATGCCCCGGCCCTCTGCCCTGGGACCGAAATACCGCGTGAGAACTCGGCCCCCGGCCGGAAGGTCACGCCGATCACTCCGGCGCATACGATAAGGGCCAGCATATGGGTTAGCCGCCCCAGCGAGGCCCGCACTATGGGGTCATCGTACTGGGATGCGACCAGGTTGATGAAGCCAAGCGGCACCACGAGGAACGTGAACACGCGTGTTGCGCGTCGCAACACACGCACCGACCGGGCGTCGCGTCCGAATTGCAGTTCGGCAATGCCACCGGGCCGAAACAGCCGCGAGAAGAACATCCCTACGAGTACCCCCCACGCGGTGAGGCTGAGTGCTTCACCGACGGCATGAGCAAATTCCGAAGCCGTCGACGAGGCGACGATCAGGTTACCGATCGTCCAGATCGCTAGCGGCAGCGGCACGACGACGAGCAGCGCTGTCCCAAGGGCCTGCACAGTGGTGGCGACGTTGCGATCGCCTGCAGGATCCTTGCGCTCGGCCAGGCGCTGCAGGCGCGCAAGAAGACGCTTTCGCGAAGCCAGGATGGCGAGCACCACGCCAGACAGGACCAGCCCTCGTAGCGAGCGTTGCTGCGCCTGGGCCTCGATAGTATCGCCAACTTCGCGCCAGCCCTTTGGTGAGGCCAGCCACAGCAGCGTCCGCGGCAAATCACGGAAGGACCGTCCGGACAGGGGAGCGACAGGCACCCAGAACAGCGCCTTGTCGATCAGGCTGCGATAATCTTGCGCCGTGCTCAGGAGCTGGTCCTCAGCAGTGACGAGTTCGTCCAGCGCGTTCAGGTAGGTACGCTGCAAGGTCGATAGCCGATCGAGCAGTTCCTTGCGGTCCGCAATCAAGACTCTAGCCTCGTCGCGCAGGGTCGCCAACTCCGCAGGGCGCGTGCTCGAAGCCTCATTGCGCGTGCCAGTGTCAAGCTCCTGGTCCGGGTTGGCAAGCCGACGTTGCTCGCGCTCGACCTGGAAAGCAGCCGTAGCAATCGACTCGGCGGCCTGCGCCCGTTCGCCGCGCGCGCGACGGAACTGCTCCGCTTCCGGCAGCGCGGCACCGCGCTCCGCGAGTACCCGAGCCAGTGATTCTGTGAGCTTGCCGCGCTCCAGGCGGAGGCGCGCGCGCTGAAAATCGACCGCCAGGTTCTCCGCCTCCGCCGCGCGCTGATCGCGAGCTTGCCGTAACGACTCGATTTCCTTCGCCGTCTGGGCAAGCTGGGCAGAGCTTTGGACATTGGCTGCCGCCAACCGACTCAAGGCGGGACTGCGGCCCACCAACTGCCGTTGGCGCTCGGCGGCGGCGTCCTCGGCCCGCCGTGCGTCGTCTACCCGACGCTGATCGACCAGAGCCGCCAATCGCTTCAGGTCAGCATCGCCGCGCTGCAATTGCGCCCGAATACCTTCCTGTCGAAGTTGCGTCAGACGGGCCAACACAGGTTGTGCATCGATGCGGTTGCGCAAGACTTCAGCCTCAGCTTCACGAACAAGTAGAGTAGCCCGCCTCGCCTGTAACTCCGTCTGTGCGAGCAGAGTCTGACGTGACGCACCCGCAGCCGTCTGGATCTCTTCGCGCAACCGCTCCAGAACGGCTAGCGCGTCCCGCTGCGTGTTGCGCAACTCCGCGGGCTCCGTGTCAACGCGTTCGATTTCGAGGTCGAGCACCGCGAGGGCGGCGCGCGCCGCCGCCTGGCGAGTCTCGGTCTGGGCCAGCGCCTGCTCCAGCTCATTGAGCGGCCGGCCCGAGCTCGAAGAGCCGGAATCCACCTGGTCTAACTCAGAGCGCAGTGTTTCCAGCGTCCGCTCCAGGTCACGGATCTGGTCCGGTGCATCCCGCATCAACTGACGATAGTTCTCCGCCTGGGCACGCAGCTCGGGAACACGCTCCAGATCCGCGAGCGCCGCGCGGGACAGCTCCGCTATGCGTGCCTTGGTCGGCACATCGACGTCCTTGCGGGCCTCTGCTTCCCGTGCCGTGCGCCGCACCTGTTCGACGCTCAAGGCAGCGTTCGACTGAACGCTGGGAGGCTCCCCTGCGCCACCACAGCCGTCACGGCTGCTCCGACCAGCAACAGTCGCCCAATGGTCAGGGGACCAACCAGATGGGCTTTGCATGGGATTGACTTCCCGCAGCACGCCATCGCTTTGTCCAACATAGCGTTGAGAGCGAAGCCTAGCCGGCGCGTCGAGCTACTCATCGATGTTCGCCTTTTGGGTTAGAAAGCGCCGCTGCCCGCACGACCATTGACGCCTGGCGACATCTGCGCAGCGTCGCGTCTCCGTCTTTTAAAAAAGCCTAGGTACCTATGCAGCTGATCGGTCGCTAACGCCCGAGCTCGGGCAACGGAATTCCTGCGGACGGGCGGCGCTGCATGGGCCCGCGACTCAGGCCGACGCTTCAAGGGCCGCGCGTGACCGACAGGGCGACTGCCTCTGTATATTCGAGCGTCAACTGGTCGCCCTCTTTCACGCTGTCGAGCAATTCCGGATGTCGCACGCGCGCTTCGACCACGTTGCCTTGTGGGTCCTTTACCTTCAACAGCCCATGCTTGCGATCGACGCCGATCACGTCTGCAACGATCATTGTGCGCCGCGAGTGGCGTGTCCGACACGAACCAGCCGTGATGGCATTTGCCTTGACGGCGATCATTCGTCATACCCATCCCTGCATGCAGGCAGCCAATCCCATTGGCACAGTGTCACGGCCGACTTGCCGAGCGGATCGCGGCTGCGATATCGTGGCTGACGATCGCGAGCGCCCGGCTGTGCGCGGCGACCAGCGCGTCATAGCCGGGCGCGCCGGCGGGCTCGTGCACGACGCTCCGGCCGCTCACGAGTGCGCCCAGCTTCGGCGGCGGCCGCACCGACCACAACACCGAGACAGCCGCCGCATCGCCCGGTGCAGACTCGAAGCTCTGGACGTCAACCGACACCTGGTACGCCGTTGCCTGATCCGCCAATTGCGGATAGCTGGAAATGAGCGCACCCGGAAGGAGCTGCGCAAGATCGGCGGCGATCACACTCGGTATCTGCTTCTTCAGCGGCTCGGCCCAGCGGGCGAACTCGTCGATCCTTACCTGCGTCTCGTTGACCCGCAATACCAATTGCGGGCGGTCGACAATTTCCGGCACCGCCACGGGGCCAATCGCGATGGCGGGCGGCGCGCCGGCCTCCAAGCGCTCGTGTGGGCGCTCGGGACTCAAGGTATAGAACGCTGCCTGAGGCGAATTCGCACAGCCGCCGAGAAACGCAACCCCAAGTACCGCAGCGATCGTAAGGGATAAGTGCATCACTTTTTGTCCTCCGCCTTGCCGCGAAGCAGCGCTTCAGGATGGCGCTCGAGATAGTCCGCCAGCGCACGGAACGAAGCAGCCGTGCGTGACAATTCGCGCATGGTGTCGGCGGTACTCTGCGTCAACGCCGAGTTGGGCTGCATAGCACTGTTGGCCGAGTCAAGTGCAGCGCGCGCCGCAACCATCGCGGCACTCGCGTCCGGCGCCACTTCGGTACTGAGCGTCTTGAGCAGCGCATCCGCCTCTTGCAGAGTCTGGCGGACATCCTTGCCGATGCCCTCAAACGGCACCTTGTTGAGCTTGGCAACCAGACTGGTGACCGAGTCCTGCAGCGACTGCAGGCCGCCTGGAACGGTCGGGATTTCAGGCGGACTCGCGTTCCAGTCGATGATGACTTTGGGAGCCGCTGGGAAGAAATCCAGCGCGACGTAGAGCTGGCCGGTCAGCAGGTTACCGGTTCTCAACTGGGCGCGGAAGCCATGTTCGACAAGCCACTGGGTAAGCTCCTTGGGGTTCGCCGTCAGTCTGCCGCCGCGCTTAGCGCTCGACTCGTATCGAGATGTGAAGCGCTCTGGAAAGAGGTGCACTTCGACCGGAATGCCGAACTCCTTTTTGACTGGATCGAAACGCGTATAAATCGCCGTCACCTCACCCACCACGATGCCGCGAAAATCGATCGGCGCACCGACTGCCAGCCCTCTCACCGATTCTTTGAAGTACAGCACGTAGGTATCAACGATACTGTCGTGTCGTTTCATCGCCTCTACGCGGTCGTGGAACAATGGGAATTCGGCATTGGCTTCGGCTGGCGGCCCACCTGGGGAATCCGGTGGCGACTGGAACGCGAGGCCACCAACCAGGATGGCAACCAGCGATTGGGTATCGACCTTCACGCCGTTCGTGTCGAGCGCCAAGTCAACACCGCTTGCGTGCCAAAAGCGCGTGTCGGCATGCACATACTTGTCGTAGGGTGCGTTGATGAAGACGTGCAACGTGACACCATTTCCATCGGCGTCGATGGTGTAGGAGGACACCTGCCCGACCTGCAAGCGCCTGAAGAAGATGGGCGTACCGATGTCGAGCGAGCCCATGTCTTCGCTCTTCAGCACGAACTCCCGCCCAGGGACATCCTTGGCGAAAACAGGTGGGGTCTCGAGGCCGACGAAGTCGCGCCGCGCCTTGGCCTGGGTGCCAACATCGGCGCCAATATACGAGCCGGACAGCAGCGTGCCGAGGCCCGATATGGTGCCGCCGGAAATGCGCGGCCGTACCACCCAGAAGCGCGTGTCGTCGACCAGCATGCTCGTGGCTTCCTTGGCGAGTTCAGCGCTCGCAATGACACTCCGGCGATCCTTCGACAGCGTGACACTCTTGACGACGCCGATGTCCACCTCCTTGAACTTGATCTTGGTCTTGCCCGCCTCGAGACCTTCGCCGGTCTTGAAGCTGATGGTGATGGTCGGGCCCTTTTGCAGGATCGCCTGCACCGCGAGCCAGCCACCGATCAGCACCGCAACCAGCGGCACCAGCCAGACAAGTTGCAGGCGCCAACGCGAGCGCCCCGTGGCGACCGCCTCGGGGAAATCAGGTGAACCGGGCTCGTCGCCTTGTTCAGGAGGCCTAACCATGATCTTTCTCCGCAGCGTCCCAGATCAAACGCGGGTCGAACGACATCGCGGCGAACATCGTCAGCACCACCACCGCGCCGAACGCCATCGCGGCCGGACCGGCCTTGATCGTCGCGAGCGCACTGAACTGCACGAGCGCAACCAGAAAGGTGATGACGTAGATATCGAGCATCGACCAGCGCCCGACCAGTTCCACCAGGCGATAGATGCGCGTCCTATTTCCAAGCAGCCACGTCGACCGAAACTGGGCCGAAACGACGAGGAACACCAGCGCAATGATCTTGAGCATCGGGACCGCGATACTCGCGATGAACACCACGCTCGCCAGCAGCCAGGAACCCGAGGTCCAGAGGTAGGCCACGCCGCTCAGGATCGTGTCTTCCTGCGCGCCGAACAGCGAACTAGTGTCCATCACGGGCAGCACATTGGCCGGGATATACAGAATCATCGCCGCAATCAGAAACGCCCAGGTGCGCGCGATGCTGGCCGGCTTGCGAAAGTGCAGGTGCGCGCCGCAACGCGGGCAGCTACCCTCGTGGGCATGCGGAGCCGGTCTCGACAACAGTCCGCAGCTATGGCAGACGAGCAGGCCGGCGCGAGCGGCGGTGGCCGCCGACGCAACGGTCAGGCCGCCACCTTCGCCATCTCCTTTCGATGTCGCGCGTATGCGAGCCCACACATCGCGGGGATCGAACGCGGCGGACGCGGCGGCGATCAGGAGCATCACCGCCCCAAACGCCCACAGTGCGACACCGGGCACCACCGTGGCGATATGCGCGAGCTTGACCAAGGCGACCAGCATGCCGAGAATCAGGACTTCGGTCATGCCCCACGGCGCCGCCAGATCCAGCACGCGAAACGCCAGGTCGGGCCGGCGCGGCACCCGGTGCAGCCGCAGCGGCAATAGAATATATGCCAATGCCGCCATCCTCAGCAGCGGCATCATGAGCGTGGTGACGAACACGAGACCGGCGAGCGGCCACGCGCCGTCGCGATACAGTATTTGAACCGCGCCGAACAGCGTGCTCTGAACGAGATCGCCCTTCACCGACAACCCCACGACCGGGAACATATTCGCCACGGTGAACAACACCATCGCCGCCAGCGTAAAAGCGAGCGCACGATCGAGGCTCTCCGGGCGGCTCCGATAGAGTTCCGCGCCGCAGCGCCGGCAGCGCGCGATGCCACCGGCTGGCAGTGCGGCCTCGCGCTGCAGCAGATCACACTCGTGGCAGGCGATCAGGCGCGCGGACGTCATGGCAGTGGCTGGCTCGGGTTGGAGTCGGAATCGTCCCGTCGCGCGGACGTCCGGCCATCGGGATACGCCACCGAGGTCATGCGTTCCGCATCGACCACCCAGCCGCCACCCATCGCCTTGTAGAGATTCACGCTCGAAGAAAAGACCGTCCCCTGCGCTTGCGCGTAGCTCAGTTGCGCATTGAAGAGACTGCGCTCGGCGTCCAGCACTTCGATGTAGCTCGTGTATCCGCCCTCATAGCGCAACCGTGCGAGCCGCGCGTAGGTCCGCAGCGCCTCCACCTGGCGGCCCTGCACAACGAGCTTCTCGCGCGTCTTCTGCAGCGACACCAACGCATCCTCGACCTCCTGGAAGGCCACCTGGATCGCCTTCTGGTACGCGAACAACGCCTGTTGCTGCTGTGCCTCGGCCTGCATGACCTGCCCGCTGATGTTGCCCGCAGTGAAGATCGGCGCCGTCACCGCGCCGGCGTACGACCACAACCGGGCCGGGCCGGTGAAGAGTGACGAAAACTGGCTGCTCGCCGTGCCGAACACGCCAGTCAGCGAGATTGACGGGAAGTAGAGCGCGCGCGCCGCGCCAATCAGCGCATTGGCGGCGACCAGGTCCTGCTCGGCTTGCCGCAGGTCGGGCCGGCGTGTGAGCAATTCGGATGGCAGCCCCGCCGGCACCAAGGGCAAAACCAGATCGTCCAGTCCGCGGTCATGCGGGATCGGTTGAGGGTTTTGCCCCAGAAGGATGGATAGGGCGTCCTCCTGCTGCGCAATCTGAAGTTCGATCTGCGGAATCGTCGCAAGCGAGGACTCGTATTCGGACTGGCTCTGCGCCAGTTCCATCTGAGACACTTCCCCGCCGCCATACCGCAGCTGGAATACGTGCACTGACTCTTCCCGGCTTGCCACGGTGGCTCTGGCGATGTCCAGTTGCCGGTCGAGCGACAGCAGGTTCACATACGATGACGCCACGGCTGCCACCAGCGTCAGGATCGTCGCGCGCCGCCCCTCCTCGCTCGCCAGCAGGCTCGCCCGTGCGGCTTCGGTCTGACGGCGGAGTTTGCCGAAGACATCGAATTCCCAAGAGGCCGAGAGCGCTGCCTGGTACTGGTTGACGACCGGCCCGACACCGGCCGGCAATTGCGCCGTCCCGAGCGGCACGCGCCGACGCTGCGCGTTGACGCCCGCGGCGACCTGCGGGAACAACTGCGAGCGCGTGCTCTCGAACTGCCCCAGGAACTGCTCGACCCGGGCCGCCGCAATCTTCACGTCCTTGTTCTCGGCCAGCGCCGTAGCGATGAGCTCGTTGAGCGCCGGATCCTCGAACTGCACCCACCACGCCGTATTGGCGAGATCCTTTGCATCCGCCTCGGCGAAACGGAAGGCGGGCGGAGTATCGACGGCGGGCCGCTGGTAGTTTGGCCCTAGCAGGCACCCGCCAAGCGTAAGCACGGCAATTAGCGAGAAGGCCGAAGTGCGCATGTCAATCGTCCTCGCGTCGGGCTGACGGCGTGATCGTCGGGCCGCCCGAGCCTGCTCCAAGGGAACCCGATGCCGGCTCGCCCGGTGACCCGCCCTCAGGACCGGGAGTTTGCTTGCCGCCGCTCCTCCTCGCCGACATCGACTCCAGCACGTAGAAGAACATCGGGATGAAGAACACGGCGATCACCGTCGCGCCAAGCATGCCGCCGATGACGCCCGTGCCAATCGAATGCCGGCTGTTCGCAGACGCGCCGAGCGCGATCGCGAGCGGAACGCAGCCGAGGATGAACGAGAACGACGTCATCACGATTGGGCGCAGCCGCTCGCTCGCCGCCGTGACAGCGGAGTCGTACACCGATTCCCCGCCTCGCGGTTCAGCACCGCAAACTCGAAGATCAGGATCGCATTCTTCGCCGCCAGCGCGACCAGCATCGTCAGCCCGATCTGGAAGTAGACATCGTTCTGGAGACCGCGCAGCAGGATGGCGACCAGCGCGCCGAACAGCGCGAAAGGCACCGCCATCAGCACGCCAAATGGCAAACTCCACTTCTCGTATTGCGCGGCAAGGATCAGGAACACCATCACCAGACCGAACACGAAGACCAGCCCTGAGGTACCGCCGGCCTGTCTTGCTTCGTAGGCCTCACCGCTCCACCCGACGCCATAGCCGTCTGGCAGCACCTGTTCGGCGACTTCATCAAGCGTGGCGAGCACCTGCCCCGAGCTGTAGCCGGGCGCGGCATTGGCGGTGACCTTCACCGCCGGGAAATTGTTGAACCGCGTCACCAGATCGGGGCCGGTGACAAAGCGGGACGTCACCACCGCCTTGAGGGGCACCATGCTCCCGGTCTTGCTGCGCACGAAGATCTGGTTGAGATCCCGCGGCGCGAGCCGGTGCGACGGCTCGGCCTGCAGGATGACCTGCCACAGCCTGCTCGAACGGTTGAACTGCGACACGTACAGCGAGCCGAACATCGTCTGCATCGCGCTGTACACCTCCTCGATCGGGACACCCAGTGTCTCTGACCTGTCGCGGTCCACGTCGACCAGCAACTGCTGGGACGACGCATTGAAGGTCGACGTCACGCGCGCCAGTTCGGGCCGCGTTTTAGCCTTAGCGACAAAATCGTCCACCACCTGGGCCAGTTGCGCGATGGTGGCGTCGCCCTGGGCCTGAATCCACATCTCGGTACCGCCGGTGGTTCCCAGTCCCGGAATGGACGGAGGGTTGACCGGCAGGATGATCCCCTCCTTCACCTTGGACAGGTTCTCGTACGCACCGATCAGGACCGCACGCGCGTTCTGCGTCTTGATGTTGGCGAATTTGTAGCGCTCGTCAAAGCTCTTGAAGCCGATAAAAAACGCCCCCGCGTTGTTCTTGTTCTGGCTGTCGAGCAGGCTGTACCCGTCGACGACGGTGACGCTGCTCACGGCGTCCTGCTTCAGGAAGTAGTCGGTGACGTGCTGGGACACTTCCTCAGTGCGATCAAGGCTCGCCGCATCCGGCATGATGACCGCGCCGAGCAGGTAGCCCTGATCCTCCGGCGGCAGGAACGACGTTGGAATCGTCCTCATCATGACGACCGCAAGCGCGATCATGCCGGCAAACAGCAACAGGGCTATCACGAAGCGCTTGATAACCAGTTTCACCAGGTTCGCGTAGCCGGTCGTGATGCGGGCGAACGCATTGTCGAACCATCTGAAGAAGCCGCGCTTTTCGTGGTGCCCAGGTTTGAGCAGCAATGCGGCAAGCGCAGGCGACAGCGTGAGCGCGACGATGGTGGAGATCACAACCGAAATCGCAATCGTGATCGCGAACTGCTTGTACATCTGCCCGGTAATCCCGCCGAGAAACGCCACGGGCACAAACACCGCGCACAGGACGAGCGTAATCGCCACGACCGGACCAGAGATCTCATCCATCGCCCGTTTCGCGGCTTCCCTCGGACTCAGCTTGTGCACGTTCATGTTCCGTTCGACGATTTCAATCACGACAATGGCGTCGTCCACCACGATGCCGATCGCCAGCACCATGCCGAACAGCGTCAGCATGTTGATCGAGAAACCCATTGCCAGCATTCCCATGAAGGTGCCGACAATCGACACGGGCACCGCAAGCACCGGAATCACGGTGGCGCGCAGGCTCTGCAGGAACACGTACACGACGATCACGACGAGCACGAGCGCTTCAAAAAACGTCTTGACGACGTCGGAGATCGACGCACGGGTGAAGTCCGTCGTGTCCATCGCGATGCTGTAGTCGATGCCTTCGGGGAACGACTTCTTCATCTTGGCAAGCGTCGCGTGCACCTGCTTCGATACGTCAAGGGCGTTAGCGCCCGGCTGCTGGAAAACCGCAATGACGGTGGCCGGCTTGCCCTGGTACTTGCTGCGGATCGAGTAATCCTTCTGGCCGAGTTCTGCGCGGCCGATGTCCCTGAGTCGCACGATTGCCGCGGCACCGCTAGCTGCGCGGATAATGATGTTTTCAAACTCCGCCGGATCGCTCAGCCGACCGGTGGTGGTGACCGCAAACGACTGCTCGACCGGCGTACCGGTCGGCGACTGGCCGATGCGGCCGACGGCGAACTGCTGGTTCTGGTTGGCCACCGCCTTCTGCACGTCGCTCGCCGTGATGCCCAACTGTGCCATGCGATCCGGTTTCAGCCAGATGCGCATCGCGTAGTCGGGCGTACCGAAGATGCTCGACTGGTTGGCACCGGGGATGCGCTTGAGCGCATCGAGCACATAGATGTTCGCGTAGTTGGCAATATAGGTGGCGTCGTAGCGGTTGCCCGGTGAGTAGATGGCGATGACCATCATGAACGCCGACGACTTCTTCTGAACCTGGATGCCCTGCGACTGCACCGACGAAGGCAATTGCGGCAAGGCCAGGTTCACGCGGTTCTGCACATCGACCTGCGCAAGCTCGGGGTTGGTGCCGATCTGGAAGAAGGCGTTGATCGTAAGATTGCCCGTCGATGAACTCGACGAGTTCATGTAGATCATGTTGTCCGCGCCGTTGACCTGTTGCTCGATCGGCGCGGCCACATTGTTTGCGACCACGTCCGCGCTCGCCCCCGGGTATGTGGCAGCAATCGTGATCTGTGGCGGCGTGATATCGGGGTACTGCGCAATTGGCAGCGCCAGCATCGCCAGCGCGCCTCCAAGCGTGATGACGATTGAGATGACACACGCGAAGATCGGCCGGTCAATGCAGAAATGGGAGATGTTCATTTCGCGCGCCCGGTCACTTCGTCGCAGTAAGGTCGGTCTGAAGTGCCGCGAGTTGCTGCGCTTCGCGCCGCGACGCACCGGTGTCCGCACGCGGGCCGGGGGTCCCTACAATCTTCAGCGGCGTATCGGCCACGACGCGGATTGCGCCATCGACGACCACGCGCTCGCCGGGCTGCAGTCCGGCGGTGATGAACCAGTCGTCGCCGTGCCATTCGCCGACTTCGAGCACGCGTTGATGGCCTTTCGCGTCCTTGTCGATAGTCCAGACGAAATGGCTCTTCGACCCCTGCAACACCGCACGCCGCGGCACGAGAATCGCATTCGGGCGCACTGCGCCCGAGACCCGCGCGCGGACGAACTGCCCGGGGCGAAGGGTGCCTTGCGGGTTGGCAAACGAAGCCCGCACGAGAAAGGTTCCGGTTTGTGTGTCGAACGCCGGATTGGTGAAGTTGATGTGACCGCGACCGGGGAACTCGGTGCCATCGGCGAGCACGACCGAGACCTCGAAATCGTTGTCCGCCGGAAACTTCAGTTGTCCTTTTTCGATCTGATCGCGGTATGCCAGCAACTCGTTCTCGGAAACGCTGAAGTTCACCCACATTGGGTCGAGCTGGTAGACGTAGGTGAGCAACCCCGTCGCGCTCGCCGTCACGTAGCTGCCGTCCTGCTGCCTTGCAAAACTCGACAAGCCGGTGAGCGGGGACTTGATCGTCGTGTAGCTCAGGTTGAGTTCCGCGGTCCGGACCTGCCCTTTGGCGGCAATTACGGCGGCCTCCGCCTCCTTGTCGTTGCCCGTGGCATTGTCAAGGTCCTTCTGGCTGAGTGCGTTCTGGGCCGCGAGCGGAATCACGCGGGCCAGATTGGCCTTCGCCACGGTGAGCCTGGCCTGCTGCTGCGCAAGCTGACCCTTTGCCGACTGGAGCGCCGCTTCGAATGGCGCAGCGTCCATCAGGAAGAGCGTCTGCCCGGCACGCACCAGTTGCCCTTCGGTATAGACGCGTTTTTCCAGGAAGCCGTCGACGCGCGCGCGGATCTCGACTTCGCGCGAGCTTTGCGTCTGGGCGGTGAATTCGAAGTCGACGGGCGTATCACGCTGAGAAACGGTCATCACCGTCACTTCGGTTGCTCCACGCGGAAGCTCATTCGCCGGTTTTTGGCAGGCGGCGAGCAACACCAACGTCGCGCTAGCAAACGTGAGCCGCAGCCAGGTGCGCGTGTTCAAGCGCATGGAACCGGTCGTCACGATCCTCGGGGGTGATATCACCATGTGAGTCTCCCATGGGAACTCGGACTCTAGGAACTCAGCTTGAGCACGACCGGACCAGCAGCCTCGCTGGCGTCGAAGTCTGCGCCGGGCACGCGTGTCCCGGAACAGAGCAATACTGTCGCCCATACGGTTCGCCTTGGATTTGTCGTCATATGCGAATCCCCAGCCGACCGGCCCTTCTCTCTACTTGACCGTGTATCCCCGGCCCGTCATGCACGCCCCCACCGCCCGGTTGAACGTCGCCATCTGCTGAGAGGCTTGTTGCTGACCCGCTTGCTGCTGTTCTGCCGCGGCCTGGTTGCTGCGGCGCTGCCGCATGCCACCGGCCGCGGTGCCAGTGACCGCCCCGATCGCCGCGCCTTTTCCTGCATTGCCGCCGATCGCGCCCACCGCCGCACCTACCGCCGCGCCGCCGGCTGCGCCCTTGACCGCGCCCCCTTGCTTCTGTGGAGCACCCGGCTGGTTAGCCCCTGCTGCGCAATCGCGACCGGGTCAACCCCCGTGGTCTGCTTCGCCCAAAGCTGGCATGCGGCTGTATCCGAGTCTTGCTTCTGCGCACTCTGCCCTTTGGCGGGATAGATGATGGGCTGCTGCGCGGGAGCTGCGCACGTCATTGCCCATATCGTCAGGCCGATCAGTACTCGCTGCATTCGTTGCATGGCTTGAGGTCCCCTAATGTTCTACCGTCGGCCAGCTCGTTTGGCGTCGTGCACAACCGACACATCGCGTGTTAGCTGAAAGACGGCATCCGACTCGACAGGCACCGCCACCCGCTTCAGCGATTGAGCTTGGTAATCTTCTGGCCTTGCAAACCCATACCGGCCATCAACCCCTGCTGGCCAAAAATGAATGCGTAGACATCCGATTTCAGCGTTGTGGTCGTCATCGATTTTCCCATGCCCTCATCCACCACCACGATGCTCGGCCCCATACCCACCGACCACCCGTCGCTGCCGGCGAGATAGCTCGTGGCTGAGTCGGTCATGAAGTACATGGCCTCCGAGAAAGACTGGACGCCTGCCTGCAGGCCGTATGAAAGCGCCGTGGCGTTGTAGTAGCCAAGCACTTTTCCGTCAGCGTCGAACATCACCCCGTTGCCGCCCTGCGCGCCCACGATAAGGCCGGCCTTTACGATGTCCGGGAACACAAGAACCGCCTTCGCCCGCGTTTGAAGCTCCTTGGACTTGGGTGTCGTGTCATTCAGCTTTTGCAAGGCCGTACGCGCCTTCGCTTCCAGTGCCGGGTCACCTCCCCGGAGGACGAAGTCTGCTGCGTCGAACACGCCACCGCGACCAGCAAGAACGGGATTGCGAAGATAAGCCGGAGATACTTGATCATGATGGGTGCTCCATTCATAAAATGACGGCATGGTGTGAAACGCGTTCGCGCCTAAGACGCTTCTCGGGTCAGATAGTGAGTCAGATCAATAGTGATATAGGAGACCTCTCAAAACAATTGGACTTTGGTCCCATAACCGCTCCACAGCCGCGCAATAGCGGGTCGATTCCCTCATGCCTCGGGCGTCTGATTGATGGCCATACGCACCGCCTTGATGAAAACCTCATCGTTGAACGGCTTGCGAAGATAGGCCGCCGCGCCCGCCGCCAGCGCCTGCTCGCGAACGCCGGTTTCGTCATGCGCTGTAATGAAGATCACTGGAATGCCGCTGCCCGCGAGTCGCCGCTGGACCTCAAGCCCGTTCAGACCCGGCATCTGTATATCGAGCACGATGCAGTCTGGACGATATGACGGTATGGAGTTGAACATGTCTAGAAATTCATCCCCCGTTTTGAACGTTTCCGATGCCAGTCCGATGGAACGTAAGAGCCTCTTGATGGCACGGCGCACCGATTGGTCATCATCGACCACTGCGACGAACGGCTTGACTTTGCTCATGGCGAATTTCCCCATACAGGCACCGCAGGGCCCCACCCGATTCGACGCTCAGTTAAGACTATGACAATTGGTTGACCGCAGATATTGGACCTTGGTCCAACTCTGCCCGAGAGCGTGTGCGCTATCCTGACGCCCCAATCGAATGGGGCGAATGGGACCAAAGTCCAATTGCCTGAGTACCGCACTCAATCTATTTTTCAAGCTGACGGACGACGGTTACCGGCAAGTCGCTGGCCGCCAATTTGGGGACAGACGCGAATCGCCCCGTCGCCTGAAGCCAGCCTGCCACCCCTGGCTTGCTCTGATGAGCCGACTCGCTCTTGCGCGGCACCGGCACGCTTTCGGGGGATCACGCTGGGAGGCTCCCGGCACGGCACAAACCTCCCCGCTCAACGAAAATCACCGTCTTCTCAGTCGCATTCCCGGGGACCATCATGGAGAAACCAGGCCAAGCGGAACTTTCGAACGCGGCCTCGCATGGGGACAAGTTCGACCATACGGTTCTCGTCCTGCAAGGCGGGGACGCGCTGGGCGCTTACCAAGCGGGCATTTATGCCGGTCTCGCGGACGCCGGCGTGATGCGTGACTGGATTGCAGGTGTGTCGATCGGGGCGATCAACGCTGCCCTTGTCGCCGGCAATCCACCGGAACGCCGCGTGGCGCGCCTTAGCGAATTCTGTGACCGGATATCGGCCCATACGCCCTTCACGCCGCCGGCCCACATGGACCACTTGCGGCCGATACTGAATGTCTTCAGCGCTGCGTCCGCGGTAACGTTCGGTGTTCCAGGCTTCTTCGCGCCACGGGTTCCACCGCCCTTCCTGTCACCCGATGGCAGTATCGAGGCATTGATGGCGAGCGGGGCACTGCCACCCGGCTTCCCACCCATGGTCGTGGGCGGGGAGAAGCGCCTGCGCGCCGAGGGCCAGATCGTGCGGTGCCGTTTCTTCCGCCGCGTTATGACTGATCCCGCCTTTGCTTGGCACAAAAATCATCGCCGTGGGACAGTGCTCCGCCAGGTACATGGCGTCGTGGAAGGCGCCGGAGGTCAGGTGCAGCGGCCGCCCCATGGCTGACTGATCGCTGGCCCGCGCACAGGCGCGCTCGACCAGTGCCAGCATGGCATCCGGAAACAGCGTTGGCGTGACGCCGGAAGAAGCATGCGTATGTGACTCCGCCCACGCGGGGCCGCACCTGCGCAGTCACGGTGCGCAGCATGGCTTCGAAGCGTTCCAGCACCGCCTTGGGAGCGGCAGCCATCGGTCTTGTGTTCCCGGTGATCGCATTGATACTGTTCGTGATCATGGTTGTTTTCCATGCCGTCACCAGCGGGGGCATCCACGCGATCCCCTTTCTGGCGCGGCGACGGTCGCGCAGATCGAACGATAGCTGACCGTATTGCCTGTGGGAATAGACGTCACTCACTTTGCCTGACCCACCGATATCGGCAAATCCTCGCATGTATTGCAAGCGAGGATGCCCGCCTTGCGCTGGCCGTACATCGTCCCCGGTGACCAAGAGCTATGTTTCCGCGTCGCAGTAGCCAGCAGGCTTGCGTCAAGGCGGCATTGCCCCCGCCACTTGGCAAGATCGCGGCGCGCTCCTAGCCAGCGAATCCAGCAGCGTAGAGTCCGTGGGGCGTTTGATTTCGCTGCTCCACTACTTTCGACACAGATGTCAGGACACAGCACCGGCCTGCCAAGACAACGGCTCTGACGAGCATGACTGCCGATAAGGCTGATAATGAAACGATCGCCGACAATCCTGCGGCGGCTGGGCTCAGTAAGTGCCAAGAACAAGCTGTACTTTGCATTCCGCGAACTCGGCCGCGTCGCACGATTTACGCGGCGACGAACAAGAGCGAGCAGTTCAATGACTTCGCCCAGGGGCTGATGTTCGGCGGGGACTGTACCATTGTCGAAAACGCCCGGCACGAGCAGCGCAAGGTCATCAAGTACAACCATCTCGTCGCCAACATGGTCATCCTCTACAACGTCCAGTGGATGTCGCGCAAGCTCAAGGAACTGCAGGAGAAGGGACATCCCGTTGATGCCGAGGTGCTGAAGGTGCTTTCCCCTTAGCGGCGCGAGCATATCAATCGGCTCGGGGACTACCTGCTGGACCTCCAGAGACGGGCTCCGCCACTCGATCCAACGATCGATTTTCTTTTCAAACCAGCCGCTTAGCGGAAATGTGGCGGATTTTTTACGAATAGCGGCCAACCCTCATAGAGGTACTTCCATTGGCCTCGCACGAGAATATACGTTTCGTCCATGCGCCAACTCTTGCTCACTGGACGTTTTCGTCGGCGGAACACCTTGTGCAGTGCCAGCAGTAGTTTGATCGCCCAGCGGTGCACGGTTGAATGATCCACTGCGATGCCGCACTCGGCCATCATCTGCTCAAGGTGACGAAGGCTGAACGGGTAGGCCACATACCAGCGCACGCAAGTCAGCATCACCTCCAGCGGTAGTGCAGGCGCTTCAAGACCTTCGCGACTTCCGGATTCATGCCCATCTCACTGCACTGAACTCAATATCGCAGAATTCTACCGAATGCTTACTGCGACACCCGCTAGATCGATACTAGGCAGCCGCTAGACAACATTGGGAATGTGTTGTCGCAGGCGATGATCATCGCCGATCGGCCGGGCGACAACGGGAATGGTCGAGCCAAGCGAGACCGCGCGGCTTGACGGCGTGAGAGCCTTCGTATCGTAGCGCGCAATACTTGATCTTGGCGCGGTGGATGCAACGTTCCCAAGTTAACAAATAGACCGAATGCGGTGCTCAGGGAATTGGACCTTGGTCCCATTCGATCGCTTAGGCGCGCGCCTGTCTCCCCAGCAGTGAGGCCCGCAAAGCAGCATCGAGCGACTGGGGAGCGGCTATTGGACCAAAGTCCAATTGTTCTAGTGGGACCCGGATATCACTATATAGTTTTGAGCCGGGAAGAGCGTTAGGCGGGAATGCGCTTTGCACCGTATCGACATTTTCTGAATGGAGCACGCATCATGATCAAGAACCGTCGTCTCATCCTCGCGATTCCGCTCTTGCTGGTCGTTGCCGCCCTGGCCTTGCTTGCGCAGTCGGTGACCGCGCAGCAGGCGCCGGAAACCACGGGTCAGGCCATGGCTGCGCCCGGTAAGGCCGAGTTTTCCGAGACAACGAAAGTGACGGCAACCGTCATGGGCATCGATCGGGCGAGCCGGACCGTCACATTGAAGGGGCCGAAAGGCCGGGTGTTCAATCTTGTGGTGGGCGAAGAGGCACGAAACTTCGACCAGGTCAAAGTGGGCGACGAGGTCGTCGTCGAGTACAACGAGGCCCTTACGCTGGAACTCATGAAGGGCGGCAGCGATATTACAGAACGTACCGACCGCGAGGCGACGGCCCGTACTCTCGCCGGTGCGAAGCCGGGCGCAGCTGTGGCCCACGTAGTGACGATCGTTGCGAACGTTGTCGCGGTGGACACGAAAAAGCATCTCGTCGCGCTGCGCGGTCCGAAAGGCAATACGGTCGACTTGAAAGTGAAGGACCCGGACCAACTGAAGAATATCAAGAAGGGGGACCAGGTCCGGGCGGTCTATACCGAGGCGATGGCCGTGGCAGTGGAGCCCGCGCCCAAGAAGTGAGCCTGCGCAACGCAGGGGTCGCTTCGGAGCGCAGCCGCCGGACTTCGCCTTTTTCGGGACAAATGCCGGGGACGTCCGGATCCGGCGCATGGATTGCCACCGCGCGTGCTTTTCCTTCAACAGTTCAGTCGACTCGTAGGAATAACCTCCACCGCCTCGCCAAAGGGCGGCGAACCAACCCTTTGGAGCGGAGTCGTGGAGGCGGAAACGGAGGCGGCCAGGAAGCGGCCGTGGCCCAACGCGCAGCGCGTACCGATAGAAGACACTCCCTAGTTCACGGGAAAAGCCGCCGAAGCCAGGTCGGTGGACGGAAGCCCACCGGGTGCCTCAGCGAGGCGTACAGCAAAGTTGTATCCTTTGTGAACGGCGTGCCGGACGCATCGCGCGGCTAGGCTGGCATCATGGCCATCAGCACGTTCTCAGTCACGGCACAAAAAGTACGGCGGCATCGACATGAAGCGTGTTCACGCACTTATTGTGATTTGCATCATGTTGGTTGCCTGTGTATCGACCGGCGTCGACGTGAAACCGGAGCAGTTGTCGAACTTCATGCTCGGTTTCTCAACCCTTGACGACGTTACCGCGCAGCTTGGGACTCCCACATCCCAGGCGACGCTCAGAAACGGATCAACGATACTGATTTATTCGTTCGCGACCTCCAAGCCACACCCTGAGAGCTTTATCCCATTCATTGGTCCGCTGTTTTCCGGAGGTGAGATTCGATCGTCGACGGTCCTTTTCGAGTTCGACGAGAACGGTGTCCTCAGTAGTCAACGCAGGACGACGTCGAGTGGTGTTTCAGGATGGAGTGTATTGCCTCCCAGTGCGCTGCCATAGGCGGTTGAACCGAATGGGTTGCGAACCCGCGGTTCATGGGTTGTTACTATCCGTCCGAAAACTGGCGTTTGTCGCGTGTCGACAATCTGCTTCCAGTAAGGCTTTCTGACTTTGAGGTGCGGACAGTGGAGGCGGAACAGGGCGTTACCATGAAATCAATAGGTTACAAGACTGAAGCGCCAGATTTCGCACGCATAGTACGAATACGCCTACTACCGGACCCGGAAATGTTCCACCGTCTGCCCGGCATGGGCCGCCCTGGATAGCGTCAAGCAGGATGTCCGGTCGGTTTACCGACAAACAACTGGCCCGACGGCACAAAATGATTGTCGCCGCCCAGCAGCGCGTTTTACTTGCGTCTCCGATGACAGAAATCGTGTCGCAGCGTTGCTGGACACCCATCTAGGAAGCGGCTCTGGCCTGGCCGCGGGCCAATCCTGGCCTGTCGCCGAGCGAGGGCGCAGACCTTGAAACCCTGAGTCCTTGAAGCCCAAGGCAACGGCACGGATCACCTGGACTGCAGGTAGGCAGCCACAGCCCTGGCATCGTCGTAGCTCAGATCGTGTGCCACGGCGCTCATCACGGGCGAGTTCCCGCGCGAGCGGTTCCTGAACACCTCGATCTGGCGCAGCAGGTAAGCCTGGTGCTGCCCCGCCAGCCGTGGGAAGGCACCCGCGCCCTGGGCCTGGGCGCCGTGGCATGAGGCGCAGGCCGGCACCCCGCTGTCGGGGACGCCCTTCTCGAAGATGGCACGCCCCTTGTCCATCAGTTCGGGGGCGCCGGCCGCGCCTGGCGTCGCGGTCTGCCTTGCGTAATAGGCCGCCAGCGCCTGGATCGCCGCGTCGTCAAGCCGGGAGGCGACTCCCCACATATGCGTGCGCGCATCGGTTTCCCCGCGGCCATGCTCGCGAAACGCCTTGAGCTGCGTCCGCAGGTATTCGGGCGTCTGCCCATCCAGCCGCGGATACATCGGCGAATCGCTGTGGCCGTGCGGCCCATGACAGCTCGCGCATAGCTGCGCCAGCCTGGCGCTATCCTCGGGGCGCACGGGCGTCATAGTGAGCGCCATGCCGGCGGCAAGAAGCAAAAAATGCGTCCGCGCACTGGAGAAGGACAGTTTCATGGTCGTCTCAGGCCAGTAGGGTTGGGCAAGCGCCGGTCAGCTCAGAATGCGAACCAGGCAAGCAGATTCAAGGTGTTGTTATCGCTCGCGTTCCGGCCATTGCCATCGGAACCGGAACGCACGCCCCCGCGCCTGCAAAGCCATGCCGTCAGTGTAGGAAACGCCAGGGCGCTGCCGTTGACGTGGATCAAGCCGGTGCCAAACCGGACCAGCCGCCCGGCAACGGCGAAGTGCGTCATTCGCAAACGCGCGAAGCGGAATTTACAGACTCTTTATATGCGGGCGATACCCTTTACGCCAGTTCCACGCCCCATTTCTTAATCTGCTTACATGGGAACCGCGTGATGTATCCGATACCGGAACCGGATCCTCTCTATCTCTACAGGTATTAGAAAATGGTCAAGCTTCTCGTCCTCGCCGATGGCTCCGACAGCGCCCTGTCGGCTGTCCGGCATGCGGCCTTTCTGTTCCGAGAGGGCAGCGTCTCCGAAGTCATCCTGCTCGATGTACAGGCGCCAGTGGAACTCGGCCGCGCGACAGCGTTCCATTCGCTGTCCGAACTGCGGGCGATCGACGAGCGCGCGGAAGGCACCCGCGCCCTGTCCCAGGCATGCGAGATCCTCGACGATTCCGGCGTGAACTCTATGTGCCTGAGATCTGCACGTTGTAACCGCGATCCGCGTTCCCATCTCCGTCCCCGCAGGCTGCATCCGTCTCCTGCCAGCCTAGCAGGTTGAAACTTCCGCGCAAGCGCTGTTGGGCCATTCGCTCGACGCCCGCGAACTGGCACCCTGGTCGGCTGCGGCTGGCGCCGTGGATAGCGCACCGCCCCCGGCAGTAGCGGTGGCGGCTCGGTAAAGCAACCGGCGGCCTGCAGGTCGGCCAGGCTCAGCCCGTGCTGGGCCATCCGGATGCGGATCCAGGTGATCGCTTGCGCGCGCTCGATTTCGATCGACATGGTGGTGTAGGTGAAGCAATGTGGGGCGGCGCCGGATCCGGCGTTGTGCCGTCTTCTGGGAGCGTTGGACTTCAAGGTTGTCGAGAGATTACGGCTGTGAGAAACAGTGCCGGCGGGAAGACGTGACCGCCCTCGCTGCTTAAATTTTAGTCAAATCCGCAGAGACCGTCGGCTGTCTGCGCCCGCGCGGCTTGTCCACAGGCTTGTCCCCTCGTGCGGTGGACAAATCCCCGCCCTCGCCCCCTCAGGCCGGCCCGGGCTTGAACTTGGTGCGCGTCACCGGCACCCGGCGCTTGGCACCTACCAGGCGGCGCGTCGCGGTGGCTTGCGCATCGGCCCGCTCGGCACGCCGTACTGCCGTTTCCAGTTGCGCCCGCAGCCCGTCTTGGGCCGCCTGCCCTCGTCCGAGCGCCTGCTCTGCCTCCGCCAGTCGCCGGCTGAGCGTGTCGCGCTCTGCCTGCAACCGCGCCCGCGCCTCGGCGCCGGCCACGGCGGCGTCTTGCGCCCGTGCCTGCACGGCCGCCAGTTCGGTGCGCAGGTCCGCGACCGCCTGCTCGGCCTTCTGGCGCAGCGTGCGCTCCTGGTCGATCTCGCGCAGCGCGCGGCGCTCGGTGGCGCTGGCGCGTTCCTGCGCGACGGCCACCTGCTCGCGGGTGCGCTCCAGCTCCGTCGAGAATTGGGTACGCAGCTCCAGCAACTGCCGCTCGAGCGCCTCGACCTGGCGTACGCCCTCCTCGTGACGCGCCCGCGCGGCCGCGTGGGCCTGGCGCTCGGCCTCCAATTCGCCTTGCAGCGCCGCCCGTGCGCTCTGCGCCGCGTCGCGCTCGGCCTGCACAGCGGCGGTCTCCTGCTCGGCCACCACCACCGCGGCGCGCGCCTGGTCGCGCTGCGCTTGCGCCTCGCTCGCCTGCAACCGCGCTTCGGCCCGCAGCGCGGCCAGTTCGCCGGCGGCGGCCTCGTTGGCGGCCGACTGCACGGCGTTGGCGGCGATCGCCTTGAGCGCGTCCGGCAGCCCAGGGTGGTCGATGGTCACTCGCATCTTGTCGCGCAGGTCCTGCCAGAACTGCGCCAGCACCTCGGTGGGCGTGCCCATGCTGCCCTTGCGCACCACGCCGTAGAGCTTGTTGGCGGTGGGCGTGATGCCGTACCGGAAGAACAGCAGGACGCAGACCTCGCGGTAGAGCGCGCGGGTCTCGGGGAACTGCGTACGCAGGGTCGCCACGTCGGCGGCGAGCGTGGCCTGCAGGGCGGCGTCGGAAGACGCGTATTCGGCTATTTCTGCCCATCCCCCGAAAAGTGAAAATCTCCCGCCAGCCCCTGCCAGGCAAGGGCTCGCGGAGTGCGACTTGACCTGGTAGCGGCCCCGAGTGGGCCCTGCAACCTGCGCCCGGGGGATGTCAGATCGTGCGGGAGGTCAGAAGCTGTAACCTTGGTCGTGCCAGTAGTGCCAGTCAGAGACGGCAAGGCGCGTGCTCTGGTCGGCGCGGACGGGAACAAGCTGGGCAAGGGGCACGACGAGTTCACGCTGGTTGTAAAGTGCATGTACGAAGATGGCAACGCGGCACAACTGATCATGCGCGAGTCTGAGGACGGAGACTCTGTCACCTGAGCGCAGCGGGGAGGCTGCCATCGCCTGACGTACCCGCGCTTCGAATGGAAAGCTCAGACTGTCCTCGAGATGGCAGTACCACGCCATCGCGCATTCTTCTTCGGTGTACGCGTCGACCACGATCTCCATCGAGATGCGCTGTTCGTGTTGATTGTCGCCCGGTTTTGCCATTGGGGTTCGTGCTGGTCAGACCTCGACAATGCGTCGCGGCAAGGCCATTTTTATGTTCCCGTCCTGGTGCGGGATCGGGGCTTCGTCGCCGGTGCGACAACAGGTGGTGCGGCCGGGATCGGCTCGAAAAGCGCCTCGATGTCGTCAGCGGAGAACTTGACGGCGCCGGCGGCATCTTCCGACAGGATCGCGTTGGCAAGCGCCGCCTTCTGCTCCTGCATCGCGACGATTTTCTCCTCGACACTGCCGGCGGTGATCAGCTTGTAGACAAACACAGGCTTGTCCTGCCCGAGACGGTGCGCGCGGTCGGTGGCCTGATTTTCTACGGCGGGATTCCACCAGGGATCGTAGTGAATGACGGTGTCGGCCGCCGTCAGGTTCAGGCCAACGCCGCCGGCCTTCAAGCTGATCAGGAAAAGCGGCACCTCACCTTGCTTGAAGCGCTTGACCGGTGTGACGCGGTCGGTGGTATCCCCGGTCAGCATGACGTACGGAATTCCAGCTTTTTCCAGGGCCGCCGCAATGAGGTCAAGCATGCTGGTGAACTGCGAGAACAGCAGGATGCGGCGACCTTCCTCGATTAGTTCGGGCAGCATGTCGAGCAGTAGATCAAGCTTGGCCGATTCCTTGATCCGGGCCGCCTGTCTGATCTTGACGAGCCGCGGATCGCAGCAGACCTGGCGCAGCTTGAGCAACGCCTCCAGCACGATGATGTGGCTGCGCGCGAGGCCTTTTGCTGCGACGGCCGCACGGACCTTTTCCTGCATGGCGGCGCGCACCGTCTCGTACAGGTCACGCTGCGCGCCTTCGAGCTCGACCGTGCGCACAATCATCGTCTTCGCGGGCAACTCGGCGGCGACCTCATCCTTGCGCCGGCGCAGCATGAACGGTCGGATGCGTCGCGCGAGCAGTTCACGTCGAACAGCATCGCCGCCTTTCTCGATGGGCGTGCGCCAGCGGCGGGTGAAGTCCTGGCGGGTACCGAGGAAGCCAGGCAGCAGGAAGTCAAACTGGGCCCACAGTTCGCCGAGATGGTTCTCGAGCGGCGTGCCCGTCAGGCAAAGGCGGTGTCTTGCACGCAGTTCGCGGATGGTTGCTGCGGATTTGGTGGCGGCGTTCTTGACATACTGCGCCTCGTCCAGGATCAGCAGGTGAAAGTCGTGCTTGGCAAGAACTTCCTCGTCGCGCCACAGCAAGGCGTAGGTGGTCAGAATGAGATCGTGCTCGCCGATCTGGTCAAAGCGCTCGTGGCGTTGGGGCCCGTGCAGATCCAGGACGCGCAGCTTCGGCGTGAAGCGCTGCGCTTCCTCACACCAGTTGTGCATGAGGGTCGTTGGCACGACGATCAGCGCAGGCCGGTCCAGCCTGCCACGTTCCTTTTCAGTGAGGATGTGCGCAAGTGTCTGAATGGTCTTGCCAAGGCCCATATCGTCGGCGAGCACGCCGGACAGCTCGTGTTCGCGCAGGAACTGCATCCAGGCAAGCCCCTGGCGCTGGTAAGCACGCAGTTCGGCCTTCAGCCCACGCGGCACCGGCACATCTGTCACCCCAGGACCCGCCATCAGGCGTTGCGCGAGTTGCCGAATCGACGCATCGCCGTGAAATTGCCAGCGCCCGGTCTGATCCAGGGCATGGAGTCGTGCCGCATCCCACGCGGAAATGCGCATGCCGGAGCCGAGCGAGTCGAACAGGTCGATCAGCACGCGCACGACCGGCTTGAGCCGGTCGGCACGCAGGCGAAGCCGCTCGTTGCGGTCGGTTTTCAGGTCGATCGCTTCGTCGTCCGCGATGGTATCGAGCCTGCCCGACAGCCAGCGCTCATCGCGACGAAAGAGGTCTGCTAGCAGCGGCTCCAGGCGCACCGTGCGACCATTGACGGTAATGCCCATCTCGACGTCAAACCAGCCGTCGCCGGTCTGACGCAGGCTGCCGTCAATCGCATCGATCTCGATTACGTTGTGCCGAAATTCGTCGCTCATGACGACGCGCCAGCCGCTTGCCTGTAGTGCGGGTAGCACCAGCTTCACGAGATCCGGCCAGTCGTCGACATCTTCGGGGCCGAGGATGCCATCTGGAAACGGTTTGTAACCAAATGCACGGTTGGCCGGAATTTTTCTGAATCCGGCCTTTTGCAACTCGGTCAGACGTTTCCGCTCGAGATTGGCGTCTCTTTTGATCTGGATGACCTCGCTGCCAGCAGTGCGAACGAGGGTGGTGCTGCTGTGCGCCGGGAGGCTGTGGCCTGCGTAATCAAAGCTGACCGTCGCAAAATCCAGTGGCGACACTGACCAGGTCGGCAAGGTGTCAAGAGTCAGTACGGGCGTCGGTACGGTGTCGATCACCTGCACGGACGACGCGTCGGGCACGGGCGGCATGGGCAGGTCGGGGGCGACTTCACGCAACACATTGCCAACGAGCGCCGCCTCGTCCAGCGTGATGGCCGGCAACGACAGGAAATCCGTGACCTGTTCCGCTGGCCACGGCATGGCGAGTATGCCAGCTTCGCCAGAATGCGCGTCCACATACCAGCAGGGCTGGGTTGTCGTCAGCAACAGGGTGGCGGGTGGCTCGGCCTGCAAGACTGGCCGCACGCGCGTGTCGGGCTGCGCTTGCCAGGTCATCTTTGCGCCGCGCTCTGATCCGCAGTGCACCGGGCAGTGTGATCCGGGGTAGTGGGCGCCTGCGGGAGCAAAGGAAGTAAAGGCACGCCCGGTGGCGATGAGCTTTTCCAGGATGGCAGCGCCGGTTGTGCCCTGCAGAGCAAAACCACCTGTATAGGCGGCATGCGAGCGGCCCAGCCACAATCCGCGCAGGATAGACAGATCCTCCTCGGAAACAAATTTCGGCGGTTCGACCAGCGCTTTCTCGACGTTTTGCCACCGATCGTCGACCGAGCGAATCATACCGTCCGCCCCCACGCGGGCTTTGTAGAGGGAAATCTCGCAGCCGCGATACGATTGCCCGATCACATAGGCTAGTGCATGCGTGGCCTTGGCTGGCTTTTTCTTGGAAGCGGGATTGGCTGCCGTGCGTCGAGCGCGAAAATTTTCCAGCCAGGTCACCAGTTCCGCGCGCACGCCGGCGGCCGATGGCTTCGGCTGGTGGGCAAGGCCGGCGATCAGCAGCGCTGCCACGTGCTTGCAGTCAACGCCGACCGGACACGTGCATTCCCCTCCACCCACATGTCTTCGTCGATGTCGTGGAAATACGCACGCACGTCATACGGACGCGTATGGGTGCCTTGCACCAGTCCCGCCAAGGTATCCTCGTTGATCCAGCGCAACTCCGAGACAGCGCTCGCATAGGAGCGAGCCTTGGACACCGTGTGGGGGTCCAGCCATTCCGCGATTTGGCGGGGATCGTAGGAGACAGACATCGGCTGAGGGATTCAGAAGTTGACAACGCGGGGAGCATTCTACGCGGGGAGGCTCCCGGCCGGTACGGCAGCGGCTTCCGGTTCTGACCCCGCCTGAGTGGTCTGGGCATGCCGGCGGTCATCTTCGGCGTGCAAGTAGATCCCGGTCGTCTCGATCGAGGCGTGGCGAAGGTTCTTCTGGATAAAGCGGATATCGGTGCCGGCGTCAGCCTGATGCGAAGCCGCCGAGTGGCGCCTATGTCGTTGGGTACATAGGCGACACTATGTGCCCTTCCGGACTATGTCGGGTAACACGGACCAGTGCCTGAAGAATGCGTCGCCACGCCCGACTACCCAGCCAGTCGCACGACATAGGTTTCTCTTCTGACAAAGCCGCGGAGTTGGTCTGCCAGCTAGTAGCGTCCTGATTTGCGGTGTGGTCGGATGCCTTCTCAAGGGCCTGCGCATTCTTCTAAAGTGTTCCGTCAAGGGCGCGAACGGACTTTCACTCGGTCGTGAGAGAACGCCCGCTTATGAATGACGAAACTAATGACGCACTCCTTCCACGAAGCCAAGAGGCTGCTGTAGGAATAAAGACTATCTCTTTCCCATTCCAGCATTCGCCCCGCAAAATGCGGGCTATTGGAGGATTGCAAGACATAGTCAGGAAGGACACATAGTGCCGCAACCAGTGCGTCGAGGCCCGGCGCAGTGTGGCCGCGCCGATCGGATCGGTTGGCTCGAGTGTGTCGGCCGCCCGGCGGAACACTTCCTTGGCAATCAGGTAGATCGCCGTCGGCGTCAGGTGCCCCTTGGCGTCGCCGGCGATGCTCATGACGGCCGGCGTGCTTTCGGCCGGCAAGGGCATGGGTGCCAGATCATGGAATGCGCGGTAGCGCGCGAAGTCGGCCATGAGGGTGTCGGAGACTGGCACCTCGCCCTCGGCGCCACCCTTGCCGATGACGTGCAGCCACCAGCGGCCGCGACGCTGGAAGAAGTCCGCCGCCTGTGCGTTGGCGGCTTCGCTTGCCCGCAATGCGGTGTGGTACAGCAGCCGGATCAGCCATCGGCTGCGTTCGTAGTGCTGGCGCTCGCGGGCAGATGCCTGCGGCCAGGCCTCCATCGATTCCAGCACAACCTGCCAAAGCGCGTGATCGAGGTAACGTTCAATGCGGCGGATCCGTGCCGGCGTTGCCGAGGGCGAGCGCCGCAGCGCAAGCGGATTGCCGGCACCCGGCGGCCACCAGGTAATTGAGCAGCCCGCAAAGGATACCGAGGGCCTGGCGCCGGCTGCGCTCGGAGAGCGGCCCGTCGAACAGCCGCCGCGTGCCCCCGCGCCGTGGCAGGACGGGATCGGCCCAGTCTGCGGACGGTGCGGCAAGAAATTGCTCGTAAATCAGGAAATCTTCGCGCGTGAGGCTCGACAGCGGCTTGCCCAGCGTGCGCGTCGCCCAGACGAGCAGCCGCACCACCTCGAGGGTCGGCCGGGATTCGCAAAAATCCGCCACATCCCTGGCAACTCATTGATTTATCAAGGGAATCCAGCTTTTCCAGCACCCGGATGGCAGCGCCTGCCCCCAGCGAAGAACTCAATTTGCATCGGATGGTGCCTAGAGCGGCACATTTCCGCAGAGAGAGGCAGAAGGCAGAAGGCGTGAGTGCCTAGCCCGTCACCTGTCATCAAAGGCGGGCAAATTCCTTTCCCTGGCACGCACGCTGTTCGAGGGCGCCCGATATCGGCCTCGAGGGGAGGAGCAGTTTCTGAAGACTGGGAGTAGACCTTGGCTTCCCCAAATGGCGGCAGGACAATCTGCAACGATGACGAGGTCCGGTACACGCGGCGCATCAATCTGGAATTGGTGCGGCGCTAAGGATGCAGCCGATCCACGATACCGCCTATCCCGCGCTGCCGGCTGAGCTTACCGCCGCCGAACTGGAGGCTGCGTTCACGCCGACACCGACCGAAATCCGCTTCGCGCGCAGCCAGTCTCGTCGGGCCTCAACTTCTGTCCTGATTCGGACAACTCGCACGACGCCATCAAAAGGAACCCAACTATCGACATAAAGTTCAAATGTAAGGTTCGCCACACGAATTTGAACAGATTCACCGCTGCGCACAATCCGACGCCATCGCCAGCGAGTTGCCCACCGCCGGGCGGCGTCGTGGGCGACACAGGCGCCCCGCCGCCCGCCCGTGGGATTCACACATGGCATTGTCGTACGCGTCACCGACTGAGCCCATCGAGGGACGTACACCGGCCTCGCGGCAGCGCAGCCCGAACGCGATCGAAGTGTACTGACACCCCTGATCCGAATGATGGATGACGCCATCGGGCCGACGCTGCGCGAGGGCCATGTCCAACGCCTGCAGCATCAGGGCGGTACGCAAGTGGCTGTCCATAGCCCACCCGACGATGCGGCGGCTGTACACGTCGAGCACCACAGCCAGGTAGAAGAAGCCCACAGCGGTCGGAATGTAGGTGGCATCAGCGACCCACAGCCGATCTGGCGCCTCAGCCTGGAAGTGACGCTGCACCAGATCCGGCGCCGGGCGGGCCCAGGCGGCACGACGGGTGGTGGTGACCCAGCGGCGTCGGCTCACGCCGCGCAGGCCCGCTTCGCGCATCAGTCGGGCCACGCGCTTGCGCGCGACGTGGATGCCTTCGCGGGCTAGGACCGCGTGAATGCGCGGCATGCCATAGGTGCCGTGCGATCGCAGGTAAATGGCCCGGATGCGGGTAAGCAGTGCGGCATCCTGTTGTGCATGGGCCGAGGGCACGTGATGACACCACGCATGGAACCCGCTGCGCGAGACCTTGAGCAGCCGTGCCATGGTGGCCAAGGGCCAAGTGGCCTGATTCGCCTTCATGAATGCGAACCCTTGTCGGGTACTGTTCCGGTCTCCCGGGCAAACCAGGCCGCGGCTTTTGCCAGTATCTCTTTCTCCACCTCGAGCTGCTTGACCTTGCGGCGCAACCGCGTCAGTTCCTCGCGCTCGGCCGTGGTGAGGCCATCGTGACGCTTGCCGGTATCGCGATCTGCTTGCGCGACCCAGTTGTAAATGGTCTGCGCGGTGGGTTCAAATTCCTTGGCCAGGTCTTCCGGCGTACGGCCGGCATGGACGAGGTCAATCATCTGTTGCCGGAAGGCCGCGGCATACGGCATTCGATGCTTGTGCATGATGGGCACCTCCTTCGGTTCAAGATAGGCGGTGTCCAAAAAAGCGGGTCAACTCCAATAGGCAGGTTATCCGGCAGTCTTGATATGGGGCCGCAGCAGTGCCGGAGTCCTACAATGACTGTGGGCGCAGGGGCGGAAAGCAACACCGGGGCCGCTCGATCCCTCCTTTGAGCATGCGGTAATGGTGCTGCGCGGCGAAGCGGAGATTGAGGGCGAACGGATCGGGCCCGACACCGTGCTCTATCTCGGCAGCGCGCGGTCAAGCCGTGAGGTGAGTTGCCTCGTGGGTCCGACTCAGTTATTCCTCATCGGAGGCAAACCGTTCGAAGAGGAGATCCTGCTGTGGTGGAACTTCGTCGCGCGGAGTCTGGCGGAAATCGAGGCCGCAACGCTTGACTGGAACAGCAGGGCGCGGCGCTTCGGGGAGGTAACCAGACTGTCCAACGAAGCGGGGTAACCTCACTAGCATATAGCCTAACCGTGCTGCACTGCCGCTACACGCAGATGGAGTCCGGAGCGCTCACGACTGACTTCATATGAGGTTACGACCCGCTTATCCTGGGGAAACAGAATGTGCTTGCGCCGGATGAGAGCCAGGGTGGCCTCCCGGAAATCCTGTGCAGCGGAGCCGTCCGATGCACCGAGCACTGGGGTATTGCAGATGAATCGGTCAAGTTCGGCCTCTGCTTCGTCCGGCGTGTTGCTCGTCGAGGCAATGTTCCAGGCGATTACGCCCATGCCGACCAGCTTGCGCGTCCTATCGAGCGGCAGATCATCGCTGGCATACGGATCAATAAGGTTAATCAAGGCTGCCGAAATCTTGCCATACGGGTTGTATCCGGGAGCGAACGGGAGGTTGCTGAGCGATGCAGGCTGTGTTGATGCGACGGATTGCAGAGTTTTCTTGCGGCGGCTGGCTTTTCCCATTGGGGCCTCGTTCACGGAGTCAGGCGACTTGACGGCTGCCCGCGGTCCGGGGCGGCGGCTCACAGAGGATGGGAGCGTATCACGGCTTGTCGGGAAGGACATTGGGCGGCCCTGGTGATGGCCATAAGTGGCCCCGCCAGGGGCCGACCCTCACTCAGGCTATGACTGACAATCCGTGCTTCTGAACTACTTGCAGCAGTCGAGCTGCAATGCCGCTGGGCTTCTTATCGCCACGCTCCCATTGCTGGACCGTCGACGCACTAGTGTTCAGATAGTGTGCAAACACCGCTTGGCTAACCTTCACGTCTTTGCGAATGCGTGCGATAGCCTTGGCATCGAATTCGGGAGCCTTTTCGATGCACAGGTCGTCGTACTCACGCATGGTCTTCTTGCTGATGACCTTCATGTCGTAGAGGTCCGACGCCGCGCTATGGATTGCTTCAGACGCTGCGCTCTTAAACCGTGTCTTAGGCATTGCAAATCTCCACAAACTTCTTTGCTTCAACAAACTCGTCGACTTCAGCCATAGTTAACTTGCCGTAGTCCTTGGCAAGTTTCTTGAAGTCTTTCAGCTCTCGCTCATCAATGTTTTCCATATCCGACTTCGCGAACAGGAAGACAAACACCCAGAATTCCCCGATTTTATTGATGACGATTGAGCGCTGCGTGTTCTTACTGAGCCGCTTCTTCCAAACGTTGCCACCTAGATCATCGGCCTGACCTTCGATGAGTTGCTGCGCCGCTTTGCACAACTCTTTGTCCGTAATCCCGACATCCTTTGCCGCCTTGGTGAACCATTTGGTTTTGAAAACCCGCTGCGCGAGTGCCCTCATAGGCCGTTGCTGTTATTGGATGATGAATCATAGCACTATGTGTCATGCTATTCAACTACGTTGCACGCTTGCGAGGCATAGGCGGCGCGGGTCCGCGAGCGTCGGCTCGGCCTTCTGGCGCTGCGTGTGCTCAGCGCGCCGCGTGCGTCAACAGCATCGGCAGCTGCTTTCGATATATGTTTTAAGGACTACACCAAAAATGGTACCAGACGGGTACCAAATCGATAGCTATCAGATATCCTGGCTGCGACGCGCCTCAAGACGTCCCGTTGCCGATTCGAAAATGTTCCACCGTCTGCCCGGCATGGATCGCGCGCTGCAGCCAGTCCGGCATGGCGCCGCGGCCGTCCCAGCCCTGCCCGTGCGCGTTGCGATAGCGCACCGCCCCAGGCAACGTCGCCGGTGGCGGCTCGGCAAAACAGCCGGCGGCCTGCAGGTGGGCCAGCGTCAGGCCGTGCTGGGCCATCTGGATGCGGATCCAGGTAATCGCTTCGGCGCGCTCGATTTCGATCGACATCATTTTAGGTGCACAGATTTGAGGTAGCTGCGGAGCAGGATCCTGCATTGTCGTCTCGAAGACCGTTGGGCCTCCACATTGTGCCGGCGGCTCGCTGGTGTAAAGCCACCCGCCCGCATGGGGATTGGGAATCACGTGCCCACCCCTGCTCAAAAATGCATCAGGCCCGAGGGGCCCGCCGGGCATCTGATCCTCGCGCGGTTTGTCCACAGGCTTATCCCATCTCGCGGTGGACAAATCCTCGTCCTCGGACGCACCGTCAAGCGGGCCCCGGCTTGAACTTCGTCCGCGTCGCCGGCGCCCGGCGCTTGGCACCTACCAGGCGGCGCGTGGCGGTGGCTTCCGCATCGGCCCGCTCGGCGCGCCGTACTGCCGTTTCCAGTTGCGCCCGCAGCTCGTCTTGGGCCGCCTGCCCTCGTCCGAGCGCCTGCTCTGCCTCCGCCAGTCGCCGGCTGAGCGTGTCGCGCTCTGCCTGCAACCGCGCCCGCGCCTCGGCGCCGGCCACGGCGGCGTCTTGCGCCCGTGCCTGCACGGCCGCCAGTTCGGTGCGCAGGTCCGCGACCGCCTGCTCGGCCTTCTGGCGCAGCGTGCGCTCCTGGTCGATCTCGCGCAGCGCGCGGCGCTCGGTGGCCTCAGCGCGTTCCTGCGTCACCGCGACCTGCTCGCGGGTGCGTTCCAGCTCCGTCGAGAATTGGGTACGCAACTCAACCAGTTGCCGCTCGAGCGCCTCGACCTGGCGGGTTCCTGCCTCATGACGCGCCTGCGCGGCCGCGTGGGCCTGGCGTTCGGCCTCCAGTTCTCCCTGTAGGGGTAGCTTTGATTTCGGTGCAATTTGCGACGGTTCGCAAGCCCAGCATCAGCGCGGACGTGTCCTCGTAAGCTATTGATTAATAGAGGATTTTTGTTTGGCCATCGATCAACCGCAAACGGCGTCATTGCGAGTTCGATTTCAGCCCGCAGCGCTTGTTTTGGGTGCAGTTTGTGACGGCAGTAGTTGTCCGACGTAGCGCTCAACTGGGAAGCGGAAGACGCCCCGGAGATTGATGCCCTCTAGCCGTGTTGGGGCGATTCGCCCGAACGACTCGGGTGCCACGGGCTGCCGTCGTTTCACTTGCCGATCGAGCACTGTCTGCATCTGACCGGTATTCCACGCCATCACGATGTTAGCCAGCAAGCTTAGCGCGTCGGCGACGGCGTGCATCTCGTCGGCGCGCCTAGCCTGCGTGGGGGCGACTCGGCCTGTATAGATCGCCCGCTTTAGCGAGTTGACCGCCTCGCCGCGATTAAGCACGCGTAACAGCTCACGCCGGAACCCGGCATTGACGAAGTAGTCGGCAAGGAACGCGGTGCGCAGCAGCTTGCCTAACTGCACGCCGGCGTCATAGATAGGGTCGCCCCGTGCGGCCGAGCCGAATCGCGCTAGGGCTGCCACAGCGCTGGCGTGTCCCGACATCACGGAGGCTGTCAGGTGCACCAAAGGGTCCCACTGCGCCTCGATCGCAGCCAAATCCACATTGGCGAGACACACGGATGCGATCTCATCGGGAACAGCAACGCCGCGAGGTACGAAGAGACGACGCTGCTTGAGTTCTCGCAGTCGGGGACACAGGTCGAACCCAAGAAGCCTGGCCAGCGCCATTGCGAAGTCGGTATAGCCATGAGTGTCGACCGCCAATTGTGTGGTCTCGATTCGCTCCTGCCGCACAACGCCCTCGATCGCCGCGCCGGCCTGCCTTTCGTTGAGCACAATCGGCTGGGCGTGAAAGATCCCCCACCGATCTCGGACGTGAGTGTAGATACCTACCGAGGCGGTGTGGCGACGTGGGTCTTGCCGTGCCTGCCAGACGCGCTGGCTTGTCTCCAGGCTCATCATGTCCGAGGAGGCGAGATCCGACCGGCCCCAACTCGCCGCGATCGGATGGCGGTGCATGAACTCCAGAACTGCCTTACAGGCCTGAACCAGCCGCCTCTCATCTCCCGCCCAGCGCATGGCGTGGCGGATGCTCGTGGCTGACAATTGTGGAATCATCCTGGCACACTCGGCCGCCGTCAGACTCGTGCCATGCGCGAGGATGCCAGCGTAGACCATCAACAGTTCCTGCGCAGACCGGGGCTCGCGGCCGAGCATGATCCAGCTGAAGCGCGTCTGGGCGTCCACTGCCAAGATGACTTCCGGCAACTGAACATCGCCGATGTGGTGGTCAAGGCGGGTCCGCAGCCTTGAGACCTCGGGATCCTCTTCCTGTGCCGCTAGCGGTGCCAGGTGCAACTCGTCATCGACGCGTAGCGTGCCGGCGCGCGTCGCTACCGCGACCGCGGCAATGCCTGTGCGCACGCGCTCAAGCAACGGCCCGAGAAAGTCGGCAGCTTGGGCTGGCAGCGACAGCCGCGTATAGTGGCGCCGAGCTTCAGCCTGCCAACGCTCGGCTGGCAGGAACAAGCGCTCGCGACCTCGGAAGCTCAATGAATGCTCGATCCAGACTGAGCCGTTGCGAACGGCGCGGCGCAAGGCAAACAGGGTGGCGACTTCAAGTGCCCGGAAGGCGCGCTCGCGATCGGCACCGCTGATCGCATCGAGCCAGGCTGGCCCTAGGCAAGGGGCGGTCACGTCATCGGGTAAGCTTCGAACGGCCTTCGCATACAGGTGGCGCAGCTTGCCCAGAGCGTCAATTACCGGGTGTTCGCCGGTGGCTTGCCAGGGCAGCTTGGCGACGGCGACCAGTAACGCGCGTACGGGCCTGATGGCGTCGATCAGCCGCAGCCTGATCGCAGACGACCGGCTCGGTGTGCGCTGAGTGCGCTTGTCGGCCACCAATTGGGCCAGATGCGGGCGCAGCTCGGCATCCGGAATACTCCCATCGCTACTCAAGCTGGCCAGCTCGTCGAGCAGTTGCCGGTATTGTGCGGCCCAGTCGATGGGAGCCTTCACACCCTCCGCGCTCTGCCGCCATAGATCTGCCACCCGGCGCTGAAACATGAGGATCAGCTGGTCAGTGGCAGTGAGCAGGCAATATCGCAGGAAGCAGCCCAGCTCGACGGTGCGTGCCGGCTCCTTAATTCGTGCGCTGAGCGATGGGGACCGCGCCGCCAAGCGACGTGCAAAACGGCGCACCAAAACATCGTTGAGACCGAAACGATGGCGGTCGACGCCAATCTCGACTAGCCACTCGATACGTTCGAGCACTTCGGCGAACTGTCGCGTCGAGTGCTTCGCCGGGACCGCCCACAGCCAGTTCTGGACGTGCTGACCATCCGGTCGTGCTTGTTCCATTGCGGCTAGCCATCTTCGCCATGTCGCGGGAGGTACCGCCGAATGGATCGAGGCGCAGGCACCGGACTCAAGCTCGGTCAATGCCGCTGCGACAAGGCTTCGGATGGCGCGCTCATGCACGATGATCAGTCGATGCTGATACAGCCACTGGTGCGCATATGACAGCAGTCGGTCCCGATCGGCGCAATGCAGCACTTCATCACGCAGCGCCCGCACAAGGGCTCGACGTTGATGTACCGTTATCCAACGAAACCCGAGCGTCTGGCAGGCCAGCAGTTGATGGTCGGAGAGCGTTCGCCCACGCGCGTAGAGCGCCCGCAAGGACGCTAGATCCGGCGTATTGATGCCGAGTTCCGTGCCGAGGTGGCGAAGCAGGACTGGTGGCAGGATACTGAACGCATCCAATAGGCAGCCGCTCATGCGCAAAAAGCCAATGTGCAGCGCCAGGCCCAGCTTCATCGTTGGGCCGCGCCGTCGCCCGATCAGTTCGTGCTCGGCGTGGCTGTATGTGAAGAACGTCTGCAATTCGAAACTGCTGAGTTCACGCGGCACCTCGCGCGCGCCCAAAAAGGTGCTCTGCCAGCCTTGCATCTCGTGCGCCTCCCGTGCCTAGGGCCAAACAAGGTACGCCAAGCAGAAGCGAACAGCAAACCTCAAAAAATCAATAACTTAGGCATGAGCCCCCGCGTCGCTGCTGGGCTTGCGAACCGTCGCACATTGCACCGAAATCAAAGCTACCCCGCAAAGGGACATTTTCCCCCGCGCTTCCGTCGAACGATGGGCATGAGGTTTGGCAGCGAGACTTTAAGGGATCCTCTAGCGTGTTCTCGATACTGTTCACTTCGCAACACAGCGCGAGCCGGGTTACAGCATTCGGGTGCAGTGGATGTCGCGCAAGCTGATGGAGTTGCAGCAGCACGGACTTTCCCGTCGTCGCCGAGGTGGTCAAGGCTCTATCGCCTTACCGGTGCGAGCACATCAACCGGCTTGGGGACTACCTGCTGGATCTGCAGCGGCGGACTCCGGCCCTCGATCCAAGAATCGATTTTCTATTTAAATCAGCAACTTAGACGAGATGTGGCGGATTTTTTATGAATCCCGGCCAGCCCTCAAGACGGGCCGACTGATTGCTATCGAGAATGCTGTTAACCGGTGGCGCCTACAAACCTTGTGACCATCGCACCAATTCCGGTCGACCTCCTCCGTATCCCTGAACCGAAGGAGGCCATACAGCGTGCGCAGGCAGCATCAGTTCATACGTAACCTGTGGCGCGCGCCGGTCTTACCCACCTCCGCCTTCAGCGAGGGGGCGGCATGCCACAATCAATCGCCAATCCGCTGTCCGATGCACCTTTCGAACACCGCTTCCAGCGGGCGGTAGTCGCACACGACCGCCGCGACATTGGCGTCGATCCACTCGGACGCTTCGACGGCCCACCAACTGATTTCGAAGCCGACATTGACGATGATGTGCTCGAATAGGATGCGCTGGGCGCGCCCGTTCCCTTCCCTGAAGGGGTGGATCATGTTGAGGTCACCGAAATGCTCAGCCATGGCGCAGACCAGCTGAGGGCGCTCCCAATCCTCGAACCATGCTCGCCGCGCCATGGCGCGGAAGATCTTGTCAGCCTCCGGCTCGATTCGGCTGACGTTGCAAAAGCGTGTGCTTCCCTTCGAGATGTCGATGGTGCGAAAATCGCCCGCCCAGTCGTAGACATCGAGAAACAGCGTGTGGTGGATATGCTTCAGGTAGGCCAGATCGTAAGGGGAAGCGAGAAATCGATCTGGCTAGCGGCAATCTCGGAGAGATCACGCTCGGCTTGCGCAAGCAGCGCATCGTTCTGGATGCCCAGCCGGTTACGCAGTATGTGCGTCTCCGGGTAGCAGTACGGATCCTGGCCGGTGCCGTACTTGTCCAAGGTCAGGCTGGTTTGCGATAGGTTTGCAGCACAGCTTCACGCGAAGGTAGCTTGCGCTTTGACTCAGCTGGCGTGACGTCGTAGCCCTCAAGACGCAGGCTTGCAGCATAGTTGGAACGGCGCGTCTTGGCGCAGTAGGCGAGCTTGGCTTGCAGGTCGGGTTTCTTCACAGGAAACAGCTCGTTTGCAGTTTGCAGATGACGGTTCCCATTATAACGGACCGCGTACGAACGCGTACCAATCCTCACCCACTGGGCAGTGGCGCATACTGCACCGCTCGTTAACCGCTCGATTTCAGATCGGAACTCCCCTTCACGGCGCGCCCCGTGACTCCCGCGACTGGCACGCGGAAATGTTCCACGGTCTGCCCGGCGTGGATCGCCCGCTGCAACCAGTCCGGCATGGCGCCGCGGCCGTCCCAGCCCTGCCCGTGCGCGTTGCGGTAGCGCACCGCTCCTGGCGTTGGAGTCGGCGGCGGCTCGGCAAAGCAGCCGGCGGCCTGCAGGTCGGCCAGGGTCAGTCCGTGCTGGGCCATCTGGATGCGGATCCAGGTAATCGCTTGCGCGCGCTCGATTTCGATCGACATGATGTAGGTGAATGGCTTTGGGGCGGCGCCGGATCCGGCGTGGTGCCGTCTGGCGGCAGCGTTGGATCGGGGTTGTTCCAGATGATGGCTGCAGTGGGAATCCGCGCTGGCGCGCCAAATTGCTTAAATTTTAGTCAAACCCGCTGATGCCGTCGGCACTCGGCCCCCGCGCGGCTTGTCCGCAGGCTTGTCCGTGTGTGCGGTGGATAAATGCCATCCGACCCCCGCCCCCTCAGGCTGGCCCGGGCTTGAACTTGGTGCGCGTCACCGGCGCCCCGCGCCTAAGCGATACCAGGCGGCGCGTGGCGGTGGCTTCCGCATTGGCCCGCTCGGCGCGCCGTACTGCCATCTCCAGCTCCGCCCGCAGCTCTTCTTGTGCCGCCTGCCCTCGCTCGAGCGCCTGTTCCGCCTCCGCCAGTTGCCGACTGAGCGTGTCGCGCTCGGCCTGCAACCGAGCCCGCGCCTCGGCACCAGTCACGGCGGCGTCTTGCGCCCTCACCTGCACGGCCGCCAGTTCGGTACGCAGGTCCGCGAGCGCCTGCTCGGCCTTCTGCCGCAGCGTGCGCTCCTGGTCGATCTCGCGCAGCGCGCGGCGCTCGGTGGCGCTGGCGCGCTCCTGCGCCACCACCACCTGCTCGCGGGTGCGCTCCAGGTCCGCCGAGAACTGCGTATGCATCTCGCCCAGTTGTCGCTCCAGCGCCTCGACCTGGCGCTTGCTCTCGTCATGACGCGCCTGCGCGGCCGCGTGGGCCTGGCGCTCGGCGTCCAGTTCCCCTCGTAGCGCCGCGCGCGCGCTGGACGGCGTCGAGCTCGGCCTGCACAGCAGCCGTCTCCTGCTCGGCCACCACCACCGCAGCCCGCGCCTGGTCACGCTGCGCTTCCGCCTCGCTCGCCTGTAGCCGCGCCTCCGCCCGCAAGGCGGCCAGCTCGCCGCTAGCGGCCTCGTTGGAGGCCTGCCAAATCGACTGCACGGCGTCGGCCGCGATCGCCTTGAGCGCATCCGGCAGCCCGGGCTGGTCAATGGTCACGCGCATCTTGCCGCGCAAATCCTGCCAGAACTGCGCCAGCACCTCGGTCGGCGTGCCCATGCTGCCCTTGCGCACCAGGCCGTAGAGCTTGTTGGCGGTGGGCGTGATGCCATACCGGAAGAACAGCAAGGCGCAGACCTCGCGGTAGAGCGCGCGAGTCTCGGGGAACTGCGCGCGCAGGGTGGCCACGTCGGCGGCGAGCTGGGCCTCTGGGGCGGCGTCGCTAGGCGTGGGCGGCGGGTGATCGAGCGGGCTGGCGGTCATGTTCGTAGCGCGCCGCGCGCTGGCAACGCAGAATGTTTTTACTAGCAGTCACTAGGTTTTGCTTGCAATCAATTTTGCGTTACCCTATTATCCTAGTGCTCACTAGGAAATACAGCGAGGAAAGAACAGTTTTCCCACACTTGGCCGCAAATGAGTAGGTCAGCTAACAATTAACGATCACGAGGAAGTTAGAAAATGATCAAAATTCCTGTTTACTCGAATCCTTACGATGCTGTCGACCGCGACGCACTGTCTAGACTGAAGCTGCACTACTTTGGAGTTGCAGACCCGGTGGCCGCGCGGTTGGTACCGACGTTATCACCCTTCTCGGCCAAGCTCGCCGCCTATCTTCGATTCCAGAAGATCCCCTATGAAAGCGTCTACGAAATGGGCGTGGACAATGCACCTCGCCGCAAGGTCCCGTTCATTTCTGTGGACGGCGTAAAGATGTCCGACTCGGATCTGATAATCGGGTTTCTGAAAACGATTACCCCCGATCCGGATGCCGCGCTGAGCGCGTCGCAGCGCGCCATCGGCCATCTGGTCCAACGCGCTCTTGAAGATCACTTGTACTGGGTGGTGTTGTATTACGAGTTCTACGACGATGCCGGACGCGAGGCATTCTTCAAGGCCGGTTTTGGTGGCTTTTTGCCCGCGTTCCAGCCTCTGGTCGATGATTTCGCAGACCGAATGTACAAACAAGGCATCGGTCGTTATCTGCCAGATGAGGTGATTGAAAAGGCAAAGAAGGATCTCGCGGCAGTGGCGGAGGTTCTTGGCGACGAGCGCTATCTCCTCGGCACCGATAAACCGACGTCGTTCGATGCCGCCGTATTCGGAATGACTGTCATCATGTTCCAGATTCGCGACATGCATCCGGAAATCACTGATTACTTCCGAAGCCTCCCGAAGCTTCGTGCCTATATCGAAAACCTGCTGCGCGAGTTCTTCCCAGAATTGGAATCGGCCGCCAAAGCTCATGAAGTGGAGTCAGCAACGTGAGCGCCAACAACACGAAAAAGATCCGCCTCGGCCTGATTGGTGTAGGGAATTGGGCTAACAACGGGCACTTTCCGGTCCTAGCCCTGTTTCCACAGTACGAACTGAGCGCCATCTACAGTCAGCGCGCTGACGCGGCGCAGGAAGCAGCGCAGAAGCACGGCATCAAACACGTAGTCAAGACACTTGATGGCCTTGTCCGTCATCCCGAGGTCGATCTGGTGCTGGTCCTGACCACCGGTCCGCAGCACGAGGAAGGGATCAGAGCCGCTATCGCCGCGGGCAAGGACGTCTATTGCGAATGGCCGCTAACTCCCGATGTCAAAACCTCCGCAGAACTGGTCGCTCTTGCACACGTAGCGGGGGTGCGAACCATCCTCGGTGTGCAACGTCGTTTCGCCCCGGCCTTTCGCTACCTGCGCGATTTAGTTGCCGCCGGGTACGTCGGGAAGCTTCGTTCCGTACGCTTGCATGTCAGCGTAAACTCGTTCGGCCAGCGCCGCCCTAGCGGGCTGCGTTGGAGTGTGTTTCCGGAAAACTTCATGGGCGTCACCTCGATCTTCGGCGCGCACCTGATGGACCCACTCTTCTCAGTCGTCGGTCGGCCAAAAGAATTCTCCGCACTGATGCTGAATCAGATTCCAGAAGTAATCATTGCGGAAACCGGTGAACAACTGAGAACGGACGTGCCCGATCAACTGTTGATGAGTGGAACCTTGCAAGGCGGTGCCGTGTTCAGCGTACACATCGAAGGCGGCAAGCATAATGGCTCAGGGGTGCGGCTCGACATCACTGGTGATAAGGGCGACCTGCAGCTGACCAATACGTCTGCCTTCGGGGGACCCGATGAGCACTATCAGATCTTGGGCGCCTCAGGTGAAAACGTTCCACTGAGCGCCCTTCCTATCCCTGCGCCTTACAAAGTCGTCCCCGATTCGACAGGCCTGCCGACTGGCGTCCTAGAGCTTGGCGATCTCTACGCCCTTCACGCGGCCGACGTCGAAAACGATACGCGTACGTTGCCATCGTTCGACGATGCACTCTGGATGCAACAACTACTGGAACTTGCTGTTGAGTCGTCCACAACAGGCCGTCGAGTAGCCGCCCCCATCTTATAGGGCTTACTGGCCACTGTCGAAACCCCATCAATCCAAAAGCGGCGGTCGCGCTCCATGAGCGCGCCGAGAGTTCGTCACGCCAGTTGGCGGAGGCGCACGACCATTCAGAAGAGAAGCCCGTCATGCCCATTCAAGCTACAGCTGTTCGTATCCATCAATATGGCGCCCCCGAAGTGCTGCAATTCGAAGACATTTCCGTAGCCGATCCCGTCGGCAATGAAGTTCGAATCCGCAATAAAGTCATCGGTCTGAATTTCGTTGACGTTTACTACCGCCGCGGCTCGATGCCAGTTCCAGAATTCCCCGCTATCCTCGGCAATGAGGGCGCCGGCGTGATCGAGGCTGTTGGTCCCAATGTCACCTCAGTTAAAGTCGGTGACCGTGTGGTCTACGGGCACCCTTCTTACGGCGCTTACGCGAGCGTACGAATCTGCGATGCAGACCACGTGGTTGTTATCCCGGACGGCATATCCGACGAGCAAGCCGCGTCGAGTTTCCTCAAAGGATTGACATCGCGCTACCTCGTAAAGGAGATCGTCGCACTGACGCCAGGCGACACGGTGCTCTATCACGCCGCCGCAGGCGGTGTGGGCCTGATGTTCGCGCAGTGGGCGAAGTCGATTGGAGTGCGTCTCATCGGGACCGTGTCGGACTCAAAGAAGGCAGAAGCGGCGAAGGCGGCCGGCTTCGATGAGATCATCAACTACCGCACTGAGGATTTCCTGGCCCGTACCTTAGCGCTTACGAATGGCGAAGGCGTGAAGGCAGTCTTCGACTCGGTCGGCAAGGATACGCTTGAAGGTTCCTTGGCCACATTGAAGAACCGAGGAACGCTCGCGCAGTTCGGCATTGCGTCCGGAGAGTCACGCCCTATTCACTTGTTGGAGCTCGCGCCCCGGTCCCTGATGGTTACCTGGCCCAGTCTGCCCTCCTTCATTGGCGCGCGCGCTGAATTGTTGGCCGCAGCCAAGGATTTGTTCAACGCTATACAGACTGGAGTTCTCGACGTTACCCCGACTCGTGTCTATTCCTTCGAAGAAGTAATCACAGCACACCATGACCTCGAGTCGCGTCGCACAGTCGGCTCTGCAGTACTGCGCGTCTAGATTGGACCGCCCAGTCGGAATCTGGGCCTTGCCCACCGTAGATAAGGTGGGCGTGAACATAGTGGGAGAAATCAACATGTCACGTGGCAATGACTACGCCGGGTTGCAAGTCTTTCATCACAAGGTTAGTTTCACTGTTGAAATGCATCCGATCGATGACAAGCGCGCTCGAGCTGCTGCAGAGCGACAAAGCATGGACTTCAGGGAATTTTTTACGCTCGCCATACACCGCGCAGTACTCAAGGCCGAAGAAGATCTTTGATGTCCCGGAAGCGCGGTGGCCGATTCGCACAGTCAAAAACAGGTCGATGACCGGTTCAAGCGTATGCGTGATCGTCCTGAAACATCAGACAGATGCGCTCAAATTACGAGAGCGCTTCGGTCGCCGTAGCCCGAGCGTGACCGCCTCGACACGTCGCAGACCCGCCGCCGGCTTACGCCAAAATGCCGCATCAAGTCTGTCGCGAATGCACCATCTGAGTCAAAGATCGTTGGAGTCGACACAATCGCAACCAGGAAAGTCGATATCACGTTGAATAATTTGTCCATCGAAACCTTTCACTGCAAGATAACTGCTGCCACTTGGTTTGACTGCAATACGCATTCACGGGCCCTGATCTAAATCGCCGTCAGTTCATTCGCGTCTCTTCGCCGATACAGTTCGTTGCGATCCCGCGCATTAGTGGCTCCGACAGCACGATAGCCTGTCAGGCTAGCAGCGCTGAAAGTGTCGGACGGCTTCTTCTATGCAGAAGATCGGTCCTAGAAACAGGCCGCAAATTAGACAGCCTAGCCCAAAGTCATTCTCGCTGTTGTCATAGGATAGTCCTTCGAATGTCTCGAAGACACCTACCGATTTCGTTAGTCTTAATCGGTCAGAATTTATGTCGAACACCAAATCGAACGCCGAACTGTTTATCCGTAGCGGATGGTGTGAATCCGGCGATCGAAGCCACCGAGGCCTGCCCGAGTGAGTCGTGGCCCACTGCGCGCTGTGCCACCGCGAGCGCATAGAGATCGGTACTTTTCGAGATCGAGTAATCGATCCCAAGATCCACTTGCATGAATTTCGCACCACCGTCATTGCGGATGGAATTGCGGTCCGTATAGTCGAAAGCCGCGCCGAGCAGGATCGCGGGTGTCACTCGAACACGCCCTAGGAAATGCTCGGTCAATCGCTTTGCAGGGTCGATCAGCACAAAGCTCCCGGGATCGAAGCGTCGATTGATTCCGTCCTGCTCGATCACCAATGAGCCACTCGTGATCGTTTTCAGGATAAGCATCTCCGCTATCCAACGGTGGTCGCCGTCATTGACGGAGGACCAGCTCTGTTCGGCAATATCGAGATCCAGAATCGTCAATTCGCCAGCGTTCCAGAGCTCGGCCCGAGACGGTTGGACCGAACGCACATCCGTTGAGCATCCCAGCCCGCAATGGGTTGACAATGCAAGGAGCCATTCGTCCCATCCCGACGCATTGTCAATGCGTAGCATCGTCTGTTCTCCCATTCATGAGTCACATCCCAAGGGGAATTGATGCCCTTCCGAGCCTGTCAGACCAAGGTCAGGACTTGCGAAAGCGGACGACGTGGCTTCTGCGGCCAGTTGTTTTCTGCCGCGAACCCTACCGCGAGAAGCATGACCGGCACCTCGTCCGCAGCCAGCTCGAACTCGCGCGCAACGGCGTCGGGATCAAAGCCGATCATTGCTGATGATGAAAGGTTATACGCCTGCGCGGCCGAAATTAGCGCACCCGCACCGAATGTCGCGGTACGGATCGCCTCATCACGCTGCGTTTGAGGTTTCCCGAAGTAGAGACCCTTTGCCGCACCTTCCCACCCTGCAACCATCTCGGCTGGCATCAACCCTGCTTCAACCGATGGCGCAAGGCGCTCGGCCATGACACTATGTTCCGCGAGTTGCCCACAAACAATGAACGTCACGGCAGCGTCGCTCACCTTCGCCTGGTCGTATGCGAGCTTTCGCAGTCGAATTTTCTCAGCTACCGTACGGACGGCGATGAAGCGCCAGTTTTGCAGATTGAAGGCGGTGGGAGCCAATGTTGCCAGGGAAATTAGTTCGCCGATCCGTTCGTCAGTGATGCCACGCGAGGCGTCAAAGATGTTTGTGGAGCTGCGCTGCTTGATTGCTTCAATGATTGCATTGTTCATTTTCAATTACCTCAACGGAAAGTGACGGTCTAGATTTTGAGTACGACAGAGCCCACCGTGCGGCGGGTTTCGAGATCGCGATTTCACTTTGCAGTCCTCTGTTATAAAGCATTTCTGCAACCATTTTTATCGTGTGCAGACACTTTCGCAGCGGCAACCCGCTACCTCTATCAAACGCTTTACTATTTAGCTAACGAATGCTAGCATATTAAAAACGGTCAACGAAAGCAAGGAAAACCTAGTGACTGCTAGCGAAAAGTCTGAAGCACCCGTTCGCGGCCGCGGGCGGCCCCGCCTTTTTGACCGGGCCGAAGCACTCTCCCGTGCGTTGCCACTCTTCTGGGAGCAGGGCTACGAAGGCACATCAATGGCTCAATTAACCGCCGCGTTGGGCATCAATGCACCGGCGCTCTATTCGGCATTTGGATCAAAAGAAGCGCTGTTCCGTGAGGTTGTCGGGCTCTACTTTAGCGACGGAGTCGGTTTCAACCCAACAATCTACTTCGACGAACCCACAGCCTACGATGTTGTCGAACGCATCCTGTACGAAGCTGCGGCAGCCTACACCGCAACGACGCATCCCCGAGGTTGCATGGTCGCGACTGGAATGCTCGGATGTGCACCGGAGCATCGGTCGATTGCGAGCGAGATTGCAGAGTTTCGACGCGCAACCAAAAAAGCACTCGAGATCCGGTTTCGCGAGGCCCGTCTCTCTGGTGACTTGTTGGCGGACACCGATGTTGCGTCGCTGGCAGGTTTTTGCATGGCGGTACTCCAAGGCTTATCGGTACAAGCAAGAGATGGCGCGGACTACGAGTCGTTAAAGCACGTGGCGGCGGCAGCATTGCACACAATTCGAGCTGCCTCCACATCCATTGCGTCCTGAGGCACAACCGGCAAAAAAATAAAAAACGTTGCCGATTTTAGTCTCGATCAGCACAGCGACGACATCGCTCATGGCGGATGGTTTGTTGCGAGCCGAGCCCAGCTATTTCGGTAGCGCTCAACGTATCGCTCGGACGGATAATTAGGATCGTCAGACGCGCCTGGCGAATCGCGTCCTCTACATGCTGCACGGCCGCATCGATGACAGTGTTCTCGCAATCGGTTGTACGGTCGGGTTCGCGCCGCCGTCCGAAGATACCAGTGGTTACTACTGACCGATTACGCGACGCGCGCGGCGTGCGAACGACCGTTGTTTGAAGGCAAACCGACGTTCGAGTGTCCTGCTCCGTGCGGGGTCGCGCTCGCCCACCGTGAACGGCCCAGCGCGGCGGAAGCAAAGCACCCCGTTGGGAAAGCGCCCGATCTCTTCGGAGGGTTCATTGGTTAGGCCGTCCAGATATTGGCCGAGCTGGGAGCGCTGCATCCCGATGCCGCCGCTGGTTTCCATGATCGTCGGCGCAGCACTAACCGTACGCGCCCACCGCTCCACGGCTGCGCGCATCACCCGACGGTAGTGCATGCCGCCGGCGAGAAAGACCAGGCCGACCTGGTCGGGCCACGCCGCACCGGCCATCGCCGTCGACAGGTCCGAGAGCATGGTCTCCGCCCGATCCGCGGTCATACGGGCATCGTAGGGGGCAATCTCCGCGTCCGGCTGGATAAAGCCATGCTGCGCCGAGAGGATGATGACCTGGGGCTGCGCATCGGCACGCACGTGGGCGCGGAACGTTTCATACATGACGCCGCGGTACAGATCCATGGCCGGAGCGGGGCGGTCGAGCTTCGTGGCCGAGCAGGCCATCAGCACCAACGGGCGAGCCGGCGATCGTGCGACGGATGCGCGAGCGATGTCATCAAAGAGGCTGAGTTGCGTGGGGTGGGCCTGCATCGGAAGCACCTGGGTGATGGGATATACATCCAATCTACAGGGGCAGGCTCGAAGTCAAGGCCGGACAGCCGGGGGGCCGTCAAATGTCCCGTCCGGCGCGCTTGGCGTTGCGCGCTCTGACAAGCGAGGCCTCGCTGCGCGTTGCCAGCTCGGGGATTGGCACCTGCATCATGTCTCGTGCGGCCTCGCGTATCGCGCTGGTGAGGCACTCACGTCTGCCAGCCAATTCAACATTCCCATGGTTCCGGATCAGGCGGGTCGCGTTGAAGCGCCAGGCGGGAAGCCGTGCAGTGGCTCCGACCTCGGGAGCCGCGCTTATGCCGACGGTTGCGTGGCACACGCGGTCCATCCCCAGCTGTACGTAGCGCAGTGGATCACCAACACCGATCCCGCCGCACTGAAGAATCGTAGGAACTAGATGGACGGCGCCCCAAGGAGCTAACGATTGACGGACGCACAGTACGGCGCTGCAGGCCAGGTGCTGCGCTCGGATCCTGTCACCGATTACTCATCGTGCACCAACGTTTCCTGGCGGCGGCGCGTCCCTTCCGCAGTGCACCGTCCCGTCTCGCGCCGTGTGGCGAGAGGCTTCTGGCGATTGCCGAAGCCCTGCGAGCGAGGGTCTTGAGCACTACTCTCCCACCGAACCATCTTCTGACTGCCATCATGGCCCTGGCTACGGGATGGACTGTCGCGAATCCGTTAGGCCCTTCCTTGGACCCGGAAGGGGCCAGCGACCTGGACACATTGCGTCAGAACGTGTCGGTTGCCGTACGCCTTCTGACCGGGGCCCACGCCCCACAGCGCCGGTGCCCCCAACACGCCACGAACGAAGGCCAGCATCGGACAAGCCGACGCTGACACACAACTAGGACTTGTTCGCCAGGCGCTCCGCCGTTCGACATAGCGAGAGGCCAACATTTGCAACTGCCTTTTCTGCGCCCTTGTCCTTGAGACCCACCTCATCGTCGAACGCAACGTGCGCCATCCCTAGTGCAAACGCATCGGGGATCACAAGGACGCCGAGTTTGTCCAGTACCGTACGCAATGCAAGTTGGGAGCGTAGTCCTCCGAGTGGACCCGGAGACGCTGATACTAAGGCTGCGACTTTGCCTGCCAACAGTGTGACACCCGAAGTGCCATCCTCTCGCGGCCGGCTCACCCAGTCCAGTGCATTCTTCAGCATCGCCGTGTAGCCGCCGTTGTACTCCGGCGTGGCGATAAGCAAAGCGTCATGCTCGGCAATCGCACTCTGCAAACGCTTCGCGCCCTCCGGCAGTCCATGGTCGGCTTCGAGATCGCTCTCATAGATTGGCAACGCATAGTCGGCCAAGCGAACTGACGTCACCACCGCGCCCGCATTTCGCGAACCGTGCACTGCAATGTCGAGCAGTTTCTGGTTGAGCGAACCACGACGCGAGCTTCCGCTCAAAGCAAGAATTTTGATGATCACAGATGCTCCTGAATAAACAATGAAATTACTGGGCAGGGGGAGCGATACTCGATCTCGCCACCCGGTAGAAAGTACATCATCAGAGCCTTGCCATTGACCGTGGGAAAGTGCTCGCTCATGGGGGAAACACTCGCCATCCGGCACCGTGCCCGCAGAACTGGGCGCCAGGCTCCAGCGGGATGATCATGTTGATCTCGCCCTGTGTGTGGCAGTGGTACTGGCCTTTCACGTCGCGCAGCAACCCACTTTCCACGCTCATCTGGGCCGTCTCACGAGACGGATCGGCAATCCTCCCACGGCGGTAGCAGTCTCCGTCGATCTCGACGTAGCCAGCCCACCCCTCCTCGACCCCCATCTTCAACAGCCGACATAACTCCTCATAGGCTTCGGTACCTGCACCAAATTCGTGGTTCAAGTACCCCTCGAGGTCTTGATCAAGCGGACGTGAACGAATTTCATCGCACAGGCGGCGAACCCATTGAAGCATCTCCTCTTTGTGTGGACCGTGCGGCAGCATATGGCTCTCCTTATTTAAATGAACTATTCGCGTCCGCGCATATCCGCGGGCAGATTAAAAAACTTGGCTGCATTAACCCCAAGGATGCGATCCTTAGCCTGATCGCTCAGCGTCTCATGGTTCCCTACCAGAGATCCAATCACCTCCTCGCCAAGCGGGTACGGATAGTCCGAGCCAAGCATGACCCGCTCCTCTCCCATTACGTCGACCAGCAAGCCTAGAGACCGTGCATCAAATACAGCGCTATCCACCGAGAAGCGGTCCACGTAAGAGGACGGCAAGTTGGGACAGCTTTCCCGTACGATGTCCCGATGCCGCCATGCGTTATCAACGCGACCGAGCAGAAATGCGAAGCTGCCTCCGCCATGCGCAAAGCATAGCTTCAAAGAGCGTGGAATACGCTCGAAAGCCCCGGACAGGATCAGGGAAAGAATGCCAAGTTGAGTTTCCGCAGGCATGGCCACGAGCCATGGAAGCATCCAGCGCTTCATTCGCCCGTCGGTCATCATGTCCCACGGGTGCACGAGCACCGGAATTCCTTCACTTGCGCAATGGCATAAAAACTGGACCAACCCTTCGTCATCCAGATCCCTGGGGCCAACGTGATTACCGATCTGAACACCGCGATGTCCTTCGGAAAACGCACGGGATGCTTCCCTGCAGGCAGACTCCGTGTCCTGCAATGGAACCTGGGCCAACGGCATCAAACGATTCGGCGCAGCAGAACAGAGTTCGAGGGCCTTGTCATTCATGCGTTGCGTCCACTGCAACGCAGTGCTCGCGGCATACCGATAACCGAACATCACTGGCGTCGCGCACATCAGCTGCACGTCAATTCCTTGCTCGTCCATCTGTTCGATGCGTCGCCGCGGATCCCACAATGGTCGCTCGACCGGCCTGAAGGCCCGGTCTCCGAGCATGATCATCCCGGACTCGCCATCGTCGGACACTGCAAGCCAAGGTACGTCTGGCTGGTCGACCCGCTCAGCCTCCTCCCTTGAGATCGTCGGGAAGAAGTGGGAATGCATGTCAATTCGTAGTGTCATGGTTTCGCTGTGCCTTCACTGATCATGAGGATATACATACGTCTACCGAGTCGAGAACTCGACCTCGCCGATACCATTCACCACCGCTTGCACGTGCTTTCCCGGCATGAGGGCGTGCGCCGCCGTCGCCGCTCCTGCCATGATGAGCGACCCCGCTGGCAGGGCCGTCTCCGACGAACTCGCAAGTCGGGATGCTTCCACCACGGCACGTAGCGGATGCCCGAGGATTGCTCCCGTCGACCCGATCTGAACATCTTTGCCATCCATCCGCAGGATCACTCCAGCGTTGCGCAATCCATCGAAGTCCTTTGCCCAGCTCCCGACCACCAGCCCTGCGCTGGAGCAGTTGTCGGCAACAACATCTTCAAGCGTAAAGCGGAAGTCTCGGTATCGAGAGTCGATGATTTCCATCGCGGGGGCGACAGCTTCGAGAAAGTCCTTTGCTTCCAGCGCGGTGAGCGGCCGGTCAATTGCCCTCCGCGTGAGAAAGCAAACTTCAGGTTCGACTCGGGGATGGATGTACTGGCTAACGTCGACCAGACCGCCATCGTCTTCGAGCATTGCATTCGTCAGCCATCCCCAGATAAGACTATCCACACCCATCTGGACCATCTTTGCGCGGCTGGTGAACCCTAGCTTGATTCCGATACGGCGCTCTCCCCGCCTCACGCGCCGCATAATCGATGCACGCTGTATCCGATATGCATCCTGCACGGAGAAGGCATCGACGGCAGTGAGCTGATTGATGGCGGTGGAACTCATTGCTGCATCGTCGACCAGGCGCGCAGCGGTTTCGATATCGATCACGCTGCTGCCCTCGCCTTTTGCTCGCTACGTTGAACAAGATCAAGCGCAACATCAACGATCATGTCCTCCTGGCCGCCCACCATCCGCCGGCACCCAAGCTCCACAAGGATGTCGAACGCCGAAATGCCATACTTAAGCGAAGCCGCCTCCGCATGACGAAGAAAGCTTGAGTAGACACCCGCATAGCCAAGTGCCAAGGTTTCGCGATCCACGCGCACCGGTCGCTCCTGCAGCGGGCGAACGATATCGTCGGCAGCATCAATTAGCTTCTTCACGTTGCAGCCGTGATTGAGCCCCTGCCGGTCCACTGCAGCGATAAATACTTCCAGCGGTGCATTTCCAGCGCCCGCCCCCATGCCGGTCAGTGACGCGTCGATACGATCACATCCCTCCTCTATCGCCACCATAGAGTTCGACACACCCAGTGACAAGTTGTGGTGCGCGTGCATGCCCGTCTGCGTTGCAGGATCGAGCGCATCCTTGAGTGCGCGGAAGCGCTCGGCAACATCCCGCATATTCAAGGCGCCACCGGAATCCACTACATAGACGCACTGTGCCCCGTAGCTTTCCATGAGCTTCCCTTGCTCGGCAAGGCGTTGCGGCGTCGTCATGTGGCTCATCATCAGGAAGCCCACCGTGTCCATCCCAAGCGACCGCGCGTACTCGATATGTTGTCGCGAGATATCCGCTTCGGTGCAGTGGGTTGCCACTCGCACCACGCGCGCCCCCGCGTCATACGCTTCGCGCAAGTCATGCAATGTGCCGATGCCGGGGATGAGCAATGTCGCCACCTGCGCACGCTTCACAGTGCCTGCCACCGCGGCGATCCACTCGTAGTCGGTATGCGCCCCGAAGCCATAGTTGAAGCTGGATCCAGCGAGGCCGTCACCGTGTGCTACTTCGATGCTGTCCACCCCTGCATCGTCCAAGGCCTGTGCGATTGCCACTGCATTTGCCAGCGAGTACTGATGACGTACTGCGTGCATGCCGTCCCGGAGCGTGACGTCCGAGACATAGATTTTTCTGATATTGCCGGTCATCATTTTCTCCTTCAGGCAGCCAACCGTTTCGCCGCCATCTGATCTGCCGTACGCAAGGCAGCCGACGTCATGATGTCGAGGTTTCCGGCGTACGACGGCAGATAATGCGCCGCACCCTCGACCTCAATGAATACACTCACTTTGAGACCGGATGCGGGTGCACCGGTACTCGAAAAGCGCGGCGGGAGGGAAACACCGTCGAACTGAACGGCCTGTTTCAGACGATAGCCGGGTACATAGGCTGACACTCGCTCCACCTGCGCGTGGATAGCGCTCTCGATCTGGTCTGTATTCGCATCCTCGTCGACCAGGCAATAGACGGTATCGCGCATGAGCAACGGTGGCTCAGCCGGATTTAGCACGATAATGGCTTTACCCACCGTCGCCCCACCGATGATCTCAATGGCTCGCGACGTCGTTTCGGTGAATTCATCGATATTGGCGCGCGTACCCGGCCCGGCTGAGCGACTGGAGATCGACGCCACGATCTCACCGTAGTGGACGGGCGTCACATCAGATACGGCGCGGACGATCGGAATCGTTGCCTGTCCACCGCACGTCACCATATTGACGTTCGTAGAGTCGAGATGTGCTTCCAGGTTGACAGAAGGAACCACGAAAGGGCCGAGGGCCGCCGGGGTCAGGTCGATCACAGTGACGCCGTGTCGCGCAAAGACTTCGGCGTGACGGGCATGCGCCCCAGCCGAGGTCGCATCGAAGGCGATTCGGATATCGCGGAACTCGGGCATCTCGACCAGACCGTCAATTCCACCTGCCGTCGTGGCCACGCCCAGGCGCGCCGCGCGCGCCAAGCCGTCGGAGGACGGATCAATGCCGACCATCACGGCCATCTTCAGATGCTCGGCGTTACGCAGCAAGCTTGATCATTAGATCGGTGCCAATGTTTCCCGAACCGATTACGGCAACGGAAAGTCTGGATTTGTCGTTCTTGTCGTTCACGATTTGAACTCCGTTTGATTTGAGAAGACCGCACGTACCTCGCCGAGCCCTTCGATCTTCGCTGTAAGCACATCGCCTGGCGCTACGGCTGCCATCGGTCCGAGCGCTCCGGTCAAGACTACATCTCCGGCCTGCAATGGTTCTCCCATGCGGACCATGGTATCGGCAAGCCAGATGGCTGCGTTAAGCGGATTTCCGAGGCATGCGGCACCGGCACCGACGCTAACCTGCTCCCCCTACGCTCCATTAACATTCCGCAGTTGACCAAATCGAGCGCGTCGAGCTTGACCGGCTTTGTGCCGAGCACGAACAGTCCGCTTGACGCATTGTCGGCGACGGTATCGAACAGGCGAATATTCCATTTTTCAATCCGGCTGCCGACGACTTCGATGGCCGGTATCGCAAATGCTGTTGCCCGAAGGATGTCCGCCACAGTATGGCGCCCGTATGGCAAATCACGCTCCAGCACGAGCGCAATCTCGGCTTCCACCTTTGGCTGATGGGTGCGCGAGAACGGCATCTCAGCGCCATCTCCATACGCCATGCTATCGAGGAGAACACCAAAGTCCGGCGTGTCTACGCCGAGTTGCACCTGCACCGTCCGCGAGGTGAGACCGATCTTCCGACCGACGCGTCGCGCTCCCGCCGCCACCTGGCGTGCAATGTTGATCTGCTGGACGCGGTATGCGTTCTCCAGCGGAAGCCCGTCGATCTCCTCAATCGCGTCTCGCACCGGACCAACGGGCACGAACGGTTGACTCCCATGCGCCCGCCAGAGCGCATCGGCAATGGCGTGCAGCGATTGGTTTGTTTCCACCGTCATGCAACCCTCACACAGATATTGGTCAGCTCCGAATAGAAGTCCATCGAGTGGCGTCCGCCCTCGCGGCCAAAGCCGGATAGTTTGGCGCCGCCAAACGGCGTGCGGAGGTCCCGGGCGTACCAGGCATTCACCCAAACGATGCCGGTCTCTATCCGCTGCGCGACTCGGTGACCACGTGCAAGATGCGTCGTCCATACACATGCCGCCAGGCCATAGTTGCTGTTGTTGACCCTAGCAACCACCTCGTCCTCAGCATCGAAGGGCGATATGTGGCAGACCGGGCCAAATACTTCCTCGTTGACGCAACGTGCGCTATCTGGCAGTCCAGTCCAAATCGTCGGCTGGACGAAGGCTCCGTTGTCACAGGCGTTGTCGAACTTGGGTACATTGCCGCCTGTGACGACGTTGGCACCCTCCTCGACAGCCAACTTAAAGTAGCTCAGCACTTTGTCCCGATGCGCCGAAGAGATCATCGGACCGGTCGTTATGCCGGACTCATACGGCGAGCCAACCCGGAGTGCCTCGGCGCGTGTCTTGAGCTCCGAAACAAAGCGCTCGAAGATGGAGCGCTCGACATAGACGCGCTCCGTACACATGCAAACCTGCCCCGCGTTGATGAAACTGGATCGAAGCACACCCTCCACCGCGGCGTCAAAGTCAGCGTCTGCGAACACGATGGCCGCATTCTTTCCGCCGAGTTCGAAGGAAACGTTCTTCACGCCGTTGGCCACGGCCTTCATGATCGTGCTCCCGGTCCTGGACTCGCCGGTGAACGTGATGGCGTCGATTTCCGGGTGCTTCGTTAGCCATTCGCCTGCTGCATTTGGCCCGTGGCCATGAATCAGGTTGAATACGCCGTTGGGCAAACCGGAATCTCGAATAACCTCCGCGAGCAACGTAGCGCTGGTCGGCGATTCCTCCGAAGGCTTTGCCACAACGGAGTTCCCCATCGCCAGCGCCGGGGCAACCTTCCACGTAAGCAGCAGAAGCGGGAGGTTCCATGGAGAGATCACTCCGACCACCCCTAAGGGCTTGCGGGTGACGTAGTTGAGCAGTTGGGTGCCATCCGCGCCGACCGATTCGAAGCACTCGCCATGCGCGGTACTTACCAGGTCGGCGAACGTACGAAAGTTGGAGATGCCGCGCGCGATGTCGAGGGCCTTCGCCTGGGCGATCGGGCGCCCTGTGTCTGCCACCTCCGCGGCGACAAACTCGTCGAAGCGATCCTGGATGCTATCTGCAATACGATGCAGAGTTTCGGCGCGTTGCGCAGTGGTGTACTGCCGCCACGGACCCTGCTGGGCGCGCCGTGCCGCCCGCACCGCCGCATCCACCGCAGCAGCGTCCGCCTCTGCCACGTGTGAAAGTTCTCTTCCGTCGATAGGGCTGAATTTCGGGAACGACTGGACGGATTCGACGAACTCCCCGTCAATAAAGTTCCGCAGTCGTTTGGGCAATCCCTCTGCAACCTCAGCGTAGTAATCCATGGGCACTCCGGCTAACTGGTGATGAGTGGAAGTGTAGGATTGCCTATGTGCCTTGAACAATCAATCCTTGGGCCGCTGATATAAGCACGCGGAATAGCGGCTTATAGCCCATCAGTTTCCGGGAACCCAAGCAACAAGGCCGGCCCATTAATGCCAGCCTTGTTGCTTGGCAGCGATATCGCATGCGCCCGGCGGACAAACGCTTAACAGATGTGCTTGATACCAACCATCGCGCCTAGCTGGTTGCCGCCAGACGGATTGGCCGCCGGTGTGCCGCCGGAACTTACCGACAGCGCCAGTTGACCGCCGTTATCGATAAAGCCGGCGGTGGTGTAGACCGTCGTACGCTTGGAAAGTGCATAGTTGGCCCGCGCGGCGTAAAGCCATGCCTTGTTTGCACGATTGTGATAGCGCAAGAAGAAGACCTACCCGTCCAAGCTGAAGGCCGGCGTGACCGCGTAAGAGACGCCACCGTACCAGAGATCACTACGCGGAGTGACCACGTTAGCGTCGTTGTCGCGTCGAATCCAGCCGCCGCCAATCTTCGCCTTTCCGACATTGGTGTAACCGCTCAAGGAGAGGCGATCGTCCTTCATCCCGCTGCTCGTCAGATTGCCCGCTGCGGCCGCCCCTCCCCGCAAGGAGTCGTAGGCAATGGCGACACCCCATGCATCGGTGTTGTAGCCCAGGAGCGTCGACCATTCGCGGCAAGCACTTTGGTCACCGGGATTCTCCCCTGCACAACTGGCGCCCGCCGGGGCCGCGTCTCGACCAAAGCTGTAGGTCGCGCCGATGGTTACACCGCCGAATTTCCCCTTATAGGAGATCGCGTTATCCGCGCGCGGATTGCCCATATAGCTGTCGAGCGAGGACGATCCAAACGTATTGGGCCCAAGCATATCCGCGTCCAGCGTCGCCCAGAAGAGCATGGAGTACTGCCGTCCGAGTGCCACTTGCCCCCAGGGGCCACTGAGCCCGACCCAGGCTTGCCGCCCGAAGAGCCGCCCAGCTTGGTTCGACACGCCCGAATCTGGAGCGAATCCGGACTCAAGAACAAACGCCGCCTTCAGGCTGCCGCCTAGGTCTTCCGACCCGCGAAGGCCCCAGCGTGAGGGCACGCTAGCGGAAAGATTGTTCATCCTCACAAGGCCGTGGTCGCCTCTGCTGGTTCGGTTCAAGTACTCTATCCCTGTATCGACCACTCCATACAGTGTCACGGACTGTGCAAAAACCATTGTCGGGACAACCATCCAGCCTGCACAGATTGCTTTGCTTAGCTTCACTTCCACTCCTTCTTCGCATGTAGCTGTTTATTGCTTTAGTACTTCATGGAAACAGGCAATGCGATACCCTCCCAGCCTGCCTGTTAGAGCATGTCTAAGGGATTTGCGAGGTGACTGCTGGAGGAGTCTTGGTTTCAGCCGACCTCGTTGCGACCGGCGACCTCCCTTAGACACTCGATAAAGACCTCACACGCGGGTGTGAGCTCCTTATTGGTTCTGACTGAGTAGCCGACCGTCCCAAAGGCCCCCAGTTCTGGAATTGAAAGCGTTCGTAGCAAACCAGCCCGAACAAACTGTGTGGCTGCCACCCGTGGCATGACTGCAACACGGTTGGTGGTCAGTAGCAGGCCTAGATTTGTCAGAACGGACATGGACTCCACAAGATCGCGGGGTAGCGCGATCCCTGCGTTGCGGAACATGCGCTCTACCGAGAAGCGTAAAGGGGAGTCTTGTGTCGGCAAGATCCAGGGGTGGCGATCCAGTTCATGCAACGAAGTGACTGACTGGCGCACGACCTCGTTTGAGCTGCCTACCACCACCTCGAGTACGTCCTCAAACAGCGCTTGATGCGTCAAGGGAAACGCTTCGGAAATAGGAAGCTCTATCTCTGGCAGCCTGCCGACAACGATGTCGATTTCACCTGTTGCCAAGGCGGGAAACAATAGCGCCGTTGGCCCCTCCTGTACGGTGACAGTGACGTTCGGCGCGCGCTCCTTAAAACGAGCGATGGTGGATGGCAACAGATGGGCAGATGCGGCAATCATCGTTCCGACGACGATCCTGCCAGCGGTCCCGAAGCGAAACCGGTCAAGCTCCTCGGTCATGTACCGGAACTCCGCGAGAAGCGATTTCACGCGGCGAGCAAGAACCAGGCCCAACTCCGTAGGAACAACACCGCGATTGGAGCGGGCGAAGAGGGCACCATCGACGCCCGCCTCAAGTTCCTGGATGATCTTCGTGACCGCAGGCTGGGTAAGCCCCATGTCATGGGCAGCATGCAATATCGAACCGGTCTCGATTACGCGCTCGAAGACCAACAACTGGCTCAGCTTCAGGTTCCGGCTTAGTCGGATTAGTGTTAGCGGACGAATCTGCATAGGGTAACCACCTCAAATAGACACGAATCCGATTTTTTCCTCAGTCCGTGACTTCCCGCGGTGCAGCCTTCCGTCACCTAAGCTCGCGGCGGAGTGGACTCCCCGTCTGGATGAGTTTGCTCACTCCCTGGCAACACCAACCGCCGGCAGATAGGTGGGAACGGGAATCCTGCGACGGTCAGACGTCCGGCAATAGTTGGGGCCACCCAGGCGACCAACTGGCTCAAATCGATCGACCCTTACCCGGAGCTTCTCATCATCGAAGAGATCTTCGCGGATGTACATCGAAACTATCTCGCCGAAGACAATGGAGCGCTGCGCAGAGAACTCGAAAGTCTTGAATAGGCGGCACTCCCATGCGATGGGCGCCTCGGCAATCCTGGGAACCGCAACCGTGTCGGAAGCCGCAAGCGAGAATCCGACCGCCTCGGCCTCGGAGATCCCCGCCGGATAATCGGTCCCGCAAAGCACCGCGCGGTCCACGATGGAATCATCGACCATGTTCACGACGAACTCGCGCTTCTCGAGAATATTCTTGAGGGTATCCTTCAGTTCCCCTGGGCGATGACTCTCGTCGCCATAGTGATCCACCGCGATCGCGAACAGAGGTGGACTCTCCCCCATGTAGTTGAAGGCACTGTATGGTGCCGCGTTGCAAATGCCATCCGCACCGACGCTGGTTACCAGTGCAATCGGGCGCGGCCCGATGCTGCCGGTAATTAGCCAGTACTTTTGCCTGGCCGAGAGCCCGCACATAGCGACGCTTGTCATAGTGATTTCTTTCCCAAACCGACGTGATTCGGACGCTATGCGCCGCGACCAGGATGAACGAAGCCGCAGCTCTTGCAGCGCCGCTTTTCTTCTGACGCATAGAACTCGGCGAACAGAGGTGGAAGGTCATCGACAATACTCTTGAGTTGCACCTCCACTCGATGAACCAACCCGCCGCAGCTATCGCAGTACCACTCGAATCCGTCAACAGCCCCGAGAGGACGCTGCCTCTCGATCACGAGACAGACACTGCCTTCCTCCGGTCTCTGCGGGGAATGGCGGACGTGGGGTGGAAGAAGAAACATGTCCCCCTCCCGAAGGTCGACCCGCTCTCGCTTGCCGTCGACGATGAGGCCCAGGTACGCGTTTCCTTCAATCTGGTAGAAGAACTCCTCAAACGGGTCGTCGTGATAGTCCGTTCGAAGGTTGGGTCCGCCGACAGCGGTCACAATGAAATCAGCGTCCTGCCATACCTGTTGATTCCCGACAGGTGGCTTCAGGAGATGCCGATGGTCCTCCACCCATTTTGTCAGGCTGAAAGGCGCTCCGTACTTCAACATAGTCTTCTCCAATCGATACTCGCAGAACTACCCCGCCTTGGCCAGCGGAGCGTAGGCAATCGCCTTGATCTCGATAGTCAGCAGCGGGTGGGGCAATTGATGGACTGCGACAGTCGTTCGGGTGGGACCGCCTTCGTCGAAGTACTCTGCGTATACTTCGTTATAGCCGCCAAAGTCATTCATGTTGACAAGGAATGTAGTGATTTCCACCACATTCTTGAGGTTCGCCCCCTCTGCCTGCAAGATGTCTTGGATATTCTCGATCACGGCACGGGTCTGCTCCCTGACATCAACGGAGGACGTACCGAATTCGTCTGCGGAAGCACCGACGAAGCTGTTGTCTGGACGCCTCGAGCTAGTCCCGGAGACGAACAGAAAATCACCTGCGCGCACGACGTGAGGGAACTTACCGCGAGGAGTTGCTTTGCCTTGCACCAATCGTGCCTGAGTCGACTGCGTCATGAAATCACTCCAGAGCCTTCTATCTTAAGAGGGTGACCAACTAACTCACCCTACTGATTCACATCAACATCCTTGGTTTCCTTCAGCACGAAAATGCCAATGGCAACCGAGATTCCGCCCACGACAATCGCGTACCACAACCCTCCAAGGACGTTCCCCGAGTTGACAGCCAGGGCCGTCGACATAAAAGGAGCCAACCCGCCGAAGTAGCCAGCTCCAATGTTGTAGGGGATGGAGATGGATGTGTAGCGAATCGCCGCGGGGAACAGCTCAACGTAGTATGCGGACATGGGGCCATAAGCCATCGCTCCCCAGACCATTAGCAGGAACAGCAGCGTGTACATCAGAGGGCGATTGATCAGCTTCTCATCCGCGACGGGCGGATAGCCCGCGGAGACCAGCGCTTCCCGATAGATCTTCGCATCAAAATTTACCAGCGCCTTGTCTCCAATGTGCGTGACCAACGGCTCCCCCGCCAGACCTGGCTCTACGCGGTAGGACAGGCCGGCTTGAGTCAGAAAGTCGCGAGCTTTGTCGCATGCAGCATCGGCGTTGGAGAACATGCTGCGGCCGCAATCAGAGGAGACAACACGGATGACGACGGATTCCTGGAATTTGGCGAGACTGGGATTCACGGCTTTTCCCAGCTGCGAGAAAATTGGCACGAAGGTAAGTACCGCCATTCCGCAGCCAATGAGCACGATCCACTTGCGGCCAACCTTGTCCGACAGCCAGCCGAAGAACACGTAGAGCGGAAGCGAGAAGATCAGAGCCACAACGAGATGGCCGTAAGCGTCGCTCGGAGGGACTTTGAGCGTCGAAGTCATAAAGTACAGAACATAGAAGTTGCACGTGTACCAAACAACGCCGACCGCGGCTTGTGCGCCAAACAATACCGCCAGCATGCGCCGCACGTTCTGACCGACCATGAGGCTGTCACGCAGAGGCGCGCTTGAGGTCCGATTCTCCGCCTTCATGCGCTTGAAGACTGGAGATTCCGATAGGGTCGTACGAATGTACGCGGATACGGCAAGCAGCAGCAGCGACGCTAGGAAAGGCACCCGCCATCCCCACAAAGCAAAGTCATCTGCGGGAATCCAGATCCGGCAGATCTGCGTCACTGCCAGGGACAGCAGGAATCCGAAAGTCGCCGTAGTCTGGAGCCAGCCTGTGGCGTAGCCCCGACGGCCAGCCGGCGTATGTTCGGCGATGTAGGCTGCCGCGCCACCGTACTCCCCGCCCAGAGCCAATCCTTGCAAAAGTCTCAAAACGATAAGAATGGCTGGAGAAGCCCAGCCAAGCGTCGCGTAAGACGGCAGCAAACCGATACCTGCCGTTGAGATGCCCATTAAGATCACCGTGGCAAGAAAGGTGGCCTTTCGCCCGGCCTTGTCTCCAAACCGACCGAATACTACCGCGCCTAGCGGGCGGATGATAAACCCAATACCAAACGTCGCCAGCGAAGCAAGATAACTAGCGGTTGAATTCCCTGCAGGGAAGAAATGCGACGAGAAAAATATCGCTAGGCTTCCATATAGAAAGAAATCGTACCATTCGAGGACGGTGCCGACGCAAGCGCCTATTACGACCTTGATCTCCTCACGTCTGGCAGCACCCCGTGTCCGTACATCAGCTGTCAGTTCAATGTTCATTAGATTCTCCTCCACACATTCTTCGGCCTAAAGGCTACGGAGCGCAGTTGCTACCGTTGAAGGAGAGTCTAAAAGCTACGTTCGGGAGACCATAATCAATCATAGATCCATTGCTATTCCACGCTGGAATATCAACCCTATCAGGCCCTTTTGATCACATTGCGGCGACTTGTTTGGTGCCTATCAATGGTGTGCAAGGTAGGTCCTCGATCACGCTCCGTGGACCGATCTCCTGCGCGGAGAAGGGGCGGGAGAGCTGCTTTCACACCAATGGTGCAATTGGCCTCGCGTTGTGCTTTAGCTCGCCGTGCGGCGTGCTTGCTGCCCCTCCTTGTGCCGCAAGTAGCGCAAGCCGTACTTCTGCTGGAGCCGAGCGACTTGCTCGGGGTCCGGCTTTCGTGACTCGGCGGCCTGGATGAGTTCGCCAGCCTCCCTAAGGAAGCCATCTGCGCCACCGGATAAAGGGGTTATTCTCATCGTCATCCTCCTCGTGCACATGGCGTAGCACGATTCCTCCGGGTGGTAGGCTTGAGGGCACTGTCAACTTGCCGGTACCGAGACGAAACAGCGGCAGGCATGACCACGGCTCAGAAAGCAGTTGACGGATTTTGGGTGACTCCGGTGAATTCGTGCCACGCAGCGAACCGAGCTGCAAGATGTTTGCGGTAGAGAGAAGCGCGCAACAAATGTCGCTTGAGGGCGAAGTGCTGCCGGATCGGGCCGAAGCTCGAGAGGAATGCCTGCGTGCGTTTGCGATCGCGAAACCCACGCATGCGGCGCTCACGTTCACGTGTGGGTTGGTGGCTGTTCTCGGCCCGATTATTCAAGCGTGCAGCGGCTTTGACGAACACGTGTTTGACGTTCGCCAGTTCCGGGATGTCGGCCTTGGCGGCCGCGTAGCTGCGCAATTGGTCGGTGACGATCTTGCGAGGCACGGGACAGGAACGAAGCACTCGTAAGAAGAAGCGCTTGGCTGCGGCCTTGTCGCGCCGCTTCTGCAACAGGATGTCCAGTTCCGCGCCGTGCTCGTCGACCGCCCGCCACAGCAGATAGGGCTCGCCGCGCAGCGTCACGAACATCTCATCGAGATGCCACGTGCTGCCTGGCTTGCGCGGTGCGGCCTTCACGCGCTGGGCATAGCCGGCGCCAAACTTGTCTCACCAGCGGCGAATGGTCTCGTAGGTCACGACCACAGCGCGCTCAAACAGCAGTTCCTCGATGTCGCGCAGGCTCAGGTTGAAGCGAAAATACCAGCGCACCGCTTGGCTAATGACCGCCGCCGGGAACCGGTGGCCGTGATAGAGCGATTTCGTTGTCGTCATCGCGTCATCTTACGCGACCGCTACGTCAACGTGACAGAACCCCGACGCGATGTCGCCGGCCACCACCAAGCACCGGCTCGGCGCGCGCACGCCGCCGCCCAGCGACAGCTTCCAGCTCTTCTCGCCGAGTTCGAAAGCCACGTACAGCCGGCCAGTGATGGTCGTTTGCGTGCTCCTTTAAAACGAGACTCCGAATCCTCGTTTTACTCCAAGGGGCTCAACTCTGCGGGCCCTTCATAGTTTCTATAGTTACTGAACGCTATACACCACCGCGCATCCCGAGTTAGCTGCTAGCTGGTTGAACCCATGCAGACTTTCCTGAAGTCTGGATCAAGCAGCAAGTCTTGAGCTGAAGTCGGCGCTGTGAACTGCACCCACTTGGGCATCCCCTGCAAGCACTGCTGAAAGCGCACGTACTTCGCGTTATCAGAGGGGAGAGTGGCGTAAAGCAGGCCGCCGCCCCCCAACCTCGCCGCAGATTTGCGTCCGTCGCGTCACTCGTCATGAGTAAAGCATAACCAGAAGTCACCGCCACTCGATCAGCGCGGGAAAAGGGATGCTCCGCTAGCAGTGCAGCGGTTAGAGCATCCACCTCTTGGGCGCTCACCCCGTGGTCCGTACCGCAAGTGCCGTCAGGGAGGCAGCGCATGTTACATAGCGGATAAACGCGTGGCGAGACTGCACAGCTGGCCAGTGCCAGCACGACTGTCATCGCGATGAGATAAGTTAGCATGCGGGTCATGACTGCGCCCTTGCCGCATCTTCATCCTTGAACCTAATCCCCTCAATGCCCTGAATCGCCGTCTTTATGAAGGCAGTGTTCTTCTGAGCCAAGTAGCCGACCACCCGAAGGGTGTTTTCACCGTCGTCGAAGGTTAGGGTGTCCCCATTGGTCTCGACTACATGCTTTTCTTGGTGTTCATGGCGCTTATAGCCTCCTCCTAGGCCGATCCCGAAGAAGCGGGCTGAAGCGCTGCCGCCCACGGAGAAGTCGTGGGTATAGTCGTACTTCCAACCATTGGTGGATTTAAAATTGATCTTGAAACCACGCATCAGGATCAAACCCTTCGGGTAATACAGCAAACTGCCGCCGGGACCCAGGTAGCGCAGGAATGAACTCTTGTTCTGCAGGATAAGGTTGTTCGAGAACAAGTTACTGTTGAACCAGGAGGGCAGCTGGATAGCAGCTACAAAGCACGAGCGGCAGCCGAGGGTCACATCCTCGGTGTGGGAAAATTCCTCCTTGATCGCGGTTGACTCCGAAGCGTTCACAGAGGCGCTGAACCAGCCGTAAGAACCGGATACTGACCCCGACCAGTCGGACTCCATGCTTTCGGTCGCTTTGCGCGATTTGTTGAAAGCTATGGAAAATTCGCCAATCTGTGTCGTAGCGATTGCGCCGACGGTAAGCTGGGGCAAGATTACAGGGCGATCAGCAAAAACGGCCGTATCACCTGTCGGAAGAGATGCCAGATACGGCAACGTGAAATGGGAACCATCCGGATAGGCCCCATCTTCCATTCGGGGATAGCGGATGCGAGCACCAACGCTAATCAACTTGTCCCAGGCTTCCTTGATTTCACGCTGATCGGCGTCCGCATATTCTGTACGGCGCAGCTGTTCAAGATCGCCATAGAGCGAAGCAAGTTTGGCGGCATCGCCCTCGATGTCATTGGCGTTGCCATAACGGTTGCTCCACTGAATGTATTGTGCCAAATCTCCGTACGGAATGCCCCGCAGGCTGGCGTAATCCTTCCAGGCCACCGCGTCCTCACGTACCAGGCGACGAATGTCAGCTTTAAGGTTCTCGATCTCGACTGTTTTTGCATTGATCTGTTTGATGACCTCCGGAGAGAGAGCCTTGGCCTCGATCAGCGATAGTGCTGTTTCGACGAATCGGCTGTACTCGGCAAACAGGGTGCGATCGGTAATCGTGAACTGGTCGCTCAGCGGCACGGGAGCAAGGAGCTGATCAACCTTGCACAGGTAGTTGAACAGTGAATAGAACGGATACTTGCTGCTCAGATCAAGAGGCTCGGCGATCGTTTGTAGTTGCAGGTACTGATCCTGTTTTAGGTCACCTTTCACCTGGCCCTTCACAAATTCATAAAACAGGTTAAAAGTCGCCTTGTAGTCAGCCAAAGGATTGATTTCCTGAAGACCTGCTATGTGCGGCATCGCCATTCCCTCCTGAAGAACCCCCATCAAGGGTGTGCAGACAGCGTAGGAAAGCTCTTCAGGTTGTACAAGGGCGAGCACCCCCCTTTCGTAGTAGAAGCAGGGCCGTGCTCGCTGCCGTCCTTGGTGCTGTCAATGACAATGTACTGCTACTTCTTCGACATCACGCCCACGTGTAGAGGTTGGGTTAGTCCGCCACGCCATAGATTGCCTTTGCCACAGTGAGTAGTGAAGTGCGCCGGCGACTCGAAGCGCGCCGGCTCGGAGAAACCCAGATTTGGCCACGAAAGACACCACCGAAGCCGGCGACACGGACAGCGGAGCATGAACAGGGAACCCTGTTGAAGGCTAGTCTCGATGGCCAAATCGAATGCCGGTGCAGCATATGGGTTTCCGCTTCCACGGAGGCGCGCATGAATCCGCTCATACTTACCAGGCTCAAGTCGGCGGTCGCGGGCGCTGCTACCACCGGGTTTCCGGATGTTTTTGAGCGGATTCATGAGTCCGTACATCCCCCACTCTTTGCGCGCGATTTCGTAGAGGTGACTGACGAGCTGGAGTTCTAGCCTGATCGTGTTCTCGGCTCGACCGTCATCGCGCCGTTGATCGCGATAGCGTGCAAAATCCGCTCCGCGGAGAGCGCCAGTATCCGGTAGGCGAGCTCGTGCCGCTGCCAGCGGGCAATACGGGTGTTTTCTTGCTTAGGGGCTGCGCGCCGTGTTGCAATTCTGCTGTTCGACGGCTTTTCGTTGCTTGGCGCAGGACTCGTCGCAGAATTGTTTCATATGGCCAACAAGATCTCCTCGTCGGATGCTAGCGATGATTTCGTCTACGAAGTTTGCTTCCTCTCCCTCGAGGGCGGCAACATCGCGTGCTCCTCGTCCGTCCGGATCTGGACCGAGGGGCTCGATGCTGGCGACTACATCGGCTTCGATGTCCTCTTCATCGCGGGCGGGGTTGGAGCGCACAGCGCCGCAGGCAACGAGCGGCTGCTTTGCTGGCCGCGCACCATCTATCCCAAGACCGCCAACGTCACGCCGATCGCGGAAGGCTGCGCAGTGTTGGCCGCCGCCGGCCTCGTCCGGAACCGCGAAGCACCGCGCGAGCCCCGCGCGTGCGCGATACGTTCGCCCAGCGAATCCGGCATCCACCATGATTCCTTGAAGAGTGCGCTGGCGATCATCAAGCGCGACCTGGGGGGCGACGTCGCGCGCGGCGTTGCAGATCGGCTGATGCCGGCGTGGAGCATCGAACTGGTGCCGCGGCTGAACGACGCGGGCACCACCAGTATGGGCGACAAGATCCGCGCGTCGGCGCGCTGGCTGCATGAGAACTGCGAACGCACGATCTCCGTCGCCGATGCCGCCGAGATCGCGGCCATGAGTGAGCGCCACTTCTTACGCTGCTTCAAGCTAGAGATGGGGATAACGCCTTCGGATTACCTGCTGCAAGCGAGGCTCGATACCGCGTGCAGCTTGCTGAGCGAAACCGAATTGCCGATCGATAAGATCGCGCAGCCGGATTGGAATGAGCAACGGCGACCGGCTGGCCAAGATTTTCCGCAAACGGATGTCCATCTCGCCGGGCGAGTTCCGAAGGCACATTCGCCCTGTGGGGTAGGAACGGCCGCGCCGTTGAGCAAACGCATTCAGTTAGGAGGCCGGATGAAGCGATTCATAGAGGGTGAAAGCCGCAAGCAGGTTACGCTGCATCCAGAATGCCTTGATGACTTCATTGCTGAGGACAACCCCGTCACAATCATCGAGGCTTTCAGCGAGGAACTAGGCTTGGCTGGCGGCCAGAAGCTTCTCCAACCGGATCTGGTCGCCTTCGGAAGTCAAATTCTCCCGGTTGCGCAGCAATAGCCAGCGTGAAGTCTTGACAACTTTGCGGATATCGAGCGGCCACCTGCAAGCTTGAACTTCCGTCCAATTATTCCTGCGACAACGAACTCGCAATCCGCGCCGACTCGATCCCCTTCGTGCCTTGTCGATGGCCGGACACGTTGAGCGCGTCGTCGATGCGGCCACAATCTTGAAATTCCGTTTTGACGTCACGCACCGCGCCATCGTCGGAAAGAGTACAGCTTGCCGCCGACTCCGTCCCGGAAGTGGCTCGTCCTATGGCGCACGGGATTGTCCGAGATGGTACGCAGCAACGCGGGTCAATGACGCGACGCTTGAGGTTCAGGGCCCTACCGTTGCCAGCAGGCACGTCCTGTCCGGCTTCGTCTACGATTGCCGCCATGATGCCCGGCAACGGCAGCGTACACGAAGCCGTCCAGATAGACACGATCCTAGGGAAGTCACTAATTGGGTAACCCTCTCCACAATTGCAATCTCATGGCCATTGGTCGACACGACCGACAAAGAAGCCAGACCCAGGCCTGCGGGACCGAATTGCCTATCTTTTATCTTTGAGCCCAATATGTGGAAATATGCAACGGTGTCGATTCTGGCTTTGCTCGCGATCTCAATCGGGAGGTTGACTGAGGCCGGGGCGGAATCACCTAAGGTCATCGAAAACTCCCTCGGGATGAAGTTCATCTTGGTCCCGTCTGGGGAATTCATGATGGGTAGCAACGAGTCGCCAGAAGAACTTGCCAAGGCATTTCCGCAATATGAGCGTGACCGGTTGCTGGGAATTGGCGACGAAGCACCGGTGCACAAGGTTCGCGTCACTCGGTCGTTTTACCTGGGGCAATACGAAGTCACGGTGGGCCAATTCAAGCGGTTTTTGGAAGCATCTGGCTACACGCCCGAATCGGAAACTGATGGCACGGGCGGCTACGGCTACAACCCCAAATACGACCCCGAGAAATCGGATCGGCGCGATGCCTTTGAGGGGCGGAGTCCAAAGTATTCATGGCGCAACCCTGGCTTTCGCCAGGGTGACGATCATCCAGTCGTGAATGTCATCTGGAACGATGCCGTGGCGATGACAAAATGGCTTAGCGAGAAGGAAGGGAAGACATATCGCCTCCCAACCGAAGCCGAATGGGAATATGCCTGCCGTGCCGGCACCAGCACACGATATTACAGCGGAAACGATCCGCAATCGCTTCTTAAGGTCGCAAATACGTTCGATGCCGATACCCAAGAGAACTGGCCGAAGTGGAAGAGCTATGCGACGCAGGGGCACGATGGCTTCCGATTCACCGCGCCGGTGGGCAGCTTCGCACCAAACGCACTGGGCCGGCAACGCGTGGGAATGGGTGGCGGACTGGTATGACGAAAACTACTACGCAAGAGCGCCCATTGAAGATCCCCAAGGTCCTGCGTCCGGCGACGTGCGCGTGCGCCGCGGTGGATCGTGGCACACTTGGCCGTTCTACGCCAGGTCGTCGTATCGCAACTGGAACACGCCGCAGACGCGCTACGCGCTGGTCGGTATGCGCCTCGTAAGGGAAACGGATGTGGATGCGCGATAGCCGCTGATGCCGATACCTCGACCAGCGGGCAGCGAGAAGAAAGGGCCTTCGTCGGTCTTTTGCCCTCCGTCTCACCTGGGCCGAGATTCGGGATAAGGTCGACTACAGTGACAGCTACATTGGATCGTTGGAGCAAGCGCGTTAACGCGGAGCGGTTGGCTGGCTTGTTCACTCGCCATGCCGGGCGCGAGTGCTATAAGGCCATCGCCGATTGGCTAGCCTATATTTCAAGTTGAGCGTTCTTGAGCTTCCCAATAGTCTTCTCGATGCGATCCCTCACTTCCCCGCGCAGCTTAGAGCATTTATCCTTGCTGGCTGCCTCCGACGATGGACGAGAAAGGCCTCGCCGGCACCGGGTGGAGCGGCGAGGCGAATGAAAGGTTGAGAGGAACCTTCCAATGGGACTTCTAGGATGCACTTGGCTCGGCGGCGCGAATGTCTGCTAACGCACCTAGCAAAAACGCGTTTCGGCGGGGTCCTCCTCTGCCTTATTCTGAAGGCACGACCCTCCCTTAGGGCATCTCCTTATACAGAAGTAAGACCGTCTTCGCAGCGAGGTAGGAAGCCCGAGGCAGCGGAAATTTCGAGGTAGGGGGTTGTTAACTTCGCCGGACTCGCGTTTACTCTCGGATTTTCGCGCAGTTATGAGCAACGAGTCGGGGGCGTGGGTGGACGAGGAATTTGAGAGTCTGGATCTTGGTGATCCGCGGCGGGATCGGCGCGCCAAGGAGTTGCTCAAGCGGTTTGCGGCCATGCCTACGGCGAGCATCCCTGGCGCATGCGATGACTGGTCGCAAACCATTGGGGCGTATCGGTTTCTCGGCAATGAGCAGATCGACTGGCGGGACGTGATGCAGCCCCATTGGGAGCGCACTGCAGCGAGGGCCGCGCAGTTTCCGGTAGTGCTGTGCATCGCTGATACGACCGAGCTGTAACGCCGTGCACCGCGTTACAGCTCTAACGCAGAGTGTATTTTAATGCGGAGTAGTTCACCGAAGACAATGTAACTGGACTTCTCTCAAAGCAGATCGAGTATCGCGTTTGTTCGGCATTGCTCCGCATAATATTGACATCTTTCTGGCCCCGGCTGGAGACTTCTGCTCAAGGAGGTCGGCACACTTGTGCGTTGTCCGTCTTGCAAGTCACCAAGGATCTCAGAAAGGTTTCGCTTTGGCTCGGCAACGCACACATGCAGACGAGCGAGGTCTACTCACGTGCGGACCCATCGGTAAAAATGGAAGCGCTCGACGCAATCGTCTCGCCAAATCTGCGTTCCCGACGCTTCAAGGCTACGGATGAACTCATCGCCCCTCTAAGATCGAGTTCCCTTATGCGGAGAAAAAAGTAGTCAAATTCATTCGCCAACGGGGCCTCCACGAACGGGGCTCCGCATTAAAATACACTCTGCATTAGAGCTGAACTTCAATGGCCAGGAAATCGAGGGGCTGGGGCCGCTGAGCTACGAAGCCCAGCGGGGCATGTATTTACATCCGACCTACGCGGTGACGCCTGACCGTGAACCGCTGGGAGTGATCGATGCCTGGATGTGGGCTCGGGAGCCGAAGGACGCCAACGGCAACCGCGGCGGGATCAAGGAAAGCGTACGCTGGATTGAAGGGTATGAACGGGTTGCGGAGCAAGCCGCGCTGTTGCCCCAGACACGGCTGGTGTATGTGACGGACCGCGAGGGTGATATTGCCGAGTTGATGGCGCGCGCCCAGGAACTTGGCCAGCCAGCCGACTGGTTGATCCGCAGCCAACACAACCGCAACCTTGCCGAGGGCGGCAAGTTGTGGGATAGCGTCGGAGCCAGCCCGGTACTTGGGGAAATCACCTTTATCTTGCCGGGGCGTGCAGGCCAGAAGGCGCGCGAGGTCAAACAGGAGCTACGCGCCCAACGTGTGAAGCTGCCGGGCCTGGCCGGAGCGGCACTCACCTGTGTAGAGGCCAGGGAAATCGGAGCGCCTGCAGGCGTCAAGCCGGTGGTTTGGCGGTTGTTGACGAACCGAGAAGCGCAGGACGCCGATGCTGTCATCGAACTCGTCGACTGGTGTGTGTCACGAACACAGGCGAAAGCTTGTGATGCTGTATCAAAGATGGGAGATGGCCTCCCGAAGTCGGCCTGCAGGGGCAGGCTTCAAACCGCCCAGTGCTACTGCGTTCAAAAGGCGTGGTGGTGAGCGACTGCGGAAAAGGCATCGTAAAGATGTCAGGTACGTGTTGAGAAGATGAACGCAAGTGAACCGTCCGATGACGCATCGTTAATGAGTAAAAGTACTGTCAAAACTGGAGTCGACCAGTTGCTCCAGGATTAGTCGGGACGATACCTGCTTACGGTCCCGATGGCAGTCGGTGTATAGGCGGCATGAGCTCAATACAGGCTCTGATACGGAACGTGAGAACCTTGTTCTGGATGCGAAGGGAAATAACGAATGGCAGACACCATGAGGAAGAATACCGATGCCGGAACGAGGGGCGGAGCTGCTCGTAGTAGTGAGGAAGCTTTTGTAATGAAAGTGGAGCGAAGGGGCAGCGTTATCCTGCTGACGACGGTCACCAACCTGCCATGTGGGGATGAGTGACGTGACATCAGCGAAACCTTATAGCATTGCAAAGCGCACCGTATGGGAGGCATACCAGCAAGTAAAGGCTAACCGGGGAACTGCCGGCATCGACGATGAAACAATAGTCGAGTTCGAGCGGAACCTGTCCGGGAATTTGTATAAGCTGTGGAACCGGATGTCGTCGGGGTCGTATTTCCCACCACCGGTCAAGCAAGTGGAAATTCCGAAGGCAAACGGTGGCTTCAGAAAACTCGGTATTCCAACCGTTTCAGATCGGATTGCGCAGACTGTCGCCAAGCTCATCATCGAACCGATACTCGACCCAATGTTTCATCCAGACTCATATGGATATCGGCCGGGGCGTTCGGCGAAACAGGCGGTTGCTGTCACCAGACAACGGTGCTGGCGATATGACTGGGTGGTTGAGTTTGATATCAAGGCGGCCTTCGATCAAATTGATCACGGCCTATTGATGAAGGCGGTCCGCACCCATATCAGCGAAAGCTGGATTCTGCTGTATATCGAGAGGTGGCTGACTGCTCCGTTCGAGGCGGAAGACGGCACTCGTTTGCCGCGGGAACGTGGTACCCCGCAAGGGGGCGTGGTCAGTCCGATCCTGATGAACCTGTTCATGCACTATGCGTTCGACCGCTGGATGCATCGCACCTATCCGCAGTGCCCTTTTGCCCGCTACGCCGACGACGCGGTAGTTCACTGTCGCAATCTAAAGCAGGCGGAAGCCCTGATGCAGTCCATCGCATCGAGGCTAGAGGAGTGTGGACTGACGATGCATCCGGAGAAATCGAAGATCGTATATTGCAGGCAAAGCCGCCGTCGCGGAACCTATCCGCACGTGCAATTCACGTTCCTCGGTTTTACTTTTCGACCGAGAGCGGCGCTCGACAAGCAGCACCGGCAATTCACCAGCTTCCTGCCGGCTGCGAGTACGGATGCCATCAAGCGGATGCGGCAAACGGTGCGTGGGTGGAAGCTACACCGTCAGACTCCGGCGACGCTTGCCGAACTGGCGCAGCAATACAACCTGACGATACGTGGGTGGTGGAACTACTATGGGGCGTTCTATCGGACAGCAATGCACAAGCTCTCTGGTTATATCGATCGAAAACTAGTACAACATCCCGGAAATAGCTTGAATAAATAATCGCCTCGGATATCATGGCGGGATGAGTCGAGGCCGCTATGCAACGCCAGTGAAGCTGGCGAAGAAAGAAAGACAGGAACTGTTATCGCTGATCGAGCGCAAGACGGCGCCGCAGCGAGATGTGATGCGCGCGCGAATCGCGTTGTGGGCCCACGAGGGCCACGCCAATACAGTCATTGCGCGGGAACTGGGTGTATCGGTGCAAACGGTCTGCCTGTGGCGCAAGCGTATTGCCCAGCAAGGTGCCCAAGGCATTCGCGAGGGCGAGCGCAGCGGCCGTCCGCCGCGCATCACGCACGAGGCGCGACTACAGTTGATCGCGCTGGCTTGTGAGACGCAGGAACCTGAGGGGCGGGTCACGCCCACGCTCGATGAGATTGTGGCGCGCGCCGTGGAGCGTGGCGTTGTCGAGCAGATCAGCCGCAGCCAAGTGCAGCGCATTCTGCAGGCCGGCGACGTGCGTCCGCACCGGGTCCAGCAATGGCTACATAGCCCAGACCCCGCCTTTCGCGAGAAGGTCAACGGCATTTGCAAACTGTACCGCAAGGCGCCGCGAAACGCGGTGGTGCTCAGTATCGACGAGAAGACCGGCATTCAGGCCATCGAGCGTAAGCACCCGGGACGGGTACCCGCGCCGGGGCGGCTGCGTCGGCGTGAGTTTGAATATATTCGTCACGGCACCCAGGCGTTGATTGCGGCGCTTGACGTGCATACCGGACAGGTGCTGGCAGACTGCCGCGACCGGCGCACCCAGGACGATCTGGTCGCCTTCATGGAGCGCGTGGCAAGCGCGTACCCGGGCAAACAGGTGCACGTCGTCTGGGACAACCTGAACACACATTGTGCCCAGGCCGTCTGGCAGGCGTTTAACGCGCGGCACGATGAGCGGTTTCACTTCCACTTCACGCCGTTGCACGCAAGTTGGGTCAATCAGATCGAACTCTGGTTTGCCCGCTACACGCGCCGGGTACTGCGCCATGCGAGTCACACCAGCATCGCGCACCTGCGCGAGCGCACCGAGCAGTTTATCCGCGCGCACAATCAGGCGGCACGCCCGTTCAAATGGAGCTTCCGGGGCTATCCGCTGCAAACCGGCGCATCGTAATCGGTCGGAGTAGGAATGCCAGTCACCCAGCACCCCCTCCACAGATCCGTACGAGCGGAATTACCGCATACGGCTCCTGCCTTGGGTCGTAACGATCAGACGCTGGTTCGGATAGGGATGGCAAATGTGAGTACAGGGCAACCAATGGGCAACGAGCCGATTCATCTGCTGCCAGCGCAGTCGGCTTTTCTGACTTCGGCGGTGCAATGCGCGATACCACACGCGGGCCACGAGCGCCCGGAAGCGGGCAAGACGCGGCCCGTTCCGCGGCACGCCGAAGTACCGCATGTGTCCATTTACCACGGACCCCAAGTACTTGCCTTGTTCCGCGATGGTCTGGTGCATGCGTCGTCGCAGTTGTTGCTTGACTGCCAGCAGCTTGGCGCGCATGCGCTTGGCGCTGGTCAGCCTCAGGACCGCAAACCGTCCCTTATGTGTCTTCCCACAGCAATGCGTGAATCCAAGGAAGTCGAAGGTCGGCGGCTTGCCCCCATTACGGCGTCGGCAGTTCTCGCGCGCGAAACGCCCGAACTCGATCAGCCGCGTTTTGCCCTCGTGCAGTTTCAAGCCGAAGCGGGCCATCCGCTCGGTCACCTCGCGCTGGAAACGCTCAGCGTCACCGATGTACTGGAACCCTGCGACCCAATCATCGGCATAGCGCACGATGACCATATCGCCTTCGGCATGCCGCGCACGCCACTGCTTCACCCACAGGTCGAACGCGTAATGGAGATAGATATTGGACAGCAACGGGCTGATGCTTCCGCCCTGAACTGTCCCCACCTCGCTCTGCGTCAACCTCTCGTCTTCCAGCACACCAGCGTGCAGCCACTTCTTGATGAGCCGCACAACCCGTGTGTCCGCTACCCGGTGCTCGATGAATCTGACCAGCCAGTCGTGTTCGATTGTGTCGTAGAACTTGCTGATGTCCGCATCGAGTATCCAGTTCACCTTTCGTTGTTCCACCCCCACGCTCACGGCGTCCAGTGCGTTGTGCGCGCTCTTGCCGGGACGGAAGCCGTAACTGAACCCGAGGAAATCCTGTTCGTAGATTGCGTTCAGCACTTCGACCGTGGCGAGTTGGACGAGCTTGTCCTCCAGCGCCGGCACGCCCAGCGGGCGCTTGCTGCCGTCGGCCTTGTCGATGTACACGCGTCTGACAGGCTGGGGCCGGTAAGCCCCTCGGGCCAGCCGGTCGGACAGGTCCAGAAGGCGAGCCTCAAGGTCCAGTCCGTACGACTGCCACGTCTGACCGTCCACCCCGGCCGCCGCCTTGCGCGTCAGCGCAACGTAGGCTGCCCGCAGGCGGTCGACTGCGTAGATGTGATGCATCAGGGTGGTGAACTTCGCACCCGGTCGGCCTTTGGCCGTCTGTCGTATGCCGTCGAGCGCCGTTCCCATGTCATATGCCCGCCCCAATCTGCGGGACATGCGCGCTGCGACTGCATTGCCCTTGGCCCGCCGCCTTCCCTCCACCACCTCCGCCACCGCAGGAATTGCACCCGCAGTCTTGTTCGGCAGCTTCTCAGGTACTACGCAGCAGTCCGACTTCCCACGCCCGTCGCTCATCGTCGTACGCCCTCAGGCTTCACGATGCGCGCTACGCCCAACGCTTCCCAGCGGGACGTAGCAGGGCGCGGGATCTCCCGGTTCCCGAGCAAAGTGTTTCTGCGCGTGCACGGGGTCTTCGACCGCGCGGGGTCCGATGCTGCCTCGCCAATGCGGCAGCACCGATGTGACCTTCGGCTTAATCCTAGAGCCTCGGCACCCCGTTCAACCCGTGCCTTGCGGCACGGGGCATGTATTTCGCGGCTCAATACCCGGCCCGCGCGTACCCCTGTCAACGCTTCGCCTGCACCCTTGCGGGTACACACGCATGACTCGGGGCCGCCGTGGCTGGCTAGACCTTCAACGTATGACTCTTTCATTCACAACACTTTGCCGGTTTTGACCGGCGCACAGAATCGACATGCCAGCCTTACCCACCAAACTTTACGCTGCCAAATTGCAGCAGCAACTGCGCAGCCTGCTCGGCCACGAGCAGATCATCACACAAGCCTACGGGCGTCACCTGCTGATCAAACGTCTGGACGACGAGGAGCCGACCGTGGTGGCTCGGCTGACCGAACTCGCCCGCAATCGTTATGGCGCCGCCTTTCGCAACCATAGCGGGCGTTGGGAACCGTTGCCAGGCGAAGGCTCGCTCGACGAGATGGCCGAGGTGGTCGTCACGCTCCTGCACCTATATCTGCAGCCCGATAATTATTAAAGCTATTTACGGGATGTTGTACTAGAGCAATGGGCCAGACGGAAATACAAAACACTGACGCGGCACAAGCGGCGCAGTGCGGAATGGCTTCGCAAGATGAAGGAACTCTACCCCACATTGTTCTTCCACTGGCATGTCGCAGGAAATAGGGTTGGATAACGGGAGCCGTATGAGGCGCGAGCCTCACGTACGGTTCTGCGAGAGGCTCAAGGTGAAACTCCTTGGGCCTACTCACCATCGAGCCAGATGGGAAGTGGAGATGTTTTTCCATGTCCTGAAGACCGGCTGCAAGGTCGAAGCGCTACAGCTCTCGCACATGGATCGTGTGGAGCGGGCCTTGGCGCTGTACATGGTGGTGGCGTGGCGCGTTGCCCGCTTGATGCGGCTGGGCAGAACCTGCCCGGATCTGGATGCGTCCCTATTCTTCGACGCCGACGAGATTCGGGGGGCATACGTGCTCGCCAAGAAGGCCCGCCCGAAGACACCAGTCACACTCAATCAGATGATTCGGTTGGTTGCTTCCCTGGGTGGGTTCCTCGGGCGCAAGAGCGATGGCGAGCCCGGCGCTAAGACGATCTGGATCGGCATGCAGCGAACCATGGACGCCGCGCTCACCATTCAAGCACTGCGGGAAGAGTCATGACTTCTGTATAAGGAAATGCCCTTAGGGGCCGTGCTTTTTGTCGAGCAGCGACCCATGGAAGCCATCGTGGCACCAGCCGCAATATAGGGAACGCCCTTTGCCCGTACTGCGCGCCGGTGTCGTCCACTATCTCGATTTCATATCGTTCCCCTCTGCTGGACCTCATCCTTAAAAGGGGCTCGAGGCAATGCCTTCCACAACGGAGCCGTGGCCAACGATCCAGCAAACTCTCCGAATTCCCGTTGTTGTCTTCTTCTGCGCCTGCTCGGTGCCATTCGTGGCACGAAGACGCCCCCCGCAATTTCCACCGCCACGAGCCGAGGTGTCCCGGCGCGAGCGGAAGCGGCGCCGGGGTGCAGCAGCCGCGGGAGCACCGTCTCCGGGCTCGGCGCCTGGTCTGCCGGGCCGTGCGCAGGCCGCCCGCGCTCCGAGTATTCGATCGCCGCGTCGTTGCGCCAACAGCAGCTTGAGCACGGCCGGCTGGGCGTCCTGCCTCGGCCAGCGACCCATAGCGGCGCTTGACGCGCGCGAGCGTCCAGTACACGTAGACCGGATGCCCCAGCGCCTCGGCCATGGACAGGCGCGAGATCCACACGTTGTTGAATCGCGGCGAATCTGTTCATCATCTTCATCGCGCGATTTACTATGGAAAAGTCGCACACGAGCGTGGCCGGCGCCGCGACGAGATGAAAGTAATCTCGGGATCGCATGCGCTGCTGACCAACATTGTGTTCTGGCGTGGAACACCGCCCAGATGCAGAGCCGGAGCGCTACGCGGACGCGCTTCTACAACGAATCCCGGACGGCGACGCGGCGGTCTGAGTGAGTCCGAGAGTACGAGGAGTCCTTGCACTCAGGTTGCGAGCCGAGCTAAGGTTGAATCAGCGGCGGACTTTCAAATCTCTTCGTCGGACGTACGGCGCCTATCTTGATTCAGCGCGCTCCTACGCTGCTCAAGTCGAGCAAGGGGTCGATAACCCTCGAAATGCCAGTCTTCGCCCACCTGGGATCGTTTTCAACAACATGTTGTAGGTAGAAAATGTTGGATCCCAGGTTGCGTTTGACAACTCACGAGGCGGGCCCCGCGATGGCACCCAATTCCGGTGGCAAGGCCGAACAGGCCGGCGACAGCGCGTCGCTGAAGGTGCTCGCCCGCGTCGGGTTGATCGCTTACGGCGTTGTGCACCTCTTGATCGGCTGGCTGGCGCTGCAGATCGCATGGGGCGCGCCGGCCGGCAAGAGCGCCGACATCTCCGGGGCGCTGAGAACATTGGCTGATCAGCCCTTTGGCAGGATCCTGCTATGGCTGGTTGCGGTCGGCATGGTGGCGCTCGCGCTCTGGCAGGCCAGTGAAGCCATCTGGGGCTATCGCAACCGCGTAGGTGCCAAACGGGTCCGCAATCAAGTCACCAGCGGGGCCAAGGCCGTGATCTACGCCGCCCTGGGGGTCAGCGCAGCTTCGGTCGTGCTCGGCTGGGGATCGTGGGACGCGCAGTCCCAGCAGCAAACCACCTCAGGTGTGCTGGCGTGGCCCGCCGGGCGGGTGATCGTCGTGGTCACGGGGCTGATCATCATTGGCGTCGGCGTGGCCGGGATGGTCAAGGGCGTGAAGAAATCCTTCAACGAGGAGATTGACACTTCGTCGATGTCCCCAGTTGCCCGGAAAGGCGTGGCGCGACTGGGCCAAGTCGGATACATCGCCAAGGGGGTGGCACTGGGCGTGGTGGGGGGCCTGCTCAGCTATGCGGCGCTGACCTTCCACCGGCAGAAGGCGCCGGGGCTGGACGGCGCGCTGCATGCGATCCTGGCGCAGCCGTTGGGGCGGTTTCTGCTTACGGCCGTGGCGCTTGGATTCGTGGCCTTCGGCCTGTTCGCGATGCTCGAGTCACGCTACCGCCGGATGTAGCCCTTCTGGACGATCACCCCGTTCTGGAACGTTGGAAGGCGGCGAAAAAAGACCACTCAGCAAGTAACTGATTTGATTGAGGTTTCAGCGGGGCATCGCCAGGAAACCCGCCTGGAGGCTAGGGGTGGCTACCCCGGCAAACTGCAAGGAAATCAAAGGGACACCCGTTGATGCCGCCACGTAGGCGGATAAATCGTCACTTCCGGCCGTGGCGCCTCGCCTGGCAGGCCCAGTTGCCCAGTATTAGGACAGCCTCGTCATCGAGCCATGCCCTTTGCGGCGGCAGCAAGATCACCAGCCGTTCCGGAAACAGGTGCATGGCCAGCACTTGCGGCTGCATCTCATGCGGAAACGGGCCGAGCTGAATCACTACCGGACCTTTGACCTCGACGATCACACAGCCGGTCGGCACCCAATACAACACGACAAAATGGGAAAGCCGTGCATGCGGGTCGGTCATAGCGAAGGGCCAAGTATTGGTCGATGCGCGAATGGTACCCAGGACCCGCGCCGTTTGTCTTTGCTGAATCCCCCTGGGGGCGTTTTCCTCCAATTCTGTCCCGGGTGCGGCGCAGCATATTGAGGATCAAGGCACGCGTCTGCACATTCGACCGCCACATCGAAGGGCATGTCGCCCAGCGGCAGGTCGACGACGAAATGCCGAGTGTGATTCCTAGTGGCAATAAGCGTGCCGCCGCCGTACTAGGAAGCGCTGTGCACCGAATCGTGCACTCTCAAATGTGCCCGTTATCGGAATAACCAGCCCACCAGGACGCCACTGAAACTTGTCATGGGAGGCACTGGCTCGTGACTCATGCGGCCATTTTTCCGCAAGCACGTTATATCAGCGATGGCAAACGTGTGCTCTTCTACAGGAATGGTGATCCCCGGTAAGCAAAATCGAAGTAATGCGCTAAATCTTGCCCATCAGCCACAGAACAATCAGGACCACCAACACCAGCCCCAGCCCCGGCTATGCGGCCAGGCTGGAATTGTGCCTATCAGATAGCAGCACGAGAACGACTAACAATATCATTCCCAATGTCATTTCATGTCTCCCAATAGTTAAGCGTAGCAGCGAAGCTTGCGGGAGAACTCCTGCAACGCGCCGATTCCGCTCTCCTCGGCGCGCCTGCACCATTCCTCCAGCCGTTTGACCTGTTGCTCCTTTGAGGCGGCGGAAAGGCTCCACAGGGCAGTGAGTTCCTGGCGCATCGCGTAGATGGAGCGCAGCGACTGACTGGAATGCATTGCCTGAAGCAATACTACGCGCTCATGCGCCGGGAGCGCGTCCTCCTCCCGTTGCAGCCAGTGTCTGAGCGCCTCCCGCGTTCTGGACTCATTCAGCACCGGGACCGCGCAAGCCCCCAAGTTATGAATTTCCTCCAGGGCGGTTTGCTGCAGGGACTTGGCGAACTTGGCCAGCACATGGTAGCGGTGGGTGGTGACGGCCTGCAGGGTCTCCGCGTCGCAGCGTGTCTTGGCCGGATCGAAGTGGATCTTGGGCGCCACCTTGCGCACGGTGGCCAGGCGCAGCGTCGCCAGGAGACGGATGTACGTCCAACCGAGGTCGAATTCCCACCACTTGTTGGACAGCTTGGCGGAGGTGACGTAAGCGTGGTGGTTGTTGTGCAGTTCCTCGCCGCCGATCAGGATGCCCCACGGCACGATATTCTTGGAAGTGTCGTTCGGTGCGAAGTTCCGATAGCCCCAGTAGTGGCCGACGCCGTTGATCACGCCCGCGGCGAAGAACGGGATCCACAGCATCTGCACCGCCCAGATGCTGAGTCCGATCGGACCGAACAGCACCAAGTCGATCGCCAGCATGATGCCGATACCCAGGCCGACGTGCTTAGCGTAGAGCTTGCGCTCGATCCAGTCGTCTGGAGTACCGCGGCCGTATTTCTGAAGCGTTGCAGGGTTCCTGGCTTCCCTGCGATAGAGTTCGGCGCCCTCGAACAGCACTCGCCTGAGGCCGTAGACCTGCGGGCTGTGGGGATCTTCCGGGGTCTCGCATTTGGCGTGGTGCTTGCGGTGGATCGCCACCCACTCCTTGGTCACCATCCCGGTGGTGAGCCACAGCCAGAAACGCAAGACGTGGCTGGCGATGGGATGCAGATCAAGGGCCCGGTGGGCTTGGTGACGATGCAGAAAGATGGTGACCGACGCGATAGTGACGTGGGTCAAGCCCAGCGTCGCCAACGCATAACCCCACCATGGGAGATTGAGCAGGCCAAGTTGCATCACCGGCTCCTTCGCAGGATCGAAACGCGTAAGGGACATGTATTCCTAGTGCGCCGTCAATTCTGTCCGCTGGCGCACATAGGCTAACCCAGGCGCGGCCGCAACCGCGCGTCCGCTGGGAGACTACCGACTAAGCGGTAGTTCTTGGACGAATGCAGCTGCCACCTTCCATTCCCCGTCAGTTCCTGTATCTGTTGGTGATATCAGCTATCGACCACTTCAACGCCGCTTGTCAGCGTCAGCCACCGCCCGATATTGCTTAACGACCCCGCAGTGCGGGTTGCCGCCCCGGGCTCCTCGTCTCAGCTAGCCGCGGCGTCCGTTCGCGGAGCCATCGGCCGCCGCGCGCGCCTGAAGCCATGGAGAACAATACCGAGCCGATCGGCGAGTCTGTCCCGGCGCTGCTGTGCTTGAACACGTGCGAGCAGAATTGCGCATGAAAGACGCTCGATTGGAGCGCGCTGAACCGCTTGCACGACAGGGGCATTTTCATTATCCGGTGAGTCGCGCCGCAACACCCAGGACGACTTCCCCTACTTCCTGCCCCCAAAATCTGGACTATTGTGCCAAGACGCGATGAGAGTATCCAGCTCGCGAAGATCCGCGGGCTTGACGAGGTGATGGTTGAAACCCGCTTCACGAGAGCGAACCAAATGCTCCGCTTGCCCGTACCCACTAAGGGCGACCAACAGCACGTGGGCGTGACCGGGCATTGATCGGATTCGGCGCGCCACCTCATAGCCGTCCATGTCTGGCAAGCCGATGTCCAGAAGCACCACGTCGGGCCTGAAAGTGTCCATCAGGTCCAGCGCGGCCTGCCCCTCGGCGGCGACTTGCACTTCATGTCCACTGAGCCGAAGCAATACCGCGCTACTTTCCGCCGCGTCGTCATTGTCATCAACGACCAAAATCCGCTGGGCCACGACGTCCACCCCCTCGCGGCGATCCTCTGCTGCAGAGCGTTCCGGCTCGGTGCCCTTGGGCAACGCGGGAAGCCGCACGACGAACTTGCTGCCGCAATTCAGGCCGTCACTGCGAGCATGCACGGATCCGCGGTGCAACTCAACCAGGCGACGCACCAGCGCGAGACCAAGCCCAAGTCCTGCAGAGCGCCGGTCGAGCGACCGCTCCGCTTGCACAAAAATCTTGAAAATGGTAGGGATGAACTCTGGCTCCATACCGATGCCGTTGTCGATGACTGTCAAAACGGCGTCACCCTCACGACGCTCCAAAATGAGCTGAATATCTCCGCACGCGGGTGTGTACTTGATCGCATTGGCCAGGAGATTATTCACGATCTGCTCAAGTCGCGTTGCGTCGCCGCTGACGACCAAGGGTTCATCCGGCATCGTAAGGGTCAACCGATGTTGACGCGCTTCGGCATCTGCGCGCAGCGATTCAACTGCGTGCTGCACAGCGATCACGAGATCGACACGTCCGGACTTGAGTGAAATGATGCCGCGCGTAATTCGCGAAACATCCAGCAAATCATCTACCAGTGCGATCTCGTGCTCCAGCTGCCTCTGGACTGCCGCTTGCGCCGATTTGATCGTTGCCTCGTCGGCGCTTCCGCTTTGCCAGATCTGCAGACCATTGCGAATCGCCGCCAAGGGGTTCCGTAATTCGTGAGCCAGCGTGGCGAGAAATTCGTCCTTCTGGCGATCGGCTTCCTGCAGCCGCACCATATCCTGACACTGCTGGGTGATATCCTCGATCGTCAGCAGGATCAGCGCTTGATCGAGCCATGCCACCCGTAACGCATTCAAGCGCATCGTGCGCAAGCCGATGCGGGGAAACGGTTGCGTGATCTGATAGTCGCGGACGGCGGTTTTCTCCGGAAGAATGTCCTCCAGCAATTCGCGCAATGCGGGAAGATCCCACTGTCCGTTGCCGAGCGAGTAAAACCGCGTTCCAACGGTATCCTCAGCTGTCGTTGCAAACATGCGCATGAAAGAGGAGTTGGCTCGCGTAACACGAAGATCGGCGTCAAGCACAACAACCGGTTCCGAGATGGTCTCGATGATGGCCTCGGCAAAGTCCCGCGCCCGCATCACTTCTTCGTGCAGATCCTTGAGTTCGCGGACGCGATAGCGCAGTTCGTCGTTAGTCGTGGAGAGCTCCTCGTTGACGGACTGGAGTTCTTCCTTGGCGGTCTCCAGCTCTTCGTTTGTGCTGCGAAACTCCTCATTGCTGGACAGCAGCTCTTCCTCGCTCGACTTCAATTCCTCGCGCGCGCTTTCGTGCTCCTCGAGTGTCGCTCGAAGCCGCTCACGGGTGGCGTTCAGCTCTGCCGTGAGCCGCGCGATCTGTCCGTCCTTGTCGTCGGCGGAATGCACTGCCTTATGGCCAATCCCCTTTTGCAAGGCCTGAAGCATCCAGGCCTTAAACGGCCCCGGCGCGGCGGCAGACATGAGGACAGATCGCGGTTGCACATCGCCAAAGAAAACCAGAAACCATTTTCCGTCAATACCAGCGATTTGCACGGGATGCACTTCCAGGCTGGCTTCTGATGCAGCTCCGTCGGCCACGGCCATGCGCAAGCCCGTCTTTCGAACTGGGACACCGCCCTGACAGACTTGCTTGACCGCTTCCGTCACCGCCAGGAACACTTCGGGCTTGGCGAGCCGCTGAAGATTGCTGCTTGGCGGCCCGTCAGGATTCGCGAGCCACGCGCTCGTGTCACCACGATAGTCAACGATATTGAGATCCTCGTCGCACAGTACAGAAGGCGGTGCGTAGCGCGCCAATGCCTTGCGGTCTGCCTCCAGGCGGAGCCGCGCCGCACTCGTGGGTTCCCGATTGCCGCTGGACAGTTGGGCCACGCCTGCGGAGGATGTCGGTGTAGCGATCCCGCTCGATGCGTCGTTGCGTGATCGATCCGGGCGCGGCTTCCTGATGTACAGCCTGGCGCGCTTGTTCTCTAGCACGCCAAAGTACTCGGAGAACGCACCTACCGTCTCGGATGGGCCCAGCATCAACACGCCTTCAGCGCGCAGCGCGTAGTGAAATACCGGAATGACACTACGCTGCAGGACCGGGTCAAGGTAGATCAGCAGGTTGCGGCAGCTCACCAAGTCTATGCGAGAGAACGGCGGATCGGCGGCAACGTTATGGCGCGCAAAGGTACAGAGATCGCGGAGGGACTTGTCGATCCGGTAGTCGTCGCCGTCGCGCACAAAGAATCGCTTCAGCCGCTCGGCGGAGACGTTGCGGGCGATGTTCTCGATATAGCGTCCCGCCCGCGCGGTCTCCAAGGCATCCACGCTCACGTCGGTTCCGAAGATCTGGATGGGCGTGGTAGCGGCGCGTCCGCCCAGATACTCAACGAGACACATGGCGAGGGAATACACCTCTTCACCGCTTGCGCAGCCAGGGACCCATATGCGGATGGCGATGTCGGCATTGCGTTCCCCCAGGATGCGCGGAAACACCGTTTGGACTAGTGCATCGAATGCGTCGGGATCGCGGAAGAACTCTGTCACGCGAATCAGCAGGTCTCGCCCGAGCGCAAGTGTCTCGCTCGGATCGGTTTCCAGAACGGCAATGTAATCCCCCAGCGACGAAAGCTGCCGCAGTCCCATTCGCCGGGAAAGCCTGCGTTCCACCGTGCCGCGCTTATAGTGAGCGAAGTCAATGCCGCAAGCGTTCTCCAGCAGCCCAAACACTTGTCGCAACCCGCGCCCGCTGGCCTGCTCTGGCCGGCTGTCGTTGCTGTCGCTTCCCGACGCTAGGTGCGGCTGCCCCACAATTCGCTTGATCTCTTCCGCGATCTCCCGGGGCGACATGACGAAATCGACACAGCCGGTGCCGACAGCGGCATTCGGCATGCTCGCAAACTTTGCGGAACGCTCGTCTTGCGCGAAGGTGATGCCGCCCCTCGCGCTGGATCGCCCGCAGTCCAAGTGCGCCATCCGACCCGCTGCCTGACAGGACCACGCCGATGGCGTGTGAGCCCTGATCCGCCGCTAGCGAATCAAACAGGTCGTCTACGGGCATGGGCGGCCCCAGTGCCGCTTCACGCGGCTGCAGGCGGATGCGTCGCTGGACTACCAGCATGCGGGTATTCGGCGGAATGACATACACGTGGCCCGCATCGATCGACATCCCCTCGGCCCCCTCCAGGACCACCAGGTCGGTGTGCGAGGAAAGGATGTCGGGCAGAAGACTATGGCGGCAGGGATCGAGATGCTGCACCACCAGAAATGCCGCACCGCCCGCAGCGGACATCGCCACGAGGAGTTCGGAAATCGCCTCAAGGCCGCCTGCGGAGGCGCCGATGCCAACGATCGGAAAGGAGGGGGAAGTGGCCTCCGGATTTACTGGGGACGTGTCACTCACAAGTGCGTACCGGGTGATAGGACGGTCGGTGATGACTCTCGCAGACTTAACTTCGGCGCCTTATTGAGCCTCATACGACACAAAAAATCGCATCTATTGACGCAATGCGCACTTGCTACGTGTCCAGGGAGGAAACCTTGCTCTTGGCCTAGATTTCGCGTGGTGTGTCGTCAAAGCTGTTGCGCAGACGAATCTGCCCCGCGCCGTGAACCTGCAATTCGACCCTGTCCCGTTTCGCACGGGCAGTGGCGGCCGCGATGGCCTCCTCTTGCGTCGCGTGGTGCGACTCCGCATACCGCGCATTTTCCTCGGTGACGTCCCAGCCGTCCTTATGCGGGACCACATGGATATTGTTTGGCATTGTTTGCTCCTTCGGTGCCGCCAAATCCAGTTCTAGGCGCGACCGACGGGATTTTCAATGGGACAGGGTCTAACAGGCGTGGCGGCGTCTCCAGCGTAGCCAGCGCCCGCAGGGGGAAGGACGCGGAAACAGCCGTTAATGGTGGGATAGGGCCGTGTGTCAGTCCGGTGCAGGCCCAAATACACCTCTCGACAGGTCATGCTCAAACTCTGCAGACCAGAAATCGCCGGGGTCACCCGCGTACTGCATGCTCATCCTCAAAGCTTTCCGTTCGGCAGTCACCACCCGAGGAGTCAGCGAGGTGCTTGCACGAATGCCTTCGGTCGCGCTGACATTGAAGTCGTCTGGGATAAAGCCGTACCGTCTACACGCGATGCCGAACACCGTGCGCTCGTGTGAAGGGAACCCGTGATAGCGCACTTGCCCCATAACCATCTCCCGGTACATCCTAACATGCTACCTGAGCCTCGAACTTACGGCGATCGGCGCGCCGGCCAGCCTGCGGCGGTCGGCAATCATCGGCCGCTCTAAGGCAGGTGGCCGGCGGCAGCTGCCGTCGCACTCGGGCTTGCCCCAAACGCGCTCACCTTCCCCAAATCGTTATACCTTTCGCAGGTTCCTTGAGATCGGGCGCGCCGCGGCCGTTGCGTGCGTGTGCAGATGGTCCAGCATGGCTTTGCAGTGGCTGACCTGAAGGCGGCGGGTTGCTTAGCCACGTTGAGTTCGCCGCCGGCACCTGGTTCATCAACCACTATCGCAACGGAAAGTCAGAGTGGGAGAGGCAGCGTGAAATGCCGGACTGGAATGGACTGGCTACGGCGAGCGGTCAATGCCGGGCAGATAGTTGCCTACTTTCGGGTGTCGTGCGAGAGAACTGAATTTGGCAAAGAACGGCTCGTGTCAGGGCCCGCTGAAGCGACAGCTCACGCGAAGCTTCTGGGCATGACTGATACGGAGGTAGGGCAAGCAACGTCAGCCGATACAATTACCTGCGCTTGCCAGTCCGCGCTTAAGAAGCCGCGCGGACGAGGCAGCAGATTAGCTCATATGCGCGGTTCGTCTCAATACGGTTGAGTGCCATAAAACGAATGGATTTGCATCGCCCAGGACTGGTCTGCTGGTGCTGGCCAGTTGGGTCGAAGCCTTGCCAAAGTGGGGGGCCGGCCTTGGGCGTTCTGCGTCTTGGGTACGCCCGGAAGCCCGATCAAGGGCGGCCAGGCCAACCAGAAGGAATCGCCGGCGGTTATCGGTCCCGCCAGTAGTGCCGCCAGCTGTCATCGTCCAGATCAGCCCTCGGGGACCCCGAAGAACAGCGGTAAGAATTTCATGACTGCGGCGCGTCGTGCACACATGGGAAGGCCGTGTTGCCGAGGAGCTCATGAACGGCCCGCACCACATCGTCGGGCAGGCAGGGTTTCGGGCAGTAGCGGACGGTCGGATTGGCGATCACAGGTTGTAGTTTGCAACCGGTCGAGATCACGATTGGCGTGGCGCTCAGGCCTGGCTCGCCCAGCAGCATTTTGCAAAGCATCGCGCCATCGGCATGCGGCATGATCCAGTCGGTCACCACCACGCTCGGATGAACGCGCTGCGCAGCGGCGAAGGCACTGAGCCCGTCCGCTGCCTGTTCGACAGCATAGCCTTCGCGCTCGAGCGCGCAGGCCAACGCATCGATCACGCCTGATTCGTCGTCGACCACGAGAATTGTATGCACGGGATCTACCTTGCTTGGAGGGCTACGTTCACCCCTCCCGCAGTGAGCGCAAGTTCCGGGCCAGAGGGCCACGGCTGAAGCGACGCTTTGGTCGACGCACGCGAAGCGAAGCGAAACGTGACGCCCGCGCATCTATTCCGCGGGACTTGCGTGAGCGCCCGTGTCGTCGCTCACCGCCGAGGACGCGATTGCCTACTGAAGCTTTCTTCGCCGGCCGCCCCCGCGCGAGCACTGGGTGGGCCGCCAGCAACGCTACCTGCAGGCCGCCCGAGCCTGCTGGAAGTGGCAACCGCCACTTTCCGGCGCAGCGCGAAGCTACAATTGCAGCTGGCTTTACCGAGTATTTCTGCAAGCCAAGCGACCTGGCAAGGCTTCTGCGTATCCTTGACGCGGTGCTTGCGCCGGCAGGGCACTGCGCGGACAGGCCCGCCAGGTAGTAACCGCGATAGCAGATCGTGTATGAGCAGCAAAGCTTCTGGCGCGTAAATTGCTGGTCACCTCGTTCAAGCCCCAGCCCCCCTGAAGTTCAAGTGCGTTGGACAACAATCTCGAGGACTCCCACGACGCAATCGCGCCGCCGGCTTCGGGCAATGGCGCTATGCGCATCGCCAGACGCGCTGACGCTCACCAGGCTAGTCGCAGTTGCCGCAGCGGGAACGTGCCTACTGCTGGCGCGGGCGCCGATGCTTGCGTGGTTGGACTCCCTGCCGAGACCAGTTATCCAGGCCCTTGCTGTCCTGATCACCGTCTTAGTGGTCGCAGGAATCTGGCTTGGCATCCACATGTGGCGCCGCGTGGGCTGTGGACGCCAGTCGGCCGGGGGCAATCATGGTCATGGAGTGCTGCTGCAAAAAGCAAGCTGAATGTACGGTCCGACCGAAGGAGGAAAATATGCGACACATATTGTCATTGGCCATCATCCCCGCTTTTCTCGGTTCGGCAGGCCTGGCCATGGCCCAGTCATCGGAAGTGCGCACCGACCAGGGCCCGAAAGGAAGCAACATCACCCCCGGACCTGGCAGGCCGCCCGGTAGCACACCTGGCGGCGCCACCCCCACTAACCCGGGCGGCCTTGCCAAGAATCCCCACGATGTGCCGGCCGTGCCATACACGGAGGGTGGGCTGCCGCGCGCACTGGGGGTAAGCCTAAGCCGGCGTCGGAGAGCGCCGGGAAGGCCGATACGGATGGGCTGCATGGGAGGGCGCGCAAAGGCACCGGAGGCGGTACTATCGACCAGACCAGAGTCCCGGACGCCAAAGGCCGCTAATATCAAACCTGCTTTGATCAGCCCCTTTGGCATGTGACCGCTCTTCCAGCGGCCGCCGCCGTAGCCGAATAGCGATTCATAGACTGGTCGCGTCCGCTGGCGGATGGCGGGGTATGTGCGGATTTCTCATCGGAGGCTTCCGAGTTGCAGTTGGAGACATTTTCAACCATTGTGCGCGGCGCATTCTCCAGCGCATGCCGGCGTCACGGCTTTATTGCGGCCGACTTCCACGTATGCGACGCCTCGGATGAAGGGACGTTGGGCGTTCGTCTGGTCAGCGTACTTCGCCCTGAAACTGGCGCATCCATGCTGTATGCCGCCGGACCCCGCGACTTCTGGCCTGCGGAGTTCGAGCACGACTTGATGACGGAAATATTTGGGACCGCACCAGACTGAAGGCTGCCACTCCGGACGCGGCACAGCCCCGCCAAGATGCCGGTTCGCTGGCCCGTTCGGGTCGAAGCCACCCCCGGGTTTTTGCATGGGGGCTGAAGCTACATCATCTTCTGCGCGCGATTTACCATGGAAAAGTCTCACACGAGCGTGGCCGGCGCCGCGGCGAGATGAAAGTAATCTCGGGATCGCATGCGCTGCTGACCAACATTGTTCTGGCGTGGAACACCGCCCAGATGCAGAGCCTGGTCGACCGGCTGCGTAAGGAAGGCCAGGTCATCGAAGATGGCTGGCTGCGTCGCATGGGCCCGGTCCATTTCAGCCACATCAATTTCCGGGGCACTTTCCGCTTTCCTGTGGAGCGCTACGCGGACGCGCTCCTACAACGATCCCGGACGGCGACGCGTCGGTCTGCATGAGTCCGAGGGTACGAGGAGTCCTTGCACTCAGGTTGCGAGCCGAGCTAAGGTTGAATCAGCGGCGGACTTTCAAATCTCTTCGTCGGCCGTACGGCGCCTATCTTGACTCAGCGCGCTCCTACGCTGCTCAAGTCGCGCAAGGGGTCGATAACCCTCAAAATGCCAGTTTTCGCCCACCTGGGATCGTTTTCAACAACATGTTGTAGGTAGAAAATGTTGGATCCCAGGTTGCGTTTGACAACTCACGAGGCGGGCCCCGCGATGGCACCCAATTCCGGTGGCAAGGCCGAACAGGCCGGCGACAGCGCGTCGCTGAAGGCGCTCGCCCGCGTCGGGTTGATCGCTTACGGCGTTGTGCACCTCTTGATCGGCTGGCTGGCGCTGCAGATCGCATGGGGCGCGCCGGCAGGCAAGAGCGCCGACATCTCCGGGGCGCTGAGAACATTGGCTGATCAGCCCTTTGGCAGGATCCTGCTATGGCTGGTTGCGGTCGGCATGGTGGCGCTCGCGCTCTGGCAGGCCAGTGAAGCCATCTGGGGCTATCGCAACCGCGTAGGTGCCAAACGGGTCCGCAATCAAGTCACCAGCGGGGCCAAGGCCGTGATCTACGCCGCCCTGGGGGTCAGCGCAGCTTCGGTCGTGCTCGGCTGGGGATCGTGGGACGCGCAGTCCCAGCAGCAAACCACCTCAGGTGTGCTGGCGTGGCCCGCCGGGCGGGTGATCGTCGTGGTCACGGGGCTGATCATCATTGGCGTCGGCGTGGCCGGGATGGTCAAGGGCGTGAAGAAATCCTTCAACGAGGAGATTGACACTTCGTCGATGTCCCCAGTTGCCCGGAAAGGCGTGGCGCGACTGGGCCAAGTCGGATACATCGCCAAGGGGGTGGCACTGGGCGTGGTGGGGGCCTGCTCAGCTATGCGGCGCTGACCTTCCACCGGCAGAAGGCGCCGGGGCTGGACGGCGCGCTGCATGCGATCCTGGCGCAGCCGTTGGGGCGGTTTCTGCTTACGGCCGTGGCGCTTGGATTCGTGGCCTTCGGCCTGTTCGCGATGCTCGAGTCACGCTACCGCCGGATGTAGCCCTTCTGGACCGAGTGAACGTACGCTGGTTCAGCAGTCGGGAGCGGGCGTGCGTCCCGACCGTCATCTCCAAGAGTCCGCTGCGCGAGGTGCGGAGAAGCTCGGAAATTGTTTGCGGCAGAGGGGCTCGCACATCAAGGACCTCAGGAGGGTTGGCCGCTATCCGTCTTTTTGGGGCCTTCCTGCGCACGCGCCGGGTCACCCACCTTTTCCAGCGGTTGGCTTTGTTCGAGTCGCTGGGAGAGCCGGGGCCGTCGCGAGCCATGCCGGAGCATTTGACGCGCGACCTCAAGCGGGCGGCCAAGGAAGACGTCGCCGCCGCGCTGGTACGATTGCACGCGCATGAAGACGGCCTTCCAATGCCGAAGTGGAGGAACGTCTCAGGCGCATCGGCCCCAATGAAGTCGACCACGAAAAGCCACTGCCGGCATGGCTGCACCTGTGGCAATCCTATCGGAACCCCTTCAATCTGCTGCTCACGGTGCTGGCGGCAATCTCGTATGTGACCGAGGACTTGAAGGCGACCATCGTGATCGGCACGATGGTTATCCTGTCGAAGCTGATCCGCTTCGTGCAGGAGCGTCGTCCGAACCAGGCCGCTGAATCGTTGAAGGCCATGGCCATCCCCTTTCAAGTCGCGTCCACCAGCGCTGCCACTTGGCGTTTGGCAGGGCGGCGGGAAGGTGGCTCTGCCCGACTACTTGCCGTACTTTGCCTTCACATCAGCCGTACACTTGTCCTTGGCATCGCCGGACATGGCATCGCATTTCTCCCTGTCGGCCCTGTACTTAGCGTCCAGGGTGTCCTTTTGGCTTCGCGACGAGCCTCCGCGACATCTGTGCTGGTGCCGGTTGAGGCGGCCTTCTCGACCCTGGCCGCGCCAAGCGCCTTCTCGTGAACAACCTTGGCTTCATTCAAGCAAACATCCTTGTCGATGCCCTTCCTGTCGTCGCCGCACATTTCCTTAGCCACGTCATAGTCTCGGTCGGCCTTGACCTTGTGTGCCTTCGCTTGCGCCTTTGCGGTGCCGTCGCGCGAGGCATCGGCGTTGGCCTTCGCAACATCTCGATCCCGCTTCGCCTCGGCTTTGCAGACGTCCTTGTCGTTGCCCTTCCTGCCGCCGCACTTGTTGCTCGCTGTCTTGTAGTCAGCGTCGGCCTGTTTCAGCGCGGCGTCGTAATCTGCCTTCCCACCCGCGGACAAGGCTTGTGCGAGTGCAGAACTCGCGCGCACGGTCACCTTATTCATGATATTGCTCCTTAAGAATGAGTGAATTACCGAGCATATGAACACACGTCAGGCGCTCAGTTTCAGCATTGGAGTGCCCGGCAGCACGGATCCACAATGTGATTTCCAAGCAATGAGTCGCGCCGATAATCTATATCCTTCCTGAGTCGTCATGTCCTTCGCGCGGCATCTCCGTAAAATTCGGTGGTTCCCGGGCATCTGCACGACTCTGCGTCAATCTGACCAGAAAGCCTGGCATTTAGTCCGCAGCGCCGTCGGTACGATGACGGACAATTCGGACAACTTTATCGGCAGCACACCGCGTTGACGAGTTGCTTGGTCACCGGGGCGCCTCAGAACATGAGCCACGCGTAGAAGAAGAAGGTGTTGTTGTCCGCTGCGCGTCTCAATGTTCCGTCGTAGTTGGAGTGGCTACCATTGAACTTGGTATAGCCCGTATATTGAAAGCCGTAGCGAACGTTCATCTGCGGGTCCCACACAAACTTGAATTTCGGCCAGTAGTTCAGCTCGACGATATAGCCCGTCGTATCCGGCTTACCGGATGTCGTGCCAAACCTTGCGAAATCCGCGTCTCCCGTCACTTTGAACGCGCCGGCGGTGATGCCGTAGGTGCGGTCGAACAGATAGGTGACCTTGGCCCGGGCCGAACGCAGGGTGGAATTGGGGTTGTCCTTGCTGCCGTTAGGGAAGCCAGACCGCCAGTCGGTCTTCTCGTGGATCAGGGCAGCCTGCGCGCTGACGATATGGCGGTCGTCCCTGCTGAAGAACTGGTACTGGGCATCGAATCCGAGATCGCGGAACCGGTCCCCGGCTGTCGCGCTGTCCGGTACCTCCACTGTCGCTATCGATCCAAAGTGGCCGATCGTGAAATTCTGATGCTCGCTGCCGAAGGTATAGGCGATGCGCCAGTATGGGTTGGCGCCATTGAGTGAAACTCTTTGATTGTCCGGCGAGCCGGCGCGGAGAACCGATAGCGCGCCTTTCGCCGTGTGATAGGAAGTCGCCTCCAGGTAGAGCGAATCCAGCAGGTAGGCATAGCCGCCAATCCCGGCTACCCGCACACCCGACTCCAGGAACGTTGAGGTGCCTCGGCCTGGCGCCGCGATACTCGGGCTCCAGTACGGAAAGCTCCATGCCGAGATGGTGTTGAAGACGTCCTGAACGGTGGGGTTGTTATGCAGGGTCAGACCGAAGAGCGTTGGCTTCTCCTCCGACCCGAACAGTTTCACCAGGCGCAGATCGGTATTGTCGAGCGCGCTATGGCCGGAGAACGTCTGGCTATCCGTGGTGCTGACATTGATGTAGGTCCACTGGATGAAGGCCCCGGCGTTATCCGTGATCTTTCCGCCGGAAAACAGGCTGACGGCCTCCGCAACAAATTCGTTATTCTTGCCGAACAGCTTGTCGCCGGTCGACTTGTCGGTATTGCCGTTGATCGAATTGCGTGAGACCACTGCCATCAGGGCAAGTGGCACCTTTTCGCGTTCCCCCAGGGCGTAACCCGCAAGCTTGAACTGCCGTCCGAATGGTGCCAGCTCCGGATAGACCGTATGGCAGCCGGAGCAGTTCAAGCCGGTTTGTCTGGCAAAAAGCGGATTGGCTTCCGTACGCTGAACAAGGCCAAGACTGGCAATCGCGCATAGTATGACGATGGCGCCTCTGATGCATGCGCGATGGGTACGCATTCGGCTGCTCCAGTTCTGGGCTTGGCTCCAGCTTGCAGGCAAATCTTAGGTCGCCCGGTCCCGATCTTTTAGGGGGAGATCTACTCCCGTGCGGCTGGGTGTATCACTACGGATCTCGCAACACATTGCGCCCGCTTCGGGGTGCGCCGCCGCCGCTGGAGCCGAACGTGGACTTGTCCTACCGCGAACGTAGGGAACCAACCCATGCCGCGTCCCGTTACTTGCCTGCCAAACTCGAAGAACGGGCGGATTTCCTCCCGCCACCGGCCACGTTCCACTCATAACACGCGCTTGCACGAGGGCTCGACGATCGCCGTGGCATAGCGACGACCGGCATGGCGGTGTCTGCGCAAAGAGACGACGTCGACCTCCTGCGCGCCACGTACGCGGGACAGAACAAACCATCCGCTTCCGCATCCGTGTGTGCGCAGGCAAACATACCCCACCCGCAGGCAGCACAATCATGGTCCTCGTCGCAAGCCATGTTGCCTGGTGGAGGAGCTTCATGTCGACGGTCCACGCTTTCGTTTCGGAGTGGCAGGCCACGGCAGTCCGCTGCATCCCGTACCGCGGTCACGTCATCTGCACGATTTCGGTCGGCGCCGCCAATGTTCTGCAACGAGCGAATCTAACCAATAACGTCAGGCTTCTGCCGGCGTGAGCGTTTCAACGAAGGGACATGACATGGATACCAAAGTCAGTGCGCGCGATGGCGCGAATTCCGCGTCGGTGGTCGATGGCGACTTCCCGGCTGCCACCGCTCCGCAATCTTTGCAGGCAGGACAGCATCATTACCAACAGGCGCTGATCGAGGCCGGACTGCTGATCCCGGGCGGGGTCGATGGCGTTTACGGTCGCAGCGCCGAGTTCGAGGCCATTGTGGACGGACTGAATATTGCCTTCACCGCGCTTGGCGTCGACCAGCACGCTGAGGTGATGCGCTTTCCTCCGGGGATGTCCCGCATTGACTTCGAGAAAAGCGAATACTTGAAGAGTTTCCCGCAGTTGGCCGGCACTGTGCATAGCTTCTACGGCAACGATCGCGATCATCATCGCCTGCTGGCGCGCTTGGAGGACAGCGAGGAATGGGCCGACGAACAACGGCCAACGCGCGTGGTGCTGACGCCGGCGGCATGCTATCCGATCTACCCGGTGATCGCGCGGCGCGGCGCCATGCCGCCAGAAGGGTGCGTGGTTGACGCGATGTCCTATTGCTTCCGCCACGAACCTTCGCTAGACCCGATGCGCATGCAGATGTTCCGCCAGCGCGAGTACGTCCGTCTGGGCAATGCCGAGCAGGTGATCGCGTTTCGTCAGCTCTGGATAGAACGCGGCCAGCATTTCGCGGCACTGCTCGCGTTGCCGCACGAGGTGCGGTTGGCCAACGATCCCTTCTTCGGCCGCTGCGGCAAGATCGTGGCCGATAGCCAGCGCGAGCTCAAGCTCAAGTTCGAGCTACTTGTGCCGATCTACGACGGCGCGCCGCCCAGTGCATGCATGAGCTTCAACTATCACATGAACCACTTTGCCCAGGTGTGGGCGCTGCGCACTGCCGACGGCTCGCCGGCCCATACCGGCTGCGCTGGGTTCGGCATCGAACGCATGGCGCTAGCGCTGCTGCGTCACCACGGCTTCGATCTGGCGCGCTGGCCGAAGGGGGTGCGGGCCACGCTCGGCGGATTGTGAAGTCGGCCGAGCCCCACCCCCTAGCCGCGAGCGGCAATGAAGGACTTGCATCTCGTCAACGCGTCTTGCCTGCGGGGGTACGACTCAATCTGTATAGGAACGCAGTGCGCAGCAGCTTGCCTAACTGAGATCGCCCACTTTTAGCGAGTTGACGGCCTCGCCGTGATTGAGAACGCGCAACAACTCACGCCGGAGCCGGCATTGACGAAGTAGTCGGAAAGGACAAGGTGAACAGGGTGGCGACCTCAAGCGCCCCGAAGGCGCGCCGAGGAAAATGCGCGGTATGCGGAGTCGCACCACGCGACGCAAGAGGAGGCCATCGCGGCCGCCACTGCCCGTGCGAAACGGGACAGGGTCGAGTTGCTGGTTCACGGCGCGGACGGACAGATTCGTCTGCGCAACAGCTTTGGCGACACACCACGCGAAATCTAGGCCAAGGGGGCATTGCGGTTACGTGAGCGCTTCGAGCAGGCATTCTGGTCGAAGGAACTCGGCACGTACGCGATCGCTCTCGACGGCCAGAAGCAACCCTGCTGCGCATACTCATGCAATGCTGGGCAGGTGTTGTGGAGCGGCATCGCCAGTCCACGGCATGCAATGCGCACGGCGAGACCTTGCTCACGCCGGCGTCCTTCTCCGGCTGGGGCGTGCGGACCATCTTCCAAGGAAAATCCCGTTACAACCCACGGGCCCATTGCGATCAGCGCGTTGTCGTGCGGCCAGACCGAGCCATTGTGATAGGACAGAGAGCGCCGGGAAGGCCGATACGGATGGGCTGCATGGGAGGGCGCGGAAAGGCACCGGAGGAGGTACTATTGACCAGACCAGAGTCCCGGACGCCAAAGGCCGCTAATATCAAACCTGCTTTGATCAGCCCCTTTGGCATGTGACCGCTTTTCCAGCGGCCGCCGCCGTAGCCGAATAGCGATTCATAGACTGGTCGCGTCCGCTGGCGGATGGCGGGGTTGCGGATTTCTCATCGGAGGTTTCCGAATTGCAGTTGGAGACATTTTCAACCATTGAGCGCAGCGCATTCTCCAGCGCATGCCGGCGTCACGGCTTTATTGCGGCCGACTTCCACGTATGCGACGCCTCGGATGAAGGGACGTTGGGCGTTCGTCTGGTCAGCGTACTTCGCCCTGGAACTGGCGCATCCATGCTGTATGCCGCCGGACCCCGCGACTTCTTGCCCGCGGAGTTCGAGCACGACTTGATGACGGAAATATTTGGGACCGCACCAGACTGAAGGCTGCCACTCCGGACGCGGCACAGCCCCGCCAAGATGCCGGTTCGCTGGCCCGTTCGGATCGAAGCCACCCCGGGTTTTTGCATGGTGGCTGAAGCTGCCGCGGCAGGACCTCGCAGGCCGATTGCAGACTTTGCTTTTGGTGCGGGTCATCTGATTTGCCCGCTCGACGCAATTTACCTCGCTCGCTGCGATGCGCACGAAAGCTGGCGTAAAACCTATCGACTCGGGGCTCTGGGTGGCATCGTCCACGGCCCCCGCAACAGCCAACTGGCTGATCCAGCTGGCAGGCGCCAAAGCGCTGTATCGCGGACGGGCGATGTGTGCTTCCTGGAATGGCTGGAGGGCCCCATTCGTTGGTAACGACGGACACGCCTTACGGCATGGTACATTGCAACGTCATATAAGGAGTGAGGCCGCCAAGGGGAAACTTCTTGCTGGCTATCCTAAACTCTAAGGTGCAACCGCTTATCTTGGAATGAAATGGGACACAACGAAGAAACCAATACGGGCCTCGCGCAATTGAGTCGACATGCAGACAACTGTTCGCGTTTCCTCGCTGCCGCCGCGAAAGCTACGGCCGCCCCCAATTCCGAGTTCTGTTCATCTTCGGGTGATCGGGATCCGACCGAATCGTCGCTCCTTTGAACCTCGCCGTGGCGGCTCAGCGCAGAATTTGGCGGACTCGGGGAAAGACGGAACGATCGGCTTGGATTGGCATTCCACGATAGCCTCGTCGCAAAAAATGCGATTGATCACCTTGGCCCTGCTGCTCTGCATCCCATGGTCGGCGGCTGATGCAGCCGGGGTTCCTACCGCGTCCGCCGAGACCAGGGTGCACCCCACCGCCTGCCAGTTCTTCATCGACATCATCCGTGAGAGCTTGCTATCGGAGCTGGAAGTGGCGTGCGTGTCTACGTCATCGTCCCAGTGTGAGGACAAAAACCTCGTGGTGAGATCGATACTAATCTACATCGAGGCCCAACGACTGCACAACGAAGACGAGTGCAATACCGCGCTTGAAGTGCTTGAGCGGCTGCGGGCATTGCCTTCGCAAGACCACTGACTTCAAGCTAGCGGTTGACGGGCGTTTGCAAATGCGTCATGGAACGCGTAAGGCGCATGCGAACTCGTTCGGCCGATGCGCGTTTGACTTCGGACCGAGCACGTGGCTAAGCCGAAGAATGCCAGACGCGTACCGAAATCCCTTAGGTGCTCTCATTGCGCCCGGCTACGCCTAATGATTCCAGAAATCTCGTCCAGCAAGATTGGCACTTTGTCCCCGAGATCCACGCCGTCAAACGTGGTCAACGACTCGAGCCCGCATCCAATGGCAAAGACCTCTGCAAGCCACTCGCCCGGTGCGTTCGATTCGATGATGAGCAAGTTGAATTCCACTGAGGGGTCCGACTCGCTATGAGCCGTGACTAGGTCACCTTTCGCTGGTCCTTCGCCGCGTTGGACGGTCCGGCCAGCTGCCACCGCCAGGATGCCAGCCAATTCCAGATATCCTCGCGCAAACTTGCTCGCGTGCATGTCGCCCCCATTTCACATCCTGTGGTTCATCCTTCATAGTCTAAGCAGAATAGAAGTGCAACGCGAAGATTATGGGCGACCCAGCGCTTTGGCTCGAGGAATCTAGTCCATCTCGTCCGCGACCATCCTCGATTCCGGTCGCCGCGGCCGCCGGCACCCCTTTTCGCCTACCCCCATGCCATGTGCCGCAGAAGCCATGGATCACCTCATCAATATCTCACCAGAGCCGGCAGCATTACCGTTAGGCTGCGCGCCGCGCGCACGGGGACATGCTGGGTCAGAATCAGGCGCGCCGGTCATAGCTCAATGACAGTTTTCCCGAGGCGCTGGGCGGCATTTCCTTGATGAGGGACGAGAAAAGCCCCGCCGGAACTCGGAAGAGCGGCGAGGCAAATGAAAGGTTGAGAGGAACCTTCCAATGGGGCTTCTAGGATGCACGTGGCTCGGTAGCGCGAATGTCTGCTAACGCACCTAGCGAAAGCCCATCTCGACGAGTTCCTGTTCTGCCTAACTGACAGTACGGCCTTTCCCCCAAGGGGGCCGTCCTCCGCCTACTGCGGCATTCGGCGCCTCGCCTTGCCGCGCGGCAGAAGCTATCGAGACCGTCAGCGAGGCGCCCGCATGCATAGCCCTCGAGCCCACTGAGGATGAGGTCCTGCAGATGGGGAGCGGATGAAATCGCGATAGTGGACGGCCCCGGAGCGCAGTACGAGCGCGCCGCAGCTGCGCGATCCCAGGCACCAATACCCCTGCCCGCCCTTCGCCGAACAGACCCAACAGTGGACCGGACTTGCGGGCAAAATGACGCTGCGGCCGGACCATGGTGGATAGCGTCAAGCAGGATGTCCGGTTTACCGACATCTTGGCCGACCGGACAAAATGATTGTCGCCGCCCACCATGGCGAAGTTAGCTATGGGGGCCAACCTGTGACAAGTGGACGACAAGCTGGTGCGCGCCATGCAGGCAGTTTTTGGCTCGTGCGCTGGGTCTCTAGGGTGCCGCATTGAGGGAGCGGTCACGCCCTGACGCCGCTCCACCACGCGAAGTGACCGGCCGGGCCTAGGCGGCGACTTGGGGAAGAAAAGGCCTCGCCACCGGCATCTGAAGGAGAGCGGCGAGGCGAAGGAAAGGTTGAGGGTCCCTTTCCAATGGGACCTCCATGTTGCTTTCTGCGCCCTCGTTCGAACGTCTGCTAACGCACGCCTAAAGTCGCTTTTGCCTTATTGCGGGTAAGGCTTGCATTACGGAGTGAGTGCACCGCCTGCTGCTGCGGGCGCGCTCGGGGTCGGCCCGGTACGCCTCCGGCGCACATGACCTTGGTGCCCAATTTGGATATCGCGACCTGACACAGTCGGTTGCGGAGTCGGCAGATGGCGCGCTACTCCGCCCCTGGTTTCTGGATGGCCCGGTTGCCCAGGATCAACACCATGTCGTCATCCAGCCTCGCCGGGTGCGCCGGCAGCGCGATCACCGGCAGTTCCGGAAACAGGCTTGCCACAAATGCAATCAGCTGCTCATCCTCCGGAAACAGGCCGAGCTGGTACACCGCCGAGCCCTCGATCTCGGCAATTATGCAACCCGTTGGCACCGCGTACAGCACCACAAAATGGGACAGGAGGGCTGGCGAGCTAGTCATAGTGAAGGGTCTGGTAGTCGCGTCTTACGATGCTACCCGACAGACCCGGGGCCGCTTTCTAACTTCTACCCGACTGAGTGCAGGGGCGTTTCCCTACTTCTTCCACCCTCCTTCCACTCCTTCTCGGGAGTTTGGGCCAGAAAGCACCTCGTTATGTACGGCGCTGACGTGGCTGCTGGATCAGGACTACGCCGCATTCGCGGACATCTCTCAGGGCGCTACGCCAGACGCAGCTCTGATAGGACCAGCACCACGCGGCTGTCCGCGAACCGCGCGAAAGGGATCCGGGAAGCCTGCATCCCTGCGGCGCGCGCAGTGGCGGCGCGGGCGGCTCGCAGCGCGGCATCATTGGCAGATTTCAGGGATGGGCGGCACCCCGGCGTCCGCCCAGCCCTGCTCGCCCACCAACGGCACGAACGCCACCCGGCCAAGGGTCTCGCACGCGAAACCGCCGTCGGCTTGGCGCGTGACCAGTACCAGGCGTTGCCGTGTGGGCGTATCGCCAACCGGCATCAGCGGCCGCCCGCCCACGGTCAGTTGTTCGCGCAGCGCGATTGGCACGCGCGGTCCGCCAGCGGCGGCGATGATAACGTCGAACGTCGCTTCCCGTGGTAAGCCCTTGCTCCCGTCGCCCTCGTGCACGGCAATACGGCCCTCATAGCCGAGCGCATGCAGCAGCCGGCGCGCCGTGGCGGCCAGCGGCGTATGCCGCTCGATGGTATCGACATGTGCCGCCAGCTCTGCCAGCGCCGTGGCCGCATAGCCGGAGCCGGTGCCGACCTCCAACACGCGGTCTGCCGGACCGATGCACGCTGCCTGCGCCATGGTGCTGACAATAAAGTAACCGTCCGCGGAACCCGTCTGGCGAGTAGAGGGTGGCGATGAGAAGGTATGAGCTTCACGATCTCTGGGAGTGAAGCGATGGCCGATCAGCGGGAAGGTAAGAGCGGACGAGCCGGGGCAAGGTATGACCGCCACGATGAGGCTTTCTGGCGCGATCTGCTGGCGCAATGGCGGAACGGCGGCGGGAGCATTCGCGCCTTCTGCCGGCAACACGGCTTGGCGGTCAGCACTTTCGGCTTGTGGCGCAAGCGATTGAGCCAAGAGCAGCAATTGCCGGTGGCGCCGCGAATGGCAGTGACTGCGGACACGGCATTCATCGCTGCGGCAACGGTTGCGGTGCCGAATGTCCTGCCGACAAGCGACTCAGCGCTATCGAGGTCACGCGACCAGGTGGTCGTTACGCTCGGCGGCGCACGTATCGAGATGGCCGGGGTGCATGCCGAACGCATCGTGCGCTTCGTGCTGGGGCAGTTGGGAGGAGGCCGGTGCTGATCAGCGGCGATGTGCAGGCTTTCATCTGCCGTGACGCGGTCGACATGCGCAAGTCCATCGACGGCCTATCGTATCTGGTGGAGCCGTTGCTGGCCAAGAATCCCCTGTCGGGCCACCTGTTTGTCTTCGTCGGGCGCGATCGATCGAAGGTCAAGATTCTGTATTGGGACCGCACCGGCTTCGCGTTGTGGTACAAGCGGCTTTCGCACGGCCGGTTTCCTTCGCCCGCGACGCTAGCCCAACGCGGCTTCACGCTGGCCGAATTGAACGCCTGGCTCGAAGGCATCGAGATCCCGGCGGTTCGGCCCCACCGCACAGTCACGGCCACGCGCATCTTGTGACTTGTAAACCTGTCGGCGCTGGCGCATCATGGCGCCATGCTTCCGGTACTGACCCCCTCCGACCTGCCAGCCGATCTCGAGGCGGTACGTACCCTCGCGCTGGAGCAGAACCGGGTCGCCCGCGCGCTGTGGGAGCAACTGGAGATATTGAAGCACCAGATCGCGCAGCTTAACCGCGCGCACTTCGGCGCCAGCTCCGAACGTCTGCCGGGTCAGGCCGAACTCTTTGCCGCGCCGCTCGATCTGCCGTCACCGCCAACCGCCGCAGAGATCAAGGTGGCGGGCCACACCCGCAAGGGGCGCCCGGGACTTTCCAAGGACCTACCGCGCACGCGGATCGAATACGATCTGTCCGCGGCGGAGAAGGCCGCCTTCGATTCACTGCAGCGCATCGGCGAGGAGCGCAGCGAGACGCTGCATTACGAGCCAGCCAAGCTTACCGTCATCGAGCACATCCGCTTCAAGTATGCGGCCATGAAGAACGGTGAGTCCACCATCGTGACCGCCACCGCGCAGCCCTCGCCGTTACCCAAGAGCAACGCCAGCGCGGGCCTGCTCGCCAACATCCAGGTCAATACCTTTGTGGACCACTTGCCGATCCACCGGCAGGAGATGGGCTACGCCCGCCTGGGCATTCATCTGCCGCGTGCCACACTGTGCGAATGGAAGCTGGGGTCGGCCGAGTTGCTGCAGACGCTCTTACCATCCTTGCGCATTCACATCCTACAAGCACCGCGCCTGCACCTGGACGACACCACGCTGCCGTTGCTCGAACGCGGGCGCGCCACCACCAAGCAGGCGCACCTGTGGGGCTACCTCGGAGCCGGACAGCGGCAGGAGAACGGGCTGTGGGTCGATCACCCGCCGGCGGTCATGTTCGAGTTCGCCGAATCCCGTGCCGCCACCCATCCGCTCACCTTCCTGCGCGACTATCGGGGGTACCTGCAGGCCGACGCCTACAGTGGTCACGATGCCCTCTATCGCACCGGCCGCATCATCGAAGTCGGTTGTTGGGCGCATTGCAGGAGACGCTTCTTTGAGATCGCCAAGGTGCAGAAGGCGCCTGGGTTGGCCGCGCAGGCGCTGGCGTGGATCGCCCAGTTGTATGCCATCGAGGCCGGCATCAAGGACAAGCCACCGGATCACAAACTGGCCGTGCGGCAGGAGCAATCCGTGCCGCTGCTCGCCCAGTTCCACCAGTGGCTGCTAGGCAATGCCCATGGCTTGCTGGCCAAGCAGCCGTTGGAGCAGGCCTTCGGCTATGCACTGCGACATTGGCAGGCCCTCGTGCGCTACACCGAAAGCGGTATCCTGGAGCCGGACAACAATCGCCTCGAGCGCGCCATCCGCCCAATTGCCGTTGGCAGAGCGAATTTTATGTTCGTGGGCTCGCCGCGTGGCGGGCGTGCCGCCGCGACGATGTACTCGCTGCTGGGTACCTGTCGCCTGAATGGTATCGAGCCCTATGGCTGGCTCAAGGATACCCTGGAGCGCCTGCCAGCCCACCCCATCAGCCGGGTCCACGAACTGCTACCGCTGCCACGCTAACCGGTAAACTGTGCGTCATGGACATTCTTGACGCATTGCGCCTCGCCCCGAGCGCCGACCTGTACCGCTTGTATCTGACCATCGGTCGGATGCTCGACGATCCGAAGCGGATCCTGGAGAGCCGCCGGCACCTGCATATCGGCATGACCGTCAGTTACGTGGCCGACGATCTCATCCAGCCGCTGCGGCAGGGCCGTATCCTTGAGTTGCGGCAGACCCAGGCCGTGATCGAGGACACCGCTACGCGCCGGCGCTGGGCCTTGCCCTATGCCGCGGTCATCGCCGATGCCACCGCTGTGGCCCAATCGCCACCACACGACCCGCCGCCACCGCCCCGTGCACAGCGTGCTGACTTCATGGTTGGTGACACGGTGGCCTTTACCGACCAGCACCTGCACGAGCGCATCGGCACCGTCGTGCGTGTCAACCAGAAGACCGCGTCCGTACAGTGCAATCCCGACGAAGGCCACTGGCGGGTCTCCTTCGCGCTCCTGCGTAAAGTGGTCGATCTGTAGCCGTCATCCACGAGCAGAGGAAGGCGTCAAGTCCATTACGGATGGGTTCCGCTGACGCTTACACAATAAACGGCTGCGAAATGGTCTGTTCGCAGGCGATCGGCAGCGCCGTGTCCTCGTACGCGAATTCCTGCACCGCGGACGGCACGAAGACATGGCGCGGCACTCGCCGCCTCGCCGCCAGCACACGTGGGTCGCAAATACCACGAGCCCGCAGTTGCAGGTCGACCATGGCGTGGCGCCGCGCCATCGAGCACTCGTCGCCGGCCGGGGACGGAGAGTGCGCGAGGTGTGCCGTGGCGTCTTGCCTTTCCGGGGGCAAATCTTGTTTGGATCGACCAATATCGCGACTGAGGGCGCATGGCAGGGCTAGGAGCTTGGCGACGCCTCCAGATTGATCCCGTGGCCCGGATGCGCAGCGCATAACTGAGTTAGTTCTTCAGTAAGCAGATTCGCTAGGTCGACTTTGTCCAAGCCGAGATTGATACGTAGACCCAGCGTGGTTCGATTGAAATCAAGCAAATCGTCCAGGAGCGCTTCAGGCGAGCACCGCTCTTGACCAGCCGCATGTCGTGGCCAAGCATTCCCAGAAACAGGTTGCGAGGCCTGGTCCACTTGCACAATGAAGACATCGATCGATTCTGCGGGCGCCTGATCCATGGCCTCATTGAACCGGATGATTTCATCGAGATCACGCGAGTCAGGCAGACAATCGTCTATCCACAGACGAAGAACGCTTGCACGCAGAGCCCGGTACTCAGCGGCTAGTTGATTGATGTCGAAGCCGCTTCGCGAACGAAGATGGGCATGCATTTGTGCGGCAGTTTCCGGAGCATCGATCAATTGGGGCGCCAGCCCCTCGACTTTTCTGCCTGGGCGGCTTTGGTCTGGAGAGTCGACAAATCCTTTGTATTGCGCGCCGAATTTGTTCGGTGTGGTCGCGCAATGCGAGTGGGTCAATACTCGCCGCAGCCGGTAATTGGGTGCCTGTAAGCGCTTCCCACTGCGCCAGGATAGTTTCCATGTCGCGCTGAATGAAGTCAGCCAGCCGCATTGTTGCCATCGGGATCTGGGGTGGTTCGCACGTGCAGAGCGGAGACACTCAAATCGCTCGCAAATCGGGCAACAGGCGATCGCACTCTTGCTTCACGACGGCATAACATTCGCACACGCGCTGCTCCAGCCCTGGCCGGTCGAGTACCTCGATATGCCCGTGGTGGTAGCGGATCAGGCCGGCGCTCTGCAGTTTCAGGGCCGCCTCTGTCACGCCAGATCTTCGCACGCCCAGCATGTTGGCGATTAACTCCTGTGTCATCCGCAGTTCGTTGGACGGCAAGCGGTCCATGCTCAGCAACAGCCAACGGCAAAGTTGCTGGTCGATTGAATGATGCCGATTGCAGACAGCTGTCTGCGCCATTTGCGTGATCAGTGACTGCGTATAGCGGAGCAGCAGCCGCTGCATGGGGCCGCCTCGATTGAATTCTTGCTTCATGGCAGCGCCACTCAGCTTATAAGCACGGCCACCGCTTTGCACGATCGCTCGGCTCGGTGTGGTTTCTCCCCCATAAACAGGGCAACCCCCACGATGCCTTCGTTACCGACGATTGCAATCTCGGCTGACGCCCCGTCCTCCATTACGTAGAGCAGCGATATGATCGACGTAGTAGGGAAATACACGTGATCGAGGCGGTCCCCTGACTCGTAAATAACGTGGCCTAGCGGCATATCGACCGCCACCAGTAGCGGAGTTAGGCGAGCCCACTCCCCTTCGGGTAGAACGGACAAGAGATGGTTTTCCCTAGGATTTTCAAGCGTCTGCATGCGTCTGGCCTCTTTGCTCGTGAGATGCCCTTTGCGGCACTTATACGCCGGCAAATGGCGGGGCGGTGCCGCAATCTAAATATACGCCGACTAGCGAACGACTAGAAAGGGATCTTTACCAGTTACCGGGCACGCCAAAATTCTTCTTACCCGGCCGGTCTTGGGACTGCTAGAGTGCAAACCGCTTGAGCAGTTCCTTCGCCCGTCGGTCCCGCCTGGGATCGCCTCGATTCAGCCCTTCAAATTCTTCGTCCACCCACGCCCCGACTCGTTGTGCATTCGCACTTGAGGGGTGACTTCGGTATAACGACATGGGTTAAAGCCGGGCCAGGACCAGTAAAACGATGATGATCCGCAACACGAGCCTGGCACGCCGCTGGGCGCGTAACCCCAACTGCGGCTGTGTGGCCAAGCGGGAATCACACCGATCAACACCAACACCGAAACGATCAAGAGAATGGTTCCTAAGCTCATTTTGCGTCTCCTTGTTCAGCCAGTCGTCGGTGGCGTCAGAGGCTTGGGTTGCTGCGCACCGTTACAAGCACCAGCAGACTGGATGGATGCCTTAGCTTAGTTTTGGCAGATTCCAGCGGAATGACTTGCACAACGATAGCTGCGAAGCGCCCGGGATTCGATACCGGAGAGGGGCTGTGAAATAGACCTCAGCAAACGGATGGGGGCTCGCGGCGAACTGAACCATCAGAACATGGATCCGCTCCGTATGCGCTCTTCGTTGACGCCAAGCTGACGCTGGAATTAGAGTTAGCTCAGTGGCCATCCATCCACAAGAAGATGGTGGGCGATTCCCGACGTGGCAACCACGAGAAGATCATGAACGCTCAGACTGATCGGACTGGGGTATATCCCTCAATGGCCCATGCTCCGGCTAGATCCCTCGCCATCGCCATTCGCTATACGGCACTGCTGGCCGTAACGGTAATCTTAGGGTATCCGGATTCCACCTTCTCTCAATCAACACATCCCGGAATTCACGTTGCGGTTCTAAATATTAGAAACAGCAACGGAATGGTTGCTTGCACTCTTTTTGAGTCACCGATAGGGTTCCCGAAGGACTACCTGCATTCAGCAAGGAGTATCATGTCAATCAGAATTCAGAATAAGCAGGCGCGCTGCGATTTTGAAGACGTCCCCCCGGGGACATATGCGATCGCGGCCGCTCATGATGAGAACATGAACGGCAAGCTGGATACCAACGCGCTGGGGATTCCGACGGAAGGCTATGGCTTTTCAAACGACGCAAAAGGCTGGCTCAGCGCACCTTCCTTCTCCGCAGCCAGCTTCCTGTATGACGGACAGAACTTGGACATGACGATCACGCTGCATTACTGAACCTGCTTTCAAAACGTCATTGGTGCACATAAAGGTTTCGGCTACGCCCCAGCATGCAGGCGATGAAGCTTGTCGCGCCTCATTCTCTCCGTTGACTTCCGTGCCATAGGAGGCTCCCACGGCGAGCCGGCCGACAACAAGCGCCGGATTGCCACTCTCGAAACCGCTTTGGACGATCTCATCCGGCGCCTCCCCTCGCTGTCTGGGGAGTCACTGCAACAAGCGAAGCAGGATTTTCTACAAACGGCTGCAAGGGCGAGTGCGGATCGCTCTATCGCCGAACGATGGCAAAACTGGTGGACTCGCTGCAATGAACGGGTTACAACGCTGATCACCGATCAGCCGGCGAGGGCGATTGGCATCGCACTAGGCCTTGGCATAATACTGGGAGCCCGGTGCTTCCTCGGCCGTCACCCAACAGACGACTAAGGGACTGCTCGTGAGCGGGGGGCGTTCGCGAAGGTCGCACAACCAGTTGGGCGCTGCAATCATCGCAGGAAGTGCTCTTCCGGGTGTTGCTGCGCGAGGAACGAGGTGCAGCCAGACGACGACGGACCGGACCAGCACCGCTTCATACCAGGCATCTTCTGACTGGACAACAAAATCGATGTTGTATGTGTCAAACTTGGCCACGGCTTCCCAGAAATCGGCACTCTGCCAGTTGAGGACCGCTTTGATCGTGTCGGATGCCATGGCCAATCCCTCCCTGATAGGAGAAGATTGCTTCGGAAGGGCTGCTCCGTCAATTGGCCAATCGGACTAGGGAGTAGGCACTAGGCCGGCGATTGACATCGCTCGGGTCCCATCCGAACGCCTCTCTCCACGCCTGCGGAATCTTGTTCTTAGACGTGAGGCAGCCCTGCGCGTCGTCCTGGGCGAGCAACTGCATGAACCCGGCCGACTTGGTTCCACCCCGCCACCTGCCGCCGAGAGTGGGCGCGGCCCTGGCCAACTCTAAACCAGCGGGAAATGACCAGTCAGACTCGTTTTTCAGACGTGGGCAAAACTTTCGCCGCGCGCTTAGCCGCCGCGGCGTTCACGGTGTGCGGCTCGGGCCGCGCCGCCGCGAGCCCTGCGCGCAACAGCTCATCGAGCTGGGTGCGCTGGCTGGCGTTGACCGCCTTCAAAGTACTGGCCTCGCCGGTGGCGCTCTGCCGCGCGGCCCGTTCGCTCGGCAGGGCCCGCCTCAGCGCGTTGCGCTTCTGTTCCAGCGCCGCGACGAGGGCGTTCGGCGAACTTGAGCTGGGCGGTCAGCTGGCCGCGCTCGGCCTGCACCGCGTCGCGCTGGTGCGCGGTCTCCTGCATCAGTTGCTGCGACAACCCCTCGTGGCGCGCCTGTATCGAGGCGATCGCCTCGGCGTGGGCACGTTCTTAGGCCGCCTGGCGCTCGTGGGCAGCGGTCAGCGCCGCTTCAAGCCGGTCCAGCCGCCGACCCAGCGTGCGGACCGCTCCAGATCTGTGGCTCGAGACGCTGCCTACTCCCATGCCCCGCGAACAGATCCGCGCCGCCCACCGGCGGAGCGCTTCCGCCACGTGGTGTCGGTGCGCAAGCTACCCCGCTCGCTGGCGGTGGTGGCGAGCCTCTAACGCTACTGCTACTACTGGTACGACACGGGCTGTCTGCACGCCTACCCGGCGTCTGGCCTGTCCGGCGGCAGCCGGGCTCGGACCGGGTTCGTGCCGACGCGGTTGGTCAGACCGAGGCGGCGCAGGAGCTGTGCAGCAAGCTACGGTCCAATCTGAAATCTCACCATGTCCAGACCGGCGCCGGACACTACGGCGTGTTCGCCGGCCGGCGCTGGGCGACGCAGATCTATCCGCTCCTGCGCAAGCAGAATCACGATGGCAGCGAACAACCATTTCGTCATCATGTCGACCTCCCTATCAGTCGTCGGATTCTTCTGCTTGGCGTACCCGACCGTTCCTGGCGCGGTTCTGCGAAGACTAGGCAGAAAACTGTGCCGCCCACAGGCATGGAGTCAGCTCGAGCATGAAACATTTGCATTGCAGGTCGAAGGTCGGCGCAGGCCGGGGCACGGCGAACAGTTTCCCGCCAACGCCGAGGATTTGGCCGAAAGACCCAACCGGCCAGGCAACCGCGTCCACCAGGCAACAGCATGGGCCTCTCCGGCGGAACCGCCGAGTCAACAGCCCCTCCGGTTATCCCGCACTGCAACATCGATTGGCCTAAGATCTAGTCACAATTTAGGATGGCGATGTCAGGTATTCAAACATGCGGTGCATGGCAGAGGCCGCGATGGAGTCGCGCGGTCTGGACGATGTACAAGCGATCCAGGATGCGACAGTTGGACGTCGGCCAGGCGAAGGCTGTCCTAAAAAACATGTCACACCTTGATAATGCGTCTGGGACGGTATTGAATAAGTCTTCCGGGCGTGCGCGGTAGGGCCCCGTGGTCGAGGACCTCGTACATAGGAAGTCACAGTCTCCGCCGCTTCCCATGCGCACAGTGCGAGGACTGCAAGTGATGCCTCCCAGAAGACCTGAATTTAAACATAGGAGACAACAGGATGCTGAGTCCTCATGAATTGGCGACCCTCATGCTGATCAAGGACGGCCCGGCCGCCACTGAACTGGATCGCGCGGATCTTGACACCCTCCTCGAACACCAGTTCGTCAACCTAGAGGAGCTCCCCTCCGGACACCAACGTCCCCGCATCACGGCAAGGGGCGGTACCGTCCTCAATGCCATCGCGGGAATTCGCTGAGGGAGCTGGAGACGTTGTACGCGGCCCTCATGACGGCACTGTAGGCGAGTGGTTCGCTTGATCGTCATCGCTGATGGGTGCCTCGATGCGTTTAACCCGCCCGAGGTTGCATTGCATCGTGATACTCCCCGGTAGTCCAACACACATCCTGTCGCACAAACATAGTCGTCCGATTCTCTCGGACACGCGTCGAGTCGAATTTCAGGAGCTTCATGATGAATCCGCTACCCCCGAGCAAATCGCGGCATTTGAACAAGCCAACCTCGCCATCCTGTTTGGATTGGCGAACCAGGCCTTCGCAGGCTTCGAGAGACTGGTTGCGCTGAATCTGGAGGTAATGAAGTCGACGCTGGCGGAAACCCGGGAGCTTGCACAGAAGTCGTTAGCTGTCAAAGACCAGCAGGAGCTACTCGCGCTGCAAGCCAGTCTGATGCAGCCGATCGGCGAGAACGTGCTGTCGTACAGCCGTCAACTGTACGACATTGGGTCCGCCACGCAATCCGCATTCGCCAAGGCCATCGGGGTGCAATGCGAGGTACTCGTCGAGAATCTTGCGAACAGCACGCCGGCGGGTTCGGAGCCCGCCGTTACCGCGCTGACGTCGGTGATCACCGCCAACAACAAACTGTCAGAAACAATATACCAGACCGTGAAACAGGCGATCGAAGTCGCCGAAAGTAATTTCAATGCGGCGAGCAGGACAACGCCGAAGGCGGCCAAGCAGACCGTCGAGCATGCGTCGCGCGCCGCCAAGACGTAACGCCTGAGGCCTAATGTAGCGCCAATCGACCCAAGATAAGTCGCTAAGAAATCGCGAGCGGTGTGCGTCAGCCAATCGCGACGCTTCGAGTCACCTATTCGCGGTTAGGACACAGTTGCTCCAGTAGTCGTAACGCTGGCACGGTGATCCAATCGCTCAATTTCTCGATGGCGGCCTCGGCTTGGGCGCCCAGGGTTGGGCGCCCGGGTCCGACAACCCAGCGCTGTTGATGACCGTATGCGTCATGCCATGCCATCGCAGCAAGGCATCTCGCAAGCCAGCCGGATTACAGCAACGAGGCCCGATGGTGGGAAACAGCTCTACCACGCGCAAGTGCCGAGGTGTCGCCCTTGCCATAGTGCGTCTGGGTTTCTGGCAGGACGGGGCTTCCGGCCGGAGTGGGCCGGGTCAACGAAAAGGCTGTCGCGAATCCAGGCCTCCGGCACCCAGCGTCCGTCACGTCGATCTTGACACCTTCCTTCATCCTTCGCGCAGAGTGCAGCTGAAGCTAAATTCTCGGCCAGCCACTCGGCTGGCCTGGTCTTTCTGGCTATCCGGAATCGTCTCACTGGGTAACCTCGCGGCCTAGTCGGAGGGTTGGAGCCTGGCAAGCGCAGCTGCTAAGCTGAAATCATTGAGGTCGAAACCAGGAGTGGTGATCAGTACCGAAGACATTCCATGCCTGCGCGACAAGGCCCATAGACGCATTCGGTGAGTTCGACGATGGTACCGAGTGCACACGATCGGAGACATTGCCATGCGCAACACCAAGACCGACTCGCGATACGCAAGCGCTAGTGAAATCCGCGAGATTATTGGTCCATTTGAAGGCGAAGTGATTGCACGGATTCTGGAGATCGAACCCACCCTTGAGGCATTTCCTTATACAGAAGTCATGACTCTTCCCGCAGTGCTTGAATGGTGAGGGCCGCGTCCATGGTTCGCTGCATACCGATCCAGATCGTCTTAGCGCCGGGCTCGCCATCGCTCTTGCGCCCAAGGAACCCACCCAGGGAAGCAACCAGCCGAATCATCTGATTGAGCGTGACCGGTGTCTTCGGGCGAGCTTTCTTGGCAAGCACGTATGCTCCCCGAATTTCGTCGGCGTCGAAGAACACGGACGCATCCAGATCCGGGCAGGTTCTGCCCAACCGCATCAAGCGGGCAATGCGCCACGCCACCACCATATACAACGCCAAGGCCCGCTCCACACGATCCATGTGCGATAGCTGTAGCGCTTCGACCTTGCAGCCAGTCTTCAGGACATGGAAGAACATCTCAATCTCCCACCTGGCCCGATACCATTCAACCAGCTCGATGACCGCATCGGCATCCTGTGCTTCACGGTTCGTCAACAGCCGCCAAACCACTGGCTTGACGCCTGCGGGCGCTCCGATCTCCCTTGCCTCTACACAGGTGAGCTCCGCGCCGACCAGACCCGGCAGCTTCACACGTTTTGCGCGTAGCTCCTGTTTGACCTCGCGCGCCTTCTGGCCTGCACGCCCCGGCAAGATAAAGGTGATTTCCCCAAGTACCGGGCTGGCTCCGACGCTATCCCACAACTTGCCGCCCTCGGCAAGGTTGCGGTTGTGTTGGCTGCGGATCAGCCAGTCGGCCGGCCGGCCAAGTTCCTGGGCGCGCGCCATCAACTCGGCGATATCACCCTCGCGGTCCGTCACATACACCAGCCGCGTCTGGGGCAATAGCACGGCTTGCTCCGCAACCCGTTCATACCCTTCAATCCAGCGTACGCTTTCCTTGATCCCGCCGCGGTTTCCGTCGGCGTCCTTTGGCTCGCGAGCCCACATCCAGGCATCGATCACCCCAAGCGGTTCACGGTCAGGCGTCACCGCGTAGGTCGGATGCAAAAACATGCCCCGCTGGGCTTCGTAGCTCAGCGGCCCCAGCCCCTCCATTTCCTGCCCATTGAAGTTCAGCTCTAACGCAGAGTGTATTTTAATGCGGAGTAGTTCACCGAAGACAATGTAACTGGACTTCTCTCAAAGCAGATCGAGTATCGCGTTTGTTCGGCATTGCTCCGCATAATATTGACATCTTTCTGGCCCCGGCTGGAGACTTCTGCTCAAGGAGGTCGGCACACTTGTGCGTTGTCCGTCTTGCAAGTCACCAAGGATCTCAGAAAGGTTTCGCTTTGGCTCGGCAACGCACACATGCAGACGAGCGAGGTCTACTCACGTGCGGACCCATCGGTAAAAATGGAAGCGCTCGACGCAATCGTCTCGCCAAATCTGCGTTCCCGACGCTTCAAGGCTACGGATGAACTCATCGCCCCTCTAAGATCGAGTTCCCTTATGCGGAGAAAAAGTAGTCAAATTCATTCGCCAACGGGGCCTCCACGAACGGGGCTCCGCATTAAAATACACTCTGCATTAGAGCTGTAACGCCGTGCACCGCGTTACAGCTCGGTCGAATCAGCGATGCACAGCACCACCGGAAACTGCGCGGCCCTCGCTGCAGTGCGCTCCCAATGGGGCTGCATCACGTCCCGCCAGTCGATCTGCTCATTGCCGAGAAACCGATACGCCCCAATGGTTTGCGACCAGTCATCGCATGCGCCAGGGATGCTCGCCGTAGGCATGGCCGCAAACCGCTTGAGCAACTCCTTGGCGCGCCGATCCCGCCGCGGATCACCAAGATCCAGACTCTCAAATTCCTCGTCCACCCATGCCCCCGACTCGTTGCCCATTGCAGCCTGAAAATGCAAGAGTAAACGCGAGTCTGGCGAAGTTAACAACCCCTTACGTCGAAATTTCCGCGGCCTCAGGCTCCATGCCCCGCTGCGGGGACGGTCCTACTTCTGTATAAGGAGATGCCCTTGAGGATGTGCAGCGGGCAACTAGATGGCTGCGCTCCGATGAACACTTGTTGCGAAATCTTGAATCCAATCTAGGAAGAAAGGCGGAAGAGGTGTTCGAGATACTTGACGACGAATTTCCTGATTTCGATTCATCTGGCCATCCAGGTTAGCCAGAGGGGAGGCCGGCTATATGATTATCAAAGCCCCAGCACACCTGCTCGACGGTGTCCAAGCCAATTGCTATCTCGGGGTGATATTGGGCCCCGTCTCTGAAGGAAGGGAGCAAGGTCCGCGCAACCTTCGACAAGGTCAATGGCGTGGAAACGGTGGCGATTATCGAGCCGGAATAAGCGCCTTACGGATTAGGCAATGCGGCCTGCGGCCCGGCCGACACCACCTCGTGCACGAAACGCAGCTTATCGACCACGACAGGACTCAGCGCGAACAGGGAGACATCCGGCACGCCCAGGCTCCGGTTCAGGCTGTTGAGCACGTAGGTGAGCGGAAACCACCGGTCCATCAGGCTTTGGAAGCTGGCATCCCCGAGGGGCGTCTGGTCCGTCAGGGTGGGCTCTCCTGCCGTGCCTGGCTTGAGCGCAAGGCCGCATGCCGCGGCTGTGTCCACGGTATCGACGATGTGGAGATAGTGTGCCCAGGTTTCGGCCCAGTCCTCCCACGGGTGCGTGGCCGCGTAGGCGCTGACGTAGTTTTGCTCCCAGCCCTCCTGCGCGCCCTTGTCGTAGTGCGCCTTCAACGCTTCGCCATAGTCCGCGCGCTCATCGCCAAAGCGCTCGCGAAACGGTGCCTGCCAGCGGGTGCCGGCGATCAGGCGATCGAAATAGTAGTGGCCGATCTCATGCCGGAAATGGCCCAGCAAGGTGCGGTACGGCTCGCCCATCAGCGAACGCGTCTTTTCCCGATGGGCGTCGTCGGCCTCGGCAATGTTCATGGTGATGAGGCCGTTGTCGTGCCCGGTCATCACGCGCTCCTCGCCAACGTCTTCCAGGAAGTCGAATTGCAGCCCGAATTCCGGAGCGGCCTCGCGGGACACGTGCGGCAGGCCCAGGGCGGTTAAGGTATAGAGGACGCGGCGCTTGGCGACCTCAAGCCGGGCCCAGTAGAGCCGGTTGTTCGGCGTATCCAGGCATGGCGTGGTGCGCGTTAGCTTGCATGACTCGCAAAGCACGTCTTCCGAAGTGGCCGGGATCATGCCGTTGCACACACCTGCCACAGCGTAGTTCTGGCATTGCTTGTAAAGCTTGTCTTGCGCGCCGGCATTTAAGCTGCGCCACAGGTTGCCTTCCGCGGGTTCGAACGCGCAGATCTGCGAGATGTCGTAGACGTAGCCAAGCAGTGCCTGGCAGCGCTCACAAGTGACGTTCTCAAAAAAACCAGGTTGGAGCAACTGCCGCAGTGAAAGGTTTTCATGGATTTTTTCACCTGGCGAAGAATATTTACACGCCCCATCCGCTGCAAGAGCCGCCGCTAGCGCTCCAGCACCTGCTCGCGGGAGGTGTTCGCCAGATCCGCGGGCTGCTCGCTTTGCGGGTCGTGCTCGCCCGGCTGCGTGGTTTTGCGGCCTTCTCCCGGCTGCTCGATATGGCCGCGGGTGCAGGGCTTGGCCCGTCGCTTCGAATCGGGCCTGCCATTCTCGTTTGTCATCGTCGAGCTCCTGTGTGGTGACGGTTACTGAACCGTTTGAGCCATGCTCCAACCCGCAAAATATGTGCCTGGCGCAGGGCACTTGCAAACCGGCACCGATGAATGGTTGGCGTACCCGGTCAGCTCGTGACATTGGCCATCACGGGTGTCTCTACCTGACCCTTCGGGTGCATCTCGCAGGGCGTAGCCGGAGGGCTCTCGCTGCAATGGTAGGCCGACACTGAGGAGGTGACGGCTCTCGACGGAGCCCCTTCGACTCCCGGGAGCAAGACAGGCGCCGCGTCGGGACACTCATCACCGCAGAATCCTTCCAATCTCTGACTCTTGATAGGAGCGTGCTGTTTCGGTGGACAATCTCGAAACAGCACGGCCAGGCCGGCTTTCCGGCAGGGAGGGCCGCGCCATGATCCGGACTGGCTACGGCGAGCGGTCAATGCCAGGCAGAACTTTTCGTCGCGATAGCGGTTGATTGAACCAGGTGCCGGCGGCGAACTCAACGATGGCTAAGCAACCCGACGCCTTCAGGTTTGGACTAACCTGGTCGTCGAGTGCATGTGGCAGCGCATCAGAACGGCGCGTGAGCCGAGCAACCCGACCGGTCTGTGTGCGCTGCCGTCACCCGAGCCTCCGGCGGCGTGTCGGTCGGCGGCGACGCTCGGCACGCCCGCTCACGTCCGCAACCATTGCGCTGCTCAACCAGAAAGGCGGCGTCGGCAAGACCACGCTTGCGACGCACATCGCCGGCGAGCTGGCGCTACGCGGCCAGCACGTCGTCCTGCTCGATGCCGACCCGCAAGGCTCGGCCTTGGACTGGATTGCAGCCGGTCGAGCGCGGCCTTGAGGCGCTGGTAGTCGCGCGAGATACCCCGCGCCCGATGAAGCGCAAAATCTCGTAGGGCGTGACGTGCATCAGGCGCGACGGGCGGATTCCCGCGTCGCGCGCTTCGCGCTTCCACGATCTGGCTGGCCGCCCAGATCAGGATGTCCGCATCCCAGATCGTGGTGATGCCGTGCTCCTGCGTTCCTTCGACACGGATGGTGACGGTCCCGCTGCGGAAGTCGATCGGCGCGGTACGCCGCGACTTCGCCAGCGAGAAGAACGGATACGCCATCAAGTCCTGGGCATCGCGCGGCGCCATGTCGCGCGGCAGCGCACGGAACACGGCGAGGGCGCGCCGCGTTCGGTCCGCGCCCAATATGCAACGGGTGTCAAGATGGTGCGGCATGAGCCGCCATCTTATTGACTTTACCTTGCGAGCGGGGGTGCCTAGCAGGCCCGCCCGACTCGCAGCTTTAGCGGTCTCGGCGTGCCCAGGCCATGCATGGCGCGACCTGTAGGCGCCACAGACGGGAACGTGGTGCGCTGCCAATGAAGTTGTCCAATTGTCCGCCATCGTACCGACTGCGCTGCGGGCAAAATGTCAGGCTTACTGGGCAGATTGACTCAGAGTCGTGCAGATGCCCGGGAACGACCGAATCTTACGGAGATGTCTCGCGAAGGACACGATGACTCAGGAAGGATATTGATTATCGTCGAATCGTCGCTTGGAAATCACATTGTGGGTCGGTGCTGCCGGACACTCCATGTTGAAATGAGCGCCCGACGCGCGTCCATATGCTCGGTAATTCACTCATTCTCAAGGAGCAATGTCATGAATAAGGATCAAGTGAAAGGCCGCATTGAGGAAGCAAAAGGGAAAGCGAAGGAAGTTGTCGGCAAGGCCACGGGAAATGAAAAAACCGAGGTGAAGGGCATGGCCGAGCAAATTGTCGGCAAGACACGAGCCTCATACGGCGATGCGAAAGAGACGCTTAAGAAGCAGTCATAGGGTACTCGCGCGTGCAGCAACGTTCTAAGCACTGCTGCGTAATGCGAACTAATTGTTCCCATAACGCCATTCTGAATGTGCACACCTGAATATAGGACCGGTTCGCCAACGGACCGGTCCTCGCGTTTGCGAGGAAAAATCCGCTTGAGTGCTGCCAGCGCTGTCGCCGGGAGAGCAATCGCAGCTGGCACATGCGACAGATGCTGGCCCTTTTGCGAAGTAATGCGCTAAATCCTGCCCATCAGCCACAGAGCACAGGAGCACCAACACCACCCCCAAACCACCACTCGGACCATAGACCCAGCCCCGGCTATGCGGCCAGGCTGGAATCGTTGACAATCCCCCCGTGCCAATATGACGTGCGTCACCTATCCCTGATAGATTAGTGAGCAACGAGGTAGGTATGACCGTCAACAACTCATCCAAGGCAACGATGGCCGCCGTCAAGAATGTGTCCGATCCGGGCGCAACGCAAGGAGCCCGTAGGGCGACTGAAGAGGCGCCCGGATCGGCGACGCTGGCGTCAGCGTCCGGCACCGATTCAGAGGTCGTTGCTCGCGCTCGGCGCAGGCAATTTTCCAACGCCGACAAGCGCCGCATACTGGAGGCGGCTGACCGCTGCACCAAGCCCGGAGAGATCGGCGCGCTGATGCGCCATGAAGGCGTGTACTCGTCATCCTTGAGCACGTGGCGGCGCCAGCGCGAGGCTGCCGAACTGGCTGCCCTTGCCCCACAAAAGCGCGGACCCAAATTCGACGAGACTCGGGCCGAGGCGCGGCACATCGCGCAGCTCACGCGCGAGCGCGATAATCTCAGGAGGCGACTCGACAAGGCGCTGCTGGTGATCGACGTCCAAAAAACTTGCAGCCTTGCTGGGCAATCCGATCGACGACGACACCGACAAGCCGTAATGGCGGCTGTGCAAGAGCTCACTCCGGCCCTGGGCGCGAGCGCGGCCTGCCATGCCCTGGGCGTGCCGCGCGGCACGCCTGCCCGGCAGCGGGCCCACCTGCGTCGCATGGCCTTCATCGGTCCACTGCCACGGTCCACTGCCCGGCCCCGGCCACCGTTGGCTCTGGATGCCCTGGAAAACCAGGTGCTGCTGGACACCCTTAACAGCGAGCGCTTCGCCGACACCGCGCCGGCGGCGCTACACGCCACGTTGCTCGACGAGGGCCGCTACCTGGGCTCGGTGCGCACCATGTACCGGTTGCTGGCGGCCAATGGCGGCTCGCGCGAGCGACGCAACCAGCTTGTCCATCCGGCCTACACCAGGCCCGAGTTGCTGGCGCGCGCGCCTAACCAAGTGTGGTCGTGGGACATCACCAAACTCAAGGGGCCAGCCAGGTGGACGTGCTTCCACCTCTACGTCATCCTGGACATCTTCAGCCGCCATGTCGTGGGCTGGTTGATCGCCGGGCGCGAGAGCGCGGAACTCGCTGAACAGCTCATCGCCGACAGCGTGGCACGCCACGATATCGCCCCCGGCGTGCTCACGCTTCATGCCGATCGCGGTGCCAGCATGCGCTCCAAACCGGTGGCCGCGTTGCTGGTCGACCTGGACATCACTAAAAGCCACAGCCGGCCTCACGTATCTGACGATAATCCCTTCTCGGAGTCGCAGTTCAAGACGATGAAGTACCGTCCGGACTTCCCCGCGCGCTTCGGCTGCATTGAGGATGCGCGCGCCCACTGCCAGGCATTCTTCGCCTGGTACAACACCGTGCATCGGCACTCGGGCATCGGATTCATGACGCCGCACAGCGTTCATTATGGGCTCGCCCAGGAGTTGCACCTCACCCGTCAGGCAGCACTCGACACAGCATTCCGGGCGTCCCCAAACAGATTTAAAGGGCGTCGCCCTGAACCACCGCGGCTGCCCACAGCAGTCTGGATCAACCCGCCGCCATCGGAGGCCATTACCCCAAACACACCACAGTCCGGCACAGTAAATTCATGAAGCCAGGTGACGCAAAGTCATTGACACGTTCCGATCAGTAGCAGCGAAAGAACTACTAACAATACCGTTCCAGGCGCCGCAGCTTCAACCGAACGCACCCGTCGAATGCCGTCGGAACAGGATCGGTTCGGCTACTTATAGCGTTTGAACGGCGTGGCGGCCACGTGAGCGCCTCCTTACTTAGATCGCCCGTTCGTCGAAGGCCGGCGTCTCATCTTCTAACGGTATCCCGTCCAACGAGTGGTGGCTAGGCCCGTGTCCAGCTGCACGGTCGATATAGCAGTAATAGCTCTTTCGTTATGTGCACAGGCGCACATGCTGACCTGCCGCAGAATGCTAGGCTCCCTACTCAGGCTTGGCACCGCACCCAGGCTGGCGATCCCGCCGCCGCTCGCACCGCATCGCCCTGGCGCTAGCACTGAAGCTTGAAACCCATCCCCACGAACACTTATTTAAAAGCGATACATTAAGAAGAGGCGTCACGGAGTCGTCTGGCCCGAGGAGCCCCGGCTACGTTCTCGAGACTAGGCTCCATCGTGCCGGAGCGGTTCGAATTCATAACTGGACCTTCTGGGACGGCCAATCGCCGGTTGGGTTCGCGTTTGTCACCAGCGACGTGGCAGATGCTCTGCCCGCGGCGGGCAAGGCAGCTAGCATTCACTTTTCCAGACCTGGACTGCGCCAACATCTCGTTTCGCGTCGCCCTCTTTGTCGTCCCGGCGCGCTTGACTCTCATGGAAAACCCCAGCAAGCGCGCGCCTTGGCTTTAGTCGCAAGATTCAGCTATGCTTGCGACGCAGAGCGCACGCGGTCGTTGCCCGCGAAATCCCCTCCACGTTCTGCACAATTGACTTCTGTTCACCGTGTAGGTTTTTCTGCGTAGATGCGAGGACGAGATGACGACTGGAATCGTGAAGTGGTTCAACAACGAAAAGGGTTTTGGCTTCATCACGCCGGATGGTGGCGGTAAGGACTTGTTCGCGCATCACTCGGAAATCCTAGGCACTGGATTCAAGTCCCTGGACGAAGGCGCCAGAGTCGAGTTCGAGGTAACGCAAGGCCAAAAGGGTCCACAGGCTTCCCAGATTCGCAAGCTCTAACGCACGCCGCACCTCTGCAGCAAACAAAAAAGGCCTTCGCATTGGCGTAGGGATTTTTCGTTTGCTGCGCCCTCGGCCACTGTGGCCTGGCTCCAGCGTCAGGCTTGGGGGCCTGGCATTCAGAGGTAATGTCGTCACTGCCTTCGAAGCTGGCGCGGATTTGCACGCGGTGCATGGCGACGTTGATGTCGACGTAGTGTCTAGTGTTTCCTAGCTAGCCCTCGGCACGGACGTGCGCGGAATATTGACTCATCCCGGTACGTCGCGCGCAAAGCTAGCCTATGCCCTCCACCCGCCAAATCTTCGCAGGAATGCCTTGGATAGACTTACTTCCTCAGGCATGGATTCGAGCTCGGCGAGCGAGAATTCGCAGTGATTAGCAAGGCCGAGCCGGCCAGCGGTGATGAGAACCGCCTTAGTACAGCCATCTGCGCGAGCGCGCGTCAGTACGCTGCCGACAAGCTGAGTCGCGATTGGGTGGCCGCGATACTCTTGAAGCACACCGACGGACCGCACGACAACCGTCTCTCCATATTGCTCAGCACAAGCACAACCCACTACCCGCTCACCTAATACAGCGATATGAAAGAAGCGCAATGTCTGGTCGAAGACGTCGTTAGGCAATCCACAACACTCGAGAACATCCACGATGGCAGGCCAATCAGCTTCTTCTGCCGCCCGAATCTGCATGCCTCTCATCATTTCCGGCATCTCCTCGTCTGACATGCGAGCTGAAAGCGGAAAACACTTGAAATTTCTTTCGTACAGATTGCGTTTCTAGGTTAACACTTCCGCCAAGCGAATGGATTACGGGAAAACCCAGATACATCGGTGTAATGCCGTGCCATCGACGCCGAGAGACAGCTTTGGCGGCAACCTGGCAAACAGATGCCGGCGTTCCCTCTGGAATCAAAAACTTGTCGCGATTCCCCCCGAGCCAGGCCGGTGCACGCTCGCGACCTGACCAGGTGGCGCCCGTTTCGGGGCAAGGTACTTCGGCGAATCTGGATCCGCCGCTATCTGTGGCTTACTCGTCGTGGTCCATTGGAGGCCAGTTCCGTCATCACCCTGGAGTCAATACCCATGCGCTGCTCCCCTCTTGTCAATCTTGTGTTGCTTCTTGTCGTCGCGGGCTGCGGTAAGCACATCCGGGGCAATGCTGCGCCGACGACCTCTGTTGAGTCTAATGTGCTGCCGTATCCCGGTGTTGATCTGAGTTTGGGCGAAAATCTGTTTCCGGATGAAAAGTCCCTATCTGTCCAGATTGCAGATGCCATTGAAGGATCCATCCGCGATAAATACCGAGCTGGTAACGCTCGGCGCGACGCACACACCGTCAGCAGCAAAATTTCCAACCCGCTGAATACCCGCTACTGGTCGATGGTTCCCTATCAACTCGGTACGGGTCCTGACCGGCGTGCTATCAAATTTTCTGCCAGGAATTGTTCGTCTGCAGCGGAACCAATGCCGAACAACCCCGGCCATAATTACTTACGCGACGCGTTACGTACTACGCTTGAACAGGACGATGCTTGTATGGAATTTCTGGTGCAACCCAGAACCTCTGACAGTATGAACGTCGAAGATTCTATGATCGAATGGAAAGAGGCACAGGCTCCTTTCTATAAGGTGGCAACTATCCTCATTCCCCGACAGCATTTCGATACCGCAGCGCAGAACCAATTCTGTGAAAATCTAACTTTCAGCCCGTGGCACGCATTGCCGGAACACCGACCGCTGGGGGTCGTTAACCGCTTGCGCAAGGTGATTTACGACCGCATCAGTCGAGTGAGGCATGAAATTAATTCTACCGAAGCTTAGGATCTATTCGAGCTACTGGCCTCTGGTTTTCCCTATGATGGTTCGCGAACCCAGCAGCGGCGCGGGCGATACGGTGTAACCCGTTGATGGAAAATGGATTTATGTGGGGCCCATGTCACGCCACCCCGATTGTGCCACCGATTCCCCGGCGTTGAGCACCCGTTGCCTAGGCCGGGATCTCGCCCTGCCCGTCCCACTTCTGTCCTTCGGCGTTGCGGTAGATACACGTCGGCTCGGGGCTCGCCGGCAGCGTCGCAGCTGCGCCAAAACAGCCGTCCGCCTGCAGGTCGGCGTCAGTGCCATTTTAGCCATTTGGACGCGAATCCAGACGATGGCCGCAACGTGCTCGATTTCAGCCGACATACGATAGGTGTAAGGTTTTGGGGATCGTCAAGGTGCAGGGATTTGGGACGGCCGACGATCAATCGCCCGTGCCGGCCTTCCACACCCTCTGCATGGCCTCCATCCGCCGCGCTGCCTCGGTCGTCACGCAACGCGTGGTGGTGTCCCGCGAACGTTGCCGGCATGCTGCACCACCTCCAGCGGCGCCTCGGCCGCCAGCGCATGCGAAATATGTGTGTGCCGCCAGCCAGTGCGTCCTGGCGGCTTCCAGACGGTGCGCTCCCCGCGGGTCGGTGGACCGCAGCGTGTCCGCCCAGGCCGTGCGGAATCCCTTGATCTGCTCCATGTGAGCGAGCACAGGATTGCTGCTACAGCTAGAACGATGCGTGGGCCGGGATTTGGAGGATCGTATGTCCTGCAGCGCGTCCAGGGCATGCCTTGCAACGTTCTCGGCTTTCGCTAAAACTTTCGCGCGCGGTACTCGCGCCGAAGGGGCGCAGGATCGGGTGCGACTATTGGGGGAGGGACAAGCGCTTGAAGTGCTTCCACAGCGCCCGGAGCGCATCATGGTCGGCCGCCACGCACGCCGCGAGATAGCCGCGTGCATAGCCTGCACTAATACCAGTCTCCGGCCGTCCCGACTGCAGTTGGCGCAGGAGGCCATCGGCCACCACCACGTCGTTGCGCCAACCCAGATCGTCCTGCAACTTGGTAAGCCAGGCCTTATAGCGGCGCACCCCTTGCCTGGGGTACAGCGAGGCAAAGAACTCAGTTGCGTAGCGCAGCTTCTTGGCCGCGATGCGCGCGCGGTGGCGCCGCTGCGCATCCAAGTCCGCCAGGCCGCGGCCACGCCTGATCACCTTGCGGTGTCGTTCGCGCAGCGTCTTGGTGGCGAACTTCCGCAGCGGGAACTCCAGCACCCGGCGTTGCTCGTCGTTCGGGTTCTGGCGCCAGCCGGCCTGCTCCAGCCAGCGGCTGAGTTCAATGATGAGCCGTGTGTATCGCACTGAGTCCACTGCCTGCGCAGCGCGCTGGTGTTTCTCCCGTGCGATCTCGCTGGCCGCTTGCTTGACTGCTTCCGCGTCCACCTCCTCCGGCTCACCGGAAAAGGCGTCGGACAGGGTGGAGGTGGCCAGCACCTCCCAGTCGCGCGCACCGCCGAGTTCGCCGGCGATCCATTTGAGCTCTTCCTGCAGGAAAGTCGGACACACGACCGCGGCTCCCATCAGATCCATCGCCGATCGCAGGCGCCGAAGGCCCACCCGCATCTGGTGCACACTCGAAGGGTCCTCGCCGGATATGACGTTGCGTTCATTGCCCTGGATCTGCTCCATACAGTTTTGCGCGATGCACTGGAAGGCGCGCTCCACGGTGTCGCGTTTGTTGAGCTCGAGCGGCTGCGCGCGTACCACCTCAGTTGCTCGCTGGCTATCAGTGCGTAGCCCCGCTCACCCTTGCTGCGCCGGCTTATGCGTAGCGGCACGGCGTCGAGCAGGCCCAAGGCCAGATCGTAGAGATGGCCTGGCTCGCCGGCCTTAAGCTCCATTTCAACTTCCTGGAACGCCGCGTTGGCGTTGTCGGCCTGGACCGTCCCATCGTCCAGCGCCAGCTCCACCTCGTCGCCTTGCGGCAGGCGCAGTAGCGAGACGGTGCGCTGCACATTCGTGGTGAAAACCGGCACCAGGCGCCCGACCAGTTGACCGCCGCCGATCAGCTTGCCCGCCACCGAACCCTTCGGCACCACGCTGCGCAGGACGTCAAGATCAGGCGCCTCGCCCTCTATCGGGGCCTCGAACTCGTCACGCTCGTAGAGTCCGGCTCGAGTCGAGCCCTGTGTCTTCAACGTCTGCGCGTGGTGATTCCCTGTCTTCCTAACGCGCAACGATACGTGGTGGCAGTGCAGGTAGAGGTCAGGGGTATCAAAGTACGTGCTAACTAGATGCTCGGAGTGTGGTCGCTCGGTGCGCAAGGATTTCAGCAAGGGCAGGCCGCGTAGCTGATCGACCTTACCTTCTACCAATTCGAGTTTCAGTTCGCGTTCCATGGCACGGCCTTGGCAAGTAAAGGGTGGAAGCGGTACGAAGACCCACCAGACTCTACTCTAGGTCAAGCGGAGTTCTGTTGGTCCATGAGGCGGCGTGCACTCCGATAAGACTGCGCTTAACGCACTTGCCATGGCGCTGCAGATGTGTGCGTGAAACGCCGGCTGCTGCGCAATGCAAAAAGCGACCCGATCATCGAACCAGGAGATTCTCAGTGGTGTGCGTCTGCCAACAGTCGGCTTTCTCCCGCTATCCCCTCTGCATGACGCAGAGGTCGCCTCCCAAGCGCGCGCAGTTTGGCGACTGCGGCCAGAATATGACCTCCGACAGGCGCAGCCCGGGCGCCAAGCGCGCGAGGCCGCCGGTCACGAAAGCCCACTGGCCTGCGGTCAAGATCCGGCCCACATCCCGTTCTGACCGAGCCTCGCGCGCGGCACGTGGATGCCATGCCACGGGTTGCCCATCAGGTAGTTCTGCTCGACCAGGAAGCGGTATCGATTGGGCGCGAGGCGACAGCGGCCCCTCGAAGGGCCGCCAGACCGGGCTTCACCGTTCGCGCGCGGGGCGCAAGAGTCCTGCGAGAGTCCGCGCATCAGACGGCACCTAGCATATCTCGGCTGCTCGGGAATGGTATAGCATCGAAAAGCCAGCCTCGCGGACGATCAAGGACTGGCAGCCATCCTCACAACCATCACCGAGTCCGTACGAGGCTAGTTATGCCAGAGGTCATCACGAGGTGGCCCGTTTCCCGTGTGAAACCATCGAGATGGACCTCAACTTTACCCGCCCCGACGCTGGTGGTGCGCGGCATTGCGGCCGACCACGTGGACGCGCTGAAGTGGATGCCGGATCGGATCTCCGTCCGGTGCGTCCCTTAGCGGGAAGCACCGTTCTCATTGATGTCGCTCCGGCTTAAAGCCGGCCCATCAAGAACAGAATCAGCACCACCACCACTACCACGCCCAGCAGCCCACTAGTCTTACTGTGTCACAAAAACGACAATTACTGTGTCAATAATATTGAATTTCAGTTATAACCAAGATTCCATCGTGGCAAGAGGCGGCAATGGGAAATCTGGCGGAATTCGATCGTTATATTGAGTACCTATGCGTGGCGTTGGATCATGTGGATCGAAACGTCGGATTGCAGGACTATTGTCGAGGCCTCATGTTGCCGATCCAGCGCAAGAGTGTTGAGCCTCTGGCTGCGCATACCGATCCGCTACACGTGGCTGCCAAGCACCAATCGTTACATCACTTCGTGGCCAAGGCGGGATGGTCGGACAGTGCCGTGATGTCGCGCGTTCGCGACTGGGTTGTGCCACACCTCGGGTTGGACAGTGGCTGCTACTGGATTATCGATGACACCGGGTTCCCGAAGAAGGGAACGCATTCAGTTGGCGTCGCGCGCCAATACTGCGGTCAACTGGGCAAGCAGGACAACTGCCAGGTGGCGGTCAGTCTTTCGCTGGCCAGCGTCCAGGGCAGCATTCCTGTCGCCTATCAACTGTATTTGCCCAAAGACTGGGCGAGTGACCCGGTGCGCAAGAAGAAGGCCGGGGTGCCGGACGGCATGACGTTCGCGACCAAGCCGGAAATTGCTCTGGCGCAAATGCGTGAGGCGCTCGCCTCGGGCGTGCCGATGGGCGTGGTGCTGGCGGACGCCGGGTATGGCGATGAAACCGCCTTTCGCGATGGCATTACTGAGATGGGCATGCCGTATGCAGTCGGCATACGGCCGGGGACTACGGTATGGGCGCCCGGCACCGCGCCGCTGCCGCCCAAGGCATGGAGCGGTCGCGGCATACGGCCGACGAAGCTGCGTCGGGAGCCTGGACACCAACCGGTGACGGTGAAGGCCTTGGCGATGGACTTGCCGCAGCAAGTCTATCGCACGGTCACCTGGCGGGAAGGCTCCAACACTGAACTGTCCTCCCGCTTCGCCGCCGTGCGGGTTCGCCCTGCTCATCGCGACTACCTGGGCACGCAGATGCGTCCCGAGGAGTGGCTACTGATCGAATGGCCCGAAGGAGAAGCCGAGCCGGTGAAATACTTCCTCTCTACCGGTCCGTCCGATGCCACCCTGGAACAATTGGTCTTCGTCACCAAGATGCGCTGGCGTATCGAGCGCGACTATCAGGAACTCAAGCAGGAGTTCGGCCTCGCGCACTATGAAGGCCGCGGCTGGAGGGGCTTTCATCACCATGCCACCCTGTGTATTGCGGCCTACGCCTTCCTCGTCGCTATGCGCCTCAATCAGAGCACCTCAAAAAAACCGTGCTCAACCAGAAACGCCTTCCTTACCCAAGGATTACGTCCCTCGCGGCAGCCGGACGAGTGCAGCGCCACGTGGCTGAGTCGATTTCGACGCTGCGGCTACTCATCGCTCGTGCCATTATCAACCGGCTCCGCCGGTGTCCATGCTGCTGGGATGTGAAGCTAAATTTGTGACACAGTAAGACTAGGGTAATAACCCCAACTGCGACTATGGGGCCAGGTTGGCAATGCACCGACCAGCACCAAGATCAAAATGATCAGCAGAATGGTTCCGATACTCATATACACTCCTTTCCCCCTTGCATGAATGGACGGAAAGGTCTCATGCAAGGCAGATATCACACGTCTTTCCTGCTGCCCACCACTTGGCCCCCAGTTGAAGTACTTGAGGAGCGTCGCCGCGCATACAAGTGCCCGCCCGGAGAACAGAGGCATCGTTACGGACTCGACAATCCAGCTAAGCACACATTCCTTCTGTCACGCAGCCGTCTCGAGGGGAAGGATCCCGCGCGCATCCTTCTCGCCGTTTCTTCGAGCTTGTCTGGACATCGCTTTGTGCGTACTTCCAATCGACCACAGAGCGCTTCCGAAGCCCACAAACAATTTCCTCCATGATCGCCATTGCTGTCTGTACGGTGACGGACGGGCGACGATCGGCTATGGATGACGGTACGTACTCCGCAACGGATCCGGTGCATTGCCGCCCGTTGATCTGCCGTTGGCGACGCTACCCGCTACGACTTGCGCAAACCGTAGCTCGCCTGACGACGCATCACCCACCATCGACAGCTCCTAACGCGCCTTGGGCGTGTTAGGAATCGGAGCAGAGACACCGATCGAAGGATGTCTCCTGTTTCCGTACGCTGTCGTACCGCATCCGTATCCGCTTTGACGTACCTTAAAAGAACGTCGGGACATCCTGGAGATGATGATGATGCCAAGACGAAGATTCATATTGATGACGACCGAATCAGCCATTGCAATCGGCCTCACGACTCTGGGCTGCACGACTACGGGGACATCCGACACCAGTGGCCACCAGGTCGACAAGCGTCACACGATCGACGCGGGTGTCGAATCGACCCTTGCACGCCTTTACACCGCTGCCAATGGCTCGCGTGAACTCGTCGGCAAGGCCCGCGGCGTGCTGGTGTTCCCATCGGTCATCGCGGCCGGCTTTGTCCTCGGAGGCCAGTACGGTGAAGGCTCGCTGCGCGTCGGCGGCAGCACGGTCGGATACTACAGCACCGCGACCGCTTCGATCGGGTGGCAAATCGGCGCTCAATCGAAAGCCATCATCTTCCTGTTCATGACCGAGGACGCACTGGACCGATTCCGAAATAGTGACGGCTGGTCAGTAGGCGGTGACGCGTCAGTTGCGGCACTGAAGGTGGGCGCGAACGGCAGTATTGACACGACCACCGCTACCGGTCCGGTCCAGGCATTCGTGCTCACCAACAGCGGATTGATGGCCGGCGTGACGCTCGAAGGTACGAAGGTCACGAAGCTGAAATCCCTGTAGTGCGCAAACCAGGCATAGTCGTGCATTCATTGATGACCGTCAATCTTACGGAGTCCCTATGCGCATCCTCACGAGGGCGGTCCATTGACGTCGCTGATCGCCGGCATTCTCATTTTCTCAATGCCTTGCCTGCCGAATCACATACCCGATTGTCAGCTGGCCGCTAGGACTGTTCGGTGGGCATCTGCCCGCGGCCGCCATGACGAAGGAAGACAATTCCAATCTGAGATAGTTATGTCCAATCCTATGGACCCGTGCTCTATTCGGCCAGCGGCGCTCACCGAGCCTTTTGATCCCCGGTGCGCACGGTTTGATCAGACTCGCCGTCGGCGTGACGGGCGTTTCTGGCCGATATTTTGTGGGACGTCCTGATGTGGATCACTGTGCCACGGCATCGGCCGTCACCAGGTTTGGCCTCGAATTACGGGGGCGAGCGATATTCGATGAAACTAGTAGATTGAGAAGTAAAGACTACCTCGATCCGGTCATTTAGATCTTGACGGAGAGTTAATGCATCAGGCTCTGGAAAGCTAACGGATGTCAAAGGTAGTTCGTCGCGCCGCCATCGTTATCTATGGAAGTAATCCAGTGCGGTTGGTGCTTCGCAGAAGGTAGACGCAGCTGAATCTACCGCTTCAAGCCGTTTGAGAGCGAAAGGGTCGTTAGCGACATCCCTTTGGGCATCTCCTTATACAGAAGTCCAGCGTCCTGACCGGGCGCAGTGCGGCCAGAATTTGATGGGACTTGGGCGGGAGGGGTTGTAAACTCGCGCGGACTCGCGTTTACTCCTGGATTTTCGAGCGCGAATGAACGACGAGTCGGGGGCATGGGTGGACGAAGAATTTGAGGTGCTGGATCTTGGCGATCCAAGGCGGGACCGACGGGCGAAGGGGCTGCTGAAGCGACTGGCTGCGAGGCCGACTGCGAGCATTCCGGGCGCATGCGAGGACTGGGCAGAGACCATCGCTGCCTATCGATTTTTCGGCAACGAGGAAGTCGAGTGGACAGACATGATGCAGCCGCATTGGGAGCGCACGGCAGGGCGGGCGCGGCAATTCCCGGTGGTGCTGTGCATTGCAGACACGACCGAGCTGAACTTTAACGGCCAGGAGATCGATGGGCTCGGGCCCTTGAGCTACGAAGCGCAGAGGGGGATGTATCTCCATCCGACCTATGCTGTGACGCCGGATCGGGAACCACTCGGTGTGATCGACGCCTGGATGTGGGCCCGGGAGCCGCTGGATGCAAACGGGCAGCGGGTTGGTATTACAGAGAGCGTACGGTGGACTGAAAGCTACGAACGCGTTGCAGAACAGGCCGCGATGTTGCCTGAGACTCGCCTGGTCTACGTGGCGGATCGGGAAGGCGATATCGCTGCGATGATGGAGCGTGCTAATGAGCTCGGCAATCCTGCAGACTGGCTGATACGTTCCCAACACAACCGCAGCCTTGGTGAGACAGGCAAGCTGTGGGACACGGTAGACGCCAGCGAAGCTCTGGGGGAGATCGGCTTCATCCTGCCGGGGCGCGCAGGCCAGAAGGCGCGCGAGGTCAAGCAGGAGTTACGTGCGCAACGCGTGAAGCTGCCGGGTAAGACGGGGCCCGCCGTCACCTGCATTGTGGCCCAGGAGATCGGCGCCCCGGCAGGCGTTACCCCTGTCGTGTGGCGACTGCTGACCAACCGGGAGGCGCAAGATACAGATGCCGTCATCGAGCTGATCGATTGGTATCGAGCCCGGTGGGAGATTGAAATGTTCTTCAATGTCCTGAAGAACGGGTGCAAGGTGGAAGCTTTACAGTTATCCCACATGGACCGCGTGGAACGGGCTCTGGTGTTTTACATGGTCGTGGCGTGGCGCATTGCCCGGCTGATGCGTTTGGGCAGAACCTGCCCTACCCTGGACGCGTCGCTATTCTTTGATGCCGATGAGATACGAGGCGCGTATCTACTCGCGAAGAAGGCGCGTCCAAAGACGCCCGTCACGCTCAATCAAATGATTCGCTTGATCGCGTCACTGGGTGGTTTCCTGGGCCGCAAGTGTGATGGCGAGCCCGGCGCCAAAACGATCTGGATCGGCATGCAGCGAACCATGGATGCTGCGTTCATGATCCTGGCGCTACGGGCTGAGGACTCATGACTTCTGTATAAGGAGATGCCCTTTGGGCTGGAAGGGCGTAGGCGCCTGCATCAGCCTCCTCCTCCTGGCGAGCACTCTTCAGTCGAGGCATCCAAAGCTGGATGGCGCGAGGAACAATCTTTATCGCAACGCCGAACCGTCGCCTCTTGCATGAGCGTCTGCATTCAGTATGGGCGTCAGTAGCGTCCGCCGGTACTTTGGCGCCAGCGAGCGTGCCTGGTGCGGGTTGCATTGCAGAGACGTCTGGTGCCGATCATCGCTCAGCACTGGACTCACCAGCGCCGGCATCTCGATTTCTGGATCCTAGCGATGGTCGGCTCTACTGTGCTCAGCGAGGAACGACGATCACAGTACTGTCAGCAGTACCTCCTCTTGCACCGGTGCTGCCGGTGTTGCCCTTTGCTCCCGTGTTGCCGGTTGCGCCCGTATCGCCCGTAGCGCCGGTGTATCCTGTTGCGCCAGTGCCGCCGGTCGCCCCGGTGCTTCCGGTTGCCCCGGTGTAGCCGGTTGCGCCCATGTATCCGGTGCTTCCTTTCTCACCAGAACTGCCTGTTGCGCCTTGCGGCCCGGCCGGGCCCGTACAAGCCAATACAGCGAGTGTCATCAGTGTTGCGACAATCAGGTTCGAATATTTCATGACAATTCCTTCCTCTTTGCCAACTGAGTCGCCCACGAAATTGTGGGCAATCTTCCAGATCAGATCGGCCTCTGGCGGTAACAAGCAGGAGCAACGGTTCAGGTCAGCTCCGCATGGGGAGGGATCGGCAACCAGCCTTCGCCCGTCGAATTGGGGAATTCCCGAGATGAGCGCACCGCCACCCTAGTGACAGTACGCGAACTCCGACACTGTGTCGGTACGCTAGCGGGCATGGATGTCTCCGATATTCGCTTCACAGGCAGGAAATTTCGTCGTTCATGACAAGCCTCGTTACTCCTCCGTCACCATATTGAGTTAGGCTGAGAATTGTGGTGTCCAACGTTACGTAGAATGTAGTGAACGGACAACACAAATGGAACGGATACCCCGTAGGGTCTACACGCCGGAATGTCGGGAAGAATCTGTCAAGCTTGTTGAGGGAAAGGGGTGCGATTGTCGATGCCGCACAGCGGTTATCGGCTCCTTCCGGCATTGGCTGCACGCATCAAGGACGCGCCAGTTCCGGGAGGTTGGCAGGATCTGATAATGATCTAGCCGGCCGCTCCTACTCGACTGGAAGGAGGCCGGCTAGATGATTATCAGAGTCCGCCGAAATCGAAATGCCCGCGCCGCGCGGCCGGTGCGGGGCGAAGGAGACTGTTCCTCACGCCATCCAGACTTGGATGCGTCGGCTGAAAAACGTCTGCCAGGAGGAGTCAGAGTGGGTTGCAGGGGCGTGCGCCTTTCCAACCCCACGAGGGCTGGGCGGCGGTAGACAGCCGATCCCTTGCGCTGTGCGTAGCAGGGTGGCATCGTCGCAAACGATCATTGCGGTGATGGTTTCACGCAGCAGGTTGGTTGGGTAAATCACGGGAAGGACATCGTTAACGATCCTTTCGCTCTCGAACGGACCGAAGCGGTATATGCAGCTACCATCCACTTCTGCGAAGAACCAACTGTCCGGACTACTTCGATAGATAACGACGACGGCGCGACGAACTTCCTTTGACATACCACTACCCCCAACTTTCCGGAGCTAGGTCCGTTAGCTCGTCGTAAATATATAAATGGCGGATTTTTAGCATCTTTATTTTGATATTTAACTATCCCATCGAATATCGATTCCCGGCAATCCGAAGCTGAAATTGGTGGGGCACCATGTCGGACATTTTCCATAAAATCCCGACGCCGACTTTGGTATGTTGCGACATGTGCGCCCCTACGTTTACTTATAGTTAGTTCCGGCCATAAGTGCTGTCCGCAAGCGTACCGTTTGTCGGAATTATCTGATCGCCGATTGATGCGCCGTCGACAGGCTCCCGACGCCCGGCGAAAAGCATCCATCGCCAATTGGCTCGCCTATATTTCAAGTTGACCGTCCGATGTCCACCATCTCATCGCAGGCATCTCCTTGACGATGAGCGAATGTGCCCGATTAGGTACCCGATGAGGGTGAGGAGCAACGCATCATGAACATGGCGGGTGCCTGGGTGACCTCGGCGTGCTCGGCGTGCTCGGAGTTCGCGCCGCACCTGCGCCAGCGTTCCGAAGCAGGCATTCAACGGCCGTCACCCGGTTAGAGAAAGGCCTTGGCCGCCCTGGGATGCAGCATAGAAGTCTCGGGTTCAGGAAAGAGAAGGATCATGGGAAAAGTTGGCGGTCACCTGTGGATGCGATTCTGGGACATCGCGAAACCTTACTGGTTCTCCCATGAAAAATGGAAGGCCAGGATCCTACTTGTCGTACTGATTCTGCTGCTCCTGGGGCAAACCGGAACCAATGTACTGTTCAACGAACAATCCGGGGAATTCACATCGGCATTGGCAGCAAAAGATGCCGGAAGGTTCTGGCACTCCATTGGCGTATGCGTCTATGTCCTGATCGCGGCCGTACCGATCTACGCCTTCTACTACTACGTTAGGAACAAGCTTGGCATCCACTGGCGGCGCTGGCTGACCGGCCACTATTTGGAAAAATATTTCAAGAATCATGCTTTCTATAGGCTTAATTCCAGTTCAGCGATAGACAATCCAGATCAGCGGATTTCGGAAGATATCAACACATTCACGAATCGATCTCTCTATTTTTTGTTGCTGAGCCTTGGCGCTCTCTTACAGCTGTTTGCTTTCAGCGGCGTGCTCTGGTCGATCTCCAGGGAGCTGGTCCTGTTTCTTGTGCTCTACGCGATCGCTGGCACGCTGGTCTCGATCTTCCTGTTTGGGCGAGTCCTGATCGGACTGAATTTCTACCAACTGAAACGAGAAGCAGATTTTCGCTATAGCCTGATCCGGGTACGCGAGAACGCCGAGTCGATTACCTTTCATCGTGGCGAGGCACATGAGTCCCTTCACGTGAGGGGCCGCTTCGACCATGTCTTCGCGAATTTCAACAAGCTTATCAAATGGCAGCTGAATCTCAATTTCTTTCAGTATGGTTACGGATTCCTAACCATCATGCTGCCGAGTGCCATTGTCGCTTCACGCGTCCTTTCCGGCGAGCTCGAAGTCGGCCGGGCTATCCAGGCGGCCGGCGCATTTGCCGCGATACTGGCCGCTCTTACCGTCATTGTCGATAATTTTGAAAGCCTGAGTCGATTCGTCGCCGGACTCGACCGGCTGAACACATTTTCGAGTTCGCTGGCGGAAACACCAGCAGCGCCTCGCCAAGCCGGGAACAGGATCGAAGCCATGCGAGACTCTCGCCTGGCGCTCGAGCATGTCACCTTGCACACGCCAAATTTCGAACGGACGCTCGTCAGGGATCTCACCGTTTCGATCAACCCCGGGGAGGGATTGCTTATCGTGGGTGCAAGCGGCGGCGGTAAAAGTTCGCTGATGCGCGCGATCGCGGGGTTGTGGAACAGCGGTACCGGGCGCATCGTGCGGCCGGAAACCGAGCAAATGCTGTTCTTGCCGCAGCATCCCTATATGGTGCTGGGAAGCCTGCGCAGCCAGTTGCTCTACCCCAATCACAATGGCCGGAAGGTATCCGACGCGGAACTCTTGCTGCTGCTAGAGATGGTAAACCTTCCGGACGTCGCGGAAAGATTCGGCGGTCTAGATGCGGATCTTGACTGGGGGAAGGTTCTCTCCGTGGGAGAACAACAGCGCCTCACCTTTGCCCGCGTGCTGCTTGCAAAACCACGGTACGCCATGCTGGATGAAGCCACTAGCGCCCTCGATCTTCAAAACGAAGAACGCCTTTACTTCCAGCTATCGAATGCGTCGACGACGCTGGTCAGCGTCAGCCACCGCCCCACACTCCTTAAGTATCACCAACAGGTGCTGGAGCTGACGGGAAACGGGGAGTGGAGGCTGCACCCTCGCAGAGCTACCACTTTAGCTGGTAGCCGTTGGTGCCCTCTCGCACGGCGGCAGAGCCGATCTGAGAAGGCTGCTTTCGCAATGCCTGCACTTGAACGCGCCACGAAGCAACGCGTCAGAGCAGCTCCCGCTGGCGCCGCCCTACGGCTGCTTCCTGGTTTCTCCTTGGCGTCACCATACGAGGCCTGTGTCGTGCCGACGATCTGCTCGATCTTGCCAGTCATCTGGGTCTTTGTTTCCCGTACCTTTGCCAAACAGTTCCTTGATCCTCCCCTTAGTCTTCTCGATGCGACCGCTCACTTGACCTTTGTTCATGACATTGTCCTTGGTGAAAACGGATGGGCGACCAGCTTGACGCTTACCGGTCGTCACGCGCGCCAGGCGCGCCTCTTTCGGGCGCCACGCCGGTGATCATTGTTGAGGAAATCAGGTTGGCATTGATTCGACGCGATGCCGGTACGAGGACGGACATTGGCAATGTCTCTACTTCTGGCCCGTGCCCGGGATCGCCGAGTGTCGAGTACCGAAGCGACGTCCTGCAACGCCGCTTCCTCGTCCTTGTCCGGTGGCGGACAGACGCGAGCCGGGATTCGGCGCACAAGAACTATGCGATCGCGCCGCCAATGCTGGTGAGCGCCCGGCGAGATCAATCAAGTTCCACGGAGATCGATCATGAAACTCACTGCACCTTTATTCCGGCCGAAGACTGTATTCGTGCTGTTAGCCACGCTACTTTCAGTGCTGGCGCTGGCGGGCCCCGCCGGGGCCATTACGACCACGGATTCGCAGGGGTCCGCACAAGTTTTGAAGATGGCGAAGCAGGACCGCATCGAGGCACACATCAGCGATCTTCATACGAAGCTCCAGATCACCGCCGCCCAGGAACAACTCTGGCAGAAGGTCGCGCAGGTCATGCGCGATAACGCGAGCAAGATGGAATCGCTACGGCAAGCGCGGGAAAATAATGTCAAGGACATGACCGCTGTGCGCGACCTCCAGTCCTATGGGGAGATCGCCGACGCGCATGCCGATGGCATCAAGAAGCTAACGCCCGTGTTCCAGGAACTATACGACAGCATGTCGGACGTCCAGAAAAGGAATGCCGACCTGATCTTCCGGACCAGGCACCCGCACGCTTCAAGGAATGGCTGAGGGCTGAACCTGGGCAGCAAACGCAGACGCAAGCCACGCGGTGCGGCTCGGGCTCCCGCTCAAACACTGGAGATCATTGTGAAAACCTCAATAGCTTGGTCAAGTCGGACGCGCTCGGCAAGCGCGAGGATCGTCAAGGCATTTGGCCTGACGATGGTAATTGGTGGCCTGTGGGCGACGCCGGCGTTCGGCGAAGACAACCACGACCATCCCAGCCAGCAGCGGCGCGGCCAAAATCATGACTATCAGCATCGTCCGGGCCAGCAGGAGCCTGGCGGGAACTGGCACGGCAATCAACGCTACGACCGCCGTGGCGGCAATGGCTATGGCAACCAGCGCTATCGCTATGACGACCAGCGCTCTGGCTACGTCTATGCGCCGCCCCCCGTCACCTACGTGCCGCAACCGTCACCCGGAGTCACCCTGGTCTTTCCTCTGCAGTTTCGCTAACCGGGTGAGCACAGCTGGCATACCTCGGCAGCGCTTGGCCTCAAGCAACGCCGCGAGATAGTGGCTAGTGCCCGTGCCCTGGGGCAGCTCCATCCTTTAGCGTGGCGCTACCTATCGGCTTCCCCTGCTCATGTCGCGTCTCCGTACGCTGTCGTACCACATCAGCGTCCGCGTTGGCGTAGCCTTAACAAATGGGGGCACAGCCCCGAGACGATATTGCGGAGCGAATAGTTCAAACTGATTGCGATTGGACCGGTTGTTGCTGCCCACACTGGGCTGTTGCGCATGAAGAGGAACGACATCGCAAACCTATGAGTAGTTATGTCTGATTCAGAAGATCCGCGCTTTGCGAGGCAAGCGGCGCATCTCAAGCCTTCTGATCTCTCCAGCGTGCAGGGCCTGATCAGCCTCGCCGTCGGCGTGACGGTCGTCGCCGGTCTCTATTTTGGGCGAGACGTTCTGATCCCGATCACACTTGCGATCCTGCTCAGCTTCCTTGTGGCACCTCTGGTCAATTTCTTTTGTCGTATAAAGCTAGGCCGGATTGTTTCGGTTCTACTCGCTGTGATCATTTCGGTTTCGGTGATGGTCTTGTTGGGGGTCGTGATCACCGCGCAGATTACGGATCTCGCCGTCGGCATCCCTCGTTATCAGGCCACCATCGAAGAAAAGATTCATACCGCGCATCGATTGACCGTTGGAAGGCTCAGCAGTCTGGCCGGCACCGCTGGCAAGGCGTTTCAGCGGGCAACCGTGGATCTGCCACAGGCGACTCGCGGACCCCAGTCCATCTCGTCGGAGGCTCAACCGCCCGCAGCGCTTGCCGTCGAAGTGCGCGAGCCGGCTCCGACGGCTTTTCAGTTGGCACGGCAAGTGCTATCTCCCGCCATCAGGCCGCTTGAGACCGCCTTCATCGTATTCATCGTGACCATTTTTATCCTGCTGCAGCGTGATGACCTGCGAGATCGGGCAATCCGGTTATTTGGCTCGGGCGATTTGCATCGGACCACCACCGCAATGGACGACGCCGCGCGGCGTCTCAGTCGATACTTCGTTTCGCAATTCGGCGTTAACGCGACCGTGGGCGCTGTTATCGGGACAGGGCTGTTCTTCATTGGCGTACCAAGCCCAGTGTTGTGGGGCATCTTGGCCGCGCTGCTGCGTCTTGTACCCTATGTCGGAATCTGGATCGTCGCTATTCTCGCTACCGCACTCGCCGCCGCAGTCAGTCCTGAGTGGTCCATGGCGATCTGGTCACTGGCGCTTTTCGCGACCGTCGAACTGCTAGCCGCTCAGGTCGTTGAGCCGATGTTATATGGCCATAGCACCGGCCTTTCCCCGTTTTCAGTGGTGGTCGCTGCGATTTTCTGGAGTTGGATATGGGGCCCGGTCGGACTCATCCTGTCCACCCCGCTGACTCTTTGCCTGGTTGTCCTCGGCCGACATGTTGGACGACTCGAAGTTCTCGACGTGCTGCTGGGCGACCAGCCGACGCTGACTCCGGTTGAGAATTTTTACCAGCGAGCGCTCGCCGGCGATCCGGATGAAGCACTTGAGCAAGCCGAACTCCTGCTGCGCGAACGATCACTCTCCTCCTATTACGATGAGGTCGCCCTCAAGGGATTGCAGCTCGCGGCCAACGATGTGTTGCGCGGCGTTGTAACAGCCGCGCAACTGGCGCGAATAGAGGCCACAACGAACGATCTCGTCGAGGGTCTGGACAGCTTCGTGGACATTGATCCGGTTCCAGCCGAAGCTAATGGCCACGAGTTCGCGTTGGCACCGTACGTCGATGAACAAGGAGCTCCGCGCCAACCAACTCCATACGGCCCGTCGCCAAGCATCGAAAATCTTACGGCGCGAAGCGCCGAAAGCCTCGTCCTTTGTATAGCAGGAAGGGGACCGCTCGACGAGTTGGCATCGACCATTCTTGTCCAACTCCTTGGAAAGCACGCTCTTGATTGCCGAGTTGTCCCCCACGAAGCGGCCTCGCGCGCCAGAATGCACAATCTGGACGTCACCGCGGCGACGATTGTGTGTATTTTTTACCTAAACATTGACGGCATTCCGTCCCACCTGCGCTACCTTGTGCGGCGCGTGCGGCAACGTTTTCCGGACGCGTCGATCGTCGTGGGCCTCTGGCCAATAGGCGATACAGATCAGTGGAGCGAAGCTCTCCAGAGCGCCATCGGTGCCGATCACTATGCCACTTCGATTCGGGGTATGGTTAGCGCCTGTTTGGCCTCCACCAGAACTGCAAGTGCGATCGACCATGAGCCACATCTTGGCGGCGTGGTGACGTAAAACCAGGCACGCCACACAAGGGAAAGATCACACACCATATCGAGCCATTCTTCACCGCATGCCACAGTCAAGACTAGTCAGCAACAAACGGTGAGTGGCGATCTACCCGCCTCCAAAACCGTATCCCGTGAAGTCTTCTCCATCCCCAGGGTTGATCGCCAACGCTCGATGCGTGCGGAGACGAGAACGCTGCTCGAGCCATGTTCTTCGGCTGCTTGCGCATTGGGAATATCGGGCTTAGCGCCGCGGCGTCGCGCGCGCCGAACCGAACCCTTGGAAAACCGTCGAAAAGCTGAATCTGAGCACGCGCAGACCAAGCAGCGCGAATCGCTTCCGGTGCGAAGGCCTTACCGGCATCCTGTCTCGCGAGCGCGGCTGTAGGCCCCGCAATCGTGCGCCGGATCGCGGCCTTGCGGCTCATCCCCCGTGCAGCCGACTTGGGCCCGATGCTCGTCTGCGACGGACATCCTGTGCCCAGCTAAATCGTCGGCGCAGGCTGCCCCGACGTGGGCAAAGACCGCACCGACGTCGGAGGCACGTTCGATCTGGCTTGGCCAGCTGCGGCTGTTAGCTAGCGATACGCGACGGGCTTCACCGGCTTCCTCGCAGCCATCGCGACGAGTGGAGTCGGCATGATTACCTGCAAAGGCGATTTCACTGCCCAGTCTGTGATCCTCTGCATCGCGGCACCTCGACTGCGGGCCGGCATATCAGATGCTTTCGCTGTGCCAGCCTAGCAGGAAGTTAAAGGAGGCCGAGTCGTCGCGGGTCACGTGTTTCCACTATCGTGTCACGGCGAGGTCGCGTCTGCAGCTGTACGCCGCCCCGGTGGCGGCCTGCACTCTCGTGTAATGTCGACTCGATAGCGCAAGCATGATCGGGGGCTGCAACCGCTGGCAGCTTGCGCCGGCGCACCATCGAATGCCAGAGATTGGCGCCGAACACGGACTCCCTCCCTCTTCGGTCATTGGGCGCGAACTGGCGACGTTCCGCGGCACGCGCTCCTGAAGCAGGAATACACTGGCCTGGATCATAGGCTCGCGATGGAAGCGCTCCCGCATCTTTCCACCGTGAAGCGTGTTCGCGATGGCAACAATGGTCATACCTTGATGGTGAGCCATGAAGCTGCGGACGATCTCGACGTTCTCGCTATCGGAAAGCCGTGTCCGAGTAAAGTCGAGGGCCTCATAGAATCCGTAGCGTCCGCTCGCTCCTATCTCGGTCAGACGGCTATAGTTTCGTCGCGCGCCTTGCGGGTCCACCATAGCCGCCAGGGCCGTCGCATAGGGTGCAACCACCACACTATCGCCAAGGCCGCGCTTCAGCCCAAGCCCGGGAACACCGAAATTGGAATACTGATAGGTAAACTCCATATCGCGGGCGTTGTAAGCCGACTCGGAGATGCCCCAGGGAATCCCCAGCGACTTTCCATACGACTGCTGGCGTCCCACGACGAGGCGATTGGTCTGCTCAAGCAGGCTACCCGGGGGTGCGCACATCACCAGCGAAGGCATCAGGTACTCGAACATCGAGCCTGACCAGGAAATCAGCGCTGATCCCGTCCCCAGAGGTATCGCCATCCGGCCCAGGCAAAACCAATGGCGTGTCGGCACGTCGCCCTTGGCGATGGCAAACAGACTGGCGAGCCTGGCTTCGGAGGCGAGCAAGTCGTAGCAGCACGTGTCCAAGCGGTTGTCCTCCAGCGAGTATCCGATCGACAGAAGTTTGCGTTCCGCATCGTAGAGGAACGCAAAATTCATCGCCAGCGCCATTTCGCGTGCCGTACTGGAAAGCGCCTTTAGCCTGGCCGCCAGCATGTTTGCCGCATCGGCGAGCTGAATCTGGTCGCGGTCATGTTCGGCCGCCGTATTCCTGAGCGCCTCAGTCCAGAACACCAGGTCAATGGACATTTCGTCATCGCCAGGGGACGGGATATCGCGAGCCGCCCTGGCGGCCTCCTCCGTCAGGCCCCTGAGCGTTGGCGAGAGCGTTGCGGTTGCGGGTGTCTCACCCAATTGGGCGTCGATCCGCGCAAGGAGGTCGTGGATCGGACATCCTTGCCAGCCGCTCCTCCGAGACAATCCCGCAGCGGCCTCGCGCGCCAGCCGCACGGCGTCCACCATGCCGAGCCGGGTATCCGGCGCAACAGGGGCAGCGACCCACTCTTCACAAGCATTGGCGAGCACAATCAGATGGCCGGCGAGATTCCCGCTATCGACCGATGAGATATAGGCGGGGTCCAGCGCATGCAAGTCCCGTGTCCCGTACCAATTGAAGAAATGGCCCATGCAGCGGGGCAACTTGCGCATGGCCCCCAACGCCGCCTCTAGCCGCTCAACGGTCTGCATCGTGCCAGCCCAGCCGAAGTCACGCGCGGCGATGGCGGAGAGCAAGTAGAGGCCAATATTGGTTGGCGAGGTCCGGTGTGCAATGGTCGGCTTCGGAATCTCCTGGAAATTGTCGGGTGGAAGCATATTGTCTGCCGGCGTCACAAATGTCTCGAAGAACCGCCAGGTGCGGCGCGCGGCCAGGCGCAAGTCGCCCGCATCGGCATCCGAAACCGGGCGCCCGTGCGCGAGCGTTCAGGGGCGGCTACTCCACTTGGCGAGCGCAGGCGCGCCAAGCCATAGCAGCGCGAAAGGTACGAGATACGGCCAGGAAGAGGGCGCGAAGCCAATGCCCGCGGCGATCACCAACAACGCGAGTAACGTGCCGCCCGCCATCTGCCGATAGAAGCCGGTCAGATCCAGTCGCGGGCTTGTCATCGACTGCGCGGCGGTGGTCCATTCGAGCAAATGCTGGTGAGTGCCATACAGACGCGCCAGTGTTCTTAGGATGGCATCGCCCATCCGGAAGGCCTGGTCGGGCAGAAAAGCAAGCGTAAGGAAGGTCTGCGTCGCCGCGAGTTGCAGATCGGCTACCAGCATCCAAAAGCGGTAGCGCAGGCGAAAGCCGGCGCGATGCGGCAGCAGCGAAAGTAGGCTGGGAAGGAATGCCGGGATCGCAACGACGGCGAGGAGAAGCCGCGCGCCCCACGCACCGGAAGGCATGGGCGGCAGCCAGCTCGCACCAAGCGCCGGCAACAAAATAGGCGAGAGCAGAGAGCGCCGCAGGTTGTCCAACATCTTCCAGCGGCCCACTATCGGCACCGTCCGACTTCCCGTGCCGTGCCCGAAAATCCAGGCCAGGAGTTGCCAGTCGCCGCGTGTCCAACGATGCTGGCGCTTGGCGCAGACGTCATAGCGCGATGGAAAATCCTCAATGACCTCGACGTCGGAGGCAAGGCCTGCGCGGGCGAATATGCCTTCGAGAAGATCATGACTGAGCAGTGCATTCTCCGGGACTCGGTCACGCAGGGCTGCCTCGAAGGCGTCGACATCGTAAATGCCCTTGCCGGTATAGGAGCCTTCGCCAAAGAGATCCTGATAGACGTCGGAGGCCGCCGCCGCATAGGGATCGATGCCACCAGGGCCAGAGAAGATCTTTTGATAGAGCGAACCGTCGCAGCCGAGCGGAAGCGAGGGCGCGACGCGTGGCTGAAGAATGGCGTAGCCGCCCACGATACGCTGCGATGCATCATCGAATCTCGGCCTGTTTAGCGGGTGCGCCATCTTGCCGATCAGCTTGAGCGCCGCATCCCTTGGCAGCCGCGTATCGGAATCCAGGGTGATTACGTAGCGCACCGCGTTAGGCACCCGGGGCGCGTGCCCGGCGACTGGCGTGTAGCTCGTATCGGTGGCGCCGCGTAGGAGCCGGTTGAGTTCGTGCAGCTTACCTCTCTTGCGCTCCCACCCCATCCATTTGCCCTCGGCAGCATTGAAGACGCGCCGACGGTGCAGGAGCAGGAAGCGCTCGCCGACGGGTCCCGGCCCGTGGCGGCAATTCAACTCCCCAATTGCCTCGGAAGCTACCGCTAGCAGCCGTGCGTCGCCCGGCTGGATTTCCTGGTCGGAATCGACCCCGTCCGATAGTAGCGCGAAAGTCAGATCACCGCTCCCGCCGGCGAGGTAGTGGAGTCCCAGCCCCTTGATCTGCTCCCGAAGGGCCGCTTCGTTGGTCAGCAGGGTTGGCACGGCAACTAGCGTGCGCAGCGATTGCGGAACGCCTGACTTGAGTTCCAGACCTGGCAAGATCTTCGCGCCAAGCCTCCAGGCCACTGCGCGATTGACGAGCGCGGTTGCTACCTCGCTGACGGGCAGGAACCAGAGAAGCGCAAGCAGCGCGCGCCACTGGCCCACCAAGCCGCGCATCGGCAGCGCCCACAGCGAGATAGCCAGCAACCCCAGCGTGACGAGCAGGATTGCGCCGACATAACCGCCAATACCTAAGCCAATGCCAAAGCGGCAGATCCGTAGCCGCGCAGGGGGCCGAAAGCCTATCGAGCGCTCAAAAGCCGGCCGCCCCTCGGCAATCAGGTAATAGCCGGGATCCCCGGCACGCTCCGTCTGCACCGCATTGGCCGCGCCAGCTGCCGCGGTCTCGGCAAGTTTCAACACCAGGTCGGCTATATCGAGCTCCGACGCTGACGAACCCCGCGCCAGTTGTTCGATCGCGCTTCGGTAGAGGTTTCGGGTGGGAAAATCCATCGCGGCAAACGCGCTTCCCGCGTGCAACCGCGCATCAACGAGGCTCACGCTCTCGAAGAGCGCAGCCCAGTCGATCGCGGAAATCAGCCGCATGCTGGTGATGACATTGCGTACGGAGACATTGCACGCGCGCTGTGTGCGTTGGGCGTGCAGCACCACCTCATCGATTGAAATGTCCTCCAGTCCAATTCGCTCCGCCAGCCAGCCGAGTGCTGCAGTGGCGTTCGGAACCTGGGCCTTCAGCTGTTTCGCGACCTGCGCGACGAAGAGATCGGACAAGGGGGCGGACGAGCGCATGGCGATATCCGTGTCGAGGATGGCTCTGGTGCATCCCGAGCCGCGCATCCGCCTAGCCAGCGCATCCGCGTTGCCGCGGTCGATTATGCCGGCCACGATCTGTTCGGCCAGCCGGCGCAGATTCTCGATCAGAACGATGCGCAAGGTGATTGCCACGGCCCACAGCTCGGCGATCGTAAGCGGCTGCACCTGCTGATAAGCGGCGATGAAGCGTCGCAAAGTGTCCGCATCGACATGGCTGTCGGTATGGGCGACAAAGGCCCAAGCTATTCCGAACACCCTCGGATAGCCGGCGAACTGTCCTTCGGCCAGCTTCGGCAGCTGGCGATCATAGCCGTGGGGCTGATCATCCCGGATCGTGCGGATCTGCACCTCGACGAAGTGATAGTTGTCGAGCAGCCATTCTGCTGCCGGTAGCCCATCCGGTCCGCTCGTCAGCTCTTTAGCACTTGCGCGGTAGGCGGCAAGCAGAACGCTGGCGTTGTCGTTGAGTCGGCTACGCAACGAAGTGACATGTGGCGGGGTTATCGTTACCGACTGAGCCATTGCCAGGCATTGCGCGTGCAGTTCGAGTTGTTCGATGTCGAACGGTTCCTCCCTGACTGGTGCCTTGCTACTCCATGGGGACGATGAAGAGGGGTTGCCGAAAGCGCGTCGCAGAACGAAACGCATGAGCGACTTCCTAACCGGCGCGGGCACGGGTGGTAATGGGCCGGCTCGGCCAGGTTTATCCGGGGTTGCACTATGGCGCACCTTCTGGTGGAGTTCCACAGACAGATTGTCGGTACTCTGCGCCTTCATTGCCGCCTCCGTTCCATGCCAGAACCGTTCTGGTTCGCTAACAGAATCCCCCAGTTGGTTCCGCATGCTCGCCTGGTATCACTCCTCTTTCCAGGATGGTGGCTCCCTACGCTGTCAAGTCCAATACTTGATGATCAGCGCTATCAGCCCTATGGCCGCCGCTTGGATTCTGCTTTGCATCTCCATACGAGATTTGCGTCCGGCCGAAGCGTTGCTCGGCCTTGCCGTTCAACTCGCCCGTCCTGTCTTCCTTGCCATCGGCGAATACCTCCTTCACTCTTCTCTTTGCCCGTTCGACGCGGCCCTGCATTTGAGCTTCGTTCATGACGATGCTCCTTGATAAAGATGGATGACCGCTCGAAACGGTCGGTATTTCGCGGCCTATACCCCGCCAAGCAGCACAGCCACCAGTATGAACAACAGCGTTCCTATCACACCGCTGGAAACTATCGCCAGGACCGGTTGTAGGGCCAGGTCGGCATCGCGCCCCTACTCGACACTGTAAGGCTGGCAGCCGTTTTCCCTGCTGTCGGTACGATGACGGACATTTGCGATGGCTCTTTGCTGTCGTCGCGGGTTCGCAGGCGCCGCTTATCTGCGAGCAGGCTGCGGGGGAGCCGGTCGCGAGTCCATCAGCCGGACTCCGCCATAGCTAGGTCCGACGCGGGGAAACTAGAAGGTCACTTAATGAATATAGGGCAGCAACGCAGCAAATAGAACAAGACCGGCTCTGACATTCAAGGACGGAACCGTGCAACTGTGCCGCCTAAACCGCTGATGAAAATTATCCGAACTGTACGGCCCCGGACGGCGGCGGGTGCCTGGGACGGGCTATACATAGAGGAACGAATGCACCCAAAGCCTTGCGGATCACGTGAGTCCCGACAAGATACGTCTTGCAGGATTGAAGTCATCCGCGCCACATATGGGTAAAGTGCAGTCATGACGCCATTCGGGGACTACGCATCGGACTTGCCTGCTTGCCTATCACTTCGTCTTCCTCGCCTTCAGTCATGGTCACCACTTTCAACTGCGATTTCGCCGCGACACCGCTCCCACTGGCACACCCCTGGCGACACACCGTGGGAAGCTGTCACGCACCCATAGCGCTGCGCGCCGATTGGCAAGCTCAACTGTGCCGTGCACATCTCGATCTCGGCTTCCGCCACGTGCGCTTTCACGGCATCCTGTGTGACGACATGAGTACCGTCAGTTATGGCGGCAACCGGTGGTCGTACTCTTTCTTCAATGCCGACCAGATATTCGATTTCCTGTTATCGATTGGCATGAAGCCGCTCATTGAACTGTCATTCATGCCGACGGCGCTGGCCTCTGGCACGGCTACCGTATTCCACTATCGTGCCAACATAACCCCTCCAGGGGATTATCGGCAGTGGGGCCTGTTGATCCATGAACTGGTAAGCCATTGGGTCGCGCGCTATGGCATCGCCGAAGTCTCCCAGTGGCTGTTCGAAGTCTGGAACGAACCCAATCTGCGACAGTTCTGGACCGGCGACCAGCAGGGCTATTTCGCGCTCTATCGCACCACAGTCGACGCGATCAAGCGCATCGACGATCGCCTGCAGGTCGGCGGCCCCGCCACCGCGCAGAATGCCTGGATTGACGAGTTCATCGGCTATTGCGAGCAGAACAGGCTTGCCGTCGATTTCATCAGCACACACTATTACCCCACCGACGCGTCTCCTCAATTTGGCCCAGACTCAATTTCGCAACTGGAACACGCGCCGAAGGATGTGATGCGAGAGCATGCCTTGCAAGCACGCGCCCAGGCGCGCGGACGTCCCCTTCTGTATACCGAATGGAATATCACCGCCAATCCGCGTGATCCGCTGCTCGACCAGGCATTTGCCGCGGCGCTGGCGGTGCGGATTGCAATGAGTGTGGACGGCATCGTGGATGCGTATGGCTATTGGACGTTCTCCGACCTCTTCGAGGAAGGCGGCTTCCCGAGCGTTCCCTTTCATGGGGGCTTCGGCTTGTTGACTTTGCACGGCATTGCCAAACCGGTTTATCGGGCATTCCAGCTGATGCTGCGTCTTGGCGATGGTCGCCTTCCCGTCCTGGGCAGCCATGAGACAGTCGCCGTCTGGGTAGGAAAACTGAACACTGGCCCGCGCCCCACCTCCAGTGTATTGCTGGTCAACCAGGCGATGCCGCGTCATCCCATTTGCAGTGAAACGGCACAGCTGAGGCTCTCGGGGACGGCCGGCCGGCGCCCGTGCCGGGTAACCGTATCGCGCATCGACCCGGATCATTGCAACCCGGTGGCGGCGTGGCGCGCGCTTGGGCAACCGGAATACCTGATCACTGAAGATGTCGAGCGAATCAGTGCCGCGGCGACGCTTTCGGATGACGTGCATGCCTTCTCTTTCGATCGCGAAACGACAGTGATCGAGGTCGTCCTGCCGCCCCAATCGGTGGCATCGCTGCGAATTGAATGGAGCCAGCCGTGACGGATGTCGTTCGCCAGGAGCAGAATTCCGCAACTGACATGCTGCAAAGCCTGCAGCGGGATTCGTTTGCGTACTTCATACACGAGGCGAATCCGGCAAACGGTTTGGTGCTCGACAAGACGCTCGACAACTGGCCGGCCAGCATAGCGGCAATCGGCATGGCGCTCACGGTCTACCCGATCGGCGTCGAACACCATTTCATATCGCGCAACCACGCCGTGCAACGGACGTTGGCGACGCTGCGGTTCCTGGCAGGCAGCGAGCAGAGCACTGCGCCCAATGCGAGCGGCTACAAGGGGTTCTATTATCATTTCCTGGATATGGCGTCAGGTCGCAGGGCCTGGCATTGCGAGTTGTCGAGTGTCGATACAGCGATCCTGATCGCCGGAGTGCTGACCGCTGCCGCGTACTTCCAGGAGGCTTCAGCCGGCGAAACCGAGATCAGGCAGCTGGCGGATATGCTCTACAAGCGGGTTGACTGGCGCTGGATGCTTGGAGCCGCTCCGCTTGTGTGCCACGGTTGGACACCGGAACATGGATTCCTGAAATGGCATTGGGAAGGTTATGACGAAGCGCTGATCCTGTATGTCCTCGCGCTTGGGTCGCCGACCTTTCCCATTCCCGAACGCTGCTACCCGGCATGGTCCAAAACCTATCGATGGAAGACCATTTACGGGATCGAGTATCTATACGCCGGTCCGTTGTTCATCCATCAGTTGTCGCACGTCTGGATCGATTTTCGCGGTATCCGCGACCCGTTCATGCAGGAGCATGAGTGCGATTATTTCGAGAACAGTCGCCGCGCCGCCTTTGTACAGCAGCAATATGCGATGCGGAATCCGCTCGGATTCATGCAGTATGGGGAATTCTGCTGGGGCACGTCCGCCAGCGACGGACCCGGCGCGGTCACCAGGAACGTCAACGGCGTGCCGCGCATCTTCTTCGACTATGTTGCGCGCGGGGCGCCCTTGGCCCCGATGACGGCACACTCGCACCATGGGCCGTGGTGGCGTCCCTGCCGTTTGCCCCCGAGATCGTATTGCCGACGATCGAGCACTTTAACCGGCTCCGGCTCTGTGAAGCCAATCCTTATGGCTTCAAGGCGTCTTTCAATCCAACGTTCCCATGCGAACCCGCCCGCAAAGCCGGTTGGGTGTCGCCCTATCACTTCGGCATCAATGAAGGACCGACGGTCATCATGATTGACAACTACCTGACCGGGCTGGTCTGGGCGCTCCTGCGGCAATGTCCCTACATCGTAGGCGGCCTGCGCCGCGCCGGCTTCAGCGGCGGATGGCTGGACTGAATCCCGGGACTAGCGGGTACACCGGAGCGCCATCGACCGTCCGCATGTGTTGCCGGCAGCAGGAGCCGTGGGGGCCGGCCCGGCCGACGGCCAGCGCAACCGTACGTTGGCGGACCGAACTTGCATATCCCTTGCGGTAGATTGCTCACCATACGCTACCCGCCGCGCGGCCCAGCCAAGAATTGAGCCGCTTCATCATGGCCCACGAAGTAGACGACGAATCCGCGCATGCCGGTGGATCTTCGGACTCGGTTCTGGGGAGCACGGCCATGGCCGCCGCTGCCCGGACAATGCCTTGCCGCAGCTTCGACAGTCCTGCCGCGCCGGCCCCGCAAGTACACCTTCTCTCGAACGGCAACTACCACGTGATGGTCACGAGCGCAGGGGGCGGCTACAGTCACTGGGACGATATCGCGCTGACGCGATGGCGCGAAGACGCAACCTGCGACAACTGGGGCTCATTTTGCTACGTTCGCGACCTCGCGAGCGGACACTTTTGGTCCTCCACCTATCAGCCGACGTCAGCGCAGGCGGATGCCTGGGAAGCAGCATTCCCGGAGGGCCGCGCGACATTCCGGCGCTGCGACCGCGATATCGAAACGACGACCGATATCGCGGTCGCGCCGCAAGACGACATCGAGGTGCACCGGGTTCGCGTCACCAACCGTTCGCTCGCCCACAGGAAGCTCGATCTAACGAGCTATGCCGAGATCGTGCTGGGCCCGCCGGCGGAGGATGCCGCCCACCCTGCCTTCAACAAGTTGTTTATCGAAACAGCGATCGACCGGGAGCACCAGGCGATCCTGTGCACCCGACGGCAGCGCACCCCCGACGAGGCAACGCCATGGATGTTCCACATGCTCGCCGCGCGTCCGCCGACAACGGGCGACATTAGCTACGAGACGGATCGCATGCGTTTCATCGGCCGCGGCCATACCACGGCGGATCCCCAGGCGTTGCGCGGGAATGCAGCATTGTCCGGGAGCGCCGGGCCTGTCCTGGACCCGGTGGTCGCGATACGCTGTTCGATTACGCTGGGCCCAGGCGAAACCGCGACCGTGGATCTGGTCAGCGGCGTCGCGGCAACCCGCGAGGCATGCCTTGCGCTGCTCGGGAAATGCCAGGATCAGCAGTTCGCGGACGGCGCTCTCGCCGCGGCGCCCGCCTATGGCCGCGCGCTCCTCAACAAGCTCCGTGCCACCGAGGCGGACGCGCAACGCTTCGAGCGCCTCGCCAGTTCCGTGATTTACGCCAATGCCTCGCTGCGTGCCGGCCCGGACATTCTCGCCAGCAACCGGCTAGGCCAGTCTGGCTTATGGGCCTACACCATCTCCGGCGATCTTCCGATCGTGCTGCTGCAAATTGCAGATCCGCGGCACCTCGAGCTTGTACGCCGGCTGGTGGATGCGCACACCTACTGGCGCTTGATGGGACTGGCGGCTGACCTTGTTATCGTCTGCGAAGACCGCGCCGGCCATGAGCCCCTGCACGAACGGATCACGGCCCTTGCCCGCGCCTGCTGCGTCATCGATGCGCCCGGCCGGCATGGAGGCATCTTCGTGCTCCGCGCCGAAGCGATCGACGATCAAAGCCGGACCCTGCTGCAAACGGTTGCCCGGATCGTGATAAACGATGGCGACGGCGCGTGGGAGAACCTGGGCGAAAGAAGCCTCCCTGCCCGGCAATCGATTCGCCCCGTACCGGCCGAGCGTAGCGCCGACGCGACCGCCGCTGCTTCCACCGCTACTTCTGCGGACCGGCCGCAGCGGCCCCTGCTCTTCCCCAACGGGCTTGGCGGATTCACGCCGGACGGGCGGGAGTATGTGATAACGGTGGCGTCCGGAAAGCCAACGCCGGCGCCGTGGGTCAATGTGCTAGCGAACCCGTCGTTCGGTAGCCTGGTCTCAGAGAGCGGCAGCGCCACCACCTGGAGCGAGAACGCACAAGAGTTTCGTCTCACGCCGTGGTCGAATGACCCGGTCGGCGATGCGATTGCCGAGTCGTACTTCCTCCGCGACGAAGACACCGGCCACTTCTGGTCGGCCACACTGCTGCCGAGTGGCGGCAAGGCGGCGTACGAAACGCGCCATGGTTTTGGTTACAGCGCATTCGAACACGACGAGGACGAAATCGAATCCGAACTATGTGTGTACGTCGCGCTTGACGCACCGGTAAAATTCGTACGCCTGACCCTGCGCAATCGCTCGCGTCGCCCCCGCAGGATATCCGTCACGGGCTACCTGGAATGGGTGCTCGGCGACCAGCGCGAGAAGACGCGGATGCACGTGGTCACCAGTCTCGATCCCAACAGTGGCGCCTTGCTTGCCCGCAACCCCTACAACACGGACTTTGCCGGACGCACGGCCTTCTTCGATACCGACGACCAGGCGGAGCGGAGCTTTAGCGGAGATCGCGAAGCGTTTCTCGGCCGCAACGGTTCGTTGCGTCATCCCGCGGCAATGTCGCAGCTTCGGCTTTCCGATACCGTGGGCGCAGGGCTCGACCCCTGCGCCGCGATTCGTGTCTGGCTGGATCTGGCCGAGGGCCAGGAGCGCCAGATCGTCTTCCGTCTTGGCGCCGGACATGGCATCGAGGCGGCCCGCGAGCTGATCGCCCGCTTCCGTGGCGTCGCTGCCGCGCACCGCGCGCTTGCGGCGGTCAAGCGTTATTGGCTGCACACGCTGGGCACCGTGCGGATAAGAACACCGGACCGGGCTCTTGACGTACTCGCCAATGGCTGGCTTGTCTATCAAGTCCTGGCTTGCCGGCTGTGGGGACGCAACGCGTTCTATCAATCGAGTGGCGCATTCGGCTTCCGCGATCAATTGCAGGACGTGATGGCCCTCGTGCACGCCACGCCGGAGCTGGTACGAGAGCACCTGTTGCGCAGCGCGTCCCGCCAGTTTTCCGAAGGCGATGTCCAGCACTGGTGGCATCCACCGGCCGGACGCGGGGTGCGCACCCGCTGCTCGGATGACTACCTATGGCTGCCGCTGGCGACATGCCGCTACGTGGCGGTTACCGGCGATGCCGGCGTGCTGGACGAGCCCGTTCCGTTCCTCGAAGGCAGCGCACTGAAGGCCGGCCAGGCGTCCAGCTACGAACTGCCACGGCAATCGCAAGAGGTGGACAGCCTGTATGGACACTGTGTGCGGGCCATCGAGCACGGCTTGCGCTTCGGAGCGCACGGCTTGCCGCTGATGGGGTCCGGCGACTGGAACGATGGTATGAATCTGGTCGGCGCTGGCGGCAAGGGCGAAAGCGTGTGGCTCGGCTTCTTTCTGTGCGCGGTGTTGACGCGGTTCGCCGAACTCGCGCATCGACACCACGATCCATCGTTTGCCGAGCGCTGCCTGGGCGAGTCGGCCCGCCTGTGCGCTGCCATCGAGCGGAGCAGTTGGGACGGTGACTGGTATCGCCGCGCCTGGTTCGATGACGGTTCGCCATTGGGCTCCGCGGCAGACACGGAATGCCGAATCGACTCGATCCCGCAGAGCTGGTCGGTCCTGTCCGGCGCGGGCGATGCCCAGCGCGCGCGCCAGGCAATGGACGCAGTCGACCGGCAACTCGTGCACCGCGAGGCAGCGCTGGTCCAATTGCTGGATCCTCCCTTCGACCAGTTCGAACCCGATCCCGGTTACATCAAGGGGTATCTGCGTGGGGTGCGCGAGAACGGCGGCCAATACACCCATGCGGCGGTCTGGGCCGCGATGGCGTTCGCGGCCCTGGGCGACGCCGGGCGAGCCTGGCAACTGTGCGAGATGATCAATCCGATCCATCACGCCGCATCGGCGGCCACCATAGCGGTCTATCAGACGGAGCCTTACGTGCTGGCGTCGGATGTCTATGCGCGTGCGCCGCACATGGGGCGCGGCGGCTGGACGTGGTACACCGGCTCGGCCGGCTGGATGTACCAGTTCATTGTCGAATCGCTTCTGGGCGTGACACTTGCGGAAGACCAAATGGATGTGGCGCCGTGCGTGCCAGCTGACTGGACGTCATTCGAGGTGAGCTACCGCTATCGGAGGACGCCCTACCACATTACCGTCCTGCCGCACTACACGGACGGCAAGCCGGGAATGACCATCGATGGTATCGAGCGGCCCGGCCAGGCCATTCCGCTGGTGGACGACCACCGGCCACATTCGGTCGAGATCAGGATCCAGGGTGGATCGCGTCGCAACGTTCCTTGAGCAGGAGGTACAAGATGCAACTCGGCGTGATTGGACTAGGGCGCATGGGCGCCAACATGGTGCGGCGCTTGACGAAGCACGGCCACGAATGCGTGGTCTATGACGTGCGCGGGGAGGCCGTCACCGCCGCGCTGCAGCCCGGTGTCGCCGGGGTGTCTTCCCTGAAAAACCTGGCAGCCGCGCTGCGCAAGCCGCGCGCGATCTGGCTGATGGTACCTGCCGCCGTTGTCGATGAAGATCTGGCGATACTTGTACCGCTGCTCGACGCCGATGACATCATCATTGATGGGGGCAACTCTTACTATCGCGACGACATCCGGCGCGGTGCCGCGATGGGATCACGCCGGATTCATTACGTGGACGTCGGCACCAGCGGCGGCGTGGCCGGATTCGAGCGTGGCTATTGCCTGATGATCGGTGGGGAAGAGGCAGTTGTCCGGCATCTCGCCCCGATCTTTGCCGCGCTCGCCCCAGGCAAGGATGCGGCCCCGCCCACGGCCGGGCGGCAAAAATCGGACAGCACAGCCGAGCACGGCTACCTGTACTGCGGCCCGCACGGGGCGGGACATTTCGTCAAGATGGTTCACAACGGCATCGAGTACGGCATCATGGGAGCGTACGCGGAAGGGTTGAACATTCTGCGCAACGCCAGCGTCGGAAAGCGGAAAAGCAATACGGACGCCGAAACGACCCCACTGCGAGACCCGGACTACTACCAATATGACCTGGATCTTCCGGAGATCGCGGAGCTATGGCGCCGCGGCAGCGTGATCGGCTCGTGGTTGCTTGATCTTACCGCCAGCGCATTCCTGAATGACCCGAACCTGGAGAGCTTCACTGGCCGCGTGTCGGATTCCGGAGAAGGCAGATGGACGATTACCGCCGCCATCGACGAAGCTGTCCCGGCCCCCATCCTGAGCGCCGCGCTCTTTGAACGCTTCAGCTCGCGCGGCGATGCCGACTTTGCCAACAAGGTATTGTCGGCCATGCGCCACGGTTTCGGCGGCCACGTGGAAAAGACTGCCGCGGCATCGGAGGAATGATGACGGCATCCCTTTCCGACGCCTTGGTCTTTTCGGCGCCACCGGCGATCTGGCCTACAAGCAGATATTCCCGGCGCTGCAGGCGATGATCAAGCGTAGCCACCTTGATCTGCCTATTATCGGGGTGGCGAGATCCGGCAGGAATCTCGATGAGTTCCGCAACCGCGCGCGCGACAGCCTGGAGAAACATGGCGGTCTGGATGCCGTTGCGTTTGCTCGGCTCGCGGCCCGGCTCCAGTACATCGGCGGCGACTACCGGGACAGCGCGACATATGAACAACTGTGCCGGGCCTTGGGCAACGCGGCGCGGCCGCTGCACTATCTTGCCATTCCGCCCAGCATGTTCGAGCCCGTCACACAAGGTCTGGCCAGATCTGCCTGCGCCCGGAATGGCCGGGTGATCGTCGAGAAACCTTTGGCCGCAGCCTTGCTTCGGCGCAGGCGCTCAATCGGACATTGCACGCCTGTTTTCCCGAGGAGGCGATTTTCCGTATCGACCACTATCTCGGCAAGGAAGCAGTTGAGAACCTGCTTTATTTTCGCTTCTCCAACACATTCTTGGAGCCGGTCTGGCACCACGGCTATGTGGCAAGCGTGCAGATCACCATGGCCGAACAGTTCGGCGTGCAGGGACGCGGCGCCTTCTATGAGGAAGTGGGGGCGATACGCGACGTGGTACAGAATCACATGCTCCAGGTGATGGCGCTGCTCACGATGGAAATTCCCATGGATGGCGGTCCCGATGCGATACGCGACGAAAAACTGCGTGTCCTGAGTTCGATGCGCCCGCTTTCCCCGAACGAAATAGTGCGCGGACAGTTCTGCGGATATCGCGACGTGACAGGCGTGCCGCCCGACTCGCAAGTCGAAACGTTCGCGGCGCTGCGCCTGCATATCGACAACCCGCGATGGGCCGGGGTGCCCTTCTATATCCGGGCCGGTAAGCGATTGCCGATCACCTGCACCGAAGTCACGATCGAGCTCAAGCCGCCGTCGCCCGCTGTGTTCGACGCCAATGGTCCCGGCCAGTCGAACTATTTCCGCTTCCGGCTCAGCCCGGATGTGGTGACGACCATCGGTACACGGACCAAGGTGCCGGGCGAGCCGATGGTCGGCGCGGCAACGGCGCTTGTCGCCCGACACTATCCTCGCGACGAAATGACACCGTATGAACGCCTGCTAGGAGACGCTCTGCGCGGAGATGCTGCATTATTCACGCGCGGCGACACGGTCGAAGCGGCCTGGCGTGTGGTAGACCCGATCCTCGGCGACGCGGTGCCGGTTTTCGAGTACGAGCCGGATACGTGGGGGCCGCCAGCGGCCGGCCGGATCCTGGCTGGCGACGATCGATGGCACAACCCCACATCAGAGGAGGTTTTGCCATGAAAACGCGAGAGAAGCTGGTCTTCCTGCTGGACTGCGATAACACGCTGCTTGATAACGATCGCCTCCAGGACGATCTCCAGGCACACCTCGACCATGCGTTTGGCGCCGCGAACCGGGAGCGCTATTGGCAGATCTTCGAGGCGTTGCGTGCCGAACTGGGATACGCCGATTACCTGGGCGCGTTGCAGCGCTACCGCCTCGACAGCCTGAACGATCCGCGCCTGCTGCTGATGTCTGCGTTCCTGGTGGACTATCCGTTTGCAGACCGCTTGTACCCCCGAGCGCTCGAGGTCATCGAACACCTTGGCGCCTGGGGGCCCACGGTCGTCCTGTCCGATGGCGACGTGGTTTTCCAGCCGCGCAAGATCCAGCGTTCCGGCTTATGGAAAGCAGTCGAGGGGCGCGTGTTGATCTATATTCATAAGGAGACCATGCTCGACGACGTCGAGCAGCGCTACCCGGCTCGTCATTACGTCATGGTCGACGACAAGCCGCGCATCCTGGCGGCAATGAAGGCGGTATGGAAAGACAGGCTCACAACCGTCTTTCCGCGGCAGGGGCACTACGCCCACGACCCGCATGCCGTGACCGCATATCCAGCCGCCGACCTGACGGTCGAGCACATCGGCGACCTGCTCAACTATGACTTGGCGGTCCTGCTGGATGCCGCCCGGGCGAATCATACCGAACAGAGGTCTCCATGAACGCCACCGAACGTCTTCAAGCACTGGGTCAAAGCCTGTGGCTCGACAACATCTCGCGCGGGCTGCTGGAAAGCGGTACGCTGCAGCGCTATGTGCGCGAGTTCTCCGTCACCGGGCTCACTTCGAACCCCACGATCTTCGATCATGCCATTCGGAACACGAATTTCTACGATGAGGCAATTCAAGCAAAGACTGCTGAAGGGAAGTCAGGGGAGGCCCTCTTTCTCGAGCTGGCGCTGGACGACCTGACCCGTGCCGCCGATCTCTTCCTCCCCATCCATGAGGCGACGGCTGGCGTCGACGGCTGGGTCTCGCTGGAAGTCTCTCCCTTACTGGCAAACGATGCGGCGGGCACGGTGCGCGAAGCCGCGCAACTCCATGCTCGCGCGCGGCGGGCCAATCTCTTCATCAAGATTCCGGGCACGCCTGCCGGCGTCATCGCCATCGAAGAATCGATCTTCGCCGGCGTGCCGATCAACGTCACGCTGCTGTTCTCCAGTGAGCAGTACCTTGCGGCGGCGGCGGCCTACCTGCGCGGCATCGAGCGGCGCATCACCGCCGGTCTCGATCCGAAGGTCGGCTCGGTCGCCTCGATCTTCATCAGTCGTTGGGATGTGGCGGTCAAGGACAAGATTCCCGGCGCGTTGGCCAATCGTCTTGGCATCGCCATTGCGCGGCGCGCATACCGGGCCTATCGCGAACTATTGAACTCGCCGCGCTGGCGCAAGCTGGCGAACGGCGGCGCGCTGCCGCAACGCCTGCTGTGGGCCAGCACCGGCACCAAGGATCCTGCCGCACCGGACACGCTATATCTGGAGGCGCTCGCCGCACCCGACACCATCAGCACCATCCCCGAAGCCACCCTGCTCGCTTTCGCCGATCACGGCGCGGTGACCGGCACCATGGCGGCGGATGGCGGCGATGCGCAAGACGTGCTCGCCGCCTTTGCACAAGCCGGCGTGGATGCAGCGGCGCTGGCCAGCCGGTTGCAGCGGGAGGGCGCAGAATCCTTCGCCAAATCCTGGGCCGATCTGATGGCTGTCCTGGCCAGCAAAGGGGCGGCGCTCGCGCACAGCGAATCGGGCGGCGTTGGCGATCATGTTTGACCCGGCATCCATCCCCGACCCGCGGCCGTCCGATCGGCCGGCGTGGCCGGCGCTCGCGGCGCATCACTGGCAGGTGCGTCATCTGCACCTGCCGCACATCTTTGCCGACGATCCGCAGCGAGGCGAGCGCCTTATCGGCAAAGCCGCCGCCATCTATCTCGAGATGGAAAGCAACGGCAAGCATGTCACGCTGGAGGGCGATCGCCGAGCCCCTGACCCCGAGGCGCTGGGGACACTGGTCGCTCGAGCACCGTGTTTTGGCGCAAGGGTGAGCTGGCGCATCGTCTCCTTCGAGCATTGGGGGGACGAACTTGGCTGCGCATCATTCCGGAGCTTGAGGACGCCCGGGAGCCGACGCACGGACACGACAGTTCCAACAACACATTGATCCGGCGTTGTCGCCGGCTTCAGGAGGGACCATCATGAATCTCGGCTACAAATCACCGCTCTACCTATTGCCGTTCGATCATCGCCAATCCTATGTGACCGGCATGTTCCAGTTCAAGCCGCCGCTGAACCAGCACAAGACGGTAGCGGGCAGCAAGCAACTCATCTACGATGGCTTCAGGGAAGCCGTCGACGATGGGGTGCCGGCGTCTTGCGCCGGCATTCTGGTTGATGAAGAATTCGGCGCCGGCATTCTTCGCGATGCGATACGCAGTGGCTACGTCACCGCGGTCTCGGTCGAGAAGAGCGGTTCGGACGAGTTCGAGTTCGAATATGGCGAGGCGTTTGCGGAGCACATCGATGCCTTCAGACCGACCTTCGCGAAAGTGCTGGTGCGCTATAACCCGGATGGCGATGCCGCGCTCAATTTGCGGCAGACAGCCCGCCTGAGACAGCTGACCGACTACTGCCGGAAGGCTGCGCAACGCTTCATGTTCGAGTTGCTGGTACCGGCCACGAAGGTACAGTTGGAGCAGGTCCAGGTGGACAAGGATGCCTACGATCGGCGAACTCGCCCTGCCCTGATGCGCCAGGCCATCCGTACCCTGCAGGATGCGGGCATCGAGCCCGATGTCTGGAAGATCGAGGGACTCGATCGCCGCGAAGATTGCGAACAACTGGTCGAAACCGTGCGGCGTGACGGACGGGGTGACGTCGGCTGCATCGTGCTGGGGCGCGGCGCCGACGAGCCGCGCGTGGTGGCATGGCTCGAAACCGCGGCGCGGGTGCCGGGGCTGATCGGCTTCGCGGTCGGACGGACCACCTTCTGGGACGCGATCGCCGACTACGAATCAAAGAAGATGACGAGGCAGGCCGCCGTTTCCCGCATCGCCCAATGCTATGGCGAATGGGTGGCAATCTTCGAACGGGCGCGCACGTCCCGCCCTGGCGCGGCGCCCGGACTCTCGGAAACCACGGCACCAAGGACAGTGCCATGAAGATAAGTCTCCTGGCCGGCAAACCAGCTCCAAGGGCAATCCTGGTGAATGTTCCAAGGCTCGTCACGGCCTACTACACGGATGCGCCCGATCCTTCGGTGGCTGAGCAATGCGTGATATTCGGCACGTCCGGCCATCGAGGATCGTCCCTGGAAAGGAGCTTTAACGAATGGCATGTGCTCGCCATCAGCCAGGCCATCTGTGAGTACCGCGCCGGGCAAGGTATCAACGGCCCGCTATTCCTCGGCATCGACACGCACGCGCTGTCGACCCCCGCCTGCGCCAGCGCGGTCGAAATTCTGGCCGCCAACGGCGTGGACATCATGCTTGCCGAGCACGACGAATACACACCCACGCCTGCGATCTCGCTCGCCATCCTCGCGCATAACCGTGGACGCACCGCCGGCTTCGCCGATGGGATTGTCGTCACGCCTTCGCACAATCCGCCGGACAATGGGGGATTCAAGTACAACCCGCCCAACGGCGGGCCGGCCGATACGGCCGTGACCAGCTGGATCGAAACCAGGGCCAACGCGTTTCTAAAAGACGGGCTCACAGGTATCAGAAGGGTGCCCTTCGAGAAGGCACTGAGCCTGGCCACGACACATCGGTACGACTATCTCAACGCCTACATGAGCGAAATCGGGCAGATGATTGACATGGCCGCGATTCGTGAATCCGGCATCCGTCTCGGTGTGGACCCGCTCGGCGGCGCCGGCGTTCACTACTGGAAATCCATTGGCGAGCGTTACCGCCTACGCCTGACCGTGATCAGTGACGAAGTCGATCCTACGTTCCGCTTCATGACGGTCGACTGGGATGGCCGCATCCGCATGGATCCGTCGTCGCCCTACGCCATGCAGCGCCTCATCGACCTGAAGAGCCGTTACGACATTGCCTTTGCGTGCGACACCGACCACGATCGGCACGGTATCGTCACCCAGAGTGTGGGATTGCTGCCCTCCGATCACTATCTCGCGGTTGCCATCGACTATCTCTTCCAGCACCGCGCAAAGTGGTCCGGGGAGGCCGGCGTGGGAAAGACCGTCGTCAGCAGCCAGATGATCGACCGTGTGTCCGCGCGGCTCGGCCGTAGGCTGTACGAGGTGCCGGTTGGCTTTAAATGGTTCGCCGATGGCCTAGGCACCGGAACCCTGGGTTTTTGCGGAGAAGAAAGTGCGGGCGCATCCTTCCTGCGTCTTGACGGTTCGGTCTGGACGACGGACAAGGACGGTCTTGCGCCGGCTTTGCTAGCGGCCGAAATCACGGCGCGCATCGGCCTCGATCCGGGCGAGATTTATCGCAAGCTGACGCATGAACTCGGCGACCCGGTTACCACCCGGATCGAGGCGCCCGCCACGCTGGCGCAACGAAAAGTGCTGTTGGAGCTCTCGCCACAACAGGTGAAATGCACGGACCTCGCGGGCGAGAAGATTCAAACCATCCTTACCAGGGCACCTGGCAACGATGCCCCGATCGGTGGCATCAAGGTCATCGCCGAAAGCGGCTGGTTCGCCGCGCGGCCGTCAGGCACGGAAGATATCTACAAGATCTACGCCGAGAGCTTGCATGGCGAGGATCATCTGCGCCGGATCGCAACGGAGGCGCAGGCGATTGTCGATGCCGTGCTTGGAACCTGAGAAGGCCGCCAGTGCTCACACAGCCTCTGCTACGGGCGGAGCAGCAAAGCCGCCCGCCTGCAAACGTTCTCGACGGTAAAACCGAATTCGCGCATCACGATCTCGCCCGCGGCCGATGCACCGAAGCGGTCTACCGCCAGCACATCGCCGCGGTCGCCGACAAAGCGGTGCCAGCCTTGCGAGACGCCTGCTTCGACCGCCAACCGTGCAGCGACCTCAGGGGGAAATACCGCCTCACGGTACGCCTTCGGCTGGGCATCGAACAGTTCCCAACTTGGCATCGAGACAATACGTGCCTGGATGTTCTCCCGCGCCAGTTTGATCTGTGCAGCGACGATCAGCGAGACTTCCGAGCCGCTGGCTATCAGGATCAATTCCGGATTGCCGTTCGGGGCGTCGGCCAGGATGTAAGCGCCTCGCTGCAAGCCGTCGGCGGCGGCGAATTGCGTACGGTCCAGGGTGGGAACGTCCTGCCGCGTGAGCACCAGTGCCACCGGCCGGTCGCAAGTTGCCAGCGCGACGCGCCAGGCGATGGCGGCTTCGTTGGCATCCGCAGGACGAATCACGACTAGGCGTGGCAACGCGCGCAAGCTGGCAAGCTGCTCCACTGGCTGATGCGTGGAGCCGTCCTCGCCCAACGCGATGCTGTCGTGGGTGAAGACGTAGATAACGTGCAGGCCCATCAGCGCGGCAAGGCGAATCGCGGGGCGCATGTAGTCGGAGAAAATCAGGAAGGTCGCGCCGAAAGGCACCATTGCGCCGTGCGCCGCCATGCCGTTCATGATCGCGCCCATGGCATGCTCTCGCACGCCAAAATGCAGATTGCGGCCGGCGCGGCTCCAGCCCCCGCCGTTGGAACCCTGTCTGTCAGCTGCGCTAATGTTGGTTGGCTCAAAGTCCCCCAACCCTTTCAGCGCGGTATAGGTCGACGGGTCCAGATCCGCCGAGCCGCCGATCAGCGCGGGAAACAGCGGAGCGATGGCGTTCATGACCTTCCCCGATGCGGCGCGCGTGGCCATGCCTTTGCTGCCCGCGGGAAATTGCGGGATCGCCGCCTCCCATCCGGAAGAGTCCCCAGTGACTCCGCCACGCATGCGTTGTCCTAGCTCCACCGCAAGATCAGGGAATTGCTTTTCGTAGGCGGAGAATTTTTGGCGCCATTCCCCTTCGGCCTGCTCTCCCTCCTCGCTCGCCTCAAGAAAATGCGTGCGCGCCGGTTCGGGGATGTGGAACGGCGGATCCACCGGCCAGCCGAGGTTTTGCTTGGTCAATCGGACCTCTTCCACGCCGAGCGGCGAACCGTGCGCTTCGAACGTGTCTTGCTTGTTGGGCGACCCATAACCGAGATGCGTCCGCACCAGGATTAGAGACGGTCGCCTGGTCTCGGCGCGGGCGGCATGCAGTGCCTGCTCGATGGATGGCAGGTCGTTGCCGTCTTTAACCAAGTGGGTATGCCAGCCATATGCCTCGAAGCGCTGCGCAGTGTCCTCGGTAAAGGTGATACCCGTGCTTGCGGAAAGCGTGACGCCATTGTCGTCGTACAGGTAGATCAGCTTGCCCAAATGCAGATGCCCAGCCAGTGAGGCGGCTTCGGACGCGATGCCTTCCATCAGGTCGCCATCGCTCACGATGCCGTAGGTAAAGTGGTTGATGATCTCGAAGCCATCGCGGTTGTAGCGAGCGGCCAGATTCGCTTCCGCCATCGCCATGCCCACGCCGTTGCCAAATCCTTGACCGAGCGGTCCGGTTGTCACTTCGACACCCGGCGTCAGGCCACGCTCCGGGTGGCCCGGCGTGATGCTGCCCCACTGCCGGAATTGCCGAAGCTGTTCGAGCGGCAGATCATATCCTGCGAGGTGGAGAAAGCTGTATAGCAGCGCCGAGCCGTGGCCTGCGGATAGCACGAAACGGTCCCGGTCGAACCAAAGCGGATTGGCCGGATGATGCTTGAGAAAGCGGGTCCATAGCACATAGGCCATCGGCGCCGCACCCAACGGCATGCCGGGATGGCCGCTGTTGGCGTTCTGCACGGCGTCGACGGACAGGAAACGAAGCGTGTTGACGCAAAGGTCATCCAGTGCGGCCGTCGGGAGGTCGGTAGAGCGCATTGAGTTCAATCTGGAGCCTCTGGATCCTGACGGAATGCCGCGCCAATCTCTCGCGGCGCAGCAGAAAAACATTCCCGATTGTTCAGCGCAGAGAGCATTCTCCCGCTTGCACAAGATTAGTGCGTCCAGTACGCCATTTCAAGGCCCGCGCCGTTGCCACCAAATCCCGGATTGGGATGGCGGCGTCCAGCATCGGATCGACCAATCGCGACCAGCGCATCTATCTGCGCAACGAGGAACGGACGGCCTCGTCGATCTGGGTTCGGAAATCGATACATAGATGCAAACCATGGTCAACGCGGATTGAGCCCGGCATCACACCATGCGGCGCGCAAGCATGGTTCTGATCTAGGCTATCGCATAGGCGGGGTTCAAGTTCTTCGGACAAATGTCTGTGCAGTTCAGAATGCTGCGACAGCGAAAGAGACGGTACGCCTCAAGACTATCGAGCCGCTCGGCGGTGGCCGTGTCGCGTGAGTCGACGATAAATCGGTAAGCCTGCAACAGGCCAGTTGGCCCGACATATTTGTCAGGAGAATAGACCAGAGAGCATGAAAACCGTCACCCCGCCGAAGGTGTCGCCCCCAATCGCCGCCGTAGTCCCGCGAAATCAACCAATCCGAACGCCTTCCGCGACGATGGACACGGACTCACCACATCGTCGCAACAACAGACCGCCTTCACTTTGCGAATAGAATGGGGCTGTGTGAGCCGCTCATCCCCCACATTGAGTTGAGTCTAGTGCCCTCCACGCCGGTGCACGGCCAGCCAGCCCTTGAGCGCGGCGATCACCAGCGGCACCGCGCCGAAGACGATGAATACCAGGTCGCCGGGGAGACGCAACCATTCGATCAGGTGCGAACGGGGGCTACCGGTGTAGGCGAAACTGCGTGCATGCCAGTAACCTTGCTCGATCACATCCCAAACCTGCAGTACCCCGCCCGGAAACAGGCTAAGTGCGACCATCAGCAGCAGTCCTATGTTGGTGCCCCAGAAGGCGACACGCACATACTTTTCGATCTCTTTCCAGTGTATGTCGTCACTGGTCTCGCGCAGTACGAATACCAAAAGCGCGATCGCCAGCATGCCGAACACGCCCATCAGCGCTGCATGGGCATGATTCGGTGTGAGGATGGTACCTACCTCGTAGTAACTAACGATTGGAAGGTTGATCAGGAAACCAAAGACACCAGCGCCGAGGAAGTTCCAGAAGCCCACTGCCATGAGGAACCCAAACGTCCACTTGTGCGGAATCGCGATTGGCCTTCCGTACTCGTCGCACACGCCGCGGGTGGTGCGTACGAAATCCCATGCGTCAAGCGTCAGTAGCGTCAACGGCACCACTTCCAAGGCAGAGAACATCGCCGACGCGGCCATGTTGATGTTGGTCTGACCGGTGAAGTACCAGTGGTGGCCGGTGCCAATCAGACCGCCGAGGAAATACAGGATCGCGTCCAGATAGATCACGCGCAGCGCGGTGTTGCGCTGGGTCAGCCCGAGTTGGAAGAGCACCAGCGCCACCACTGTAGTGGCGAAAAATTCGAAGAACCCCTCGACCCACAGGTGAATGATCCAGAAGCGCCAGGTGTCGACCACCGTGAAATTGGTATGCGCGCCGTAGAACAGCGCCGGCACGTAGAACACCGGAATCGCTAGCGCCGCCAGCAGGAACACTTTCGCCAGCGGCTTTGCCGCCGGATTGGCGATCTGACGCGGGTCAGTCACCCAGAGCAGCAGGGCGAACCAAGTGAAGAGACCGAGTATCAGAAGGATTTGCCAGAAGCGGCCGATCTCGAGGTACTCCCAGCCCTGATCCCCGAACCAGAACCACCAGCGCCCAAGCAAACCAGACATGCCCGCCCATTCGCCAAGCAGGCTCGCCCCGATCACCACGGCGAATGCGGCAAACAGTAGGTGCACCCAGCCAGCAAAACCTTTCGGCTCATCGGCGCGTAGCGAGCGGCCGAGGAATAGTGCCGCGGCGACGTAGGCGGTGGCGATCCAGAAGATGGCCGTCTGCAGATGCCAGGTGCGCATCAGGTTGCTGGGAAAAACTTCGGCCAGGCGGAAGCCGTAGAAGCTGCCGGGATCGGCGCGATAGTGTGCCGTCGTGCCACCTACCAGGGCCTGCATCGGAAGCAGCACAGCCACCACCACGAAGTACTTCACCAGTGCGCGCTGCCCCGGGCTGGCGTGCCCCGGCAGCCGTTGCGAGCGCACCTGCCTTCCGGGGCTCACCCAGCCCAGATAGTCGAACTTACCGAACACCAGCAACACCGTGGCGATGCCGCCCAGCAGCGCAATCAGGCTAAGTGCACTCCACAGCAGCGCACCGCCGGTGGGCGATTCCCGACGCTGGGATCGGATGGGAAGTTGTTGGTATAGGAGTAGCCGGCGCCGGGGCGATCGGCCACGGAAGCCCATGCCGCCCAGCTGACGAAGGCAGTGAACTGCTTCAACTCCTGCGGATTCGTGATGAGGTCAGGTGCCAGGCCCCCGTTCGTTTCAGGGTGTTGGAAATAGTCGGTCCAGCGATGGATCTGCTGGCGATATGCCTGCGCCTCCGCTAGTGTCAGTGTGAGTGCGCCGGTGGCAGCGTTGTAGCGGTTGGTCTTCAGCGTCAACGCAACTTCCGCCCGGATCGCGGCCTGTTGAAGCGGCGTGACTGCAGCCACCGGTTGGCCATACTGCTGCATGGCCAACGCGGTGGCCGTGTCGTCCCCGATACGATGCAGCGCCTCGGCCGAATAGTCCGGGCCGAGATAGGCTCCATGGCCCCAGATCGAGCCGTTGTCCATCAGACCGTATTTCAGAAATACAGCCTGACCGGCGCGAATATCGTCGCCGCTGAACACGCTGACACCGCTCGCGTCGAGCACCTGGGCCGGGATCGGTGGTGCATTGCGGTAGGCCAGAGTGGTGATGGTCAGCAGTGCGGCAAAACCCAGCACTATCACGATCAGCACGCTGCGCACCCACCAAGGCGATAATGCCGGCTCGGCGGATTCGGTGGTTCCGACAACGGTGCTCATCTATCCCTCTGTGCGCATCAGTGACGCCAGCCCGCAGTTGGCGTGCATCGACTTTTTCCCTATAGGGTCAGGTCACCGCCGATCCCGCATCGGGAATCGATACCGGCCCAGTTGTCACACCCCATTCTAAACATGACGACATAAGTATTGCAGCATGTATGATTGCGTGGTTACTCTAATGGAGAGGCAGCCATGCGCAGACTCGAGATTGCAGACGCACAGATCATGCAGTTGGCGATTCGACAGGAGATCGAGCGAAGCGAGGAGTCGCGGTATGACCACCGCCTGCACGGGGTGCTGCTGGTCAGCATCGGTTACTCGTGCACTGAAGTGGGCCAGATGTTCGGTCAAGCGGCCACGACAGTTCAGCGATGGGTCCGACGTTTCGAGCGGGGCGGTTTCGACGGATTGCGGGAAGGTGAACGGCCCGGTCGCCCGCGTGCGTTGAATGACTCGCAATGGCGTCGCATCGAGGCGGATCTGCGCAAGACACCACGCGACTTCGGATTTGAAGCGGGCCTGTGGGATGGGCCCGTTCTATCGGAGCACTTGCGTCAGCGCTATGGCATCAAGCTGGGCGTGCGGCAGTGCCAGAGGCTGTTTCGCCAGATGGGTTTCCGGCTGCGCAAGCCGCGCCCGCAGGTCGCCCAGTCTGATCCTGTTCGCGTTGCGGCGGTAAAAAAACTGCGGCGACTGGCAAAGCGCGACGACATTGAGTTATGGAGCCTGGACGAATGCCATTTCCAGCAACACGGATCGCGCTGTCGCATGTGGGTGGCCCCGGAAATCCGCGATCCGGTGTTGATGCATGCGCCGACGCGAAAGTCGGTGGCATGTTTTGGCGCCGTCAGTCTGAGCACGGGTCGCTTCGTCTGGCAGGTATGCCCTGTCTTCAACGCAGAAACGTTTGCATCCTTTCTTCGCCAACTACTGCGCCATCGACGTCGCGGCAAGCGCATCGTCGTGGTCCTGGACAACGCCAAGTACCACCATGCCGTTCTGCTCAAACCGTTACTGCACAAATACAGGCGGCACATGACGTTGTTGTTCCTGCCACCATACAGCCCGCAACTGGCGCCTATCGAACGCGTATGGAAACTGACACGGCGCCTGGGGTTACATAACCGGTACTTCGCCACCCTCGTAGAAGTTCTCTCGGCAGTCGACGCCTGCTTCCAGCAATGGAAGAGACCAAACGAGGTACTACGACGACTATGCTGCATTATTTAAGACGTTGTGTTTAGTCAGTATCCGCAATAACTTAACAGACCACGCGCCGACATTGGGTCGGGTGCCAGTAGATAGGTATCGTAGCGGGCAAAGGCGAACAATTCCGCCTATATTCCAATGAGATCTCGCGTGGCTGGAGTTGGACATGCTGGCGCCAGGTCTGCAAAAAATCAGCCGAAGTTGCGATCTGCACGGTGCACCGGATTGTTCGCGACTGGGCATCCGAGACGCGAATGCACTACTCCCAGTCCATCGTATTGACCGTAGGCCATTCGACGCGCTCCCTTGGAGAATTCATTCTGTTGCTTGCGGCGCATTCAGTGACGCAGCTTATCGACGTGCGTACTGTGCCTCGCTCTCGCCGAAACCCTCAGTTCAATCGTGACACCGTCGGGCTTGCACTTGAAAGCATCGGCATCCGCTACGAGCATGCCGCCGGACTAGGAGGCTTTCGACGCACTCACCTGGGGTCCCAGAATATGGGATGGCGAAATGCATCCTTTCGTGGTTTCGCCGACTATATGCAGACTGCCGAATTCGAGGAGAGTCTGGCGGACCTCATCGAGCGAACCAAGCGGGAGCGAATTGTGCTGATGTGCGCGGAGGCTGTGCCATGGCGTTGTCATCGTTCACTGATCGCCGATGCACTGGTTGTCCACGGAATTTGCGCCATGGAGATTGTCAACAGAACACGTTTACAAATGCACACACTCACACCTTTTGCCAAGGTGGACGGCTCACTCATCACTTATCCGCAACAAGAATCGTCACCCGAGCAACTGAGCAAAACCTTAGTGCCAAAAGACCATCATGACAGCTAACTTCAAGGTAGGTGATCACGTGACATGGAACTCGGAAGGAGGGCGCGTGAGCGGAATGATCATCAAGGTGCACACAAAAAATGTCGATTACAAGGGATACACGCACCATGCGAGCATCGATGACCCACAGTATGAGATCAAGAGTGACAAGACAGACCACATCGCGATGCACAAGGGCGCTGTGCTAGCGAAGAAAGGCGACTGAGGCATCGCAGTCCGGCAAGCTGGGCTATGGTCGAGACACCCAAGGCCTGGTGGCCGACAAAAGCATTGCCGGATGACTGGTCCGCATAGCCCCGGCCTGCGTGCTAGCCGATGGAGATCAGGACGCGCTGACCAAGATCAGCTCAGATGAAGATCAGGCAGCAGGCGTATTTGGCTGCCGCTGGCGTCTGGGCCTGTAAGTGCATTGCAGCAAAATTTGTCACCCACGGCACAGCAGCCTGCCATTGTGTGTTTCTCGCTCGTGACGCCGCTTCAGCAAATTTGTTCGTCAAGGCATTTCCTGGTGTGGCCCGCTTCGCCCCGGCATGTAAATTGTCTTCGCCTAGCCTATATTCTATGTGCTGCCGTAGCGCCTTTAGGGATAGCCCAACGCTTCTGCGGGTGCCGCTAAATCCACGCACGGGATCAGCACCAAGCCCACTGCCATGCGGGGCAAGAATGCGTGGCTAAGTCCTTGCTGAGGAGCAGAACAATGAAAAACACCTCCATAACTCTTGGTGCCATCTTGGCCCTCGCCGCAATCGGAGCTGCGGCCCAATCACCCAACGATGCGCAGATCGCAGCGATCGTCGTAACTGCAAACCAAGTCGACATTGACGCGGGAAAAATTGCAGAGAAGAGCGGTCACTCCCGCGATGTAAAGGCTTTCGGAAAACAGATGGTCACCGACCATACTGGTGTGAATAAACAGGCCGTGGCACTGGTCAAGAAGTTAAAGGTCACTCCCGAAAAAATCCAACGAGTGAGAGCTTGCAGTCTGGCGGCGACGAGAACATACAGACCCTGAAGGGACTCAAGGGCGCGAGTTTCGACAAGGCATATATTGATCACGAAGTGACGTATCACGAACAAGTGATTGATGCACTCGACAAGACGCTCATTCCCAACGCGCAGAACGGTGAGCTAAAGGCGCTGCTGGTTGCTGTGCGCCCCGCGTTTGTGGGGCACCTGGAGCATGCGAAGCAGATCCAATCCTCGCTAGCCAAGTAATTCTCTGCACGAGCATGACGTCCATGCGCCAACTACCGACACGACCCGATGGGCGGCAGCGAAGACACCTGCTCGCGGTTGCACTGGTCCTTGCGTGGGGCTTGCTCTGCGTTGGTCCCAGCGCAATCGCGGCCGAGAAGACAGCAAGACACACGGTGGTGATCCAGGGCGCGAAGTTTGAGCCCGAGGCCATCCGCGTCAAGCGAGGCGATACGATTATGTGGGTCAACAAAGATCCGTATCCCCATACCGTCACCGCACCAGGGGTGTTCGACTCGCGCAGCATCGTTGCTGGCGGGTCGTGGCGATATATTGCGCACAAAGCAGGCGAGTTCCCCTATGCCTGCACGCTGCACCCGAATATGAAGGGTATGCTCAAAGTCGAATAGTCGGCTATATCGAGCGTGCGACTCCGGGTGGTTGTGTCTTCTGGCTACAAGCGTGTCCGCTGGTAAGTGTCAGCGGAACCCGTGTGGCGAGTACCGGGCGGTGATGAGAAGGCAACGACTTCACGGTAGGCGGGAGTGAGGCGATGGTCGGTACTAGCGGACGAGCAGGGGCAAGGTATTGCCGACACAATGAGGCCTTCTGGGAGACCTTGCCAAAGCGAGGGCTAAGTGGCGACGCGATGAATGCATTCACCAGCGATGGAGGGATGCCATCGTTCGAAGTGCGACCGGAACTGTTCATTAAGCAAGGCGGTCCGGATTTGCAGAAGCGCATGCGCTTGCAGTGGGAATCATCCGTACAAAGCGCTTGCTGAGCACCAGGTTGACGACCGACTCGACGAAGCCGGAGGCAATCGGCTCGCCATGGCGATAGCGATCACCGTAGTTCACGATGAAGCGCTGGTTGTTCTCCAGGTAGACGATGAATTCCTCGAGCTTGGCAAGGAGCTTCGCCTCCTCGGGACTGGCCTCGGCATGAGATCCCAGCCGAGCCTTTCCAGCCGTTGCAATGCTGGATAGGGCCAGCCGTGCCAGAGGTGCCCCTTGGCCCCTCGCAGCGCCTTGATCAAGGTCGCGTTGCTCGGGCCTTCGCCGTGTGCTAGCCGGCCCTTGATCATCTGTTCAAGGTTCTGCAGCGCTCGGCTTCCGAGAGAGCAGGTGGCGTGTTCAGCAAGGTGCAATCAGCAAGCGTACCGGGCAGGCCTCAGACGGCGCCGCGCTGGATTGGTTTGCCGGTGTTTAATGCGAGCGAAACGGCTTTATCAACTGAAGCGCGAGGCGTTGGAGGCGATACCTCGCGTCGGGCGTGGGCGACACCGACGCGCAGCCGTATGCGCAGGTCGTGCAGCCCACTGGATCAGTCAGCGGCAGAAGAGCGACGCGAACTCGCGTCTTCCGATAGGCACTCCCAACTGATAAACGAGACCGCGCCAAAAAGCACGAATCCGACAAGGCAAATCAACGCATCAACCGGGTCGATTCCCTCGTGGGAGGTCACTCTGAAGAGCTGCCACCCGACCAAGCCAATCCAGATCACCGCCGCCAAAGCGCTAATGACACCAAGGCTCAAGCAGAGCCTGGAAACCATCGTGCGCCATGGCAGGTGGAGCGAAGCGGTGATCGTATTCATGGAATACTCCTTGCCCTATGTAACGAGCAGCTTGTCCGCTGGCGTGGATGGCCCGGTGGTAGTTGTAATTGGCGTACCGAAGAGGCACTTCTGTTCTCCTCAGATACCTACCTGTGAGGAATTCGCCTGCTTCAGGAGTGGTCGCCAGTGTTCGATGCGCGTGGCGAATTCTCTAAAGGCGAATCCGACCATAACGGACCGGATAGCGATGACGAGCTCTCCACCTTGGACGACGGCCTTACCTCAATCCCAAATAGCCAAGCAAGAACATAACAATAACCACAGCTCCGACAAGCCAGACGATGTTCATGACGCTCTCCTTAAATTTCCCACTAGCTTAAGCAGTTGTGCGATGCGTGGGTCACGGGCCCACTCACGAAACGTGCAGCGAGAGCTAGCGCTCCGTCACAACAAAGACCTGCGGCGCTACTAGTTACGGGATGTGCGACGATACATGCCTTGTGTGCGCTTTCCTAGAACATCGCTGGTGCGCGCAGGGTGTAGTAGAACCCTCTCACATGCCACACGGGTGTGTCTGTACGGTAGTAGTCAAAACGCCCTTCACCCGATGCGTCAAGTCGCTGTTCCTGTCCCCTCGGGATGATCAAGTCACTTAGGCCGGCCGCAGCACGCGCTATGAAAACTGAGACTTTGCAGATCCAACTCGACACGCGATATCCGAATGATGAACTACGGGATCGGGGACGGGAATGATGCTTCAGTCGTGTTCAGCGGCCGCTTGCTCATACTAAACACGGGCGTCTGCGTCCGGTCCGGACAGGTCCAGCGGTTTCGGGTGGTGTCCTCAATGCAATTGAGTGACAACCTGTCGCACAAATGATGGTGTAGGAGTAGCCGACGCCGGGGCGCGGGCTTGGCCCCGCACTGCGCCCGCCCCGGCTGCTCACGCCTTCCCGCTGGCCCCTTCGCAGGGCGGCGCGAGTTAATGCCGATCTTGCCCTTCTGAATACTGAAGGACTGCATCCTCGCCCTAACTTTCCAGACTCGCTCGCGCGCCACTTGGATGAGCATGGCCGCATCGCAGTGCGGTGGCACGACCAGATCGAAGGACAGGGGAAGAGCCGCGTAACAGCTGCGCAGCTCTCTTGTGGATGCCCGAAGGTCCAAGGATTACGTGCCAGTCACGTAGACTAAAGCCGTCAGGTCCGCGCCGATTACGTTGGTCTGGATCGTCGGACTCAGGCACAACTCCTTTACCAGCCAAGACTTGCCGGCGGCGTCCGGCAGGCGAATGACCACACCAATAGCGAGGTGAGGGATGGGCGCGTCTGCGGTCAACTCAGCCACGAGAACAGGAGCGCCGGCGGGCGTGGCGTTGGTTACATCAATGAAGGTGTATTTGAAAGCCATAGGATCTCCAAGGTATTGTCTGTTGCCGCACCAGAGCCACGACGTTTCATCTTGAAACAGCTGCTTCTTGGTGAATGGCTGGAGAAATTGCTTCGTTTGGGCGGCTCCGGTTTGGCGAGACAGAAACGATCACTGGCCACAACCCGGCGCGCAAAGTTTGCGACACTTTGAAAGCACCGTCGGCACTGGAAACTAACTCCACCATTATTTTGGTCCCCACTTGGTACGATACCGGCCGTGGGCGCGGTGCTCGCCTACCCAGTGTCCGTGCTCGCCTCATTTAGCCCTTCGGCCACTCGCTCGGAGCATGACCACTATTTCATTAGGTAAATCACAATGACAATCACCGCGATTGCCGCGAGGGTAACGAGAACGAAGGGAAGCATCGGCTTGTCCAACAACTGAGTTCTTCAGTCTCGTTTACACCACACGCAAATGCTATCGGGCACGCACTGATTTCATACCGGATTCGTCCTACAAGTCTCGGTCTATGCGGGGCGGCATGGCGGCAGGCCGGATAGCGAGCCTGTCGCATCTGGGCTGATCTGGACTTCGGTACCTAGGCCGCACGTATTGAGTTGGGATCCCGACCGTGCACGTCGAGATGATGCCGGTCGGCTGCCCTTTGAGCTCTGACCGAGCCGCCGACGAATCCGTGCCCGGGTCCCCGCCCAGGCGTGCGCTCGTCGAACGTAAGTTGCCTCCACTGGGCAGACCATTGAACCTAACAATCGCGACGACGATCCTTGCGGCGATATGGTGCGTCTGCGGAGGAACGGCCGGCGCGGATGGCGCGGCATCACCGCTTTGCCGGGTCTAGAAATTTGCCGGCGGCAGCGTGTATGCGAGCTTTACCGAGTGTTCGGCAGCCCGACGACCCCTTTGACTGTTTCGATACCGCAATCAGGCACCGCACGCGGGATGCGCCTCTGCCGCAAAGTCCTCGCAGATGTGACGCGTGACACCTTTTACCTGGCGAAATCAAACGCATTCACTAGGGCGCGACTCGGGACGCCAAGGTGCGCCTCTGTCAGGATTATCGGAGCCACTGAGGTGAACATATCGTTCCCGGTATTCGCTCGGAAGCGTCCGCTATCAGAGCGGCAGAGTGTGATGATTGAGAAACTCCAATTTTGATTCGCCTACGCACAGTGAGCGATGGGCTGGATGCTTCGCGGGACAAAAAACTGCAACGCTGTGGTGTCTCGACGGAAGCTGTTGCCACGGTACGTCTCTGTTCAGATCTCGTTGATATCCAATGCTGGTGGCTTTATATCTGGGCCAGGCGCCGCACCATATTGTTGGCTTCGAGGGCTATCATGTGTCACCACGTTTACTGGCCGACGACTAAATGCCTCCCACTCCGGTCGACGCTGCAGCGCCATTTCATATCGTCCTGAACGTAGGGTCCGGCAGCAACGATGCTGCCGCCACGCGCAGCACGATCGAGACCATCTTGGCCCGCGCTAAGCGCGAGCACCACGTGCGCATGATCGAGCGGCCCGAGAAGCTAGACCAAGTCGCACGGCAGACCGTCGATGAAGCACGCTCTCGCGGCGGCGTGGTGGTCGCGGCCGGCGGTGACGGCACGATCCGCACGGTCGCGCAGGCGACACTCGGAAGCGGTTGCCTGTTCGGCGTGCTGCCACAAGGTACCTTCAACTATTTCGGCCGGACCCATGGTATCCCGGCCGACACGGCTGATGCGACGCAACTCCTGCTGTCGGCACATGCGTATCCTGTACAAGTCGGGCTGGTCAACGATCGCGTATTCTTGGTCAATGCGAGCCTTGGACTCTACCCGGAACTGCTCGAGGACCGCGAGGCCTACAAGCGAATATTCGGCCGCAGCCGAATCGTGGCGGTACTGTCGGCACTGGTCACGCTGCTGCAAGAACATCGGTCGTTGCGGTTGCTAATTGAGCACGATGGAGACACACGCCCGATGCGCACGCCGACGCTGTTCGTCGGCAACAACCGGCTTCAACTCGAGCGGATCGGCATTCCGCAAGCGTCGGAGCCGGAACATGGCTTGCTCGTCGCGTTGACGATGCGACCGGTCGGCATGCTGACACAGTATTGGCTGATAGTGCGCGGTGCGCTCGGCAAGCTTGGCACTTCCGACGACGTGATCAGTTTTTCCTTCCGGCGGATCACGGTCACGCCCTCAACGCGCCGTCGAGCGCGCGGCATGAAGGTCGCGACCGACGGCGAAATCGTCTGGCTCCAACCGCCCTTCGAATTCCGGGTCGCAGCTGAGCCGCTCTATCTGTTGAAACCCGAGCCCTGCGGCGCACCGTCGCCTTCTAACCGCTCATGACCTTGCTACTTCAGATTTCCGATCCCCACTTCGGCACTGAACTGCCAGACGTCGTTGAGGCGCTGGTGCGCCTCGTGCACGACGCCGCGCCGGAACTGGTTGTGCTATCCGGCGACATTACGCAACGCGCGCGACGCAAGCAGTTTCTCGCCGCGCGCGCGTTCGTCGACCGGCTCCACGTCGCCGCAACGCTGATAATCCCGGGCAACCACGATATTCCGCTGTTCAATCTAGGCTCGCGTTTGTTCCGCCCGTATGCGAACTACCGCCAGGCATTCGGCGATGAGCTCGAGCCGATATTCGAATCGGACCAATGGCTAGTCATCACGCTGAACACCACACGCTTCTATCGCCACAAGAACGGCGAGGTATCCGCCGAACAAGTCGAGCGCGTTGCGGCGCGTCTCGAACAGGCTGCCGAGACGCAGTTGCGCGTGGTGGTCACGCACCAGCCGGTCGCGGTGACCAGTGTGCACGACAAGACGAATCTGCTGCACGGTTGCGCGGCGGCAGTGCGCCGCTGGTCGCAGGCCGGCGCGGACTTGATCCTTGGCGGCCACATCCACTTGCCTTTCGTCACCGCGCTGCACGAGCGCTTTGCTACGCTGCCCCGCAAGGTCTGGGCCGTGCAGGCCGGTACGGCGGTGTCGTCGCGCGTGCGCTTCGAAGCTGGCAATTCTGTCAACCTAATTCGCGGCGTGTCGTCGGCCAATCGACGGCGCAGCGCGTTGGTAGAACGCTGGGACTACGTCGACGGGCAGCACCGCTTCCAGCGCGTTGACGTTATCGAATTGCACTTCGATGCGTCGCTCGAACGCAGACTGAGGGATGGCACTAACAGTGCGAGGTGAACTGGGCATTCGTGCGACCGGGATGACGGCCGGCCGGTCGCGAGCGGTGCTGGAAAGCCCCGGTAACGCTTCCGTCGACGACTATAGCACTCCACATTATCCAGGTCCGACGATCAACTTGTGCTGCATGCAGCTCAAATGTAAGCGCCCGGTGAAGCCATCTTGACAAGGTTATGCAGCGAGGGCGGCCACGGTCCAACGATGAGAAGGAGTCGGCGATGTCGTTGGTCTTCTGGGTCTGCAGGCGCTTGAGCACGTCCTTGAGGTAGGCATACGGATCGCGCCGTTGAGCTTGGCCGAAGTTGCCACGCGTATGCCAAGTTGAGCATAATAGCTGGCTATTCTGTTCTGCTCGCGGTGCAGCGTGCCGCCGCCATCATGAGCTTGATCCTGTTTCCTTATCTTCCGCTCCGCTGATCTTCGTCAGCGCGTCCTGATCCCCCTCGGATACTCTCACGTCGGCTCTTGGTTCATCGTAAGTCAGCATTATTTCCGTGGCAGGGTGCGGGCCGCTTGTCGGCGCCGGCGAAGAGTATTGGCTTCTTGGCGCCTAGCGGTGTAAGTGCGCTGAAGCAGACTTTGTCACCCACGGCACTGCCATAGTGTGTCTCTCGCTCGTGATGCCGCTTCAGCTAATTTGTTCGTCAAGACACTTCCTGGTGTGGCCCACTTGGCACCGGCATGTAAATTGTCGTCACCTAGCCTATATTCAATATGCTGCCGTAGCGCCCTTTAGGGACAGCCAACGCTCTTGCGGGTACCCCGAGCAGCAACAGCCCCACCACCATGCAGGCGCTGCGAGTGCGTGGCTAACTCATCGCTGAGGAGCAGAACAATGAAAAACATCTCCGTAATTCTTGGAGCTATTTTGGCCCTCGCCGCAGTTGGAGCCGCGGCCCAAACACCCAACGACGCGCAGATTGCGGCGATCGTTGTAACCGCAAACCAAGTCGACATTGACGCGGGGAAAATTGCGGAGAAGGACGGTCACTCTCGCGAAGTAAAGGCTTTCGGAAAACAGATGGTCACTGACCATACTGGTGTGAACAAACAGGCTGTGGCTCTGGTCAAGAAACTAAAGGTCACTCCGGAAAAGAATCCAACGAGTGAGAGCTTGCAGTCTGGCGGCGACGAGAACATAAAGACCCTGAAGGGACTCAAGGGCGCGAGTTTCGACCAGGCATATATTGATCACGAAGTGACGTATCATGAGCAAGTGATTGAGGCACTCGACAAGACGCTCATTCCCAATGCCCAGAACGGTGAGCTAAAGGCGCTACTGGTTGCTGTGCGTCCAGCGTTTGTGGGGCACCTGGAGCATGCGAAGAAGATCCAATCATCGCTCGGCAAGTAACTCTCTGCATGACCGATGACGTCCATGCACCAACTACCTACACGACACGATGGACAAGAGCTAAAGCACCTGCTGGCGGTTGCACTGGTCTTTGCCTGGAGCTTGCTCTGCGGTGGTCACAGCGCAATCGTGGCCGAGAAGACGTAAGCGTCAGCGGAACCCGTCCTTAAGCGACTTGACGTTTTCCGCTAGTAGTGAGTGACGGCTGCAGGTCGACGACTTTGCGCAGAAGCCCGAAGGAGACGCGCCAATGGCTGTCATTCGGGTCGCATTGGACGGATGCGGGTCTTCTGGTTGACGCGCACAATGATGCCGATGCACTCGTTCAGGTGCTGATCCGTGAAGGCGACGGTATCCCCCACCATGAAGTCAGCCCGCTGCGCTCGAGGTGGTGGCGGTGAGGCGTGCGGTGGCTCTTGAGCCGAGGCGGTGGTGCGACAATGACGGCGGCATAGGGTAAAGCCCAGCGTCGGCGCGTAGCGGTGTCCTCGATCACGGCCGGTGTTTGCCGCAACTCGAGGATACGGCCCTGCCGCAGCGGCTGCATGAGATCGTCGGCGACGTAGTTGACGGTCATGCCGATATGCAGATGCCGGCGGTTCTCCAGGATACGCTTCGAGGAGAACTGCGCACGGAGGACGCCGTTCGGTGCGCGGCGACCCGTTTGCAGGCTTCATCCACAGTCCGTCCACAGTCCGGTGAGTCGCGCCGCAACATCCAGGACGACTGCCCCTACTCACTGCCTCCAGACTCCAGACTATTGCGCCAAGACGCGATGAGGGGATCCAACTCGCGAAGATCCGCGGGCATGACGAGGTAATGGTTGAAGCCCGCTTCACGAGACCGAACCAGATGCTCCGTACGTTTGCAAGGATCGACCTGGCGGTCGAAGCGGTGCCGGATGCGACCATAGACGCACGCAACACCGGAAGTCGAATCAACTTCGAGGAGAACCAGGGTATTTGCATTACTAGGACGGTCCCCTAAAAGGCCGGCTATAGACGATTGGCGCCGGGGACCGACGATGGCTGCGCGCGGCCCGCCGCTGTTGCGGTCGAGTTCATTTGCGTTCATGGTTTGACTTCAGGGATAGGATGGTAGGTGGGGAAATGCGTCGGGCGTTGGCCCGCGCTTCTTGTCAGTGCGCGCGGGTTTTGTCCTTGCGTTGCGCGGCGGGCTTGGCGCCCGCGGACTGGTGTTCACTGCTAGCCGCGAGCTTCCAGTCGGTCACATCGCGTCTGGTGCTGACTTGCTTGTCCGCGTACATGGCGGCGCCGGGTGAGATCGGGTCGCGAGCCGGGAATGTCATCTCCAGCGATTCGTCCACGGCCTCCTGGTAGGTGTAACTTTCCTCGGCTGGGGGGACTAACGCGCGGGCACTGGTCCCCGACTTGCGGTGCGAGGTCCTGACCTTGTGCATGATGGCTCCTGTGTCGGTGTGATTCGACCGGTCATCGTCGGCGGCGAACGCCTGCAAGGTGCTACGCTGCCTTGCAGGCGATAAGACTCGCCGGGTGCTTGCCGACCCATCACGACTTGTGGATGACCAGATGATTTTCTACCGATTTCACGCCGGTGACACCGTGGACAACGTCGGCTGCCATCTGCCTTTCTGCCGCGGACGGAACGCTGCCGGTCAGCCGAACCACGCCTTCGCGGGTGCGCACGTGGACGTGCATCGAACTCAGATTCTTTTGCTCGAGCAGGCTGGCCTTGACCTTGGTCGTGATGGCCGTGTCGCTCATGCCTTCACCAACCGTCCCATGCGTGGGATTGGGGTTCATGGGCGACGCCGCAGGGGCGTCCGCCGCGCCTTGGCTAAGCGGAGCATAGAAGCTCGCCGCGAGCATGATGCATGCGGAGCCGGAGGCGAATTTGGTGAGCGGGATGGATTTCATTCGAACTACCTCGATTCGGATCGAATCAGTGATTGCAGACGCGGAGTGCTCCGGTACGCGAACCGCCCTGAAAAAGGCGGCCGTCCGGCTTGGCATCACGAAAGAGTCTCTCCTTCATCACGCAGCCCCCGACAGAATAAGACTGACGCCAATTTGCCTTGAAGTCGGTACGATGGCGGACACGTATGAAATTCTTGCGCGTACTGGGAGATCGCTGACCGGTGTTCCCAACCGTCTTCGCATGATTCGGTTGACACGGTGGTTCCGGTAACGGTGCTCATCCCCCTGAGCGCATCAGTGACGCCAGGCTGCTCTTGGCGTGCATCGGCTATCCCATTAGGGTCAGGTCACCCCGATCCCGCTTCGGGAGTTGATCCGGCCGAGTTATCCGCAATAACCCGACAGACCGTGCGCCCGCGTTGTGTCGGGTGCCGGGAGATAGGCATTGACATGGGCGAAGGCGAACAATGCGACCTATAGTCCAGTGAGTTCTCGCGTGCTTGGACATGCTGTCGCCAGGTCTGCAAGAATCATCCCGGTTTGCGATCCGCACAGGGCATCGGCTTGTTCGCGACTGGAAACCCGAGATGTGGATGCCATACTCCCGTTCCATCGTATTGACCGTAGGCCATTCGACGCGCTCCCTTGGAGAATTTATTCTGTTGCTTGTGGGTCATTCGGTAACACAGCTTATTGACGTGCGCACCGTGCCTCGCTCTCGCCACAACCCTCAGTTCAACCCCGACACCCTCCGGCCAGCGCTTGAGAGCGCCGGAATCCACTATGCGCATGTCGCCGGTCTGGGAGGCTTTCGACGCACGCATCCGGGGTCCCTCAATCTGGGATGGCGAAATGCGTCCTTCCGTGGTTTCGCCGACTATATGCAGACGGAGGAATTCGCGGACAATCTGGCGGACCTCATCGAGCGAGCCAAGCGGGATCGCATTGTGCTGATGTGCGCAGAAGCGGTGCCATGGCGCTGTCATCGCTCCCTGATCTCCGACGCACTGGTGCCCACGGTATTTGCGCGATGGAGATCATTGACGGAACGCGCCTACAAGTGCACCACCTTACACCTTTCGCCAGCGTGGACGGACCACTCATCACCTATCCGCGACAAGAATCGTCACATGTGCATTTGAGCAAGTGAAACATTAAAGCCAAAAGCCGTCATGACTGCAATTTTCAAAGTAGGCGATCACGTGACATGGAACTCGGAAGGGGGACATGTGAGCGGAAAGATCATCAAGGTGCACACAAAAAATGTCGATTACAAGGGATATACGCACCATGCAAGCATCGATGAACCGCAGTATGAGATCAAGAGTGACAAGACTGATCACATCGCTATGCACAAGGGCGCGGCACTAACGAAGAAAGGAGATTGAGACATTGTGATCCGGTGAGCCATGCCTGGGTCCAAAAAGCCAAACGCGCAACTCACCGGCGATCGTCTCCGCCGGCTCGCCGTTCGGCGCACGCATCGTCCGGTCTGCCCATCATGGCTGCCGCGACAACGAACTCGCAATCCGCGCCGACTAGATCCCCGTCGTGCCGAGTCAATGGCAGGACACGTTGAGCGCGTCGTCGATGCGGCCATAATCTTGAAGTATCCCGTCTCGGCGTCGCGCACCGCGCCATCGCCGGAAAAGTGCAGCTTGCCGCTGACTCCGTCCTGGAAGTTGCTCGTCTTATGGCGCTCAGGAGCGTCCCAGATGGTGCACAGCATCGCGGGTCAATGACGCGACGCTTGAGGTCCAGCGCCCTCCTCTTGCCAGCAGGCACGTCCTGTCCGGCTTCGTCGACGATTGCCGCCATGCCCGGCAACGGCAACGTACACGAACCCGGTACAAGTGGCGTATCGCCAGACAGCGGCGAGATCTGGCCGCCTGTTCCGGTCTGCCGCCAGATATCAACAATAGGGCAGCGCGAGCCATCCATGCCCACCCGAAACCAGTAGGCTTCAAGCGCAATCTGCTTCGGCATCCTCAAAAAGTCCAGATAGACACGATCCTAGGGAAGTCACTAATTGGGTAACCCTCTCTACAATTGCAATCTCATGGCCATTGGTTGGCACGACCGACAAAGAAGCCAGACCCAGGCCTGCGGGATCGAATTGCCTATCTTTTATCTTTGAGCCTCAACATTAGACATGCGAATGGCTGCCTCACCGGCTGCGAAGGTGGTCGTCAACGAGGCGATTTGGCAATGGAAACAGCGATGAGACGCCGTCAGAAGCGCGCGCGGGCAATCCTACGAGGTCGGTCGCGTGTCGTTGCGTGGCGTTGGCCACTGGAATTTCTGGGACTTGCGATTCAGGCCATCGCGAAACGCAAGTCCGGTAAATTCCATGCGCAGCCACTGCGTGACCAGACCGGCCGTGACGGGCTGATTCATGCGCCATGGTGCGACCGCGTTCATCGGGAAGGTCTCGACAAGCACCAGACTCAGCAGTTGGTTCAAAGTCCAGGCCATCGAGCGAATTTGCATCCACAACTCCAGCACGGTGCGCGATTGCTGCCAGAGATTGCTCACGCCGAACCAGCGCTTGAGATTGTGAAACAGCGGTTCTATGCCCCAGCGGCGCGCGTACAACTGCACGATCTCCTGGGCGCTCAAGTCCGTTTCGCTCGCGAGCAGCAGACGGGGCTTGGTCCAGGCCTGTTTCTTCGCATCGAAGAACTGGCACCAGACGGCACGCACCAACGCGCCCTTGAGGAAGCGCGCGCGAGCCTCGGCAGAGCGCAGGCGAACCTGCTGGTCTTTGCCATAGAGCGGCATGCGCAGTTCGATCGCGGGCAGTGCTTCGATGGCCTCGGCGTTCAGGCGCTCGCCATAGATGCGCTTGCGACCACGTCTGGGTGTGGTTGGCGGTGGCGGCACGAGAAACAGCGCGGTGTCGATGCGCGCCTGTCCAATCACGTGCATTTGTCTGCGCAGCAAAGGCAATACCAGGCGGGCGCGCATGAACCACGAATCGAACAGTACGCGCACCGGCTTGTTGGCCACGCCCGCCAGAGAGCGGACCAGCACCAGCGCGATTTTCAGCTTGTTGCGGTTGCCGGTGTTTGGCACCAGCCGCGAGAGAATTGGCAGCACCAGGTTGACCCCGCCGTTGCCCAGCGCGCTCACGCCCAGCGTAACCCAGCACTGGGCCCGTATGAATTGCGGCCGATTGATCTTGCGGCTGTGGTCGTGGCGATACGCGCAACCGGGCGCCTGCTCCGAGGAGCGCGGCACCAGCGTATCGTCGATGACCAGTGTCAGCACATCGCATGGCAGCACTGTGAGCACCAGCAAGAACAATTGGCGGGCCAAACGCACGGTGCGCAAGCTGCCGCGCCCGAGAAGCTTGTAGTAGGTCGTCCAGTGCCTGCGTCGCGCGATGGCGCTGATAGCGCGCGTCACCCAGCCTTCTGGCGAAACCATACAGCCGCACAGCAGCTCGACAAAGCTCCCGCGAGAGCGAATTGGCACGGCCAGAAGCAGAAGGTTGATCCATTCGGACAGACACAGTCGTACACGGTTGGACAAAGACATGGGCAATCGCAAGAGGACCGAAAACGATCCTCATTGGCCGCCGCGCTGCTTGCGCTAAAACCCGCGCAAGCAGCGCGGCGGCCACACGATCATTGCCCCATGTCAAGCATTTTTCGATTTCTTGAATCCGTTTCCAACCCGCTCGTTGAGCGGGCCTGAATGTCTAAAGTTGAGTCTTTGAGCCCAATATGTGGAAACATGCAACGGTGTCGATTCTGACTTTGCTCGCGACCTCAATCGGGCGGTTGACTGAGGCCGGGGCGGAATCACCTAAGGTCATCGAAAACTCCCTCGGGATGAAGTTCATCTTGGTCCCGTCTGGGGAATTCATGATGGGTAGCAACGAGTCGCCAGAAGAACTTGCCAAGGCATTTCCGCAATATGAGCGTGACCGGTTGCTGGGAATTGGCGACGAAGCACCGGTGCACAAGGTTCGCATCACTCGGTCGTTTTACCTGGGGCAATACGAAGTCACGGTGGGCCAATTCAAGCGGTTTTTGGAAGCATCTGGCTACACGCCCGAATCGGAAGCTGATGGCACGGGCGGCTACGGCTACAACCCCACATACGACCCCGAGAAATCGGATCGGCGCGATGCCTTTGAGGGGAGGAGTCCAAAGTATTCATGGCGCAACCCTGGTTTTCCCCAGGGTGACGATCATCCGGTTGTGAATGTCACCTGGAACGATGCTGTAGCGATGACAAAATGGCTCAGCGAGAAGGACGGGAAGACATATCGCCTCCCAACCGAAGCCGAATGGGAATATGCCTGCCGTGCCGGCACCAGGACACGCTATTACAGTGGAAACGATCCGCAATCGCTTCTGAAGGTTGCAAATACGTTCGATGCTGATACCCAAGAGAACTGGCCGAAGTGGAAGAACTATGCGACACAGGGCCACGATGGCTTCCAGTTCACCGCGCCGGTGGGCAGCTTCGCACCAAACGCACTGGGCCTGTATGACATGCATGGCAACGCGTGGGAATGGGTGGCGGACTGGTACGACGAAAACTACTACGCAAGAGCGTCCATTGAAGACCCCCAAGGTCCTGCGTCCGGTGACGTGCGCGTGCGTCGCGGTGGATCGTGGCACACTTGGCCGTTCTACGCCAGGTCGTCGTATCGCAACTGGAACACGCCGCAGACGCGCTACGCACTGGTCGGTATGCGCCTTTTAAGGGAAACCGATGCGGATACGCGATAACCTGCCGATACCTCGACCAGTAGGCAGTGAGAAAAAAGGGCCTTCGTCGCTTTCTGCGAGTGACGGGCGACGTCGCTCTTGTGGCCTGGGACTTGTTCGAAGATTCCGGCGGACCGTTGCACCGTGCCTGTAGAGCGGGCCCTGGTGTTGTACATGAGGCATGGCCGGGATTCGTAAAAAATCCGCCGCAACCTTGCTAACTGTGAGATTGCAAATCGAAGTTCCTCTTCAAGGCGCGCCCCGCTGTTCCCGCGATGGTACTTGGAAATGTTCCACTGTCTGCCCGGCGTTGATCGCCCGCTGCAGCCAGTCCGGCATAATGCCGCAGCCGTCCCAGCCCTGCCCGTGCGCGTTGCGATAGCGCTCCGCGCCAGGCAATGGCGCCCGCGGCGGCTCGGTAAAGCAGCCTGCGGCCTGCAGGTCGGCCAGGGTCAGCCCGTGCTGGGCCATCTGGATGCGAACCCAGGTGATCGCTTCCGCGCGCTCGATTTCGATCGACATGGTGGTGTAGGTGAAGAAATTTGGGGAGGCGCCGGATCCAGCGTTGTGCCGTCTTCTGAGCCTCCCAAGCCCATGCATGTGCTCGGCGTTCGCGAAGAAACGGTTCTGCCCTATAAAGGGAACGGCAGCCGCGATGACCGCCCCGTCATTGGTGCGAGCCCGTGGCGTTACCGGACGCCACGGTGTGAGCCCACTTCTGAGCCTGGTCCGGGAATCGTCGGCGACAGTGGCGAGCGGCGTGAGCCGCATCCCGTTTGAGAGATCAAGTCGAATTCGACGCTTCCCATGGCGCTGCCGTTCATCAACGATGGTGGAGCAAGCCATGGCAATGCGCAAGCGAGACGACGAGGTGTTCCCGAATGCGGCAGGGATCGATATTGGGGCCTCGAGCCACTGGGTGGCGGTGCCGCGACATCTGGCCGAGCAAGCCGGCTGCGAGCCGGTGCGCGAAGTCGGGGCGATGACGGACGATCTCAACGCCCTGGCCGACTGGCTGCTGGGCTGTGGGGTGGACACAGTGGCGCTGGAGTCGACCGGGGTGTACTGGGTCCCGGTGTACGAGGTGCTGGAGCAACGCGGGCTGACGGTCTGGCTGGTCGATGCGCGGCAGATGAAGTACGTGCCCGGGCGCAAGAGCGACGTTCAGGATTGCCAGTGGTTGCAGAGGCTCATGAGCCTGGGGTTGCTGCGCGCGGCCTGGCGTCCCGACGGCGAGGTCTGCGTGGTGCGGGCGGTGGCGCGCCAGCGCGAGGTGTTGATCGCCGAGCAGGCGAGCTGGGTGCAGCGCATGCAGAAGGCGCTGGTGCAGATGAACCAGCTCACCGAGGTGCTCAGCGACGTGATGGGGCAGACCGGGCAGGCGATCATCCGGGCCATCGTGGCCGGCGAGCGCGACCCGAAGGTATTGGCCCGGCACCGCCACAGCCGCATCAAGGCCAGCGCCGAGGAGATCACCAAGGCGCCGACGGGCAACTGGCGCGAGGAGCACCTGTTCGTCCTGGGCAAGGCGCTGGCCATGTACGACGACATTGCCCGGCATCTGCTCGCGTGCGAGGCGAAGCTGCGCGCGCTGCTGGCCGAGCGCGGCGCGCGTCGCGTCGACCTGGGCAAGGCCCCCAAGGCCGGCGCCAAGTCGCGTCTGGAGTTCGACGTGCGCCAGGCGCTGGCGAACTGGGCCGGACCTCACGCGCATCAACGGGCTGGGGGTGACGGTGGTGATGAAGCTGCTGTCGGAGATTGGCCCGGACCTGAGCCGCTTCGCCAGCGTCAAGCACTTCTGTTCCTGGCTGGGGCTGTGCCCGGGCACCAAGATCAGCGGCGGCAAGGTGCTGTCCTCGGGCACCAAGCGTTCCGCCAACCGGGTACGCCAGGCGTTGAAGATGGCAGCGATGGCGCTGTCACATAGCGACTCCGCGCTCGGCGCGTTCTACCGTCGCCTGTGCGCCCGCATGGACAAGCCCCGCGCCAATACCGCCACCGCGCACAAGCTCGCGCGGATGGTGTACTTCATGTTGACCCGCGGTGAGGCCTTCGTCGACCAGGGCCAGCAGCGTTACGAGGAACAGCAGCGCCAGCACAGCATCGCCGCCCTCAAACGCCGCGCCGCCGCACTGGGCTTCCAGATCAATCCCATGGGAACGGCCGCATGACAGTTGCCGTCTTCAGTTTGTTTCTTGAGAGCGTCATGCGGAACACGGTTCGCGGATGTGTAGATGTCGGACATCGACTTATTGCCGCCTGTGTCAAGCGGGCAAATACTGCGGACACATGGAATCCAACGGTGGCACGCAACATGGCCCATAGAAATGTGCACGTAATTCCACACGGCGACATGTGGCAGGTGATTCGCGAGGGGCCGCATTAGCCGTTCTCCGAGCATAGCGCCCAGGAGGAAGCCATTGCCGCCGGCACAGCCGAGACGAAGCAATACAAGGTCGAGTTGCTTGTTCACGGGCGCGACGGTCAAATCCGCGTGCGCCACCGGTAAGTCCATGTCAAGGTCGGCATCCGCCAACGTGCGCAGCCTCGAGCGGTACCGTCAGAGGCGTGATTTCTCTGCTACGACGGAACCGAGCGGCCAGGAGTCCACTGGGGCCGCCGCCGGCGGGGCGCTGAGCTTTGTCGTGCAGAAGCATGCAGCCCGACGTCTTCATTACGACTTTCGCCTCGAGTTGGACGGGACTCTCAAGTGTTGGGCGGTGCCGAAGGGGCCGAGCCTGGATCCGGCCGATAAACGCATGGCGGTACACGTCGAAGACCATCCTCTCGACTATGGGAGCTTCGAAGGGATAATCCCGCCCAAGCAGTGTGGTGCAGGAACCGTCATCGTTTGGGATCGTGGCACATTGCTGTCCGTTGGTGATCCCCTGGAGGGGTACCGCAGCGGCAAGCTTAAGTTCGAACTGCAAGGCGAAAAGTTGCATGGCCATTGGACCTTGGTCAGGATGCACGGCCGCGGCGAGGAGCGCCAGGAACCGTGGCTCCTGATCAAGGAGCGGAATGCTTTTGCATGCCCGGCGGCAGAGTACGACATCACGGCAGCCCTGCCGGACATGTGCTGACCAATGCGAGCATGCGCTCCAACAAAGGCCGCTTCGCCCAGGCAGCGCAGCGCACGCCCAACGCAGGACCGCCCGGAACTCCCAGCAACTGCGCGCCCTGCCCCCTGCCACTTAGCTTGGCGCCGCAGCTCGCCGCCCTGGCTACTGCGGTACCGCGCAACGCCCAGCAATGAGCCTATGAAATCAAGTTCAAATGCTTACCCCGTTGCTTTTCTTCCAACGTTGTCGCCATGCGGCGGGCGGTGCGTTTGGAAAACGGGGGTGTTGCGATCGACTCAAGGCAACTTTCGGCCAATTGCGGACGTTGGCTGAAGGCGTCAGGATTTTGCACCGCTTCTCAGGTTTACTACGACGGTACAGTTGCTACACTTGGTATGGGTCGCGGAAGTCGGGTGCGCGGCCCTCTCAATTACTTCCACGTACTACACGCTGCACACATTGTTCGTGCGGCATGCTCGTCTCGCTGGTCAAACAGGAGGATGCAATCATGCAAACTGTTATAAGGAGATTTTCCGGAAAGGGTGCAAAGGAGTTGTTCGATCTGCTGGAGACGCGCACGGCTGAGGTCGAAGAACTGATGCGTTCGGTCAAAGGTTTTGTCGGCTACACCCTCGCACGCAGCGGCGATGGCGGATTCTCGGTGACTGTTTGCCAGGACAAGACAGGCACTGACGAAAGCGTGCAGAAGGCGAAGGACTGGATCGCGAAAAACGCCGGAAGCACGGGCGTGGGCGCGCCGGAGATATCGGAGGGATCAGTCCTCATTCACCTGAAGTAACTTTGCCTTGCGACTGGCAGCGCGTGAGTTCAGCGGACGGATTGGGACGTACGCAATTGGCCTCACCGTCCACTCCTCACGCCCACGTCTTGCCGGGTTCGTCCAGACCTGCCTTTTGCAGATCCTCCTGGCTCATCACAATGCGGCACTTCTGGCTCTCGTGCCGCCTGACATGCATTCAACGGGCCACGTCCGTACTATTCCGAAAAGCGGAGCGGGCAATCTGTTCTCTTCTTCATCGAGCGGCGAGTCGCGAACAAGCCGACGCACGCGACTCATGTCAAACGTTGAACGGCTGCTTCGGAGGGGACTGACTGGCCGGAGTGGGTCGGGAACGGTAGTTCGCCCACGACCCTACGGCTCCAGCTCTGACGGTCAGCACGCAGCCTATCGCAACGCTGATCGAGGTACTTATAAAAGTTCGACGGATACTGGCTGCTAGCCCCGACCGCCGATGTCCTAAAGGACGCTCAATCATGGCCTACTGCCCTCCTAACCCACCGGGTCGATCGGGCGATTGATGCAGGGGCATCGCCTCGCGCGAGGACCGCGCGGGCCGAGAGAAAGCGGCTGCGGCCGCCTTTCACTGCGCGGCATCGGCAATTGCCGGGGCAACGCACAATAGGCGTGCCGCAAGTTCTCGATCCGACACGGAGTTTGCGCAAGACTCGAAAGTTTCATGTGCGTCGAATGGGGGAATCTGAGGAACCTCATGGTTGCCCCGGGGTGATCGCGTTGCATCACGGAGACCGCTTTGGCGCGGTCTCCACATTGGCTTTGCGCAGTTCGGCGTACTCGTCCGGGCAGGTTTCGGCGATCCGCAGGTCGAACGGGCTAGGACCCATGGTTCTCATCGGTTCTCCTCATTCTGGGAATAGCCTCGCTTGGGTAGACGACGAGGGCAGCCACCGACGCGGAAATGCTCCACCGTCTGCCATGGCGCCGTCCCCGTCCCAGCCTTGCCCGTCCACGCAGCGCTAAGAGGCCAGTTCAATAAGGCTGCGCCGTACGCCTGAAGATGTTCCAGCAGACGAGAGCGCAGCCGAGTTTCAAGAACGCTTCGTGAATGTCGGCCCGCCGATCGAAGCGAATGCGAAGACGACGGAAGTTGTGGAGCCACGAATGAGTCCGTTCAACCACCCAGCGAAATTTGCCGAGACCGCTGCCATGTTCGGTGCGGCGCTTCGCAATGACCGGCTTGATGCCGCGTTCGCGCAGTCGCTGACGATGCGGGTCGGAATCGTAGCCCCGATCAGCATAGATGACCTTGGGCTTCTGAAGCGGCCGGCCGCGTGCACCGCGGATCGGCGCAATCGCGTCGACGAGCGGCAGCAACTGGGTGACGTCGTTGCCTGGCCCGCAACCTTGGCATCGAGGTCGTCGCCGAAGGTACCGAGACGCAGAAACACGTGACACACCTCAAGTCGCTGGGTTGCGATTTCGGGCAAGGCTATTTTTTCTCCAAGCCTCTGGAGTCGGTCGCCCTTTCTGCGCTGCTTGAGGCGCAAGTGCCACAGAATACTCAGGCAACGCTTGATATCGATGCATGTGATGCCTCCGCAGCCAATTGAGCACGCAGTAAGTAGACGCGAGGCCTCGGGATTGCCTCAACAGCGGAGGGACAGTTTCATGCTTTGGCCTTTGGACTTGGATGCGGCATTTTTGAAGTGCGGCCCATCTTCTTGCCAAGCACCTCACCGCCGCGGCCACATGGTTTGCACTTCTGCGCGCTGCAGCAGTCGACAGTTGGCCGTAAGCCGGACAGTAACGTATGAGAAAACTCCCAGATGGGACTGAGGTCTTATACCGAAGACGCGGCGGCCGGTCATTCCACTCCGCATCACGCAAGGCATGACGGCTACCCTCGGTTGGTGCACCGCGGCAGCGCCAAAGAATGGCAACATGTCAGAAGCGGCTCCCGGTTCGGCACAGCCGGAATCCCCCGGGCTGCCAAACCGACCCACGACCCACCGACCCCACCCCTCGAAAGAAGGTGCACAACCGAATCCAAGTTTGCATCATGCTGTGACATACTAGGTAACGAATAGGGGTTGTGTACAAATCGCCGTTCCAAATGATGAATCTAGTAGCTATCAAACACATCTATTCCGTCGGCCAAGGTGCGGATGATTCTCGATTTCCGACCGCCTCTGGACGTGCGTATAGCGCAAGCAGCGCTCCGAAACTCAGGCACCTCGCTAGTCTCCTCAAGCCCACGCAGCCCGGGTATCCTGAGTTTCGCAGATGATGACCTTCGTAGTAGACCGCTCCTCGTGCGTTCGAATCCCAGTCAAGAGCAAGGCAATTGGGCCTCGACATTCTTGGCGGCTGGAGAGGCGCCTCCTCACGACAGTGGAGGCCGACGCTTCTTGCACGGAGCTTGCACATGCCAAAGAAGACCAAAGGTTGGTCTGGAGCTAGGAGGAAGCAAATATGCGGGCCAAGTTTCGAACAAGAAAATGACCAAGTCAGCGGCTCAGCAACGAAGGCGGGGCAAAACCGCAGCCGTCTTACCCATTACGTTTGGCCTTAGCAGTACGGTGCTTCTCAATATTCAACTGAAGGCACGTCTTGCACTGGATGCATACAGGCAAGGCACCTCCAGCCTTGAGGACCGCGTGAACCTAGACACGCTATTTGTGGTGGGGCTTGTACTGGCCAGCGAGCACGCACTGGACGTCGGCAGTTCTATCGAACATTCCCGGCGAATACTTCTCGATTACGGCTCATTTACCCGACAAGAGCAAGAAGGCGTGCCGACCAACGAGCAATTTGCTCAGCTATCCGACGCCCTGAGTTACTGTGAGGCTTTGCTTGAAACTAGTACTCGGAGGAAGGTGAGAGATGCAATACTGGAGGCGCTCCGCATCCAGTCCAAACGCACGGCGGGATAACCGTACAACAACAGTCCCAGTTCTCGTGCGGGTGAGAATCTATCTGCGGCTGCGGAGCCTGTCATTGTTGTGAATCATCATTGGAAGCGCGTCGCAGTGAGAGCGCGCCAAAGCGGGGGCTGAGATCAGTCTTCACGCAAGAGCATAATGAGCCACCTACAATGTGCTCATGTCCTCCGATCCTCAACCGGCGATCTCCGTCCTCCAGTTGCGAATCAGCCTGCGAGGCTTGAGCCCGCCGGTTTGGCGGCGCGTCCTCGTTCCCGAGCACTTGACGCTCGCGCAATTGCACAATGTCATCCAGGTAGTCATGGGGTGGACGGACGAACACCTGCACCAGTTCACCATTCGTGGCAGGCGTTACGGCGAAGCCCACGAGGGCGTCTTGCAATGTTCCACGGTGGCGAACGAGCTGGCTCTGACGGCGTTTGGTCTGCGTGAGCATGAAGGCTTCATCTATGTATACGACTTCAACGCGTGGTGGCGGCACGATATACGCGTCGAGCGGCGTTTGCTGCGGCAGCAGCCTGCGCCACTGCCACGCTGCGTGGCGGGTTGCGGGCCTTGCCCGCCAGAGGACATCGGCGGGATCGAGGGGTATCTGGAAAGCAAGGAAGAGCGTAGCGAATACGAGTTTCTCGAGTGGATCGAGTCGCTGCGCGAGGGCCCAATCGTGCTGGACGAGTTACGCGACGAGGTCGACAAATGGCTGGTTTGGCTGGATCGGCGCTTCGACCGCCGGACCGCCAATGATCGCTTGCAAGAGATCCTGGCATAGACTGGCTGCCCGGACATGCGTGAGAGGCCGCCATGCGGATCAGTTTGCAAGTCGTTGTGGATACCGAGGGTGACACGCCAGCCACCGTGACCGAGATCGCACAGTTCGAGCGAGAAGGCCTTGATGCCGGCTCGCTGGGTCTGCACTTGGCGGAAGCCAAGTCATTGTTGAGCCGGCTGCAGCGCACGATGGTCGCGGCACAGGTTGCCGGGAGTGCCAGCGCGCGCTGGCGATCCACCTGGGCGCCGCGTCCCAGCATCAGACTGTCCCCGAGACCGCTCAGTGCTGTCAGACGGACTTGCGCGGGCGCACCCGGAATGGATAGGATCCTCTCGAAAAGGCGATTGGCGTACGCGGGATCACAATTCCCACCGGCGCTATTCAGGCAGGCGATGGCCAGGTTGGCAAGGGCATCGGGAAATGGCGAAGGCCCCTCGGAAAGGGTTTCCCAAAGTCGGCGTGCCGCCGCCTCCCCGACTGGATTCGCGGAGTCCAGGAGCTGGTAGGCGAGCCCGTTGACAACCTGGGGTGTGATGGCGCCCGCCGCTAACTCCCCCGCAAGGTTTTCGGTCGCACGTGTGGCGTCGACGTCGAAATCGCCTTCCATTAGTCGCCCGAGCGCTACAACACCCGATTCCAATTCCATCCTTTCCTCCGCTGCGCCGAGCAGGAAGTCTAGCAGCATCGATCCGCCACCTTAGTGGTCGCGCGGATGCGCGGCGTTCCGCCCCCTAATTCCCTCGACCTGTTCTGGTCGGTTCAGCCGGCTAAGTGCGGGAGGAAAACGTCGCAGAATTCCTCATGTGCGCGGATTGGCGAGTATTCCTTGCCAAATGGAAGGTACCCATCCATGTCCGACAGGAATTTCCGCGAGGTCATCCGCCGCGCGAGTTCAGCGCGCACGTCCTCGGGGCTGAACGTACTGCCCTCCTGGCTCATGTAGAACCGAAAGGCCGCGCCCACCCGGGCCGGGTCGACTTTGGACGTTGAGCCCGGCGACTGGCTGCAGGACCACGCCCACCACAGGTCGAACAGGTCACGGCCATGCTCGCGCTGCAGGAGCGCTCGCAATTTAGTGCCGAGCATCTCATCTAGATCGTAGGACACAACATCGACCTGCCTGATGCCCTGCTCGGTAGGCACGGCTATCTGGATAGGCACCAGATCAAAGAAGCTCTTGTTTTCGTTGAAATTGACTTCGAGCTTCAGTTGCGCGAGCGCGGCTTCGGTGCTTGCCGGGTCGTAGGTATAGACGATTCGTATGATCTTCGACTTCGCCACGAGATTGCGCACGGCAAGCTGGATGCTTGCAATGACCGACTCCGTCGGCTCCCCGAGGATTGGCGCGACGACGCGGGCGAGCGCCTTCTGGATGTGCCGGACCGGGCGATCGCCAACCAACACTAGGTCGATGTCCTCCGAGTAGCGACTGGCTGGCGCCAGATGCCCCTTGTGGAGGACCGTGCCGCCGCGCATGGCAACCTGCCCTGACAGAAACTTGTCTTCAAAAATCGCCGCCACGACTTGGCTGATCAGGTAGTCCTGCTCGACCATCAGGTCGCTGCTCCACGGCGCCTGCGTGCGCCACTGTGCTAGCTCTCGCGCGGAGATCATTGAAGTTCCTTGAAGAGTGCCATTTGATCTGTGGTGTATTCGACGGCCCATCTCGGATCCTGCATGGGCGCGTGCTTCATGCGATCGACGGGGCCTGTCTCAAGTAGTTGAACTGCGCGGCGCCGGCCGTCCAACCAGGCGGCCACGCTCTTCGCGGCCCTGGTCTGGCCAAGGCGGTCTAAGACGAAACCGATGCGCTGTGCCGCGGCGACCTGCCCCAGCGCATCCAATGCCAGAGTCAAACCGTCGAGGTCGAGATCCTTCGCGAAGTCCCTCGCAATCCGAGCCACCGCTTCAATTCCCCCAATCGCGGTCTGGTGTCGGACCAGGTCCAGGAGTGTGGCCTCACGCGTGCTGACGCGCCAGCGCGAAACTTGCGTTCGCACTCGAGTCACCGGGGTTTCCGCGAGCCGCTCTTTCACATAGAAGTCGACCCGGATGCGACCTACCGCAAGTGAGGATCGCGGCTTGCCTATCATCACCTGGGTCGTCTGCACGGCGTAGTGCGATGAGCCCCAGTGGCGAGCGGCTGAGAGCAGCGCCACATAGTAGTTGGGCTCCTGGTCGCTCAGGCAGTCGTCCAGCCACCAGTCCACCGGCGGCGCGCCGTAGTGAGATTGCTCGGGCGGAATGATGAGCCACCGCGCCGGCCTTTTGGTCGCATTGACCACGTGCCCCTGCCGCGCGAGACGCTGGAGGGCCATTCTGACGGCGGCGCTACCCGGCTCCCGACCGGTCGCGCGGGCGAATTCTTGGGGTGTGAAGAGGTAACGTGCCTGCGCCTGAATAGCGCGCAACGCAACCTGACTCCGATCGGGCCCTAGCGCAGACATGCCTTATCGTGCATACAAGATCATTTGCCGAGTGTAACGCGATTCCTTACTTTGAGCAAACGAGTTTGTCACCTATATGTGCCCTATCCGATGCGCCAGATCTGAACATTATTCACATCACCCGGTCTGCTCGACGCGGAAATGTTCCACCGTCTGCCCCGCATTGACCGCCCGCCGCAGCCAGTCCGGCATCTCGCCCGTCCCGTCCCAGCTCAGCCCCTCGGCATTGCAGTAGCAGACTGAGCGCAGGCTCTGCGGCGGCGCAAAGCACCCGCCCGCCTCCAACTTTTCCATCGTCAGCCCGTACTCGAGCATCTGAGCCCGGATCCAGCGGATCGCGTCCGCCCGCTCAATTTCCCTTGCCATCGTTGCCGTCACGTGGGTTGAGGGAGCGCCGGCGCACCCGGTTCTTCATTCGCGATCGGCCCTTGGCCACCGGCCTTCCGCCGCGCGCCCGTCCGCTCGCGCGGCGCCACGCGCAATTCTGCAAGTTGCTGGCGCGCCAGCGCCGCTTCGGCTCCGGCCCGTTCAGCCCGGCGCTGCGCCCGCTCGGCCGCCGCGAGCCGACCGGCCAGCGTCGCTGTCTGCGCCAGTTCCGTGCGCAGGTCTTCGGCCGCGCGCTCGCTCTCCCGACGCGCGGTGGGCTCCTGATCGAGCGCGCAGCGCGCGCCGCTCGCTGGCTTCGGCGCGTTCCTGGGCGATGCTCACCTGCTCGCGCGCCCGTTCCAGTTCGGTCGAGAATTGGGTACGTAGCTCCACCAGCTGACGGCCAGCTACCGCCCGCCCGGCCTCCAGCCGCGCCTGGGTTGCGGCATGCGCTTGCCGCTCGGCATGACACGCCTCTGATGTTCACCTTGTCGCAACCACTGCGGTAAGCGCCCTTGGGGAGGATATTCGCCAAGGCTGGGCGCGTGCGAGGGCGCTTGCGGGGAGGTCCCGTTCCAGCCGCATGTCAGCCACATACGCGCCGACCGTGATTCCGGAGTTAAATGGAACCAGGGCTGGCGCGCGGGACGGTCCATTAGCGTCACACACGGAGCGTGAACTGCAGACCGCTTAGGTTCGCTGCGAGCTCAGGACTCCATACACCGGGCACGCGGCTCCTCGTCAGCATCCGCAGCGTCTTCGGAAACAGGCCGATTCTGCAGGCGGCTGTGCATGGCCTCGCATCGGATCAACATCGTTGCCGCGGGATCCTCTTCACCGCCGGCACTGCCAGCTTCCGCGGCGGCCCGCAGATATACTTGCCGGGAGACAACGGCGACAATCACAATGATGGCGCCGACGCCGAAGGCTCGGACTGCAATTTGGAGGTATTGCGCCATGGCGAACCTACACCGTATAACAGGAGATGACTGGCAGTGAGACTACACGAGGATGTCTCGGGACGGTGCCACGCCGTTGTAGGATTGACACAATACGTCTCGCCGAGGCGGGGTTGAATAGCACGTTGAGTGACACCGCATGGCGGTACTGAAGAGAATGTCCCGAAAATCGATCTTGGCCTTACCGAGCGGCCACTACTGGGCCACGCCCCACGCGCCCTTTGCACTGGACGGTCCCAATGGCCATGATGAGGTCTTCCCCGGCGCCGAATGCATTAGCGACGGCAAATGGGTCACCTTCTATAAGGACGGGGAAGAAGTATGGGCGTGCAATGCCGTGTATGCCGCCGCCCATTTCGACTTTGCACCGGTTCCAATCCACCGCTCGCCGACGGACAACTGAGGGGCGGACGGTTCCCCCAGGCTGTGGGGTACGTTTCGCCGCCTCCCAACAGTCGAGTCGATTTTTCGCGGACCGGGCGTTATGTCAAATCGCCTGCGTGTCGATGGTAAGAGCCGCGAGTACAAGCAAGGGCAGTAAGAAGGCGAGCAGAAGTTGGGCATGCCGCATTTCTTTCCGTTTAATGGTATCACGCCATTACAGCAGCAGCTCCGCAAGATCTAGGCGGCAGCTTCGTCCGAGACCTCATCGTTTGCCGCACTTGCCACCAGCGGCTTGCTGTCGAAGGATTCAAGCACATCGTTGACGTCATAACTCAGGACCGGACGTTGCTTGACGATGCCGACCACTACGGGCTTGACCAGCATATTGGCAAATGCCTTCTGCGAACTGCTGGCGTACATGGCTTCGAGCGCCTTCGCGGTGATCACATTGTTAAGGTTGGCGCTCAGGCTTTCCACCTCGCGTTCGGTCAGTATGAATAGCACGGCCAGGTATTCAACTTGTCGCTGGACGATCTCCAGCATCCGCTCCCCGTCTTCCTTCATCATGCTCTTGGCGATCGAGTTGGTCACGGCGCCGGCGATCGCGCCACCAATGAAGCCGCCGGCGAATTTGCCGACCCAGATGCCGACCGGCCCGAAGGAAGCGCCGATGGCGCCGCCGGCGATGGCCCCCACGGCGCCTCCTGCCGTGCTGCTTGCCGTGACGGCCAGGTTTTTGGTGAATTGGGCGCTCGACATGCGGCCGCGGATCATCTTGAGCAAGTCAGGTCCCGATGACACCGCTACGATGACCAACGACGCGACGACGGTTCCGCGAAGGGCGTGATTGAGCTGGTTGCGGCTGCTCACCCCCATGCTCTTCTGGAGCGCTTCGGCCATGGGCTTGGAGATTCTGCCCACCTCGATGTACTTCACCGCCGCCTGCACCGTGGCCAGGCGATGCAGCTGTTGCGTACCCACATAGACGATCAGTGTCTTACCGAAGGTCTTGCCGCCCTGTATGCACGCAGCTTGCAGGGCTCTTTTCGTGTCATTGGTATTCAGGTAGGAAATCGTCGCCGTGACGGCGAAGCTGATGCCGCCGGCGCCGATGCTGACGATAGCGCCCTCCTGCACGTCGTATTCGAGCGATGCAAAGGTCCCGAAGCGCGTAATGCTCTTTGCCTGCTCGTACGTCAGATGGCCCTTGACGACAAGGTTCTTTGCCTGCGCGGGATCCGCAACGCCTGGCACTTTTCCTTGCTCGATCTTGCCTTTCATTGTCTTGACAGCTTGATCGTACTGGTCTCGTGGCACCTCGATAGGCATGGGCTTGTTGTCTGAATCGAAGTAGCGGTAGGTGCCATCGCCTTTGTTATCGAAGGCACTACCGATACTGCGCGCACCGGTGCTGCAATATTTCGTCTGGATCTCTTGTCCATTCACCAGGCGGTCCGCGCCATTCTTTGCATTGTCGTCGCCAATCACCTTGGCGGATTTCCCGGTGAGCCTGTCGTGCATGGTATTCGCCCTTTCGGCGGCGAAGCCATGCCCCTGCCCCCCGGCGGCAACCATCTTATGGTTTTGCGACCAGGCCCCGCCCATTTCGATCACCAGAAATCCGGTCGACGAAGCGTCGCTCAAAAACTCGCTGAGTGGCTTGTCTTTGATCGATGTGCATACCTGCTCCGTCTCATGGCAAAAGGGCGAGCAGTACCATTCATCATTCTTGGCGCCGCCGTGCTCACGCACCAAGCCGCACGAGCTGCAGCAGTTCAACTCGTCTTTCCGGCTATGCGTGACGACATAGGAACCATCATCGAAATCGCATTGCTCCACAAAATCGAGGTATCGATCGAAGTAGTCTTGCGCTTCTGCCTGTGGCACAGGAAAATAATCGCCGATGCGCTGCCTGGCCACATCGCGGTGATGACGCAATTCCTGCTCCAGCAGCGCCCGGTATTGCGCCAGCGCGGTATCGTGACAAGCCTTGTCGAACAACCAGATATCGCCGCAAAGCTCGAACAGTTCGACCAGGCCCGCATTATTGGCCACGTTTGCCACCCCGAGGACGATGGCTTCCACATCCTCGGCGTCGACCTGGGAAGATTCCTTGTGAAGCGCCGCGATCGTCGCGGTCAGGTTAACCGCCTTCTTGTTGTCTGCGATCGCCGTCTTGATGCCCTGTATTACGTCGGTATAGCCCTTCTCAAAGACCATGGCTGCAACCATGACCAGGCAGGAAGCCACGCAATATCCCAGGTCAAACCACCATACGGTGGATGATCGCGAAAATATCAGTGTTGTCAGCGCGGGGAAGAAGGCCTGGACGATGACAGAGAACAGCCAGATGCTGATTGCGCTGAAGAACAGCTGATAGGTGAGGTCGGTCTTCTCCGCCGGCAGGCTGATCTCGAGACCATCACGCTCGGCTGCCAGCCTGCGTTTGTGCTGTACGTGGATAAAGATGGGCAGCAATGCGGGAACCAGGTATTTGAGGCTGTCGATTCCAAGTCCCGATATCCAGCCGTAACCGTCATATGCCACCCAGACCGCCACAGCACCGCCGACGACAATCGCTATCCGGCTGGCCAGGGGCCGGCAGTTGTTCTTACGCGCTAGCCGTTCGATGCCCATGCCGATTGCCACGGGCACCCCTACCACGACGGCAAGTGCGATGCCCGCCAGCGCCGCTGCAATCTTTAGCGCAAGGGGCACGATCTTGCCCAACAACGCCAGCGCCATACACAGGAGGAAAAAGCCGATGATGAGTTGTAGCATGGGACGTTCCGAAGAGGCCGATCAGTTCGCTTGTGTCTTGAGTTGCTCGAGCAGCTGACGCTGCTGGGCAAGTTCTGTTTTTTGGCTCTGCACGTCGGAAGAAAATTGTTCGAGTTTGTTGCGCTGATCCACCAGCTGGCTTTGAGAGGCCTGAAGATTGCCTTGTTGCTGCTCGCGCTTTTCTTGTAACGCCGCGCCCGACCTTTCTACATTGACCGTCACGTTGCTCGTGATGTCATCCTGCAGCCTGGCGCGGCGCGCGTCGAATTCCTGTTGCGTGGCTTTCACGCGGCTCGAGTAAGTGTCGCGGGCCTGGTCGAGCTGTTCGCTATACTGCTTCTGTATTGCCGACTCCTGCTCACGAAGCTGACGGCTCCTTTCGCTGTACTCGTCACGGGACAGGCGCTGGCTCTGCATATCCCGGTGCTGCGATTGCAATGCCTGCATTCTTGCGCGATAGGATTGCGTCAACATCGCGTTGCGCGCGTCAAGGTCTTTCCTGTGCCCATCCAGCCTTTCACGCATTTCGGATTGTAGCGTCAGACTGGCTGCCTGCACCTCCCGGCTGACGCTCGATCTGATGTTCAGTTGTTCCTGTTGCAACTGCTTCTGTTCGGATTCGAGGTCGGTTTGGATTTGCTGGACTCTTTCCTTGAGCGCGTTGTTCGACGCATTCCATTCGCCGATCTTTTGGGAAGACAAGGCTTCATCGTTGCCAAGCTTCTCTTCTCTTTTCTGGAGTTCTATCTCCGCAGAAGCGAGAAATGCATGAAAGTTCGGATTGCCCACGATGGCGATATTTGCGCCATGGGCGGTCTTCGGCGCACCGTCAAAGAATGCAGCGGCACGGTCAAAATCGAACTGACTGCGCCAGCTGTCCCCGTCGAATCTAGCATCCGCGGTCCCGGATAGGGATTCCACTTCACCCCTTCGAGCTGCGGGCACCAGGACCGCGGTATTGTTCAAGGTCCCGATTCTTTTGTACAAATCCTCTGTAGGGAGAACCGTCGCGGTGAAGTGATAATGCCATTGGCGAGGTTCCCGGCGCATGATTTCCCACTCTTTGATCTGTAGGCCCCTCACCTGCCATTGATCCGAAAGCTTTCCTGCGAGCTCGACTTTCATATCCGGGCCGTAGTCGCCGCAGCCCGCCAGGACTTGGCAGATGGGTAGGACGCAAACCATCCATTTCACCGGGAAAGGTTGAATTTTTCTTTTAACTGGTGGATGTTGCATAACCTTCAAGATGATGTTGGCGGCCATAGCGCATTTAACGGCGATCAACAGAAAAACTTTAATGATAAACAAGGAATGTCCGCGGGTGCAAGCACGAAGCTGGCCAAGCCTTGATGTGAGGGACGAACCAAGTTGGTGACCTAGTGTCCTGACCGTATCCGGCATTGCTTACCGAGGTCACATGTGCAGCAACTCGTGGGCGGCGATCATGACGGTCAACCCGCTTTCGCCCATTTAGGAGACCGCGCCAAAACGGGGGCGGATTAAGCGGGAAGGCTGTGGTCCTCTTCGCCAATGACGGAGGGATACCATCGTTCAACGTGCGATCGGAGAAGGTCATTGAGCACGGCAGTCCGGATTTGTAGCAGTGCGTGCGCGTGCCGCGGCCGCCAGGCGATCTGTTGGCGTTTGACGAACCGCTTGCTGACCACCTGGTTGACGGCCGACTCGACGAAGCCCGATGCAATGGGCTCCCCATGGCGATAGCGGTCGCCGTAGTTCACGATGAAGCCCCCGTTATTATCCAGATAAATGATCAACTCCTCGAGCTTGCCAAGGAGCTTGGCCGCCTCGGGGCTGGCCTCGGCGTCGAGATCCCAGCCTAGGTTTCCCCACATTCTCTAGAAGGGAGAATACGATGAGCCGGCAAACTTTGAGAGACGCCCACGCCCACGTCATTGGCTATATCGATACTGATGCCAGGGGAGTGCAGACCGCGCGCGACAGCCACCTGCACCTGGTTGGACGCTACGAGCCGCAGCACGACGTCACGCGCGACGACCACGCCAGGCTGATCGGCAGCGCCAACCAGTTCCCCGCACTGATCGCCGTCGCGGCCGAGAGCTAAGGAGTCAGCCCTGCGGAATGCTGAAGAGTAAGGCGCAGCAAGGCTTCGCAAGAATTTCGCTGTGTACCGAACTCCCAGATCGAATAGGAATCTGATTCAAATCCTGGGAGATTTGAGGGCCTTGTCGATGAGCACACCCGACTTCTTTCGCAGCCGCCTGGACGGGATGATTGATCTGCGGCATCCGCTGGCAGTGCTGGCGACCCGGATGCCATGGAACAACATTGAGGCTGCCCTGGCACCGCTGCTAGCTCGCAAGGCGAACGATGGCCGCAACGTGGTCGGCGAGGACTTGTTCGGACCGACGCTGGCAGTGGCCGGTGGGGGCGTCAGTGCCGCTGGCCGGCCTCGCCTACCGATCCGGCTGATGGTCGGGCTGCTCTACCTCAAGCACGCCTATAACCAAAGCGATGAGTCGGTGTGCGAGCGCTGGGCCGAGAACGTGTACTGGCAATTTTTCTGCGGCGAGGAGTACTTCCAGATGCGGCTGCCGTGTGACCCGACCAACCTCGTGCGTTTCCGACAGATCCTGGGTGAGGCTGGCGTCGAGGAACTGCTGGCCACCACGATTGCGGCCGCCGTGCAAATGAAGGCGATCAAGCCGGCTGAGTTCGAACGGGTTATCGTCGACAGCACGGTCCAGGAGAAGGCCATTGCCTATCCGACCGACAGCCGGCTGCTGGAGGTGGCGCGGGCCAAGGTGGTGCAACTGGCCAAACGCGCCGGCATCCAGCTCAAGCAGACCTTTGCCAGGGAAGGCAAGTCGTTGCGATTTCGCGCGGGTGGTTATGCGCATGCTAAGCAGTTCAAACGGCTGAGAACCGTGCTCAAACGTCAGCGCACCGTGCTCGGCCGCGTACTGCGTGAGATCGAACGCAAGATGACGGCGCTCGCCGAGGATCAGCAACAGCGTCTGCGCCCCTGGCTCGAACGCGCCCAACGCATTGCGCAGCAACGCACCAAGGACAAGAACAAGCTCTACGCCTTGCACGCGCCCGAAGTAGAGTGTATCGCCAAGGGCAAGGCCCGTCAGCCCTACGAATTCGGCGTCAAGGTGAGCCTGGCGATCACCGCCAATCAGGGACTCATCGTCGGTGCGCGCAGCTTCCCCGGCAATCCATACGATGGCCACACGCTACACGCCCAACTGGAGCAGACCACCATCTTGCTGCAGGACCTTCCCGGATCGCCCAGGCCTCACACTGCCATCGTTGATCTCGGTTACCGCGGGGTCGATGGCGAAGTAGCGCCGGTGAAGGTGATTCACCGCGGCAGAATCAAAACCATGAATCGTCGCCAGCGCAGAATGCTGAAACGTCGCCAGGCGGTCGAGCCTGTCATCGGTCATGTCAAAGCGGATCACGGCATGCGCCGGAACGTAAGCGAGTCGGCAGGGCCGTGGTGACTGCGCGCTAGGAATAGCGTATGAGGTCAGGCGGCGTATTGGAGTTGGTCAGCGACCTTCCAGGGCATGAGTTCGTCGATCCGATTGACCGGATGGTCGGCAATGTGGGTCAGGACGTGACGCAGATAGGCTTCGGGATCGATGCCGTTGAGTTTGCAAGACCCGATGAGCGAGTACATGGCAGCGGCACGCTCACCGCCACTGTCGGCACCGGCGAATAAAAAATTCTTCCGGCCTAACGCGACACCGCGCAGCGCATTCTCGGCGATGTTGTTGTCAATTTCTGCCAGGCCATCATCACAGTAGTAGACCAAGGCCTGCCACTGGTTGAGCATGTAGTTGATGGCTTTGGTGGTTTCTGATTGGGTCGAGAGTGTCAACAACCGCTCTCGTAACCACACCTCGAGGCCGTCCAGCAGGGGGCGAGATCTTTGCTGCCGCACCTGTTGGCGCACTTCGGGTAGCTTGCCCCGGATTTCCGCTTCGATGGCATAGAGTTCGCCGATTCGTCGCAACGCCTCCGTGGTGGTCGGCGTCGCCTTGCGAGCATGCAAGTCGTGTATTTTTCGTCGCGCATGAGCCATGCAAGCGGCTTCGCGTACGCTGCCATCCGTAAAGATGGCGTTGAAGCCCGCATACGCGTCGGCCTGCAGGATGCCGCGGAAGCTAGCCAGATGAGCTTGGGGGTGCAGGCCCTGGCGATTTGGCGTGTAGGCGAACCAGACCGCAGGCGCAGCGTCCGATCCCGACGCGCGATCGTCTCGTACGTAGGCCCATAGCCGTCCCGTCTTGGTCTGGCCTTTACCTGGCGCGAGCACCGGCAGCGGTGTGTCGTCCGCGTGCACCTTGCCGGGCATCATCACGTATCGGCGCAAGGCCTCCACCAGCGGCCGCACCAGAGCACCGCAAGCCCCAACCCCACGGGCCATCGTCGTGCGGTCCAGCTCCACTCCCTGCCGGGCGTAAATCGCGGCTTGGCGGTACAGCGGTTGGTGATCAGCATATTTGCTGACCAGAATGTGGGCGAGTAGCCCCGCCGTGGCGATACCACGCTCGATCGGCCGACTCGGCGACGCGGCCTGGACGATGCAATCGCAACAGGCGCAGGCCTGCTTGCGTCGGACCTGCCGGATCACCCGGAACGCGCTGTTGATGATGTCGAGCTGCTCCGAGATGTCCTCGCCCAGCGGCTTAAGCTCGCCGCCACACTCCGGGCAGGCCCTATCCTCGGGTTCGAGAATGCGAACTTCGCGCTCCAGATGCTCCGGAAACGGCTTGCGTACCGCTTTCTTCCGGGTGGGAGGGGTTGCATCCGGGGCGGCTTCGGTTTCGGCCGCACCTTCTTCTGCCAGCAGATCTTCCAGTCGGGTCTCGAGCTGTTCGATCTGTCGGTCCAGCTTCTCGGACTTCTGGCCGAACTGCATCCGCCTTAGCTTGGAGAGCTGCAGATTGAGCTGCTCGATCTCCATGGAGCGGACCGCCAAGGCCCGTTCCATGAGTGCGATCGATTCCCGCTGTGCCAACACCAAGGCCTTCAGGGCCTCAATGTCGTCGGGGAGATCGCTGGGGTCGATTGGCATGCGCGCAGTTTACGCACATGCCGCAAGGTTTACAACACCGACAGTGGAGGCCAGGTGCGTTCGGGCTGCTTCCAGTTAATCCCCTCCAGTAGCATCGACAACTGCGCTTGCGTCAGGTGGATCTTGCCGCTGTCGGCCTGTGGCCAGACGAAGCGTCCGCGCTCCAGGCGCTTCGAGAGCAAGCACAGCCCATCGCCCGTCGACCACAGGACTTTGATGACATTGCCTCGCCTGCCGCGGAAGATGAAGACATGGCCGGAGAATGGGCTCTCCTGCAGAGTCGCCTCAACCTTCGCGGCCAGCCCATTGAATCCGGAGCGCATATCGGTCACGCCTGCAGCGATCCAGATGCGTGTTCCCGCCGGCAACCCGATCATGGCGTCAACCGATCCAGTACGGTGCGCAACGTGGTCGCGTCGACCGCGCCTTCGATGCGAATCACCGCCCGGCCAAAACGGATCTCGATGGCGCCGTTCGGCGTCGCCGGCTCGCAAGCCGCTGCCGCCGAACTCACTGGCCTCGGAGCCGGGCGCGGGTCTGGTTGTTCAACGGTCACCGGCAACAACACCGCAGCTTCCTGCCGCTGTTGCGCTCGATAGCTTCGGCGCCACGTGAACAGCATGTTCGCGTTGATACCGTGCTCGCGCGCCAACTTCGATACCGAGATGCCCGGCTCACATGCAGCGGCTGCCAACCGCCGCTTGAATTCCTCGCTATGATTCGGCCGACCTTTGCGACTGCCAGCGACTGGCACTTCCTGTGACTGTGACAAAGTAGTTCCCATCAAATAGTAATGGGAACTACTTTGGAGCCACTCTACTTTGCAGTACAGACGGTGCAGGCGACTCGCTTACGCCGGAACTGGTTGAAGGGCGAAATTGGTGACGCCGTCCATCCTATCCTCTGTGCTGCAGGCTTCAATCTCCGTTGGCTGCTGCGGGCCATTGCCCGCCTGGGCATCCGCGCGTTTTTTTCGTCTTGATTCTGCTCACAGGCATGGCTCGATCCGCCAGGGATGCAGCCAATCGATCTTGCCCGCATGCCGCAGTCAATTAATGGGGGCGGCTAGAATCACCCACCTTTTAGCCACGCTGAGCTCTCAGACTGAATTCTTCAGGTCCGACTAAGGAACGTGCCATGTGGATGCAATCCCATGCCGGATTCGCCAGCAGGTAAGGCGGGGTCGCATCGTGTCCGTTTGCCGCCGGCTGTGCGTCCATGCGATGGATCGGCGGATGCGCGAGGCGGCTGTCCCGGATGACCAACTGCAGTTCGTCCGGCTGATTCGCCGTGGCAAACGCGGCCAGAATGCTCCTTGCCACCGAGCCCTACTGCGAATCGCTACCGCCAGGGATTTGCGCGGGAAGTACGGATACCCCGACTAGCTCTCGATATTCCAAAGCATTTCAACGCCGCCTCTCGCGCTTAGCTGACGCGCGCGCTCAACCAGAATGTCCGTTGCAATCAGGCTACCTCAAAGTCCCTTATATTTGGGCTCGTCAGTAAAAACTGTGGGTGAGTTTTGGCTCCGGGAGCTTCCCGAGCCCGTGATATAGCGCGATTTCGGTCATGCGGAAGGTCCGGAATCCGTATGCTTTTCTCATGGTGACTTTGGCTTTGTTGTTGAGCCCTTCGATCACCCCGCTGGAGAACTGCTTTCGCGCCCGGAAGTAGTTGAGGATGAGTTCGCGGTGAGTGCGGACAGTGCGGGCGAACTTCTTCATGGGTTCGATGCGCGAGCGCATGACCTGCGTGCACCATCGGTCGAGGAACTTGCCGGCCCAGACCGGCGATTCGTATTCCCAGAGCGACTGGAATTCCTCCTTGAGCAAATAGGCCCGTACGCTCTGCAAGTTGTAGCGCAGCAGATCGCGCAACCGTATCCGCTGGGTATCGGTGAGGTTCTCCCGACGCTTGAGCAGGCACCAGCGGGATTTCTTCAGCACGGGCTGGTAGCCATCGTTTGCCATGCGTCGGGCTTCGGCGGCGCGCACGTCATCCAGGGCGAGGTTCATCTTGGCGACGATGTGGAAGCGATCGAGGATATTCAAAGCATTGGGGCAATGTTTGGCGATCAGCTTCAGATAGGGCTTCCACATGTCCGAGCAGACGAACTCGACTTTGGCGGCGATCTCGGCGCCGATCAAGGCAAAGAATTTCTCGAAGCTCTCTGTCGTGCGCTCCTTGCCGACCCACAGCAAGCGGATGCAACCAGCCTCGATCTGGTAGACCAGGGTCAGATATTGATGCCCCCGACCATACTGAATCTCATCGACCCCGAAGGCGCGGATCGGCCCCAGCGTGCGGTGGGCCAACCCCCATTCCACTACCCATTCCACTGCCTGACTGACCTTCTCCCAACTGGTATGGAAGCTGCGCGCCGTTTCCTGCCAAGACAGCTTGCGTGCCCAGTTGGCCAGATACAGCATGTACGCTTTCGTCAGCGTGTGCTTGCCAATACCCCAGGGTACCTGTTCAACCTTGACGCCGCAGCCGCGCTTACACTCTACACGCCGCATCGCGTACAGTAAGACCACGGCAAAGCCCCAGATCGGGATGAACTCGAAGCGGCGCGTTGCCAGCGTGTCGTAGCCGCGGGCCTGTTGGCCGCAGCCCGAGCAGTGCGGTCGGGAACCTCGTCGCGGACGCACGTCGATCTCGATGGTGTTAGAGGCCTGACACAAGCGAGCGCTTTCGTACACAAAACCGGGGAAGTGATGGCAGGCATTGAGCAGGCGGGTCAGCAGCATGGCAGGTAAGCGCAAGACAGTTTCTTTGACGCCCATTGTCCCATCGGATGCGGGGGCGGACCTCAATGCGTTCGTGCCGGACCTGGCGAACTGGCCCACCACCTGGCAGATTGAAGCGCCCGATATCGCTGCCGGCCAGCGCATCATTGAACTCCTGACACCCTTCCTGATGGACCTGTTGACACAGTCAATCACCGACAAGACCCGGCGCCGTCATCGCGACCATCTCTGGATGCTCGGCGGCGAAATCATCCGTCGTCGCCATGAAGATTCCGACTTGGCGAGCCTTGCCACCGAAACTCTGCTATTGCAAATGATTGACGACGAGGGCGGACCGCTCATCTGGCCACGCATCACGGAGACCGAGCAGAAGGCCTTCGATACCACTTCGCGCAAGCTCTATCGCTACCTCATGCGGGTTCAAGAACCGTAGTCAGGCCAAGAAAACCACCCACAGATTTCCCCGACGAGCCTATATTTGAAAAACTCGTCGGGATAGCTTCTGAGAGGAATTCGGGGGTACCCGACCCCTCAACCGGCCGACGATCGTTCAATACAGGGCGCCGGGAGCGGTCGTTCATCGCTGACTGCCAACTGTCCACATGTCGGTGACTCTCCGGCCAGTTCGCTGACGTGCCTGGCCGCCGTGCGTACCCCACGCGCCGACAATCCGCCTTTGGTGGGGCACGGCCGGTGCGGCGGCATCGCGTGGCCAGGCTGGACCTAGTAGCCTGCCTCCACGAGCGCACGCACCAGCGCCGCTCCCCGCTGCACACGATCGACCATATCGACAGGCCCATCGGATGATGGCGCCTGAGAGATTGCGAGCAGCCATTGTCCGTCAGTCCGCGTAACGGCGTGCGCGGCGAACACGTGGCTCACCGCATCGTCGATCACCGAACCCGGGACCAGCACATGGAAGCCCTCAGCAACCGCGCGAAGGGCGATGTCGCTCTTCCTCAAAGGCATCCAACGCGGCTCGGTCTCGTAGCCCGTAAAGTCTCTGTCGACGACGTGTTCTTGCTGTCCGCTCTGCACGCGGACAGCATGCAGATACGGGTCCCGGTAGTAGCTGTTCATCTGCTGCTTGTCCAGCATGCAGATTGAGTACTCCAACCGACCATCGATACCCACATATCTGCCGGATGCTCCTTCTCGCATAGCGTCGTACTTGACGAAGTAGTAGCGCCAGTCGTGTCGCTGTACCTGCTCGCACTGCAACAGGTAGTCCTCCATGAATCCTCTTAGGGTATCTGGCAGCGGAACGTCACCGCGCGCGTCGACATGATCGAGCAAGCGGCCGAGCGCCTCACGGGTGGGCCCCATGTCATCGCGCCAGGATGCGGAGAACACTTCTCGCCACGGTGCCTGATTGCGCGAGGACCCAAATAGGAAGAAGCGGCCGCGCACGCGGATCGCGTAGTCGCCGGCGGCAAGGAGCGCACCCGTGATCAACGGCAAATGCCGAGCGTCGGAGAACAACTTCGAGAAGGCGCGCGCGCGACGCGGCAAGGTGTGCTCGTCGAGGTCAAAGGCAACTAGGCAGCCGCGCAGCAGCGGGTGGTCCTCGAGTTCAAAGACAATCGGCTCAAGCGCCGGATGTGCATGGAGGAATTCTCGCTTGGCGCGCTCTTCGGCCCCGTGGATGCGCTGGTTGAAGCCTGAGATACCGTCTAGCTGACCCTCGACAACGATGCGCTGCACGTCGTCGAGTAACTCGGGCATGCGATGAGCACGAAGTTCATCCTCGGAGCCTTCAATCAGATTGCGCACGACGCGCAGGCGGCGCCCGAAGTCCGCGGAGTCATGCCAACGATGCAGCAGGGTCGCGTAGAAGAGCAACGCCTCGGGCCATCCGAAGTCACGATTACGAGCTCCCGTGTCATGGCTGCGGCAGCATGCGGCAAAGAGGTCGCAGTTGCCGCGGTCGGTTGGCCGGAACAGTCGCAATGGCGACACTTGGCCCACAACCTGCGCTTCATCCGAATGCTGCGAGACGAACCAGCGCGCAAACCACTTGTCCGGATCTATGCCCACCCAAGCATCGAGGCCCTTCATAAGCAGGTTAACATGGGCGGCGGCGTCCTTGCCAGCGCTGCCATAGGTTCGAAGCGATTGACCTTCCAGATCCTCTGATGGATTTGCGATTTCTCCTGCACGCCAGACGCAGACATCGGTGAGGTAGCGGATGTAGCGCACCATCGCCTCATCCATCGATCCGTTTCTTGCGCCTGGTCGCCAGAAGACGTCGGCCCACTCGCCATCTATTTTCCTCGCGAACTCGCCGGCAGACGATGGCGACGACGTCTCGAGCAGACGTTCAAAGCGGGCCTTGAACAGCTCGAACTCTGTGAGGGGCTTCCCCCGAGAGTTCATCTTAATGTAAATATCGTTGCCAAGGCTCATCGCCTTCATCGGCAGTACGTGGAAGGTGATCGCCGCGGGCTCGTCATCCGTCAGCCGGCGCCAAGCCCGCTCCATGTTGACGTCCTCTAGTTTGCGATGAAGTTCATCCAGTACCACCAGCATTGACTGGATTGTTGGGTCGTCATCCCACGTTTGCAGGAACCATGGTTGGTCGGTGATCCAGCGGGACGGAGACTCTTGCCCCCGCGTTGGCAGGCTCTTCGCGAGCTGCTCGCAGAACATTCGCGCGCTCGCGCGCGTCGCGTATGTGAGGCGCAGCCATGGCAACGATGGGTCGAGCCGGTTACACCGAGCCGCGACGTACCAGTGTAGGAGGAACAGCGTCGTTAGGCGCTGCTGGCCATCCAGCGGCAGCAATGCATCGCCCTGAACATCGCCGTAGACGAAATCCAGGCTGAGGGACGAGTCTCCGTTGATCGCCGCAACGAGCGCATCGAGGAAGTTGTCCCGGATGCGACTGGTGCGTGTATCCTGCCGCCCCTGTGCGTAGTCTCGCTGTAGGATCGGCACTTCGATGCGTGCGACGGTTACGTTGTCTTCGAAGACGCGCGTGAAAAGACCCGCGTACGAGGTCTGCAGGCTCTTCATCCCAGATGCTCCTCAGGGTTTAGGTAGTCATACACAATGCCGCCCGACGTGACACTGGCGCTGCTCACGCTACCTATCATCGCGTCGAGGTAGCTCTCGCGGTCGCGCAGGCTCCAGAAGTGGATCTGTTGCGCATCCGCGCCAGTGAAGTACTTAAGGAATACGTGCCGGGTGCTGACCGGGACGTAGGCGCCTTGGCGATCCATTTCGACAATCTTCTGGCGCTTCACCTCGAACACGGCGTTGCTAAGCGCCGAATTCGCGCCGCTCGGGAGAAGCGCGAGGTTGCTGATGGAGTGGACTGAATGCATAGCTGCGCCCATCCCTTCCTCCGCGAGAGAAAAGAACTCCTGGATCTGCGCTGCAAGGTCGTTAAAGGTCGCCCCCCGATCTCATCGGGGAGCTTACGGAGTCGGTCGAGGAGGCGATCACGTAACACAAGTCGCTCAGGTTCCTTAACGGATAAGGACTCCAGCACCTCATGGTGGAGACTCAACCACTCGCGCCATTGCTCGGCCTTGTTAAGGGACTGGGCGTGCTGCGCGTGGATGTGTTCGAGCGACCAGGCCTGCGCCTTGTGCGAGCGAAACGGATAGCGCTCAGTCGAGTGATGGCTCTGGCGTACCGTCTCTACGTTCATGAGCAAAAGTAAGCGCTCGGCCTTGGTCCAGTCGCCGGCCCGTTCGTAACTTAGGTTTGCGGCTTCGGATGGCGTTAGATTGAGTGCCTTCCTAATCTGATCGTCGAGTTGCGCCTCGAAGTCCCGCTTAGTGAGCGTTAGAGCGATACGCACGAGTTCCGCGAGTGGCTGACCGACGGTGATGAGATAGCCGATCTTGTGGTATAGATCGCGACTGCGGAACCAGCCCATCACTGTCGCATGTAGACCCACCACCTCGTTCCACACGTCCTGTGGATGGTTCGATTTCTCAAGACGTTGTCGCAGATTATCGAATACGTGGAAGCTGCCCGGCGTATTGTCGATGGCCTGTCCGGCCAGAACTTCGAGCAGCAGCGAGATCCGTGTGGGCCTGGACTCGGCAGGCTGGCTGCTGACAAAGGCCCAGATCTCCGGATTGCGCAGGTCGCGCTCAATAGCATCCCATTGCGCGGCGACCTCAGTCGGCCGGTCGGCTGTTCCACCGGTGGTCGACAAGGCTGAGAGAAGCAACGCCTTGAACAGTTCGGCGTCGTCCAACGGAATCCGACCCACGTTCAGCCGAGTGAAGAGCGCGGTCGGATCGAGGTCGTGCGGGGCCACGTACCATATGATTCGCACATAGCGCATCAGCGAACCGAAGATGTCGTCGGCGACCATCTGCCGGCGATTTAGCGGAAACTGCTCGAACCATCCGCGGATGCAGTGGTACGCGCGATGGAGATGGTGGAAGTCGATGTTCTCGGCGCTACGCTCGGCATCGAGGGACTCGAGGTAATCTGCACTTTTCTCCCGCGTCTCATAGGTGATCCGGTAGGCCGGTTCGATGCGCGGCTTCAACTCCGAATCGCGTAAGTAGCGGAACAGAAGGTATAACGTCGTCAGGCGCTGCTGGCCGTCCACCAACTCCCACTCACCATCACCCCGGGCCTGCACAACCACAGGCTGCAAGCAATAGGGCTTGCCAACGTTGTCAGCCAGGTCGCTTAGCAAGCGGACTACTTCCGGCTCCATCCAGCGGTATCCGCGTTGATAGTGGGCGACCAAGAAGTTGCCTTCGATCTCTCCCACCAACTTGCTCTGTAGAAACGCGCCGCCTGGCACTGCGTCCGGTTGGATTTGAATCATCGTGATCTCCCTTTGAGGCGCCCCCGCTCGCGGCCGGAAATGTAACCCATAATTCACTCGATTCAGGCCGGCGTCGCCACACCGCACATTCTGCCACGCCTGGTCGGGTGAGCGTCACTTCGTCGGCAGTGCTCTGATCGACATTTGACTAATGGCGCTCGTACCGCCCGGCGCGACGCAGCCCACCGACCCGATCACCTTGGTGCTGAACACTATTTCCGGAGCGGTGGCCAGCGTGGCGCCGTGGCAACTCCTGTGACGAACCTGGTCAGCAGCGTGACCGGTGCGCTCGGCGGCGCCACCGCAGGCACCTCGCCCATCGCCACGATCACTTCGTTGCTGACCACCGTCACTCGTACTCTGGGCGCGTCGCCGCTGGCGGTAACCATCACGCACGCTGTTGGCAGCGCTGCCAACGCCGGCACTGCGATTGCCCCGCTCCTCGCTGCGCTAGCGATGGGGCAACCGACTGTGCAGTTCCACAGCCCGTCCGCAACGCCATCATCCGCCGCGATCTCTCCAGGATCCTTGTTTGAATTCGTCAAGCTGCCTGGTCCGCGCTGCGCCCAGGTGCCCGCGGGGAGAAGTTAGGGGCGAACCCGTTGATCTCATCGACAATCCACTGGGGAATCTCATACTTGGCTGCGATCAGCGGAGAAATCACGACGCCGTGCAGCTGGGCACGCAAATCGTCCCAACGCTCGCGCAGCACCTGCCAGTTCTTCTCGTCGTAGGTGCCCTTGAAAACAATGGGGCGTATCTCGATCCGGGGCAAGTCGCCCGGGGAGATGCCCCCTCTGATGGCTTCGTCCAGATGCGTCTCCCACAAACTGCCGACGCGGTCCACGCGCCCGATCTGCTGTTCGACTACACCTGGGTTCCACTCCGGATGCAAGAGCACCACGGTGCGGCATGCCTTGTGCAGATTGAGGCCTTCGCGCCCTACCGTGGATTGGGCGACCAACACCTTAGGGAAGCTGTTTTCCCGATTGAACGCGAGTTGCAGCAGCCTGCGTGTATCGGGCTTGGTGCCACCGAACATCAGGCGGGCAAATCCGCCCTGGGGGCGGTTGTACTCCTCGTCCAGACGCTTCTCCAGAACGTCCCACAGCTCCGTGGCTTCCTCCTCGTCGAGCGTGCCGTTGCCGTCTGTATCGCCTTCGTCTCGATCCGCGGAGGCGTCGACCAGCTCGATGAAGGCCGACGCGAATGCCTTGGGGTCAAACGCGTCGGTGTCCGGGCCCAACAGTTCCTGCATCGCCTTTGCAACCACGGCGAGTGGGGAGCGTTCGTCCTCTGCTTGCTGTGCATTGTCGACGGACTTCCTGAAGGCATCGAACAGCCGTTTGGCCCTGGCATTGTCCGCGTGACCGGCCAGTCCGGCATGGACATGCGTCAGCAGGCGGTCGCGGTACCGCTCGCGCTGCTGCTCGAGGCTTTTGTATTGCTCGGCCAATGCACGCTCTAGCTGCTCAGGCTGCAGGCTGCCCGGCCGTTGCAGTTGCTGGTGCGCTGCCGCTATTGCCTCCCAGCCGTCATCAGGCACCTTGGCCTGCGGCCAGGGGGTGCGCTGGTCTATGCAGCGCAGCATGGCGCGCGCGTTGAGCAAATCCACCAATGCCTGCAGTGGTTTGGTGAAGCGGCCAAAGACCAGCACCTTCTCACCTTCCGAGGTGATTTGTTCTATCGCGTGCACAGCGGCTATGATGGCCGGATGGCCAAAGAGCGGATCCTCTGTTCCCTGGAATGCATCTGTCAAAACTCGCATCCACCAATCGGCCCGTTGCTCGCGCTTGTCGAGGGTAACCGTCGCGACGACGCTTGCTGCGTCTGCATCCGCATCCCTATCCGCATCGCCCTGGTCCTGTTCGGCGCTGACGGACGGGCTCTTCTTGTAGTCATATTCAACGTCATGATTGACCTGACGGATCAGAGCCGCAATGCCGTGTCCGTTGCCGAAAGTCAGGCGCAATCGCTTGGCACTCTGGCTATCTGACTGGTTCGCCACAACCGACAAGGCCTCCGCGGCGCACACCGCCTGCTTCCACGAGGGATCCAGGCTCGCGGTGTCGATGGCTATCTCCGCCTCCCTACGATAGGCGTGCACGGGCGCCTTCGCATGAATGGCAAAGGCCTGCACATGGTTATCCTCGCGCTTGTCACGGCGCAGCAGGTAGGGCGATAGCGCCTCGTGGAAGTTGTCGGCCGCGTTCTTGTATGCGCGCCTGGCGTCTTCATTGGTCGGGGTTTGCCGGACACGGCCAACGGCCTTGGCGTAGTTGTCGATGGTGCCTTCAACCGCCTGCGCATCCACGTCGATTCGCGCGAGCACCTCTTTCCATTGCGCAGCGTTGAGCTCGACCGGGGTTGCGGTCATCGCCAGGCGGCGAGCCGATTGGCTTCGCAACACCACGCGGTCCAGCAGGCTCGACAGGACGCTATCGGTCTTCCGGCTCTTGTGGGCTTCGTCGACGATGACCAGGTCGAAGATGCCCAGGCCCAGACCGACAGCCCGTTCCAGCCAGGGGCGCAGTTCCTCGTCACGGCGGTATGCCTGTGGATCGAGTGCGCCGGGCCAGGGTGTGCTGTCAGCAAGTTCGCGGATGAGCTGACCAGCCAGGCCATCCGGCGCAGCCGAAATTGCCTGGACAATGTCAATGGCTGCCCTGCACGGGGATTCCTTGGGCAGCTTTTCGTTGTCGTGGTATTGGCGGGGAAATCGCCCTTCGCATTGCTTGCGCCAGTGCGCATACAACTGCGGGAGCAGCGCCCAGCGCCATGTGTCCCCGTTTCTTCCGAGCCGCCAGTTGGCGAAGGAGTGCGAGATCAGGACGACTTTCTGATCGAACCAGGGTTGATGCTGGCTCGGATCGTCGGATTCCCAGGCTGCAAGGTACTGCGGCAGGCTGCGCAGCAGAGGCGGCGGCGTGTTGACGTTTGCCTCGGCGAGTTCCGCGTGCCATTGGAATCCCAGGCCCGGCGGCACCAGGATAGCTACGCGGCCACCAGCTTCGATGACGCTGCGCGCGACGGTGGTAGCAATGCGCGTCTTACCCATGCCGACTTCGTCGGCGATGATCGTGCCATTGTGCGCGATGCGTTTGGCGATGCCGTGCAAGCTTGCCTGCTGTCCCTCGTTGAGCCAGCTGGCACTGGTTCCGCCTTCGGCCAACCTGGCCTGATCCCTGGCGGCCGCAACAAGTCCTTGTGCAACTACATCCCATCCTTGGAACGTCTGTTTCATTGCTGTGCTCCAATTGCCGGCAATCCATCCACCTGCCATGCCTGTTCGATGCGAGTCAGGACGGCCTCATACACCTGCCCCGCCGGCGTATCTACCAATTCCGCAAAGTCCGGACGGAACGGCGCTGCCTTCAGGGGGCTGAGCGGGTTGAGTGCTAATTCGCGGAAAACCTGCAAGGCGTGACTTTCGGCGGCGCGCATCAAGGTCTGCTCCAGACGGCAGCACCAGGCGGCCCAATCGCTTTCGTCGATCAGGGTCTGCCTGGCGGCAAGCTGCTCGATCAGTTGCATCATGTCCCGGACCGGATAGCTGGCCACACTAGGCCGCGTGCTGCTTGGCGTTCGGCGCCGGGCGTTGCCGGCTTCCTGCCCATCGTCCGCTGAGGCGTCTCCTTCGTTGTCTGGGGGCATAGGGAAACTGGCCAGCTGCCACCAGGCTTCCGTCAGGTCCAGTTGGGGCAGCGCCGTTGCCGCGATACGGCCGAATGGATCGACCACCGGCACCTCGGCTGTCCGGGCCTGACCGCCATCAGTCCAGCGTACCGTTACCTGGCGGGGCCGGGAATCCGGCCAGAGGAAGCCGTCGGCGGCCTTGGCGCAGGCATTGCTCGTTGGGTCGAGCACATCGAAGTCGGCGGTACCGTGATCCGACGTCAGGAGCCCGGCAGCAGTGTCCACCTCGTTCCAGAGCAGCCACGCCGCGGGCGGTGCAATGTACTGGTCGGAGCGATCCGGCATATCGCCACCCGGGGTCAGTTCGGCATCCGCCTTGAGTTCGCTTTCCCATTGAACGGGAAGAACGTTGGTTACGGCCTGCTCACGATGGCTGCCATGAAGATCGTCCCATAACAGTGGCTGCGGAGCGAATACAACGCCGGCCTCCAGGTTGCCGGCCCGCGGGCGCATCGCCGCGGTAAAGCCGGGCTTGGTCAGGTTGCCGGATCCTAGATAGAGCCAGGCGCTGCTGCAGTTGTTGCTGTCCCGCCGATAGTTGGCGCTAAACAGGAATTTGGCATGCAGCGTGCGCTGTGATTTGGCGCCAAAGATCGCTTTGGGTTGCCCTGCGGCCCTGACCTTGAAGCCTTCTTTGGTCAGGGCCTCAACCGACTGCGCCACGGCCTGGCAGGCATCGGCGTTGACGAAGACGTCAAGCCAGGGGCTTCCCGTCAGGAGTCCTTCGGCTTGCAGCAAGGCGACTATGTCCGTGAGCACAGTCGGCGCATGCCCCGGCGTTGCCGCGGTCTCATAGTACCCCGAACCCATCGCCAGGCTATTGCGCTGGACAGCGGCCCCGGTGTTTCGAATTTTGGCGCCCAGTTGTGACAGCAGGGACTTTCTTTGATTGTCGAAGAACCTGGGCGGGATCTTGCCTGCGTGCTTTGCGCAAAGCGAGAGCCATGCATCCAGGCGCGACATCGCAATGGCGGTATCGCTCGGATGCGCGTGTGCCCTAGCTTGCAGAATGCGGGTGTCGAACGTCTGCGCGAGCGAGCTCAACAGCGTATGCGCCGCCTTGACGTCCGCGCAACGCTGCTGGATGTCTGTATCGTCCGTACCGTTCGTATCCGCAGCCTCAAGTTGGTCGCTGCGCACATCGATGCACCAGGCCAGATCGAGGCTTTCCTCCATTGTCTGCCTGGTCCAGTTGCCGGTCGATACGATCAGCCTCGCGGTCCAGCAGGCGGCATCGCTTTGATGGCGGAAGCCAAGCAAAGCCACTTTGGCATGCAAGAGCGCGAATGGCTTGTCCGCCAGCGTGCGAATTGGCAAATGGGCGACACCAGGGGTATCGATGAATGAGATCGCCGGATTGCCGGGATCGAGCATCAGCGCCAGCGTCGTATTGCCCAGGCTGGCACGTTGGGCTTGCGTCTGGCGCGTAAAGAGTTCGGCGGCAGTGTTGAGAAACTCCGCGTCCGCTGAGTAACCGCATATCCAGCCGAAGCAGCCGAAATGGTCTTCCGGGGCTTCGAAATGCTGTGCAAGCGTAGGGGACGCTCGTGATGGCATGCTGCGGCTCATTCGCTATCCTGCGTGGTTGATGGTTTGTCCAGCCATTGGTCCAGCTCACCTCTCAGGTCTGCGTTAAGCAGGAAGAGGTTCGAGACGCGGAACGACATGCCCTTCGGCCATGAAATGCCACTCTTGATCCCGGGTGCCGCAACGCCGGAATCGTCGTCTTCGCCGTTGTCCTCCTCTGGCAGTTGTGCGCCTCGGAACGCCGGTCCCGGGACAACATCCTGCCCCTTCAGGCGCAATACGCGTTCATCCCGCGCGACCAGTTGCTTCAGGACCTTTGCGTGATCTTCGCTGCTGCATTCGCCGCAGAAAGCATTGGCTTCCTTGTCCACGTGCCGTGCGCTCAAGAAAGCATCGGCGGCGTCCTTTAACGCCTCCAGCCGGAGTGCCACGGCATCTGGAATCCGGGAGAGCAGCGAAAAGCGCTGCCCATATCCCTGATTGCCAATGTGCGCTTCCAGGGCATCCAGGACGGCGATCGCTGCATCGCGTGCGGACAGGAACAAGGCGCCAGTTTTCAAATCCTCCCAATGCTGGCCGCTGGAGATTTCCGCCGGCCTGGCTTCCCAGGAGAAGGACGGGCTATGCGCCGATCGTAGCGACTCCACCCAGTTCAGTGCGTCGCGTCGGCGTTGCCTGTCGTCCGTGCTCTCGCTGTCGGCCCCCTGAACGAGCCGTTCCATCAGCAGTTCCCGAGCGCGATCGGATAGGGGTTCGGTGGGAGACAGGGCAGCACGAAGCGGGGGCTCTTGACGCTGTCTTCCTTGGAGGTAGCCCATAACAGCAAATGATCAATGACGCTGCGATTGAAGGGCGAGCGGCCTTCGCAAGCGGCATCCAGGAAATCCTTCCCCGCCTGCGAACAAGCGAACGCGTTGAATCGCACGCCGTCCGCCTCCACCAGGCCAAGTGCCGGCAGGGCCTGGACGGTGGCCATGCGCATGGGCTGGGTGACATAGAAACTGCGTTGCCGGAGGGCCTTGAAGCCAAGGTCGGTCTTGCCTTGCATTTTCGTGCTGCCGCGCATGCGTGGGTCGCGCGTCCAGTTGTTGCTGTCGAATGCCAGCCAGCAGGCAAGGGCCTCGACCGCGTTGGCTGTCTCGATATTGGTTAGGTGCTTACCCTTTTCTCCCGCGCACTGGGCAATCCGGACGCCCAAAGTGGCGAGGAACAATTGCTTGCCGAACCACACACTACCCAAGCCTGGCACGGCCAGGTCATTGAACGACCGGACAGATGCCGCAACGCCCAGTGTTCTGGTGCGCCGCTCACTCGCTAGTTTCCCGGGGCCGAGAAGCCCCCATGTCAATGTCATATGATAGGTACCTGAGATTCCTACATCTACGAGGCCACTTGTGGCCGAAGAAAGAGCCATTCACTACATCGTCATCCGGCACCGATTCCTGAATGCCTATCGCTGAACATCCCAATGCCAGATCGTCTATAGCGCCAATCTACGTGGCTATGTCTCTATGGATCCATACCGGGAGCCGGCTATCCTGGTCTGGAAGATTGACCGCGCTCGTTGCGCGCTCACTCCTCTTTTCGCTGCATCATGTGTTAACCCGAAAATGTTCTGTGGCTCGCCGCGTCCGTGCAGGGACGATAGCTCACCTACCCCGAGTGCGGGTCGATCACGATTCAACGCCTCAGGACGAGTCATGGCAGGCCCCGTCCGCCGCAACAGGATCAGCAGTCGAAACGGGGAGGCGCCGTATATCAGTCACTTGATCGCCGAATCCGCGAAGCCACCACTCAAGCTGCGCGGTCTCAACAACAGTCGCGCTGATCTCGAATTGATCGCCTATCTCTCTGACCTGTTGATCCGCCGACAGAGGAGATTCCAGCACGTGCAACCCAGCGTCTTTGTCCACGCAGAAAGTGAGATGAATCCGTTTTCCGTCACCGAATCCGAACCGGCCATCCGCATCGTATTTCTGCAGATCGAAGTCCTTTGGCCGTTCGAACGTCTGCGTTGAGGCCTCTGCCGAGACGACCCGGTGCAAGGCGAGGCTGCGCTCGTTGTAGTACCCCTCATAGCGGCACACCAGGTATAGCCTTGCGCCCTGCTGTGCCAGCCCCAACGGCATCACATTTGCGGTCTTCCGGCCTCCGGCCGCGTTCTTGTAGTCAAGCTTTAGCCAGAGGTTTCTGTAGAGTGCATTGCTGACTGCCTCGAAGACACCGGGTTTAATTTTTGGCGGCAGGAGCGGCTGGGTGGTGCTGACGACTCTCACTTTGGATAGCCACTCCCGCTCCTGGGCTCGCTTGCCGTTGGCCGGGGACGTGAGATTCGTACGTGCCTGCTGGAAGAATCCGTCCATAGATTTCATCAGGCTGGCGGGCAGCAGATGCCGCAGATGCTGCTCGGCAAGCGCCAGCATTAGCGACTCCTGCTCATTGAGCACTGGCAGCGACAGCCCGCTCGCCCGATCCTTCCAGCGGTAGCCATAGGGCTTGCTGCGGTCGTCTCGCTCGATCTCAAAGTGCTCGCTGAGCATTTCAAGCTGGCGCTGGATTGTTCGCCGATCCCTAGAGAGTCCTGCATTCGTCAGTTGATCATGCAGTTCGGTCGCGGAAACCTTGCGATTGCGCGGAATGCGACGAAGCAACTCCAGTGCCAGCAGCACCGTTTCCAACGTGTCAGGGCGTTTAGCCATATCGGTTACAGCTTCAAGTCAGGACGGCCAGCAAAAAACTGCCAGAGCCGCACCATGGCAAAGGTATCCAGGCCGCAGTAGGCCAGTAGCTGCTGCTCGATCTGGTTCTTACGCGCGCGCGTCGTGCCCGGGTGGATCGCCTCCTGGTAGGCATCCATGGCCATCCCGCCATCTTGGACGCCATCCAGCGCGTCGTACCGCAGGTCCGGCGCGACCGCCGGAAGTACCCTCTTGATGCTCCAACTGCCTTGCTGGCTCGGATGGTAGTAGTGCTGTTGTGCGACCGGGAGCAAGTCGACTACGCGCGCATTGATGGCCAGAAGAGCTGCCTTCAGTCGGGGAAAACGGTCAGCAAGCTCTCGAATGCGCGAAGTTTCGAATGCGGCGTTATACACAAAGACCGGTCCGCTCTCCCCACAGTTGGCAACCAGCGCCTCCGCAAATGCCCGCGAAGGATCGCCACCCGACAGGTCAAGGAAGGATTGGTGCTCCAGCTTGCCCGTGCGCGACAGGCGGTGCACGCTGAACTGGAATGGCAACTGCTGATACGGACGAGTGCCCTTCCAGATCGGCACCGCAAACTGGATCGTCTCAAAATCGAGGAAGTAAGCCGGCAGCTTATGGGATGCGAGATCAGCGGCCGCGCCGGCGGCATCGAAGAATGTCTGCCCAGAGAGTGTATGCATCTTGACACGGCGCTGCCGGTCGTTTAAGAGGCCATCTGGCACATCCCGCAAGTCGGCGACACCGTCCTCCTCGATCAACGCCTTTAGCGCCCTGCTCTGGATGCGGGGAAGCCAGTGCACGGGATACTCGGCCTGGGGTTCCTGGCTCTGGCAATACCCAAGGAAACCACACTCGTAGGGATCACCGCAGTGCCCACCCGTCTCCAATTCTGGCTCATTGGCATTCGCAGCGATCGCCTGCGCATCGGCAATCCAGCCCTTGACCTCATCGCCACGTGCGAATGCCTCTGCCGAAAGGTCATTCTCGGTCAGCAACCCTTGGTAGTCCTCCGCGCCGGGATAGACCCAACTGCTATCGATGTGCGCGAGCGCAATCGACGTGAGCGGGACACCGGCGCTCCTCGCCACAAAGGCCTGCACTGCCGTATCGTCACGGTGATAGTCCTTGACGCTGGTGGAGGACTTGACTTCAACCATGCGCCAGGAGCGTTTTCCCCTCGTGCCAGACGGGAGCATAACGTCGGCGAAGGCCAGCGCCCCACCCGCAGAGAATCCCGCTTCAAAAATCGGCTGTGAGAACTGAAGCAATTCCGTGCTACGAGCAAAAGCGGCCTTGAACCCATCGCGCTGCGCATCGATCAGGACACCAACTTTTTCGGGTCATAGAGCCGCTGCGCAATCTCCCCGACCTGATGCCCCACCTGGAAGCTCGCTTCGGTCGTCGCAGAATCCTCGCGGAGCTCCGGTCGGTGAATCTCCAGCCACAGGCGTTTGGGGCACTGACGGAAGGCCATCAACTTCGACTTGGATAGTGCGCGCATGTTTCCCTCGTGAGCAAGCAGACAGATTATTCCATGCGAATCGGTATCAAAGGAAGCCGACCGCACTTCTTGTTCCCTCCTTCACCGCGCATTCCGCTTCGAGCGCAGCGATAAAGTCGGCAGGAGAGCCGATGGTGCGGAAGCGATGCTGGCATACGACTGCCGCAAAATCCCCCGGCGTCAACTTCTGGAGCCGGCCAAGCCGCGATTTCAGGTTCTCAGAAGGTGCCGGCGGCGCCAGCACATCGCAATGGCGGCAAAAGAGGTCCCAAGCCTGTCTAGGCGTCAGGTATTCGAACTTCACCTTCAGATCAAACCGCCGCAATGCCGCCTGATCCAGCCCGTCCATCAGGTTGGTCGAGGCCACGAACACGCCGGAGAAGGACTCCATCTGCGTCAGCATTTCGTTGACCAGGCTGACCTCCCAACTCCGCTGGGCGTCCCGACGGTCCTGCAGAAAGCTGTCCACCTCGTCGATGAGGAGTACCGCCCCATCCTGCTCAGCCTGCCGGAACGCACGGGCGATGTTCTTTTCATTGTCCCCTACCCATTTGGACATCAATTCGGAGGCCCGCTTCACATGCAGCGGGACGCCCAACTGCGCGGCCAGCCAGCGGCCATAGGCGGTCTTGCCGGTGCCCGGCGGCCCATACAGGCAGAGCCGCCCTGCCCTGGTTCGCATCAACCCGGCCGCCAGCTCGCCCAGATCTGCGTCGGCGTGGATAAAGGCCGGGTCATAGGTTTCGGGTAGCCGGTTGGGGTCAGCACTAGCTATCGGTTTGTGCCCCTGAGCCTCCAGCGTGTTGCAGATCAGCAATTCCATGGCCGAGGCCGCCCCCTGCACGCCCAACTCTTCGCGGATCGCCTGCACGACCGAAGCGGCGCGGGTCACGATGGCGGGCGCCAAAGCCTCGGACTCGGCCACCCGGTCCACAGCGCGAGCGTCCAGCAGGCCCGCGCAGGCGCCCTCGATAATCCGGGCGCGCTGTTTCTTGGGCGGCACAGGCAACTCGATAATCATGTCAAAGCGCCGAATAAACGCGGCGTCGAGACATTCGGCCGAGTTGGACAGCCACAGGGTAGGTACCGGGTTCGCTTCCAGCATTCGGTTGATCCATGCCTTACGGGTCTGCGCGGTACTCTTGCGCCCGAAGAAGCCGTCCCCATCGTTAAAGACGTCTTCTACCTCGTCGAAGAGGATCAAGGCCCGGCGCTGCCCAAAGAAGCTTTGGGCAGCCCGAAAGGCGCGTAGCCGCCGCTCCCCATTGATCGGATCGCCATCGTCGTCCTCGCTGGCCACCTCGAACAGCTCGCAATCGAGGTCCTTGGCCAGCGCTTTGGCGAGCTGGCTCTTGCCCGTGCCAGGCGCACCATGCACGAAGATGTTCGCGCCCTTTCGTCCGAACGACAGGGCATGCCGCAGGTAAGGCTGCAGCACCGCCAGCGAGGAGTTGACGTGTTCGTAGTCCGCCAACCCCAGTTGCGCGGGCGCTGCCAAGGCCACCGTGTCCCGCAGCAGGACGACCGGGTCTGCGTCAGAAGAAACAATATGGTCGGCAAAACTGTCAGAAAGCAACTCCAGCTTGCCATTCAGCATTGAACGGCAGCTGCGGTCCACGGATACCAGGCCGGATTGCGCCAGGACGCCCTGCGTGCTCAACGCCTCGCGAACCTCTGGCTCCGGCAGGTCGAGCAGGACCGCCAGCACATGAAACACCTTTGCCGACGACAATTGTCCCAGCCAGTCTGCCGTGTCGTCCAGCAGGCGCTCGTTCTTGAGCATCACGACAAACTCCAGGATCTGGCAATCCGTATCCGACAGACCCACCAGTTCCGCCAGGCGTGCGATATTGGCGTTAAGGCAGGCAGAAATCTGGGAGTTACAACATTGTTTCTCCGCTTCCTGATGGAGATTGCGCAGCTTAGCCCTGACGGTTTTGGGATTAAATTCCTCGGACTCCGGATCGATCCACTCCCCCAGACCCAGCAATTTCGCCAGCGTGTCATTGCTGAAGCCGCTGCGCTGAATGAACTCCTGATGGCCACCCAGGGGAACGAGCAACCGAAGCAGCCAGAGCTGGACAAGCGGCGGCACTTCCAGCGGAATACGGGAATACCGAGACGGACGGCGGCGCGGGATCATGCGGATCTCCTTGGTCAATGAAGCCAATTCTCCGCAAGCCTGCGTCAAGATGTGTCGCACGCGGTGGTGGCCTCACCGCCCCCAAGCCGATCCCCCCGAAATAGACGGAAGATCTCGCTGCGACACAATTTGTCGTGTTCAACTGATACCGTGGCTACACCTGCAAGGCCAGCCAACTTGGTTCGCCGCAGAGGACGGCAAATATTTCAGAAGAAGAAACAATGACCCTCACTATTTCGCCAGATCTGATCACCACGCTGCGTGGCGCCAAGCACGTCGTCATCCTGACCGGCGCTGGCGTATCCGCGGAAAGCGGCATCCCAACCTTTCGCGGACGGATGACCGGGCTATGGGAGCGCTATAGCCCGCAGCAACTGGCCAATGCCGATGCCTTCCAACACGATCCCGAACTTGTGTGGGGCTGGTACGAATGGCGCCGCATGCTGGTAATGAAGGCGCAGCCCAATCCAGCACACCTGGCCATAGCCCAGATGGCTGCCCAAGTGCCCCGCCTCCCTCTAATCACACAGAATGTGGACGACCTCCACGAGCGCGGCGGCAGCCAGGACGTCCTGCATCTGCACGGGCGCCTGCACCGGCCCTTCTGCTTTGACTGTCGGCAGCCCCATGCCTTTCCTCCTGGCCTTCCCGACGAACCGGAAGGTGGCCGGCGCCTGGCGCCACCGCGTTGCGGTCATTGCGGCGGGCCGATCCGGCCCGGCGTGGTCTGGTTTGGCGAGCGCCTGCCTGAAGACGTCTTGAATGCAGCCGTCGCAGCCTGCGACGATTGCGACATGCTGATCAGTGTGGGCACCTCCTCGCTAGTGCAACCGGCTGCCGGGCTGCCGCTGCGTGTAGCGCGCCGGCACCGGCCAGTGGTGCAGGTCAATCCGGAGCCCAACCCACTTAGCGCGCACATACGGTACGACTTGCTCGGTCCGGCAGGAAGCGTGATGCCAGCGCTGTATGAAGCCGCGTGGAGCGCTGTCTAACGTTCAAGTGCGGCGGGCGACCGGCCGGCGGCTGCAGTTTGCTGGCTACGGGCCTTCAGGTATTCTCCCTTGATCTCAAGACACGGGAGAATAAGAGTGGCACGCATCATTCCAGACGGCTGGGAAACCATGCCGGCCAGCGGCCCCGTCCAGCGCGAGCTTGATACGCTCGCAGTCCTGGCCGCCGGTCTGCCGGATGACTATACGGTCTACCATGCCGTGCACTGGACCAATGTCCAGCGCACGCACGCAATCTACGGGGAAATCGACTTCGTCGTCGTGAACCGCTGCGGCCACTTGCTCATCATCGAGCAGAAAAGCGGTTATCTCGAAGAAACGCCCGAGGGGCTGGCCAAAAACTACGCAGGCAAGATCAAGGTGGTGTCGGTTCAGATGGGACGCACCGCGGATGGCCTACGCGGCAAGCTGATGCGTAGCCTCAACGGGCAGCCGGTGGTCATCGAGCACCTGCTCTATTGCCCCGACCATACCGTGCAGCATCCGCTCACCGCCGGCCTGTCGCCAGAGCGCATCGTGGACGCCAGGCGGCGCGACCAGCTCTGTCGCCTGATCCAGGACATCTTGCCGGCCGGCGAGGAACAGGCTGGCACCGAGCGCGTCCATCGCTTCCTGCGCGACACCATCCAGTTGGAAACTGATGTCAGCGCCCTGATCGGCCAGGCGCGTACGCTGGTGACGCGGGTATCCGGCGGCCTGTCGCACTGGGCGCGCCAGCTCGATATGGAGCCCTTCCGCCTGCGGGTCACCGGCACGGCCGGCTCGGGCAAGACGCAACTGGCGCTGGCCGAGTATCGAGATGCCGTCGAGTGCGGCCGGCGTCCGCTCTATGTCTGCTTCAACCGGCCGCTCGCCGATCACTTCGCGCGGATTGCGCCGGCCGGCGGGCTGGTCTGCACGTTCCACATGCTGTGCGACCAGATCTTCAGGCATGCGGGCGGCACGCCGGATTTCACACGGCCGGACGCGTTCGCGAAGCTGGTCGAGGACGTAGCGGCACTCCCGGTTCCGCCGGACTTCCTCTTCGACACGGTAATTGTCGACGAAGGCCAGGATTTCGCGCCGCAGTGGCGCGACCTGGTGCTGCGGCATGCCGCGCCGGCCGCTCGCGTAATCTGGCTGGAAGACCCTATGCAGAACCTCTATGGGCACCCCAGTGCCGAATTGCCTGGCTGGGTCAGGCTGCGTGCGACGAGCAACTTCCGCAGCCCGCGCCCGGTCGTTAGGCTACTGCAGCCGTTGCTGCCGCTTGGCATGGAGATCGAGGCGAGCGCGCCGATCTCAGCCGCCGATGTGGAATTCCTGGTCTACCCGGACCAGGCGGGCATGCTGCAGTCCGTCAAGGATGCCATCCGCATGTGCTATTCAGCCGGCTTTCGCAAGGAAGACGTCGCGCTGCTCAGCTACCGCGGCCGCGACAATTCTGCGTTGCTCTGCTATGACCAGATCGGCCCACATACGTTGCGCGCCTTCACCGGCAGCTACGACGTACTTGGGCAGCCGGTGTATTCCCAAGGCGATGTGCTCGCCGACTCCATCTTCCGCTTCAAAGGCCAGTCCGCGCCGGCGGTGGTATTCGCGGAGATCGACTTCGAAAACCTCGGTGAGAAGGAGATTAGACGGTTCTTCGTGGGTGCCACCCGGGCGACCATGAAATTGGTGCTGGTAATTTCGGAGCGGGCGGCCGGGATATTGCTCGATCGGATATAGGCTCCGCCAGCGCATACCATTATCCGAAGATGACATCATTTAGCGAGCCACTGCCCGTGTTCGATATCTCCAAGTCGACGGGATTGCGCCTATGGGTGTTGCCGTTCTGCCTGAAGGCACGCGAACTGGCAGTTCCTCCCCATGCGCCGTTCGCACACGCCTTCCATAGCAGGCAGTCAGTTGATGGCATTCCTGGCGGACGCGAGGATCATCCAGAGCAACGTCTCATGCCAAACCACAGGATCTGCGCATTTTGTGCGCGGACCCGCTACGATAGCGCCTCCCAAATAGAACAAACAACGGAAACATCAGATGGTGACTTCGGCAAAGTGGCCCCGCCTCGAAAGCGATATCCTGTCCTGCATGCCCTCGGCGGCCGAAGAGCCGATTTCGTCTGGCGATCTGATAGACAACTTGCAGAAGCTCTGCCAGCACAATCCGCCCGGGCGTGACACCATTCTTCGTGCGCTGGATCGCATGGAGATCGACGGACTGGTGGCCAAATCCGGCCGCTCGCGCGACCGGGTATGGTGGCGCACGGGCAAGAGGGCGCCCTCGGACACAGCTCGCCGCCCGCCGCTGGAACTCGCCATCGCGCTGCTGACGCTGCAGCGGCACGCGCCCAACCACTTGCCCAGCCACGTCGTCAGCGAACTCGAAGCGTATTTCGCCGGTGCGACAAAGGTCTTGCAGGAAAGCCCCATAGACAGGGCGCTCGTCGACGCCCGCGCCTGGGCGACCAAGACAGTGCGTATCGACGCGGGCTATCCACTGCGCTCGCCACCGATCCGCGAAGAGATCCTGAACGCAATCCGGCGCGCCTTGTATGCCACCAGGGTGCTGACGGTCTGCTACCGCAATTCCCGGCTCGACAGCGAGGCCCCGGCCGAATACCCCGTCGTGCCGCTTGCACTGGTCGAACGCGGCCCGGTGCTCTACCTGGTTGCGAGCCGACTTAGCAGCGATGGCAGCTTCAAGCGCTACCAGTTGCGGCTGGACCGCTTCGTGTCCGCCACCTGCACTGAAGTGCCAGGCGAACCAGACCCGGATTTCGATCTGGAAGCGTATGTCCGCCATAATCAGTTCTTCTCCTTCTTTCCCGAGGCGCCGGTACGCATCGAGCTGCGAGTCAGGGAGGATGGCGAGATCAAGAACCTGTTCCGCGAACAGAAGCTGGCCGACGACCAGGAGATTGTCGAGGAAGAGGGTGGCTTCCGCCTGGCCGCCACGGTCATCCCCTCCGTCGAGTTGCGCAACCTCCTGATGGAGCGCTCGGCGCGCGTGGAAGTACTATCGCCTGCCAGCCTGCGCAAGGATATCGCGGAGAACCTCAGACAGGCATACGCCATCTACGCGGACAGCGCCGGTCCTGCCTGACCTCAGCCGTGCCGGCCCTTACAGGACGAGGGCGGGCACGTCCGTGGCCGGCCAAGGATAGGCGATGGTGATGTCGGCGGTCAGGTCGAGCGAGCTGGAATTCCTGCGAAACGCGCGGATGCGCTGGAGTAGGTGCGGATTGAAGGAATCCACGTGGTCCATCACATGCGTCTGCGCGGCGACCAGTAGCCGGGCGGGCGCAGCGTAGGAGCGGTTGACCGCCGCCCACAGCACGGACAAGACGCGCCTGGACAGTGCCTCGCGATCCGGCTCCTGCTCCCGGGTCAGGATGCACAGTGCATTCAGGGCAGCCAGTTCATGGAAGCCCGACCGCTTGCCCGCATTCGCCGCGAACAACGGCTCGATTGCTGTGCGCGCCACGATGCCCAGCGCTGCCGCCAGGCTGCGCTCGCCCGCTAACACCCAACACCCCAGGCGATCGGCCGGCAGATGCTGCGTCGACCCGAGCACCACAGCGATCTCGCTGGTGCCGCGCCGATGCGCCCGCCGCATGGCATCCACCGGCCCCATCGCATTCCAGCGCGCGCCGCCGAACACACCGCTCAGGCGCGCCGCGTCGACCAGATGGATGACTAGATCGGGCCGCGGCCTCGCCCGCTCGTCCATGGTCCATTCGAGCCTGCCTTCCAATGTAGGCAGGTCCAACAACAGACCTGCGACCTCCTGCTCGGAGAAGCCCCAGCGCCGCAGCAGCACGCGCTGCGGGTTGGGCTGCGGGCTGGCGGCGATGGTCGCGAGCGTAGAAGCGGGAATCGTGATGACTTGCATGGCTTGCCCTCCTGGCTGCTGAGTCTGCTGAGGAGTGAAGTGTCGCAACGCATCTGCGCATTCGATGCGCAGATGCGCCATCAATATTCATCCTGTTCCGAACCACCACTAGAAGGGAGAATACGATGAGCCGGCAAGCTCTGAGAGACGCCCACGCCCACGTCATTGGCTATATCGATACGGACGCCAGGGGAGCGCAGACCGCGCGCGACAGCCACCTGCACCTGGTTGGACGCTACGAGCCGCAGCACGACGTCACGCGCGACGCCCACGCCCGGCTGGTCGGCAGCGGCAATCAGCTCGCCGCGCTGGTCGCCGTCGCGGCCGGGCGCTAAGGATTGCGCCACGTGGATGCCATCCCATGCCGGATTCGCCTGCACTTTTGCCTGGATGCCGCCGCAAGGCCACTATTTCAGCCAGCGTATGCACCCCAATCCCCCGCGTTCTAAAAGTACACATGGCGCATCTGGACGCCGGAGTGCGAATGGGAAGGGCGTGAGTTCTTCGAACACGCGTCGGCACTGGGCACGGCACGCTTCATGGCAATGCGCGACAGCCTCAAGGCCGCCGACGTGCACCATTTTGTCTACAACACCGCGCGGCCTCCGCTGGGTGCCACACCGTTCGACCGCAGCCATCCCAGGTGGGCGGGCGTGCGCTTCGCGCCGGCGCTGGAGGACGGCACGGACCTGCCGTGGGACGGGCACCGATGATCGCGCCGGCCCGCGATTGGCTCGCAGGCCGACTCATGTTCAATACCGTCACTATCAATAGCCATCCATGAACAGGACCATCTCCACCATGCGGGCCGTCCATTTTATGTCCCCGGACGGGGCGCGTGCGGTTAAGTTCATCGCGGATATTCCGTGCCGGTGCGTTGCCCGCGAAACGCTGGGCCAACTCTGGTAGCCGTGGGGCCAGCGCAGCGCGTAGGCGGTCGCGTTCCGGGTGCCGCCGCGCCCGGCCACGCGACCGATATCGGCCAGGTTCGGCGGGATTGCCTCGTGGCCGCTTGCCACCAGCAATGCGTCTATGCGGCGGATCAGCGAGTGCGCGACGCGGCTGTCCCAGATAACTAGTTGGCGATCATCTTCTAGATGCGCCGTGGCGAACGCGGCCACCTTGGTCCGGCCGCTGTTCATCAGTGCGCCATCAAGCTCCTGCCCCGTGAGCGCGGATCGGAACACCAGTTCGGTGGTGTCATCGGGAAACGGCCGTTGTGGAACACCGCTCCAGATGAATACGTCCTGGGCGAACCAGCGGCCCGCTCCCGTTCAGCATCCGTCCAGTGGCCTGTCGTTTCAGCTGCTCTCGCGGCAACGGGGTCATGGGCAACTGCTGAATCACCGTGAGTAAGCGCGGCAAACGATCCTGTTCGAGATGCCTCCGTGCTCACGCGGCGCGAATAGCGAGGAAAACTCTAACAGCGATTGTGGTCGGCCCAAGACGGGCTCGCTGGCTAAATGAGTCTCAGTCGATCACCCACCCACCCTCAATCAAGCTTTCGAGACTCGGGTAGCTATGCATTTGCCCGTCAGTCCGATCCGTCACCGTGTACTTCTGGTGCACGAGATCCGTGATGCCAATCGTAGCAAAGCCCCCATCCCTGTGTTTGAGTGCAACCTCCGACCCCAGCGGAATCGGCAATGCCGTGAGCGTCTCGCGCGTTAGTGCCTTCAGTTCTTCCGACCAATCAGTGCTATCCATGCCCCCTCCTTGGTGTTGATCTGATCCCGTCAAGAATTTTCCGCCCATTTGTCCCAAAACCCAGGCTCGTCATGATGTCCGTTCTCCATCGCGACATCAAGTTTTAGCGCCCAAAATTTCATGCCCGGCAATCTCAGGCTGCCGTCTTTGTTTTCGAGGTGGCACTCGAACTTCTGATATGCGGGATCATCGGGAACGAACAGTGTATCGACGTAGATCGAGCCGCGGTAGCCCATCAGGCAGTTCTCGTTCGCTATCTCGCCACATGGCTCCCAAAGGTAACGCACGAGAGTCGGCCGGCGCCCCGGACAGGCGGACGAAGATTTCGCGAGGAACCCATGCAGCAGAGCCGGTTGGCAAGACACTGTGGCTGAAGGCGACCGATACGGTCGTACAACTGTTCCATCAGCACGAACTCGTTGCTACCCATCCGCGGCTGCGCAAAGCCGGTACGCGTTCGACGGTTCGCGATCATCAGCCGCCAGCGGCGCAGGCCTGGCTGGAGCACGATCCGCAGTGGTGTCTGTCCCAGGCCAAAGAGATCGGCCCGTCCTGCCTTGCGCTGATTCTGGCGCTGTTCAACGACCAGGTACTCGTCAACCTGCGGGGAGCGCAGGGCATCGTGCGGCTGCGTAGCAAGGTCGGCGACACGAGGCTCGAGGCGGCATGCGAGCGCGCAATGGCGCATTCCAGCCCCAGGTGGCAAACTGCCTGATCTGAAGGCGCTGTTTGATGAGCTGGCGCCGCGCCGGGCCGAGTGTCCTTTGGTGGTAGTCGAGATGCCATCCGCCGCGCCTTATGACACGTTGCTCGACGAGGAGGTGCTTGCATGAACGCCCCCACTTACGCATCTCCTTATACAGAAGTCATGAGTCCTCAGCCCGTAGCGCCAGGATCATGAACGCAGCATCCATGGTTCGCTGCATGCCGATCCAGATCGTTTTGGCGCCGGGCTCGCCATCACACTTGCGGCCCAGGAAACCACCCAGTGACGCGATCAAGCGGATCATTTGATTGAGCGTGACGGGCGTCTTTGGGCGCGCCTTCTTCGCGAGTAGATACGCGCCTCGTATCTCATCGGCATCAAAGAATAGCGACGCGTCCAGGTCAGGGCAGGTTCTGCCCAAACGCATCAGTCGGGCAATGCGCCACGCCACCACCATGTAAAACACCAGGGCCCGTTCCACGCGGTCCATGTGGGATAACTGTAAAGCTTCCACCTTGCACCCGTTCTTCAGGACATTGAAGAACATCTCAATCTCCCACCGGGCTCGATACCAATCGATCAGCTCGACGACGGCATCTGTATCTTGAGCCTCCCGGTTGGTCAGCAGTCGCCACACGACAGGGGTAACGCCTGCCGGAGCGCCGATCTCCTGGGCCACTATGCAGGTGACGGCTGGCCCCGTCTTACCCGGCAGCTTCACGCGTTGCGCACGTAACTCCTGCTTGACCTCGCGCGCCTTTTGGCCTGCGCGCCCCGGCAGGATGAAGCCGATCTCTCCCAGAGCTTCGCTGGCGTCTACCGTGTCCCACAGCTTGCCTGCCTCACCAAGGCTGCGGTTGTGTTGGGAACGTATCAGCCAGTCTGCAGGATTGCCGAGCTCATTAGCACGCTCCATCATCGCAGCGATATCGCCTTCCCGATCCGCCACGTAGACCAGGCGAGTCTCAGGCAACATCGCGGCCTGTTCTGCAACGCGTTCGTAGCTTTCAGTCCACCGTACGCTCTCTGTAATACCAACCCGCTGCCCGTTTGCATCCAGCGGCTCCCGGGCCCACATCCAGGCGTCGATCACACCGAGTGGTTCCCGATCCGGCGTCACAGCGTAGGTCGGATGCAGATACATCCCCCTCTGCGCTTCGTAGCTCAAGGGCCCGAGCCCATCGATCTCCTGGCCGTTAAAATTCAACTCGGTTGTGTCTGCAATGCACAGCACCACCGGGAATTGCCGCGCCCGCCCTGCCGTGCGCTCCCAATGCGGCTGCATCATGTCTGTCCACTCGACTTCCTCGTTGCCGAGAAATCGATAGGCAGCGATGGTCTCTGCCCAGTCTTCGCATGCGCCAGGAATGCTCGCAGTCGGCCTCGCAGCCAGTCGCTTCAGCAGCCCCTTCGCCCGTCGGTCCCGCCTTGGATCGCCAAGATCCAGCGCCTCAAATTCTTCGTCCACCCATGCCCCCGACTCGTTGTTCATTCGCGCTCAAAAAAGCCAGGAGTAAACGCGAATCCGCACGAGTTTACAACCCCTCCCGCCCAAGTCCCATCAAATTCTGGTCGCACTGCGCCCGGTCAGGACGCTGGACTTTTGTATAAGGAGATGCCACTTACGATGCTGGTCGTCTCGCACTGATGCTCAACGAATTGCGCCTGCCAAAGATCGGCCGCATGTGGCCGGACTTCGCTGAGCGCTCGGACAAGGAGGGCTGGCAGGCGTGCCGGCTGCTCGGTGCACTACTCGAGCATGAACTTGCCGAGCGGGCCCAACGAAGCATCGAGCGTCATCGCACCGAGTCACGCCTGGATCCGACCAAGACGCTTGCCACCTTCGACTTCGGCGTTGTCCCCATGGTCTCGAAGGCGCATGTGATGGCGCTGGCCACTGGCGATTCGTGGCTAGAGAAAGGTGCCACGATTCTGCTGTTCGGGCCGCCTGGCGGGGGCAAAAGTCAGCTTGGAAGTGCCATCGGACACGCCCTGATCGACGCTGGATATCGCGTGCTGTTCACGCGCACCGGTGAAATCGTGCAGAAGCTCCAGGTCGCTCGTCAGAGTCTGCAACTGCCTTCGGCCCTCGCCAAACTCGACCGATTCGACCCTGATCATCCTGGACGATCTGTCGTGTCTGAGGAAAGATCAGGCCGAAACCAGCGTGCTGTTCGGGTTGATCGCTGAGAGGTATGAGCGGCGAAGTCTTCTGATCACGGCCAATCAGCCGTTCTCCGGCTGGAATGACGTCTTCCCGGACCCCGGCATGACGGTGGCCGCCATTGACTGGCTCGTCCATCACTCGACGATCTTCGAGCTGCATGTTGAGAGCTATCGGCGTCGCAAAGCCAGCGACAAACAGAAGGAGCGTCGCCGTCAATTACCCACTGACAACCCGAATGGAGCGACAGCCATGACCACTTGACGCGACAATCACCTCGGCCGACCGCCAAGATGTTTGTCGGTAAACCGGACATCCTGCTTGACGCTATCCACTGCGCGTTGCCATGGCTTGTCATGGTTCTGGGCGCAGCACGACGGCACCAGGCATGACCAATATATCAGGAATGATTGCCTGCTCAATCTTCAACAATGGCAAAGCGCTGTTAGGAGGCGAGTACTTATCTCCTACTTGGCGGCACATCTTGTCGTAACAATCAACCGCCAGTCGGATTGAGCTGTTAGCCAATTTTAGAAATTCATCCGTCTGTCTTTGCATAGGCTCAGTCCGCTGGGCGATTTCCTTGGTGATACTCTCTCGCATTACGTCAAACGAATCCCTACAGATTCCATTCCGACAGATCTGGGCAGGCGCCGTATGTGACGGCACAATAGCGTTTCCGTCCTGCGTCGCGATACAGGTATACTTAGTTTCACCGACGATCGTACAGTTTATGGAAAAATGAGACTTTGGCGACATTGAGAGGCCGACTCTATCTCTGCTGGCGCTTGCTTGCTTCACAAAATCGTCCATCATTGGACGAGCACTCTTTATGTGACCCGGGTCCTTATCAAGTTTATACAATGCATAAATAGAAAACAATTTATACGCCATCGCAGTTGTTGTGATAAATAGCGCTTGATCGTAATTCAGCGATAGCGGAATAAGTCGAGAAATCTCTATATCTGAATTTTGTAATAAGAGCTTATTCTGTTCTTGTTTTTTTGGTTTTAGACTAGCGTATTCATAGAGGATTGTAGTAACTCCTTGCAGACTAGCTCGCATCTGTTCCATGACCAAGGCATCCAACCTTATTTTTAGCTCTGCGGACACGTAGGCTTCGAGTTCAGCGACAGCGTTTTGAATCCAAATTCGTACGTCTGAGATCGTCGGATCCCCAAGGGCGCTCGACATCACCTTACCGCCAACATAGCTGATTCCACCCTGCAATAGAGCCAAGCCGACGAACGCCGCGGCCGCCCCCGTGGTTATTGGCTCGGCAGCAAGAACAGTTTTTCGGCTGTACATTGGTAAAACGACCGCTAAGGCGGAAAACACTACTTGTCGACGCGAAATGGACATTGGGCCTCCGATACTTTTCGTTTTATTTACGTTACCTCTACTCGTGTGGTCGCCACAGGCGATGCGACCTAATTTTGATGATTGCAGAGGCGCGCTATTCTCACATTTTCGCTGGAAATTCAGCTGAATTTCTATGAAATGTGCATCCAATTCAAACCGTACGCCATTATCTGGTGAATAATCCTACTTAGGGAATTCAAAAGGAGTGTTGAGAAGTGTGCTGGTACCGCCCGCCATGTCAAATGTGATGATCAAGTTCTGCACGCTGTCACGCTTCATTTCCACACCAGCACCGATGCTGACGATCTTAACATCAATTCCAACACCTCCTTTTTTACCATTTATAACTTCGAAATCCACTTCAGTCTTTAATTGACTTGGCCTAACGCATGGTAGTTGTGCATGGTCAATGTTCAAGAGATTTTGACGAAGAGTCCACAGAGTGGCCGCGAGAGTATGTTCTTTTAGAGCGGCTGGAGGCTGATCGGAATCTGCGTGTCCATATTCTGTTTTACCAACTGGAGCTATGGATTGGCGTAACAGGACGTAGCGATTCTCCAGATCCGCGTTCGCGCTCGCGATGGCGCCCGAGAAATTGGCATCAATAGTAGATTTGTGTTTGCCCTGAATATATATTTTTTCCGATTTTTTTAAAAATTCGATTCGTTTTCCTATTGTGTCAATGTCGCTTTGTAACTCAGCAACACTCCTGTGATGCTGTATATCAAGATCCAAGGTAAGGGCCTGAGTGCCATTTGTTCGATATGTACCAGAAAAGGAAGGATTCACGGTTATGATCGAACCTGCTGGAATTTTTACGCTAAGATTAGCGTCATAAATATTGGTGGCGGTGACTTTAAGAATTAATATCGCATTTGTCGGAACTACGCTAACAACAGCCCCTCCATTGACCCCGCCGCAGACTACTTTAGCGGGATTTTGCTGATGTGGAATATTTGGAGGTGTATCAGCGAACAATTTAAGCTCCTGCTTCAGCTCATTGACCACCTGGCTTACAGGCTCGCCGCCAGGCGGTACGGCCGTTGCTGTTGTATTACAGCCGCCTACCATCATCGCGATCGATATTAAGATAAATCTCATTTTTACCATTTCAAAATGGTCGCCATTTGTGCCAAGAAGCATATTTCGCAGGGACAATCCACAGGATGTCATTTGATTTATCGAAGATCACAGAAGGATGACGACTACATCGCTTTGACTGTCACTGTGGACGATGCCAAGGCGGCAAAGGGGGCCAATATCAGGATTGAAGCGGTCAACTTCGCGCAGACTCCTTGGTGATCAGCTCTCGAGCCTTCATGGCGGTCCCGTTCATGTCTGCCACTGTTTTGTCTCGCTACCATCAAGTGAACACAGTGCCGTAGGCGAACGACGGTTGCTCTGCTCGGCCTTTGGCGGCTCAGAGAGGCAGGCCCGTCACGCTGAACCAGCCTCCCCGCCCGCCTCAGGTGACCGCCGCGCCGTAGTTCAATAGCTCATTTCCCTTCAGCCGCTGCAGCGTCAGATACTCCCAGCGCCTTGCCTAGCCAATTCGAAACGGCCTTCTGAGTGATGTCTGTCGCCTTCTTCTTTGCTTCGTCGTCGAAAGCTGCAGCTGCGATAGCGCCGGCAAAATCGCCTCCGTCCTCCAACTCATTGATGATGACAGTAACCGTAACTGGCACGTTGCCATATACGGCAGCTTGCATCTCCCCACCGCTCGCCGACTTGGTTGCGGCAGCAAGCTTCTTCTTCCCATTTTCGTCGTTTGGCATAACAGCGGGAGCGGCAGCGAATGCCGTTGGGGCCGGCAATAGTGCCAAAGGTCCATCGTCGATGTCTAGATTCGTCGTCTTTCCGAATTGCAGCTTGCCAAAATCAAAAAGATGGTCATAAATGGGCTTCATCCCACTATCCCCCATCGTGCTAATCATTACTCTAGCAGTAACCTTCTTTCCGTTTCCATCATTTCGCTTGGCTCCGGACTTCAGATATAGCGCCTCAAGCGGAACCACTTTGAATTGGGTGGCGGCGTTCTTCCCAGGTTTCCCTGGGATTGGCATTCCTACTAGATCAATTGTAAAAGCTAAATATAACTCAGGTAGCGAGGATAGCTTGTATTTCGACCAATCGTCTTCGAGTTGTTCTTTTGTCCATCCCGGATACGGTTTATCGAATCCAGCCTCTTTTACTTCATTTACGCTAGCATCGTAGATCGTTTTGTTGAAATAAGGCTCTCTTAATGATCCTCGGACGAATTCTATACATTTAAATCCCAATCTTGACACGTCTGAGTCGTAAAATCCGGCACTAAACGTTGCTGTAGTCGACGCGGTCAAATTTGCCTTCTGAGACTTTAGCCAATCTGACGTCTTCTCAATGCCATACCCTGCAACCGCCCCGGCGGCCTTTGATCCAATCAGTTGAAGTAATGGGGCGAAAAGAAGAAGTAATGCTGGCGATTCGTTATGCCCAGGCACGATGGCCTTTTGACACTTATCTGCGGTGACTAAGCGGGCTGGTGATTGAGCTTTTGGAAGGATTGGCTGAGCAACGTCCTGACCTATGGTTTTCTCGTCTGCGGCGAAACCCATGCCGATGTGAGAAATGAACATCGCGGTCAAAACAATTCCATGATATTTATTTTTATTAATCATTTTAGTTCTTTAGGGGCAACTGCTACGTTCACTGTCGAACTGCCATCCACACCACGATTGCAACTAGGCTTTGGTGTACCTACATGGATACCTACCAAACTCTCCCGAATACTACTCTTAGCCGCAGCCTCATCAAAAACACCGGCCCCACTCACTCCAGGAAAACTGCTGCAACCATGAAGCACGCAAGTTTCCCCAGGACGCGGACTTCGCGTAATCAGTGCCTGACATAGCGTGGCTCGCCGATCAGTTTTAAGATACTTAACCCAGCGTGGATCCACTGTTCCATTTTTCAGTGGTCGGATCCCGGATACCTTCATTTCCTCGACGTTCACGCCAGCGACTACCAGTCCAAAGTTGGATCCGTCCAGCGTTCGCTTCCGCGGATAAGGGCGAGGGCTATTGCCAATGGCCTCTGCTAGCTTTAAGAAAGCGATATCTTTGGTTTGCGATAGCTGTGTTGGATTTATTCGATCATCAAATCCATTGAGAGCATCTTTGTCGATTTCTACAACTTTATCTGGCCGATTTGCAGGAATAAATCTTACATCGCTTGCCATTCTTATTGGTGTAGGTGAATTTGAATTTGCGTTTCCGTAGACAACGTGACGAGCCGTGACAATTGTGGCCGAATCAACGACCGTTGCCATTCCGATGACATCACCGTCTCGCGTTACCAGGACTCCAACAAAATCTTTGACGTATGCCGGTATATCGCTTGACAGGCATGCATCGGCGTATTTTCTGATTATCGTCTGTGCATCACTAACCGAGTTTCCTGCCGCCTCGGTCTGGGCAAGAAGCGCCCCCTGATCCAGGGTGCCCAAGATCCCGTTCGAATCCAGGCTGGCAATTAATTTGTCACATGGAGATTCTGATTTGTTAGATAAAATCATTCCAGAAAATGATTTAGCCGATTTATTACACAACAGATCATCCGAATCGCAGAAATCACCAAAACTCGCCACGGGCGTGGCCGGCGCCGGACCAGAGCCGCCAGCTAGCTTGACGCTCGTTTGATAATTTTTGACACCGCCTTCAGAAGTGGAGGCGCACGTAGGACACCCGCCCCCTCCTCCGGGACCGCCACTGTTGACGTTTAACTTGTAAACATCATTTTTTGTGATTTTCGGCTTTTCTACGAAATTACTGACTTTCGTATCGAAATGGATAGTGTTAGGATTTCCCATCTCCTTGAGCATTTTGGTCATTGCTTCTGCCATCTGCGACTTTACTCTGTCGGCTTCTGGTGAAGCTCCCCCACCCCCTTCAGCTTACTTTTCTTAGATTCAGGGTCATATGGCGGGATTTCTCCGATATGAACGACAGAATTTGGCGTCGTTGCCCTGTAGCGAGCCCCATCAACAGTCAAACCGTCAACGCGGCTGAGACCTTCTTGGCCTTGGAGCAAGCGAGGTTGTCCGATCGGAATTCCACCAGAGTTGGTTGGTTGCCCTAATGCAACGTTAAAACAGGACGCCAGCAATATTCCTAGGAGAAGTCGCTGCATGGCCTGCCCCCCGATTTTTTAGCGCAAGTCGTACGACGCCGTTCTTAAAGGCATGTGTGTCCAGTTTAGAGGCGAGTCGGAAATTTTCCAGTTCGTAATGAGAGTTGTAGCTATCCCTTCATGAATGTGCCATCCGGACTCATAGTTATATGCCCCATTGCGCACATCGCCAACGACGTGTCCCAGCTCTGTGTGCATATACAGTGCACATGATGATGAAGCCAATACGGCCTGAAGGGTCCGCCAACAAATCAGGTAACAGGCCAATTTGAGGAATGCCTCGTGCATGTCGGCGCGTCGGTCGCGAACGTCGGAGGTCGTGGAACCAAGCATGTGAGCGCTCTACCACCCAGCGGATTTCGCCCAGGCCGCTATGAGGCATGGCCGGGACCGAAACTTAGGGGATATTTACAAATCTTCGCCGCAGGCCTATATAGACAGGCAGACACGGCGCCCGCGTGTGGGCCCGCTGCGCCGGCGCTCGCGATCACCCCGTTTCGCCCTGAACGGGGTAATCGTACTTTTCGTGCAAAATCTGGCGGTTTGTTTTGATATTCCCTTTCAAAACAAGGACTTGAGAACCACCAGAATTCCGCATGCCACGTCCTTTTTGTGCAAAATTTGGCGCTTTACCCCGCCGCACCGGCACGCAACCGATAGTCCGCCGCGAGGAGTTGCGCCTGCGCGTCGAACTGTGCGGTGAGTTTGGCCAGATCGACGGTGAGCGACTCCCGCGCCACGCGTGCCTGCGCCAGTTCGGCCGCCTGCGCCCGGTTCGTCGTCTGCAGCGCGTCGCGTTCGGCCTCGGCGCGGGCGTGATCGGCAAGTTTCCGGTTCAGGGGTAGCTTTGATTTCGGTGCAATTTGCGACGGTTCGCAAGCCCAGCAGCGACGCAGGGGATCATGCCTAAGTTATTGATTTTTGAGGTTTGCTGTTCGCTTCTGCTTGGCGTATCTTGTTTGGCCCTAGGCACGGGAGGCGCACGAGATGCAAGGCTGGCAGAGCACCTTTTTGGGCGCGCGCGAGGTGCCGCGTGAACTCAGCAGTTTCGAATTGCAGACGTTCTTCACATACAGCCACGCCGAGCACGAATTGATCGGGCGACGGCGCGGCCCAACGATGAAGCTGGGCCTGGCGCTGCACATTGGCTTTTTGCGCATGAGCGGCTGCCTATTGGATGCGTTCAGTATCCTGCCACCAGTCCTGCTTCGCCACCTCGGCACGGAACTGGGTATCAATACGCCGGATCTGGCGTCCTTGCGGGCGCTCTACGCGCGTGGGCGAACGCTCTCCGACCATCAACTGCTGGCCTGCCAGACGCTCGGGTTTCGTTGGATAACGGTACATCAACGTCGAGCCCTTGTGCGGGCGCTGCGTGACGAAGTGATGCATTGCGCTGATCGGGACCGACTGCTGTCATATGCGCACCAGTGGCTGTATCAGCATCGACTGATCATCGTGCACGAGCGCGCCATCCGAAGCCTTGTCGCAGCGGCATTGACCGAGCTTGAGTCCGGTGCCTGCGCCTCGATCCATTCGGCGGTACCTCCCGCGACATGGCGAAGATGGCTAGCCGCAATGGAACAAGCACGACCGGATGGTCAGCACGTCCAGAACTGGCTGTGGGCGGTCCCGGCGAAGCACTCGACGCGACAGTTCGCCGAAGTGCTCGAACGTATCGAGTGGCTAGTCGAGATTGGCGTCGACCGCCATCGTTTCGGTCTCAACGATGTTTTGGTGCGCCGTTTTGCACGTCGCTTGGCGGCGCGGTCCCCATCGCTCAGCGCACGAATTAAGGAGCCGGCACGCACCGTCGAGCTGGGCTGCTTCCTGCGATATTGCCTGCTCACTGCCACTGACCAACTGATCCTCATGTTTCAGCGCCGGGTGGCAGATCTATGGCGGCAGAGCGCGGAGGGTGTGAAGGCTCCCATCGACTGGGCCGCACAATACCGGCAACTGCTCGACGAGCTGGCCAGCTTGAGTAGCGATGGGAGTATTCCGGATGCCGAGCTGCGCCCGCATCTGGCCCAATTGGTGGCCGACAAGCGCACTCAGCGCACACCGAGCCGGTCGTCTGCGATCAGGCTGCGGCTGATCGACGCCATCAGGCCCGTACGCGCGTTACTGGTCGCCGTCGCCAAGCTGCCCTGGCAAGCCACCGGCGAACACCCGGTAATTGACGCTCTGGGCAAGCTGCGCCACCTGTATGCGAAGGCCGTTCGAAGCTTACCCGATGACGTGACCGCCCCTTGCCTAGGGCCAGCCTGGCTCGATGCGATCAGCGGTGCCGATCGCGAGCGCGCCTTCCGGGCACTTGAAGTCGCCACCCTGTTTGCCTTGCGCCGCGCCGTTCGCAACGGCTCAGTCTGGATCGAGCATTCATTGAGCTTCCGAGGTCGCGAGCGCTTGTTCCTGCCAGCCGAGCGTTGGCAGGCTGAAGCTCGGCGCCACTATACGCGGCTGTCGCTGCCAGCCCAAGCTGCCGACTTTCTCGGGCCGTTGCTTGAGCGCGTGCGCACAGGCATTGCCGCGGTCGCGGTAGCGACGCGCGCCGGCACGCTACGCGTCGATGACGAGTTGCACCTGGCACCGCTAGCGGCACAGGAAGAGGATCCCGAGGTCTCAAGGCTGCGGACCCGCCTTGACCACCACATCGGCGATGTTCAGTTGCCGGAGGTCATCTTGGCAGTGGACGCCCAGACGCGCTTCAGCTGGATCATGCTCGGCCGCGAGCCCCGGTCTGCGCAGGAACTGTTGATGGTCTACGCTGGCATCCTCGCGCATGGCACGAGTCTGACGGCGGCCGAGTGTGCCAGGATGATTCCACAATTGTCAGCCACGAGCATACGTCACGTCATGCGCTGGGCGGGCGATGAGCGGCGACTGGTTCAGGCCTGTAAGGCAGTTCTGGAGTTCATGCACCGCCATCCGATCGCGGCAACTTGGGGCCGGTCGGACCTCGCCTCCTCGGACATGAGGAGCCTGGAGACAAGCCAGCGCGTCTGGCAGGCACGGCAAGACCCACGTCGCCACACCGCCTCGGTAGGTATCTACACTCACGTCCGAGATCGGTGGGGGATCTTTCACGCCCAGCCGATTGTGCTCAACGAAAGGCAGGCCGGCGCGGCGATCGAGGGCGTTGTGCGGCAGGAGCGAATCGAGACCACACAATTGGCGGTCGACACTCATATAAATACCGATTTCGCAATGGCGTTGGCCAGGCTACTTGGGTTCGACCTGTGTCCCCGATTGCGAGAGCTCAAGCAGCGTCGTCTCTTCGTACCTCGCGGCGTTGCTGTTCCCGATGAGATCGCCTCCGTGTGTCTCGCCAACGTGGACTTGGCTGCGATCGAGGCGCAATGGGACCCTTTGGTGCACCTGACGGCCTCGGTGATGTCGGGACACGCCAGCGCCGTGGCGGCCCTAGCGCGATTTGGCTCGGCCGCGCGGGGCGACCCTATCTATGACGCCGGCGTGCAGCTACCCTCGCGCTGGAGCAGAACCGGGTCGCCCGCGCGCTGTGGGAGCAACTGGAGATATTGAAGCACCAGATCGCGCAGCTTAACCGCGCGCACTTCGGCGCCAGCTCCGAACGTCTGCCGGGTCAGGCCGAACTCTTTGCCGCGCCGCTCGATCTGCCGTCACCGCCAACCGCCGCAGAGATCAAGGTGGCGGGCCACACCCGCAAGGGGCGCCCGGGACTTTCCAAGGACCTACCGCGCACGCGGATCGAATACGATCTGTCCGCGGCGGAGAAGGCCGCCTTCGATTCACTGCAGCGCATCGGCGAGGAGCGCAGCGAGACGCTGCATTACGAGCCAGCCAAGCTTACCGTCATCGAGCACATCCGCTTCAAGTATGCGGCCATGAAGAACGGTGAGTCCACCATCGTGACCGCCACCGCGCAGCCCTCGCCGTTACCCAAGAGCAACGCCAGCGCGGGCCTGCTCGCCAACATCCAGGTCAATACCTTTGTGGACCACTTGCCGATCCACCGGCAGGAGATGGGCTACGCCCGCCTGGGCATTCATCTGCCGCGTGCCACACTGTGCGAATGGAAGCTGGGGTCGGCCGAGTTGCTGCAGACGCTCTTACCATCCTTGCGCATTCACATCCTACAAGCACCGCGCCTGCACCTGGACGACACCACGCTGCCGTTGCTCGAACGCGGGCGCGCCACCACCAAGCAGGCGCACCTGTGGGGCTACCTCGGAGCCGGACAGCGGCAGGAGAACGGGCTGTGGGTCGATCACCCGCCGGCGGTCATGTTCGAGTTCGCCGAATCCCGTGCCGCCACCCATCCGCTCACCTTCCTGCGCGACTATCGGGGGTACCTGCAGGCCGACGCCTACAGTGGTCACGATGCCCTCTATCGCACCGGCCGCATCATCGAAGTCGGTTGTTGGGCGCATTGCAGGAGACGCTTCTTTGAGATCGCCAAGGTGCAGAAGGCGCCGGGGTTGGCCGCGCAGGCGCTGGCGTGGATCGCCCAGTTGTATGCCATCGAGGCCGGCATCAAGGACAAGCCACCGGATCACAAACTGGCCGTGCGGCAGGCGCAATCCGTGCCGCTGCTCGCCCAGTTCCACCAGTGGCTGCTAGGCAATGCCCATGGCTTGCTGGCCAAGCAGCAGCCGTTGGAGCAGGCCTTCGGCTATGCACTGCGACATTGGCAGGCCCTCGTGCGCTACACCGAAAGCGGTATCCTGGAGCCGGACAACAATCGCCTCGAGCGCGCCATCCGCCCAATTGCCGTTGGCAGAGCGAATTTTATGTTCGTGGGCTCGCCGCGTGGCGGGCGTGCCGCCGCGACGATGTACTCGCTGCTGGGTACCTGTCGCCTGAATGGTATCGAGCCCTATGGCTGGCTCAAGGATACCCTGGAGCGCCTGCCAGCCCACCCCATCAGCCGGGTCCACGAACTGCTACCGCTGCCACGCTAACCGGTAAACTGTGCGTCATGGACATTCTTGACGCATTGCGCCTCGCCCCGAGCGCCGACCTGTACCGCTTGTATCTGACCATCGGTCGGATGCTCGACGATCCGAAGCGGATCCTGGAGAGCCGCCGGCACCTGCATATCGGCATGACCGTCAGTTACGTGGCCGACGATCTCATCCAGCCGGTGCGGCAGGGCCGTATCCTTGAGTTGCGGCAGACCCAGGCCGTGATCGAGGACACCGCTACGCGCCGGCGCTGGGCCTTGCCCTATGCCGCGGTCATCGCCGACGCCAACGCTGCGGCCCAATCGCCACCACACGACCCGCCGCCACCGCCCCGTGCACAGCGTGCTGACTTCATGGTTGGTGACACGGTGGCCTTTACCGACCAGCACCTGCACGAGCGCATCGGCACCGTCGTGCGTGTCAACCAGAAGACCGCGTCCGTACAGTGCAATCCCGACGAAGGCCACTGGCGGGTCTCCTTCGCGCTCCTGCGTAAAGTGGTCGATCTGTAGCCGTCATCCACGAGCAGAGGAAGGCGTCAAGTCCATTACGGATGGGTTCCGCTGACGCTTACGCAACAAAGAACGATCTGTACCAAGCCTATCTCAAGCTGTTTGACATTCCGTTCAAGACGCACTTCAAGCGTCGCGCGCTGGAAGAGTTGGCGCTCGAGATCAAACAATGGCACGTGTCCGAGATCTCCTTGGAGGCGGTGAGGCACATGCGTCAGACGGGGAGTGCTCAGGGCCTTCGACGTGGTCACGTGGTACCTCGGATCGAACGAGGGAAAAGGCTGTTCGAGCGGGAAACACCATATTCGATCGGGACCTTTCTCAAGGTCTTTTTCGACAATGACCACGTGACCCTGGTTGCGGCATCCGAGAACAATCGGGAAGGGGTTGACCACTGGTCGCCGCGTTTCCCAGTCCCAAAAGGACGTTTTGTTCAGAATGGCAGCTATCGGGTGTCCGCCAAAGCCGAAGACGTAGAATGGGCGACCAAGGAGTTGGATACGTCAGCGCACGATTAATTTGTCCCTGCGCCACTATCGAGAACCTACGCGCAGGGATAGAACCCAGATGAGGAGCAGCAGGGAAATCGCTCGGGATGCAACGAACCCCGAGACTGGCTTCAGGAACGCCGTCGCACCATTGCTGTCTGACCTGGAATGGGAGACGGACAAGATCTGCGGCTTCGTCTGCCCGGATCAGTACGTTGGTCAGGTGACCGACAGCGGGAGCAGTTTCCACTATGCGGCATCGGCCGCACGGCCCTAGCGCCACATATTGATGCTCGACTTGCCGTCCGCCGGTAGCGCGTTGAGCGGCCGACGCAGCGTCTTTCTCGTGACGTCGGCCCAGCGCCGGCCCTAGTCGGCCAGTTCCTGCCGCGATTGGCCCTGCGCCTGGCTCTCGGCATCTAGCTCCTCGCCCAGCCGCTTGCCGGCCGTCCGTCGCGCTCCTGCTCGGCGCGCACCCGTTCCAGATCCGCCTCCAGTCGCGGCATAGGCTCCAGGCGCAATCGCGCCTTGGCCAGCTCGGTCCGCGCCGCCTCGGCCGCCTCTCGCTCGCTGAGGTTGACCTACGTCGCGACTGGCGTGGCGAATTTCTCGCCCGCGACACGCTAGACTATGGGGCGAGTAGGGCCGAAGGGCCCACTAGGCTCGTCTGCAACTCGGTGGCCAGGCGCCAGATCTTGCTTTCGAGTTCCCGGGAATGAGGGAAGTCGCCATCCCGGGCATCGCGCTGCAGGTATCCTCTGAATAAGGTGACAGCGGCGGTTGCGGCTACGAGGCCGCGACCCGTTTTCGAATTGTTCCCGCAACGATGGCGGTCGCTCTCCCCAGGGATGCTGGCAAACGACCAATGTCCATTCGCGAGAGCGCGCCACCGCGGGGTCCCCCGTGCGCCTGGCCGTGACCGCGGGACGAGGAACTTGGACGGGGGACGTGGGGCGTACTCAGGGCATAATGTCAGCCTCTTTGAATGCTCTGCGTTATGGCGCTCGTAATTTCCGGCACCTTTGTCGACCTTTCCCACCTAGCTGGCGGCACATATTCCGTCGACGTGCCATTGCGGGGCAACCAGGTCAAGAAAATGACCGTGGAGCTGGCCTATACCAACCACTGCTACTCGCGGGGGCCGCTCGTCGGCGAGGAGGTACCGACCGGCTTTGTGGTGATGGACGGTGCGAAGGCACGGATCTTTGATTGGCGTCGATATCACCTTTCGAAGAATCTGCCTCACGTGATGGCCAGCTTGTTCAGTGGTGACGCGACGGTGCGAGCTACGCACCACCACAATTTCGTCCAAATCGAACTGGTCGAGGAGCTTGCTGACGGTATAAAAAGAGAGGTGAACTATTATATCTTCTTGCGCATCCGAAAGCACGACGTCCCCAATGAACCGAAGCTAATGAAGATTCGCGTCGAAACAGCATTCCCAGAAGATCTGCTCTACTACGACAAGCCTGAACTCGGGAAGCCGTATAGCTTGAAGAAGATTCTGCAGTGCTACTGGGAGGGGCGAGACTACTGGCGCCCCGATCCAGGCAGCAACTCGAAAAAGAAGGGGAAGAACAAGCGCTGATGCACCGGCCCGCCAAAAGCAAACGCCCCCTGCGATGAGGGGGCGTTTAGGAAGAGGTCGCGGGGCTTCTCTTGGGTATCCCACTCCAGGTGGGACCTCGACCCGTGCCGAGGCGGCGCTTAGCTTTTGAGACTGGACACCCCGCTAGCTGCTAAGCCTTTCCGGTTCCTTCCGGAACCGGACCTCCTACAGGCTGTTGGCTCGCACCGAAGCGGCAGGAGGATTTGGTTTGCTCAAATATTAGCATGACATCCCATTGCATAACAGTGACATCTACTCAGTAGATGGAGGCCATACCTCAAGCAAGCAAAAAAGGCCTTATGCGACGCCTTCCGAAGGTCCGAAATAGGCAATCGTGCCCTTGGAATGCACCGACTGCAAGGAACGACGAAGATCGCATATGCTGCGTGATGCACATAGATGCTGCATACACCACATGGATCGGTCGGAGGCGAAAAAACAAACGGATACCGTTGCCTCGTCTGAGAGGGCGCAGCTGCCACCGTGCGGGAGCAACCGTCAGCCGGTGGACCGGCTCCGCGGCGGAGCCGATCCCTACTTGAGTTGACCCGGCGGCGGGCCCCTCAGAAAGCCATGCCCATCTTGGGGTAATCGTCCTTTTCATACAAAAAATGGCGGTAGCAGGGTTCGCAGGCACCTGTAGCAAGGCTTTTCGCCACAATGAGTCTCGCGTGATCGGTGTAATTGTAAGTCCTTGATAGATCAAAACTTTCCGTCACGAACCGCCAGAAAATGCACGGAAAGTACGATGACCCCATGATGAACCTGAACAAAATAAGAAGGTTACCTTTGTAGTTTTCCTTCGCATCGACTACATTGGGGAGATGCATTCCAACCACAAACAAGATGATCCGCAGGCTGCCGGCGCATCCGCGCTGGCAACCGATCTTCGTATCGTGATCGGCCAGTTGAGGCGCCGCCTGCGTGAAGAGGTGCATCCGGGCGATCTCACCTGGTCGCAGATGTCCGTTCTTGGCCGCCTGGAGCGCGATGGCCCGGCCACTGTGACAACCCTGGCGCGGGCCGAGGGTGTGCGGTCGCAGTCCATGGGCGCCACGGTCGCTGTCCTGGAAGCAGCCCGGCTGGTGAGCGGTGCGCCGGATCCGGTCGACGGGCGGCAGACCATCTTGTCGCTCACGGCTGACGCCAGGGAGATGATCCTGGCGACCCGTGCAGCGCGCGAAGACTGGCTGCTCCGTGCCATCCGGACAAAGCTGGCGGCGACGGAGCAAGAGGCGCTTGCGGCCGGCATCGCCCTGCTCAAACGGCTGGCCGACTCGTGACGGGGCCCTTTCAAAGCCCCGGCCAGCGCCCCGCTCCGGACTTGCCGTAGTCCCGACCGTAGTCCCTATCGACCGAGAGAAAACACCATGCCAGTCACCGTTCTTGATCCGAAAGCCGCTCTCGTTGTCATCGATCTGCAGCAGGGAATCGTCTCGCTTCCCGTCGTGCACCCGGTCGATGAGGTCGTGAAGCAGTCTGCGGCCCTTGCCACCGCGTTCCGTGGCCACGGCCTGCCAGTTGTGCTGGTCAATGTTGCCGGCGGCGCCCCCGGCCGTACCGAACAGGGACGCAGGCTTGGCGATCTTCCTGCCGGATGGGACGATCTGGTGCCCGAGTTGAACCGGCAGCCGGCTGACCACACGGTGACAAAGCGGACCTGGGGAGCCTTCACCAAGACCGATCTTGAGGCGCAACTGAGAAAGCTGGGTGTGACACAGGTGGTGCTTGCCGGCGTTGCGACCAGCATCGGCGTGGAGTCGACTGCGCGCCAGGCGTATGAGTTTGGGTTCAACGTTGCCCTGGCCGTCGATGCCATGACCGACATGAGCCTGGATGCGCACGCGAACAGCATTGCGCGGATTTTCCCGAGGCTGGGGGAGACCGGCACAACCCGCGAGATCATCGATCTGCTCGAAAAGAGCGGTAGCCGGTGAGAGGCACCTTCCGTTCGCTGAACAACTTCAACTACCGGCTCTGGGCCGGCGGGGCCATCGTATCCAATGTGGGAACCTGGATGCAGCGCACCGCGCAGGACTGGCTGGTGCTCACGCATCTGACGCACAAGAACGCAACGTCCGTGGGCGTGGTCATGGCGCTGCAGTTCGGGCCCCAGATGCTCTTGTTACCCTTGACCGGCTTTGCGGCGGATCATTTCGACCGGCGCAAGCTCCTGCTTGCCACCCAGGCCGCCATGGGCACGCTGGCGCTCGGACTGGGGCTCCTGACCTTGTCCGGGCACGTCCAGTTGTGGCACGTGTACCTGTTTGCGTTCCTGCTCGGCTGCGTCACGGCATTCGACTCTCCCGCGCGCCAGACCTTTGTCGCCGAGCTGGTCGGGGACTCGGACCTGTCCAATGCCGTGGCGCTGAATTTCACCTCGTTCAACGCAGCGCGGATGATTGGCCCTGCCGTGGCCGGCGTGCTGATCAGCGTGGTGGGCACCGGATGGGTATTCCTGATCAATGCGGCGTCTTTTGTCGCGGTGCTGGGGGCGTTGAGCCGCCTGCGCCTTGGTGAACTGCATCGGAAGCCCCGGGCGGTGCGCACGCGGGGCAGCTTTGCCGAGGGCTTTCGCTATGTCTGGCGGCGCCCCGACCTGAAGGCTGCCTTGCTCATGCTGTTCCTGATCGGTACGTTTGGGCTGAACTTCCCGATTTTCATCTCGACGATGTCGGTTACCGTCTTTCATGCCGGTGCGGATCAGTTCGGTTTCCTGACGTCGATCATGGCGATCGGGTCGGTTACCGGCGCCTTGCTGGCGGCAAGGCGAGCCAAGCCGCGTTTCTCGCTTTTACTCGCTGGCGCAACGGTTTTCGGGGTAGGCTGCGCGCTAGCCGCGATCATGCCCAGCTACGCCCTGTTTGGTCTTGCACTGATCATGGTTGGCGTGGCGGCACAGACCGTGACCACGTCGACAAACAGCCTGGTGCAGCTATCGACCGAACCCGCCATGCGCGGCCGGGTGGTGGCCATCCTCCTCGCCTTGGCTTTGGGCGGCACCCCGCTTGGCGCGCCGATCGTCGGCTGGGTCGCCGACACGTTCGGGCCACGCTGGGCGCTTGGCATCGGCGCTGGCGCGGGCTTTGCCGCTGCGATCGTCGGCGTGCGTTACCTCGCGAAATATCATCGCCTGCGCTTGCGCATCGACGCCGGGCGCCTGCGCTTGAGCTTGGACGAACACATGCTCAAGCCGAAGGCGTGAGCCGCCTGTTACACGGCCTCGTCGCCCATCGCGCTGCGGATCTGCGCGGCAAGCTTCATCAGGTGTGGCTTGAGAATGCGTGCGGCGCTGGCCGGCGTTGCCTGCGTGGCGGTGCTGACGTTCAGCACGTGGATGGCGTAGCTCTTGAACACCAGTGGCGTGGAGAGCGCGACCACTTCCGGCTGCCAGCTCGCCATGCACCAGCCTTGCTTGCGCACCTGCCCGATGGCTTGCTCGATGTCTTGTGCAAGTGCGGGCCAGTTAGCGCGCAGGCGCCTGCCGAAGCCTTCCAGCAAGGCCTTGGTTTCCTGCTCGGGGGCCGCGGCCAGGTAGGCGCGCCCCAGGGAGGTCAGCTCCATGGGCACACGCTGCCCGGTCACGACGCTGCGCAGCGAAACCTTGCGGCTATAGCGGATGGATTCCAGGTAGACCATCTCGTCGCGGTCGGCCATGGCCAGCCCGACGTTGATGTGCTGGCTTTGCGCGAGCTCGCGCATCAAGGGGGCTGCTGCCTGCAGCACGGCAGAGCCGGTGCGCATGGCGTGCGCCAGGCTCAGGACCGGCGGGCCAAGCCGGTAAGCGCGCAGCGTGGCGTCGTACAGGAGGAAGCCGGCCTCGACCAGGCTTTGCGTGAGCCGGCTGACGGTCGAGCGCGGCAGGCCGGTGCGTTCGGCCAGGTCGCCGTTGCCCAGCACTTCCGAGCCCGCGCGAAACGCCCGGAGTATCTCCATGCCGCGCTCGAGCGAGCGATTGGCCGATGTGCTGCTCGCCCTGCCACGCGCCCGCGACAGCGCTAGTTCGGGATCCAAGGTCATGCTCCTGGGTAGGACTGATTTCCGGCAGCCGGAATTAAAGCATCGGAGGGGAGTCTGGCATCATTTGGCATGACTATGCCAGACTCCCCTGCCCGGCTCCCTGCCATCAGCCCGCCATCACAACCACGCCATCTGCCGCCCGCACGCCTTGCGATGCCGGCAGCACGAAGACCGGGTTGATCTCTGCCTCCACCAACTGCTCGCCCAGCGCTGCCGTCATGCTGGAAAACGCCACAATGGCATCGGCCAGCGCCGCAACGTCGGCCTTGGGCCGCCCGCGGAAGCCGTCCAGCAGCGGCCAGGTTTTCAGTTCCTGGATCATGCCAAGTGCTTCGGTGTGCGACAGCCCGCGGGCCGGCGGCAGCATGCGCATGGTGGTGTCCTTGAACAGCTCCGCGGTCACGCCGCCCATGCCAAGCAGGATCGCGGTGCCGAGCGCGTCGCGGTGCATGCCAAGGATCATCTCCACGCCGCCGGTGACCATCTCCTGGACGAGGAAGCGCTGGGGCAGCACGCCGGTATGCGTCCGCACGTCGTCGGCCATCACCGACAACCGCGCCGATATGTCTTGCGGCGTCAGGTTGACGGCGACGCCGCCCACATCGCTCTTGTGCGTGATCTCGGTGCTGAGGATCTTAAGGACCACGCGGGCACCGAGGGCCTTGGCGGCGTCGCTGGCTTCTTGCCCATTGCGTACGATGCGCTCGCGCACCGACGGGATGCCAAAGCGCGCGAAGAGCTGCTTTGCCGCTGCCTCATCCAGCGAGCCGCGCGGCAGCTCCCCGGCGATGCGGGCTGCCGCCGGGGCCGGGACGTCAGGCGCCTCGCGCCATTGCCCGGCACGCAGCATGGCGCTTAGCGCGGCCGTACAGCTCTCGGGCGCGCTGAATGCGGGCACGCCGCGCGCGGTCAGCAGGCTGGCCACCTGCTGCGCATGCGGGCTGACGAAGGCCACCACCGGCTTGTCGCTGGTGGGCAGGCAATCCTGGATCGCGCCTGCCATCAGGTCTGGCATGGCCAGGCCGGACGACCCGACGATGATGGCAACGGCGTCATAGCTCGGGCTATCCAGCAGCGCCCGGATTGCGCCGCGCAGCAGGTCCGGCTGCAGGCCTGCCAGGGTGACATCGATGGGGTTGCGATCCAGTGCCGCGTGATCGCCCTGCTGCAGCGCCCGCAGCCGTTGCGCGGTGGCTTCATCCGGCGCGGGCGTCTCGAAGCCGGACAACCCGAGGCTGTCCGAAACCAGCGTGCCGGCGCCGCCGGTCGAGGTCAGGATGGCAACCCGGTTGCCGCGCAGCGCCCTGCCGGTGGCGAGCGCGGCGGGCATGTCGAGCAGGTCCGCGAAGGTCTGCGCGCGGATCACGCCGGCTTGCCGGAACAGCGCGTCGTACATCCGGTCCGCGCCGGCCAGCGCGCCCGTGTGCGATATCGCAGCGCGTGCCCCCGCCTCGGAGCGGCCGATCTTGAACGCGACCACCGGCTTGCCTGCCCTGGCCGCTTTCAGCGCGGCGGCACGGAATCGGTCGGGATGGCGCACGCTTTCCACATACAGCGCAATCACGCGGGTGGCCTCATCATCCGCCAGGTAGTCGACGAAATCCGCCAGGTCGAGGTCCACTTCATTGCTGGTGGAAACCAGCTTGGAAAGCCCGATGCCGCGCGCGGCGGCGCGCGAGAGCAAAGCGCCAAGAATGCCGCCGCTCTGGGAGACCACGCCGATGTTGCCGACGGGGAAATGATCCATCTCCAGCGCCCCGCTGGCGGAGAGCGGGATATTGTCGGTGAGGTTGACCAGGCCGATGGTGTTGGGGCCGAGCAGGCGCATGGCGCCGGCTGCCTCGATCAGCTCCGCCTGGCGGCGCGCGCCTTCGGCGCCCGTCTCCGAGTAGCCGCTGGCCAGCACGATGGCGGCGCCGGTGCCGAGCGCGGCCAGTTCGCGCACGGCCAGGTGGGCGCGCTGCGCGCCTAGCAGGACGATGCCCACATCCGGCACTTCCGGCAACGCGTCGATATCCGCATAGCAGCGGATGCCGTCAATCTCGCCCACCTTCGGGTTGACCGGGTAGATGGCGCCGGCGAAGCCGTGTTTTTCAGGTAGGCGACCGGGCGCCCGGCGGTCTTGGCCGCATCGGCGGAAGCGCCGATGATGGCGACGCTGCGCGGCTTGACCAGGCGGGCGATGGCGGAGAGTGCGTTTTCTGCGTTATCTGCGTCCATGGTGTCAGGCCTGTTCCTTTCCAGCCATCTTGGCCAGGAATGCCAGCACGGATTCCCGATGCTCGGCGCTGGTGTAGCAGATGCCCTGTGCCTGGCTGCCTTGTGCGAATACCTGCTCGGCCGGCAACTCGAAGGCCTGGTTCAGGATGGACTTGCCCAGCGCCAGGGCAGTTGCGGAGCCCTGGCTCAGCTCCGCCGCCCAGGCCCTGGCACTGGGCAACAGCGCTTCCGGCTCGCTCACGCGATCCGCGATGCCCAGCTGGAGGGCCTCTGCGGCATCGACCTTGCGCCCGCTGAAGATCAGCTCCTTGGCCTTGGACAGCCCGGTGCGGCGCGGCAGGAAGTACATGCCGCCGCCGTCCGGGATCAGGCCACGATGGATGTACGACCAGGCGAAACTGGCGCTTTCCGAGGCCACCACAAAATCGCAGCTCATGGCCATATCGGCACCCAGCCCGGCGGCGGCGCCATTGACCGCGGCAATGGTGGGCTTGGGCATGTTGTGCAGCAGCGCCACGGTATGGTGCACCCGTTGCTGGCGCGACCAGCCGTTGAACGCAACCTCGCCCGCCGGCGCATCCATGCGCCGCTGCATGCCGGCCACATCGCCACCTGCGCAGAAGCCTTTACCGTTGCCGGTGAGCACCAGCGCCCGAATGGTCTTGTCCTGCGTGACATGCTCCAAGGCGGCGATCAGCTCGGTACGCATGTCGTCGGTCATGGCGTTGCGCTTTTCAGGGCGGTTCAGCGTCAGGGTGGCGATCCCGGCGTCGATGTCGAGCGTGATCAGTGAAGTGGTGTTCATGGTGGGTCTCTCTACCTTGTGTTTTGTGCTTCGCGCTTGGTGCTTGGTGCTTGGTGTTCTGTGTATTGCGTGCCGAAGCGCAATCGAGGGCTGCCAGACTACTCTGCGGTGATGTTGGCTTGCTTGACCACCCGGCTCCAGCGAACCTCCTCGGCGCGCACATAGCGGCCAAATTCCTCGGGCGTTCCCGCGCTGACTTCCAGGCCCTCGGTTTCGGCGCGCTTGCGGAACGCCTCGGTCTGCACGGCCTTCCTGGCGGCGGCGTTCAGGCGGGCAATCACCGCGGCGGGCGTGCCTGCCGGCACGAAGAACCCGTACCAGCTTTCGGCCACGTAGCCGGGCACGCCGCTTTCCGCGATGGTGGGCACCTTCGCCAGGACAGGGCTTGTCGAGCGCTTGGCCGTGGTCACCGCGATCGCGCGCAGCTTGCCGTTCTCAAGCAACGACCCGACTGCGGAGGCCGTGGCGAACATCACATCCACCTGGCCGCCCAGCAAGTCTGTAATGGCTGGGCCGGCACCTCGGTAAGGAATGTGATTGAGGTCGACTTTGGCCAGTGACTTGAACAGTTCACCCGCGAGGTGCGCGGAGGTGCCAGGGCCCTGCGATCCAAACGAGATTTTCCCTGGCTTGGCCTTGGCGGCAGCGATCAGGTCCTGCACCGTCTTGTAGGGGCTGTCCGGGCGAACCACCAGTACGTTGGGCGACTGGCCTACCAGCATCACCGGCGCAAATGCCTTGTCGGTCGCATAGGGCAGCTTGGCGTGGATGCTCGGGTTGACCGCGTGCGCAAACGTGGCCATTACCATGGTGTAGCCATCCGGCGCGCTCTTGGCCACCGTGTCGGAGCCGATGATGGTACCGCCACCCGGCTTGTTGTCGATGATCACCGGCTGGCCGAGATCCTGCGACATCGTCACGCCCATGGTCCTGGCGATCAGGTCGGTGCCACCGCCCGGGGCGAAGGGTACGACGAGGCGAATGGGCTTTTCCGGGAAGGCTGCGGCGTTGGCGGCTGGCGCCAGCGCGCCCATGGCGGCAAGCGCAATGGCCAACGTGGCCAGCGCCCTGTTGAAGAGGGGGAATGAATTAGGCACTTGCGTCTCCGTCTGGGTTTCTTGACGGGACAGGCGCCATGCTTTGCCCTGCCCGCCGTTTATCGATGAACCGAGATTAAGCGCAAATACGGTCGAATACAGCCCTGCATTTCCATGTAGTGGAATTGAGATCCGGCCTCGGCGGGCTTGCTTGGGGCCTGCATGACCGCCCGCCCGGCCGCTACCGGCATCCCGAGACTACCGTCACGACAAGCGGCCGCGGCAACATCCGGGATGCGTCAAGATGCCGTCCCACGTAGGTGTCCCTTTGATTTCGGTGCATTTTACCGGGATAGCTGCCCCTAGCATTCATGCGGGTTTCCGGGCGATTTCGTGGAAATACCACGACAAATCAATAGGTTGCTGTCTGCTGTTGCTTGCTCTTTTTGAGATGCCCAAAACAGCACATTCGTGTTCTGGCATTGCGATCCCTTCTCATTGCCGCTACCCTCCGCAGTCCGTCTCACGCTTGGGAGAGCGCGGTGGATCACTGGCGGTTGGCCTACCTCGGGATGCGGCAGATCCCACGGGAACTCAGCGAGTTCGAGCTTGCCACGTTCTTCACCTACTCGCCCAAGGAACGGGCGCTGATTGATGCCCGGCGCAGCCCCTGGTATCGCCTGGCCGTTGCCGTACACATCGGCTTTATCCGCATGACGGGACGCACGCTGGACGCCTGCAAGCAAGTGCCCAGATTTCTCTGGGCGCATGTCGGCGCTCAGATCGGTGTGACACCGCCGGATATGGGCACGCTCAACGCGCTCTACGACGGGCGCACAGATACATTGGCACACCACCAAATGTTGGCCTATCAAGCCCTCGGCTTCAGCCCAATGGCTGAGCATCAGCGCCGCTATGTTACGCGCTGGCTCAAAGAACGTTTGACGGGTCAGCCGAGCCGCACCGAGCTGTTCCATGAACTGAAGCGCTGGCTGTACGAACATCGAATACTGATACCCCATGACCGGGCACTAAAAAGACTGATCAGTCAGGCCGTCGCCACCGCCGAGACCGCGCTTGCCGTCGCCCTGGTGCGCGCCTATGGGGCTGCCTCCCTGGACGTTTGGGGCACATCGCTGGCGCACCCGCATTGTGACCGCGCCAGCCTGCAACAATGGCTATGGACCGTCCCGTTACGAACCTCGACCCATCAGATGGGGGAATTGTTCGACAAGGTCGAACTCCTTTACAAGATGGGCATTCACCGCAACTGGCCGGAGGCGTGCAATGAAGCGCTGGTACGCTACTACGCCAAGCGCTGTGCCAATCGTCCGGCATCAGTGAGCAAGCGAGTCGCGCAGCAACCCCGCCGTTTGGAAGCTGCTTGCTTTCTGCGTTACGCTTTATGCGCCGCCACGGACCAATTGGCGACCATGTTGCGACACTGGATTCAGAAATCCGTCAACGACGTTCGGCGCCTGATTGACGCTGGCCGACCGGACCCTGACACCCAGATGCGAGAGTTCGCGACTGCGGTCAAAGCGCTGGCCGCGGATGAGGTGCTAACCCGTGAAGCACTATGCCAGCAGCTGTCGGCGTTGGCCGATGCAGCGCTTAACCGGCGTGCGCCCAGCCGTGCCAGCCTGATCCGCATGCAACTCCTGTCACGGCACCGCCAGGCCCGAGCCTTGCTCGGCAGGTTGGTTCTGCTGCCCTTCTCTGCCCAGTTGGCGCACCCCGTGATCGAAGCCTTGACCGTGCTGCAGGAACTCTACGCGCGGAAGACCGATTCTCTTCCCGACCAGATCACGATTCGACTCGGCCGCGCCTGGCAACCCGCTATGGAGGGACAGGACCGTCAGCGTGCGCTGGCCGCCTTCGAGTGGGGCACGTTATTCGCTCTACGGGTGGCACTGCGCAACGGCTCAGTCTTTCTTGCGCACAGCTTTGCCTTCCGAAGCCAAGCGGCGCTTTTGATCGGCGCCAGCGATTGGAAGGCTAAACGCAACCACTTCTATGGCCATCTCAAGTTGCCGCAGGACGCTCAGGCATTTCTGGTGCCGGTGATCGCGCATCTGGACGAAGGCCTCGTCAAGCTGAGGGACGCTGTCTTGTGTGGGAAGCTCAAGATTGACGATGCGATCCACATCGATCCCTTGGTGGCGAGCGCTACGCCCGCGTCGGTGGAGACATTGCGACGCGCACTGTTCGAGCGGCACCCCGGCGGCCAGCTTCCTGAGATCCTGCTCGAGATCGACAGCGCCACGCACTTCAGTTGGCTCTTGCTGGGGAGGGAGCCGCATTCCCGCAGCGAATTGCTATTGGTCTACGCAGCCATACTCGCTCATGGCACGTCGATGTCGGCTGCGGATCTCGCCCGAATGGTGCCGGAGCTGTCGCCGCCAGCGATCCGGCAGATGATGCATCGTATCGCGGACGAACGGAAGCTGCGCCACGCGGCAGAAGCCGTGCTGACCTTCATGCACCAGCACCCGATTGCCCAGCATTGGGGACGCTCCGATCTGGCGTCGTCGGACATGATGTCGTTGGAAACGACACGCTCTGTCTGGCAAGCGCGGGCCGACCCGCGCCGGCGGACGGCATCGATCGGGATGTACACTCACGTTCGCGATCGCTGGGGCATTTTCTATGACCAGCCAATTCTGCTTAATGAGCGGCAGGCAGGCGCAGCGATCGAGGGCGTGATCCGGCAAGGTGGATCGGACGACGTGGCCCAACTTGCTGTGGATACACACGGGTTTACGGATTTCGCGATGAGCCTGTCACGGTTGTTGGGCTTCGATCTCTGTCCGCGACTCGCCCACCTGCGCGACCTTTGCCGTACGGGTACGGGCCAGCGTGATCGTTTCGCCTGATCAATGCGGACGGCAGCCCCTGTGTCTCCTTTGTCGCCCTCGCCCGCAATCGCGAGGGCTACGGCAACCTGTGCGAGCTGGCACCTGGCCGCGCAGAGTGGCGAGGCGCTGTTTTTCCTCATGCGGCCCCTGGCCTGTGCACGCGACGCGTCGCCAGCGCCCCTGCGCTGCAGGCGGCGCAGCGCGTCATTGCGGATATGGGTCTGCCAAAGCAGAACCGCGCCGCAAGTGCCGGCGCGCAGCAACTGCTCGGTGGCCCAAAGGGCATCGGCCGTACGCTGAAAAGCGGAGCCGTGCCCGTTCCGAATCGCCCCTATCACGCACCCAATAACCTTTCTAGCGACTAGCTACGCCATGCAATCGCGTTGAGGAGACGCTGCGGCTGAAAACAACCCGGAGCGGGCAGGCAGTTGCACGGCATCAATGCCGGACGATCGACCGGCTTGACGGAGAAAATGGCATACAAAATGGATGGATCACTCGATCCTTGCCGTTCGATATTGCCGCACTAACACGCCCACAGGTCCTCACAACGCGAGCGCCGGTGCATTCGAATGCTCGCCCGGACTTCCGCGTCGAGCTTTTCAGCAGCGCGCTCGTAATATAGCTAGACCGCCCGCTAATTTGTTGAGGGAGCCAAAGGGGCCGCGGGGAGCGCTTGAACGATTGTTCTACAGTCGCCAGTAGCTCCAAGCAGATCGTATTGAACAAGGCTGTCATACCACTGCTTCCAATCGCTATTCAGCTGGAAGATCTGAAGCTCTCCAAACCCGCCATTTGCGGATCGCGAAAACTCGGGAAGGGCCACCCAAATGACTCCGGCCTCGTCAAGCATCAGGAACGAACCGGCCTTTGTCTGGGCGTCGAAGGCGGCGTCCGAATATGGATAGCTGAAACAGCCAACTGCTTTGAGAGCCTTAGCGGTAAGCCGAAACACCCAAGGTCTCCCCCGGTTGTGCCGGTTGATCTGGCCACGCTCCCGCTGCCTTGGGGGCGATGACCGCAAGATCACCGTTCCTGGTCGCCTTTAGGAAATATGCTTCTTGGTTCTCATTTGCCCTAAAGCCGGTCCGCATATTCTTCAACGGCTCAATGCTCTTCCGCAGCCACTCGTCATACAGTCCATCTTGACCGGGCACTGGGCGCCGCATCGTGTCCCCACCAGTCGGCGGAATTGGCGCAGAACCAGGTCCGAATATAGCCAGCCAAGTATTATTGACGCTCGCATCGACCCCTTGGGCACAGGCGGTCGCGAGAGGAGTTCCGTACCACGCAGTACCGCCCCTTGCCACATTGATAAAGCTTCGCAAGGCCAGACTTCTATCGAGAAGGCTCAAGCCCTTCTTGTCTAGGATCTCCAAAGCCTTGGCGCAATGAGTCCTAAAGTCTTGTGCGTTTGCTGCCGTTGCAAAAAGGGGAAGCAGGCTCGGCTCTTTTGGATTATTCCCGCTTAACCACTGAAACACGCTCGGAACCCCGTCTTCAGATGGATAAGCCAAAATCTCGGAATCTTGTATGTCGGCACCGATTGGCGTCCCGTCTGTCTTGTAGGTAAGTGGAAACAGGGAGCGAGTGTAAAAGAAAGACAATTTCACTCGGAAGACCGGATCCTCCTTCGATTGGCGCTTTTCCCTTTGAATGAGCGGAATAGCATCTGCCTCACTACTCCCCTTATTCGTGCTCCAGCCGTACTCGCCCAAGTGAACGGGAAATACGATTTCGGTGACCGGTTGCCCTGTCTCTCGAATGGTGAAGGTGTGGGACGCTTGCGCCGGAACCTTACCCTGCATCTTTTTCGTCATATACCTTTCCGCCTTACCAATCGCTGGCTCGGCGAGGAGTTTGGAAGCTCCGGCAATGCTGGCGGCAGCCACGGGACTCGCAAATAAAGAGGCGAGAGTAAGTCCCGCTTGGGCGGACGAAACGAGGTTCAACTCAGTATCGGACGTGGTTCGTGCCTTTACCTCAACCGAGATGGAATTGGTCGCAGCGGGGTCAAACCGTTTGAGGCGGGCCGTGGGAACGATAGTAATAGGAGGTGCGTTCAACTCAATACAGCCGCCCGGATTATCTCTACCGTCCACCAGAGCGATGGGGACCTCCTTATCAGCAAGCGGCGAGGAAAGCCCAGACAACTTCAAAGATACTGCAAGCTGGATTTTCTCTTGCCCAATCGTCGAGGCCCAGCCTGAGTACCCGATGGGTAGGCAGGGCGCATCCAAATCGATGCTTGCCACGACCCGCACATAGCCATCGTCTTCACTGCCAGTGCGGAGCCAATTTAGAGCAGCTGTTGCATCACGCTTTACTCCGTCGGGTCGCACCGGAACGAAGACGTGTGTCGACGCGAAGGCGTTTGCTCCCAGTATCAAGCCAATCAGTAACCCGCATGACTTCGCAAAGCGCATCCGCATCGCCTCTCCCCTCAGGTCAACTGTGTGACGCGCCCGATGATAAGGATTGCGTCTAGGCATATCTACCCCCTAACGTTTGGTGCGCGTTGCGGTTGCACCGAGTGCCCGCGTGCTTGCTTGACGGATCGACAAGCCTGCCAGATCCGCTTCGCCACAGCGCTGGTCGAGCAGGACGACAGCGGCCGGCAGCCTGGAACTGGGGGCATGAGCGCTGAGGGGACGGCCGTCCCGTCATGATCCCCATCTATCTGGCAACGATCATGCGTGCGCCAGTCGCACCGGTAGGAGATCGGCGAGAAACTCGCGTTAAAAGCGGTTATCGAGACTTTTAGAGGGTCGGCCGGGATTCGCAAATGTGTGAAGCTTAAGATATTTGCGAATCCCGGCCAGCCCTCAAGGTGGCCCTCACGATCCAGCCGCACGCTGCCAAGGCGCCGCTTCGAGCAGCATTTCCTGGTACTGCTCGAGGGGAAATCGCAACGTGCCCCGAAAGTTCACGTGCGCCGAATGCGCCGGCCCCATTCGGCGCAGCCAATCGTCCTCGACTCGCTGCCCCTTGCCGCGCCACGCGTCGACTGTCGCCTGCATGCGCTGCGTGTTCCAGGCAATCACCAGATTCGTCAGCAGGGTCGACACAACGCTGCCTTGATGCCCGATACCAAGGTATAACTGCCGTTCGCCTGGGCGCATCGGACGGCGATTCGTCGCCACCGCAGTCATCCGAACTCGGCATCCTCCGGCCCTCGGCGATTGACCATCTCAAGTGACGCCGCGGGTGTTCCTCGCACAATTATTGTGGTCTTCCGCATAGAAGGACCGCGCCTAGACTGGAAAAATCCACCTAGTCGTGTACCGAACTACGTGGTTCGGTTCGTCTATGTACAGGGCGATACGCCCGCGGCTGCAAGATCGGAGGCCATCAAATGGCGCTGACAATGTACTCGCCGGAGGAATTTCCCAGCCTCCCGGACACGCGAGCCACCTCGGCACAAGGCATATTTTTGTATTATGTTTACACGGGGCGCAATGCCTGGCACTCGACCTGGATAAACAGGTACAACAACGGATGCATGCACGCTTCACGGCACGAGGCCGAACTCTACGCTGAAACGTTGCGAAAGGAAGGCACAGTTCTTTACATCCAAGAACTTCCAGCTCTTGTCGTTCGAAGCAAAGCGGGATGTCTGATTGCGACGCAAATCAACAATGATTCTCCGTTGCGAGAATACAAACCTTATTTCAAGATGGACGGCGGCACAGCAGAAAATCCCGAGTGGGGAATCCACTGGTTGCGAAAGGGGGCGGATCTCTCTAGGATCGCGGCATCTCTACGTCCGACGAGCGCTTGGTGGCGTTTTAATCCACCTACCCAAGACTCCGTGATTGTGTTGGCATCAGAGAATCCATTCTGCCATTTTGATCGCATATTGACTCAACCTACGCTTTTTCGCGGTTTCACTACTGGTAGCGACTATAGGCTGGGCTGGGAAACAATAAAGCGAGTCATTAGCCCCGAGCCTGTTAAATATCTCGAACGAATGTTCCCGATCGAGCGACCGGCCATTTTCCCAGAAGAACGCTGGCAATCGTCAGATGTGAAGTAAGTTGAGCGCAACCAGCAGTCTTTTGGAGATGTTTGCGCATCGCCGACGACGCGACACGGAGGACTAAAGCTGACGGGCTGTTGCCTGGGGTGAGCCGAAGTTCGCTAGTCTCAACGCAAGGGCGGACCAACGGCCGTAGATGGCCGGTAGCGGAAACTTCAGCGATCAATGTATCCGTCAGCAGAACCCATGTTGACTTGGGAATACTGCTCCGTCAGGTCATTGGCGTTGTGGGGGGCATCGGATGCCATGGCATCACGGCTGACGATCTGATGTCAGAACTGATAGCCGCGCTCCCGCCAGTACTGCCAATCGGCAATGGCCTGCTGTGTCAGCTCGTCGCTCGCCAGTGGCACGAGTTGCGCTAGTGGTACAGCAAGCTTGCGCTTGTTCCATCGTATCCACACGAAGGCTTCAGTCTCGCACACTTCCTCCGGCGCCATTGCGATCACCTGAACCCGGTCGCCGGGGATGAGCGGTGAGGTTGGCGATCTCTTGCGAACCTCAGCTTCAAACGGAACGGTGAGTTGCTCCTCGAGGTAGTAGTACCATGCCATACACCGCTCCTCTGAGTTGTAAGCGTCGACGATCACCTCCATCTCGATTCGCTGTTCGCGGTCCGGCTCGATCTTGCGTTTAGACATGTTTTTCGTACTGATGTCGATGGAAGGCTGGAAGCTCAGAGGTCGACGACCTTGCGCAGAAGTGCAAACGAGACACGCCAGTGGCCCTCATCGGGATTGCACTGCACAGAAGCAGTCTTCTGGTTGATGCGTACGATGGTGCCGATGCGCTCGTGCAAGTGCTGGTCCGTGAAGGCCACCGTGTCACCGACCACGAAGTCAGCACGTTGCGCACGGGCCGGTGGCGGTGGATCGTGCGGTGATGGTTGGGCCGCAGCGTTGGCGTCGGCGATGACCGCGGCATAGGGTAAGGCCCAGCGCCGGCGCGTAGCGATATCCTCGACCACGGCCTGGGTCTGCCGGAGTTCGAGGATGCGGCCCTGCCGCACCGGCTGGGTCAGATCGTCAGCCACGTAACTGACGGTCATGCCGATATGCAGGTGCCGGCGGCTCTCCAGAATCCGCTTCGGATCGTCGAGCATCCGCCCGATGGTCAGATACAAGCGGTACAGGTCGGCGCTCGGGGCGAGGCGCAATGCGTCAAGAATGTCCATGACGCACAGTTTACCGGTTAGCGTGGCAGCGGTAGCAGTTCGTGGACCCGGCTGATGGGGTGGGCTGGCAGGCGCTCCAGGGTATCCTTGAGCCAGCCATAGGGCTCGATACCATTCAGGCGACAGGTACCCAGCAGCGAGTACATCGTCGCGGCGGCACGCCCGCCACGCGGCGAGCCCACGAACATAAAATTCGCTCTGCCAACGGCAATTGGGCGGATGGCGCGCTCGAGGCGATTGTTGTCCGGCTCCAGGATACCGCTTTCGGTGTAGCGCACGAGGGCCTGCCAATGTCGCAGTGCATAGCCGAAGGCCTGCTCCAACGGCTGCTGCTTGGCCAGCAAGCCATGGGCATTGCCTAGCAGCCACTGGTGGAACTGGGCGAGCAGCGGCACGGATTGCGCCTGCCGCACGGCCAGTTTGTGATCCGGTGGCTTGTCCTTGATGCCGGCCTCGATGGCATACAACTGGGCGATCCACGCCAGCGCCTGCGCGGCCAACCCCGGCGCCTTCTGCACCTTGGCGATCTCAAAGAAACGATCGTAGGGATTAAATGCCCCGGTGGTAGACGTGTTGGGTGGACGAAAATCGGGCTTGAAGTTCAGAAATAGCAGCAACTCTGACCCGTCCACAATGGCCTTCGGCACGGCGCCGACTTTGATGTACTTTGTGAGCCCGCGCAAACCTGTATCGCGAGACAGGGGCACATCAACGGGATGCGGATTCTTTGCCCGCCGTGGCACAATTGGATACCAGTCATGCCCGAGGACAATGGTCAGCCGGCCCTTGTCCTTGTTTTGCTCATAGGTTTGGAACAGACCGTGATCGGTCCACGGACACACGCCAAGGCTTAGTCCGACGCCCGTCGCTCGCGTAATATCTCGAAGGCGGTTGCCGCGCTCCACTGGGTCATGAATAGTTGCTTCGACCTCAATTGCTAGCCGGCTGGCTTCTTCGTATTGCTCGTACGTGGAAGTCTCAAAATCGGTTGTCAAACATCCCCATTCGCGCGCTCGATCGAGGTCCCAGTACTCGCGCAGTTCCTTGCCGATCGGGCCAAAGATG